>NZ_SOEJ01000017.1:0-77296 GCF_004366495.1 Methylosinus sp. sav-2
TTTATCGGCCTGATCCGTGGCGACCTTCAGTTGCGGGCCATGCTCGGCGACGAGTCGGCATTGTCGGCGACCGAGCGCAACCGCACGATCACCACTGGAGTCGGGGTTTTTCTCGCCGCCTATGCTCCGGCGGAGCCCTTCCAAGAGAGCTGATCATCGACAACGGGGCCCATCGGCGGCTTGTCGGTCCGCCGCCGCTATGCGGTGGGCGTTGAACGAACTCGGAACTCGAAAGAGGCTGCCGTCGAGACCGGCAACAGCGCCCGCAGATCCGCCCGACGAAGCCTACTTCGGAAAATCCGAAACTGCCGCCATCAAAGCGTTGGATCTGACGCTCGCGCTTCCTCGAGGAGCCAAGTCGCAAAGACGTCGATCGGACCGCGCTCAATGGGAGCGTCTTGGAGATCGACTCACCTTCAGGCCATGGCGCAACCAAGCGACCTTTCGCCAGCTCGGCTTCGATATAGAGACGCGGCGCCAATGCAACACCGAGACCGGCTAAGGCAGCTTCGATTTGCACAGAGTGACGCCGATCTGTGTCCGATTCCGATGGAATTATACGCTCCGCAACGCCCCAAACGCGCACATTTACGCACGATAGCGCCATTTGCGTAAAATCACCAATTTTAATTCCGAATATCTAACGATATTAAAGAGCCAATATTCGTACATGTATTTGTGCGCAATTTTCAGTTCTCTCAATTTCCTTTCATGCATCGCTATGCGACGAGGATTATTATGCATAGATCGTTTAAATCAGCTCTCGGCGGAGCAATCATAGCGCTTGCTTTTGCGAATCATGTCGAAGCGGCGACGGTCACGACCACGTTCACCGTGTCGGCGAATGTGACGAGCCTTTGTGAGGTTTCGGCGCTCCCGATGCTCTTCGGCAATTACGGTGGAGTCCTCAATCAAACGACCTCCGCTCTCACTGTCAGCTGCACGAACGGCACCCCTTACAATGTCGGATTGAACCAAGGATTGTATGGCGCGAGCACCACGACGCGTCAGATGAAGGCTGCAGGATCGGCGGCGCTTTTGAATTACTCGCTCTTTCAAAACGCCGGATATACGATAAATTGGGATGATGTGGCGCCTGGCTGGGTTTCGGGCACTGGCACCGGCGCTCCTCAGCTCCTGACAGTCTATGGGCAAATCCCGGCCGGGCAGTTCAGCACTCCCGATGCGTATTCCGATACGATTACCGTGACAGTGAATTTTTGAACGAGGCGGCTTCGCTTTTCGGCGAAGGGCGCCCGATCAATCTCATGAGTGATCGAAGACATCGCGCAGCCGGCGCATTTCGCGAGAAAAGCCGGCGCCTTTGTCGCTTCTCGACCTCATCGTCCGCAGAGGAATTGCAGTGAAATCAAAGAGGCTATTTTTCGTTTTCTCTTTGTTTTGCAGCGCAGCCGTCTTCGACGGCGCGTCCGCCGCCTCGCTCGTAGTTTCGCCGATCTCGCTCGAGGCCGCAGCTCCACAACAGACGGTGACGATCACGCTTCGAAACAGCGGAAATCGACCGATCAATGGCCAAGTCCGCGTTTTCGTCTGGCGACAGGAGCATGGAGAGGATGTCCTGGAGCCGACGCAAAATGTCGTTTGTTCGCCTCCCATGGCGGAGATCGGCCCTGGCGCGGAATATACGATACGCGTGGTGAGAATCGTCGAAGCGCCGATTGCAGGTGAAGAAAGCTACCGTCTCGTCGTCGACGAAATCCCCGACGCCACGATGCGACGCAACGGGATTATCGCCGTGGCTCTGCGCTATGTCATTCCCATTTTTTTCTATGAGGAAACGCGAAGTCAGCCTCGCCTATCCTGGTTTGTCACGAATCGCGACGGCGGTCGGTTCCTCGTCGCGAAAAACGAAGGCGATCGTCGGGCCAAAATCTCTGCTCTCTCTTTGAACGGCAAGCCCATCGCGAATGGGCTGGCGGGCTATGCGTTAGGACATTCGGAAAGACGTTGGAAGCTGCCGGGAAAGTTCGATCTCCGGGACGGAAAAGTTTCGGCTACTGTAGATCGTGAGTTCATATCTGTCGTCGCAAAACCTCGATAGGTTCGACATTGCGGCGGCTCAGCATCATAGCCGCCAGCTGCATTTTCATAGAATGCGCGCTTGCCGAAAGCCGCGCGCGAGCCCTGGAGCTCGAACAAAATGCGATCGCCGATATGGAAGGCGATCGTGCGTCCACAGGGACTTTGGACCTCCGTCTGGAAGCCTACGTAAATGGCAAATCGACGGGTCTGCTCGTATCCGCCAGGAAATCGCCAGACGGCGCCTTCGCGGTCGAGCGCGGCGATCTCGAGGACATCGGCGTCAAGCCGCCAGGCGCAGGTGGGCGCAAAGATATGGTCGTTCTGAACGGCTCTGGATTGGCCTATCGTTACGACGAGCCGAAGCAGCAGCTCTATTTCGATCTGTCCGACGATCAGCGCATTCCAAAAATTTACGACAGCCGCGGCGAACGTCCCGCCGTTCCGAGCGCGACGTCCTCCTGGGGAGGTTTGGTGAATTATGTGATGTTCGCTTCGTCCTCCACTGCGATCACGCATTGGAGACCGGCGATCACGGCAGCCAGCCTATCCACGGATATCCGAATTTTCAGTCCCTATGGGGTCGTGACGCAGACGGGCATCATCGGAAACACGAACAACTTCAATCTATACAGGGCAAACGCCACGATCGGATTGCGACTCGAGACCGCTTACGTCTACGCCGATCCCGACACGCAGACCATGTATCGTGCGGGCGACACGATTTCCGGCGCCCTCGATTGGACGAGGCCGATGCGGCTCGGCGGGATACAGATCCAAAGAAATTTCGCAATGCGCCCGGACATTGTGACCGCGGCGCTGCCGTCCGTCTCGGGCAGCGCCGCGGTGCCGTCGTCGGTCGACGTTCTGGTCAATGGCGCGCCTATATTTACGCAACAAGTGTCGGAGGGGCCGTTTCGTATCGCCAATCTTCCCGTTTCGTCCGCGAACGGCAATGCCGAAGTCGTCATTCGAGATGCATCTGGACGGGAAACAAGAACCGATCTCTTTCTATTCACGAACGAGCGCCTGATCGCCCCGGGGCTCTTCGACTACACGTTCGAAGCCGGATTTGCGCGAAAGTTTTACGCCTATCGCTCGAATGATTACGACAACCGCCCCGTCGTCTCGTCGAGCGCTCGGTATGGCGTGACAGACCAATTGACTGTGCTGGGACATGCGGAAGTCGGCTCTGGGCTCTACAATGGAAGCATCGGGGCGGCGACGCAATTTGGACGATTCGGCTCGCTGACCGCCGCCGTCTCGGGGTCCCGCTATCTCTCGGCGTTCGGCGGCCAAGGCTATGCGTCATATAATGTGATGACGCCGCTGGGCGTTTCATTCAGCGCCAGCACGCAGCAGACCTTCGGCGCTTACGATGATCTCGCCTCCGCGACCGCGGCCCGTTGGGCCGCCGACTCCCGTTCATTCTATCTCTATACTCCTCAAACCAATCAACAGCTGGCTGCGAACCTCGTTTTCGTTCATCCGCCGCGCATGATCAATCGCATTTCTATAGGCGCGAAACTCCCTGTAATCGGCGGCAATGCGTCGTTCACCTTCGCGCAGATCACGCCTGACAACAGGGATCGAATCTGGGCTTGGCAATCGAACCGGCTCATGGCCTCTCAAACATTGACCGCTTCGTACTCGCGACAGCTTCCCTATGAGGGAAGCTTGTTCGTCACTGTTTTCGGCAATATTTCCGGCATAGAAAACAAAGGCGTTTTCGCGGGAGTTTCCTTCCCGATCGGCGGAAATGTTCAAGTCGGAGGCGGCGCGCAGACAGTGTTCGATCCGACGACGGGAAAAGGCCGTATCGGCTTCAATGCGCAAGCCAGCAAGAACATGGAAGCGAGCATCGGGAGCTATGGGTGGTCGCTGAACCGAACCCAGGGACCCACTTCGATGACGAACGGGGCGGTCTCTTATCGAACCCCTGTCGGAACAGCCCGCATCAACGGCCTGCAACAAGCGAATTTTGTGAGTGGCGCGGCGCAATTCGAAGGCGCGATCGCGCTCGCCGACATGAATGTCGCTATCGGGCCGAAGGTCGAGGATAGTTTTGCGATCGTGAACGCCGGCGCTCCCGGCGTGACGGTGGCGCATGACAATAGCCGCGTCGGCGAAACCAATGTTCTCGGAACCTTGTTGATACCGACGCTCCGCTCCTATCAACGCAACAAGGTCGACATCGATCTGATGACGCTGCCGGTCGACGTGGTTTCGGTGAAAACCCAAGAGGTCGTCGCGCCACGATATCGCAGCGGCGTCGCGATCGATTTCGGCGCGAAGGCAAACGCCAAGCCCATCGTCCTCGTCCTGACCGACAAGGCCGGAAAGCCGATCGAAGTCGGAAGCCGCGGCAAGCTCGTCGACAGCGATAGCGCCTTCGTCGTCGGCTATGACGGCCGCGCCTTTGTGACCGATCTCGCGGCGAGCAATTCGATCATCGTCGATCTTGGAACCCGGGATTGTCGCGGCTCTTTCGAGGCGCCGCAGACGGCCGGGCCGAATAGGGAGATCCGAGTGACATGCGAATAAACGAATTTTTCTCGAGCGCCTTTCTTTTTTTCGTTACCGCTTTCCTCGGCCTGACGACATCGAGCGGCGAAGCCGTCGCGGCTATGTCATGCTCGACGTCGGGCACGATGTCGTTCGGCATCGTGGATGTGCTCTCGGGCGCTGCGTCTCCGGCGCAACCTTCGATTATTTCCATCATATGTTCGGGGGCAAACCCCAATGCGGTCTCGGCGACCGTTTGCCTGAGCATAGGACCCGGCCAGTCGACGTCCTGGCCGCCACGTCAGCTCATCAGCGGACCCAAGACGCTTTTGTTCGAAATCTACAAAGACGCCAGCTTGACGACGGTGATGGGATCCTACAGCGCCTATGTGCCGGCCTATAGCGCGACGACCAATGGGCTATCCATTCTGATTCCGATCACGAGCGGCTCTGGCTCCGCCAGCGTCACATTATATGGCTCCGTACTCGCCTCCCAGCAGAGCGCGGGCGTGGGAACCTATACGAACAACTTCATCGACGTGAGCACGAGCTTGGAGACGTTTCAAAATCCGAATCTCAGCCCCGTCGCGATCTGCGGCGTATCGACCCAAGGGACAAAATCGAGCGCGGTCTCTTTTTCCGCATCCGCGACTGTTCAAGCGAATTGCAGCGTATCCGCCAACAATCTCAATTTTGGGAACATATTGAGCTTCGGGTCGAATATAGATGCGCAGTCCACGATGAGCCTGACGTGCAGCAATGGTCTCCCCTATACGGTCGGCTTGTCCGGCGGATTGTCGGGAGCCACCGATCCGACGCAACGCAAAATGTACGCAGGCAGCGACACGATAACATATGGACTCTACAGCAATAGCGCGAGAAGCGCGCCGTGGGGAGACTTGATCGGCGCGAACACGGTGGCGGGAACCGGGAACGCATCAGCGCAGTCGCTCACGATCTTCGGACGCGTGTTCTCAGGTCAGACGCCGCCTGTCGGAGCGTATTCAGATGTCATCGCTGTGACCGTGACATACTGATGCTCAGCGGTTGTGCATCCTGTCACGGCGCCTCCAATGGGGCTCTGCTTGCTTCTCGGTGCAAATTAGGATCCTGCGGTGGCTGCCTCCGCGCGTAGAACGAGCCTATGCCGCGAGCTCTTTGCTGTCGTCAGGGGCGCCGTGACCGTGACGCCCTCCATGCTTGCCGATAGACGCCGCGCACCTGGTTCCACCACGTCTTGCGTAACTGCTGTTCTGCGCGGGCCGCCTTCGCAACGGCGCATTTCCTACTCGGCGTCGAGCGGCGCCTGGACTGCTAAGGATCGCTTTCGAGCTTCCGAGGATGGAAAGCCGCGTCGGCGCGCATACATAGCTGCCTCACCCACTTCATGGGCGCCAGGGAGGAAGGGGTCGGCTCCGATGGGGACGATCATGCCGAGTTCCGATTCAGCCAGCGCACCGCGCAATCATGACCCTTGGAACAAAGGACGCCTGCTCGGCCAGAAACGACCGCTGAGGCCGAAAGACGTCTGGACAATACGGGTTCGCTTGCAGCTCGAAAGCCGCAAGCGCGATCTCGCCATGTTCAATCTCGCGATCGATAGCAAGCTGCGAGGCTGCGACCTCGTGCGTTTGCAAGTGAATGACGTCTGTGTCGGCGGCCGTGTGCGCGACCGCGCTGTCGTGATCCAGAAGAAAACGGGCCGCCCAGTTCAATTCGAGGTGACCGAGCAAACCCGTCGATCGGTCCAGGAATGGCTCGACGGCCGTGATGTGGTCAATGGCGGGTATCTCTTCCCGAGCCGCTTCACGACGCGGCCGCATATCTCTACTCGGCAATATGCGCGAATCGTGCAGAAATGGGTCGCGAGCGCCGGACTCGATAGCTCCGCTTATGGAACGCATTCCATGCGGCGAACCAAGGCAGCGCAGATCTATAAGAAGACTGGCAATTTGCGCGCCATCCAACTCTTGCTCGGGCATACCAAATTGGAAAGCACGGCGCGCTATCTCGGCATCGATGTCGACGACGCTCTCAGCATTTCAGAGCAAGTCGACCTTTGACCGCGTCGATTGCGGCCTCGCGCAGCCGGGGCTCGGATCGCCGATGCACAGTGACCAATGCGTTCGACGCTGGCGACGCCTTCGGCCTCATGTGCCAGGTCGACGTCGGCGACGGCGCCGATCCGGCGATCTTCGTCGCGCCCATCGCCGAGCCGGCCTTCGACCGCAGGCTTCCGATCGCGCGCGAAATCGCCGATACTCGCCGCCGCCGCGCGCAAACGCATACCGACAACTTGGCATAGCGAACCCCGCGACCGTCTCAGGGAGCGAAACGGGTCACGAGAGCTTCAGCCGAGCCTCGGAAGCCGCAGCTCTATGTCCAGCCGATCCGCCGCCGCGAACGTCCGCGAAATCCAGGGAAAGCGGTCCCTCGGGTCGTCCGCGACGAATGACCGCTCATGGCGCGAGTTCCCCCTTCCCGAAGGCGAAGGAGGAACTGTGTGTAAAGGTTTTCGGATGCCGGCCCTTTGCGAGCACGCGCCGTTGCGCAGCCGTGGGGCCGGCATCCGAAAACCTCCAAGGAAGGAAACCGCGAGTCGGAAGGGCGCCGTCGCCGGCGCGAGCTATGGGGATTTATGCGTCGGCGAAGAGCCTCGACGGGGCGTTGGAATGACAGGCGCCGTCGTCAGGGCCGATTTCGAGTGACGGAGGGGCGCGAAGGAGCATTCTTTGTCGGCGATGGCATCGGAGTTTTCGCGGCGGGGACGGTGATGGACAGCGCCCGGCGCAGATTCGTGCGAGTAGCGTCGCAGCCGTAGAGCGATCTGCGGCGACAAGGAGCACGGTTGCGAGGCCGGGAATGAGATGATCGCGATCATGAGCTGTCGATCCTGATCTTCGAGAACGAAAAGCCGCGCGAAGCGCGTCCGCCTTCGAACGTCTCGACGACGATCATGCGGCCGCCGCAGCATGGACATGGATGGTGTTGGCGGCGACGCGCGTGTAGAGCGCGGTGGTGTCGAGCTTGGCGTGGCCGAGCAGAACCTGGATCACCCTGATATCGATGTTCTGCTCGAGCAGGTGGGTCGCAAAGCTGTGCCGCAGCGTATGCGGGGTGCCGCGCTTGGCGATCTCGGCCGTTTGGGCCGCCGCGTGACAGGCCCGATCGAGCTGGCGCGTCGTTATCGGATTGATCGGATCCTGCCCGGGGAACAGCCAGACCGGCGGGCGCGCGATGCGCCACCAGTCGCGCAAGAGCTCCAGCAGCCGCGGCGAGAGCATCGCGTGGCGATCCTTGCCGCCCTTGCCTCGCTCGACGCGGAGCAACATGCGCGTGCTGTCGATGTCCGAGACTTTCAGCGAGACCACCTCGGAGACGCGCAGGCCGGCGCCATAGGCGACGCCGAGCGCGGCCTTGTATTTGACGCCGGGCGCCGCCTCCAGCAGGCGCGTGACCTCCTCGGGGCTGAGGACGACCGGCAGCTTGCGCGGCTCATGGACGAAGGTCAGATGGCGGGTCGCGTCGGCCCGATCGAGCGTCACGCCGAAAAAGAACCGCAATGCTGAGACCGTCATGTTGATCGTCGGCGGGCGGACGTGGGTCGCGGTCAAGTGCAATTGGAAAAGACGCAGGTCTTCGGCCGTGGCGGCATCCGGAGATCGGCCAAGGAAGACCGCCAAGGTCTTGACCGCGCGGATGTAATTGCGCTGGGTCTCCGAGGCCATATGGCGGATGGTCATGTCTTCGATCATGCGCCGGCGAAGCGGGGTGACGCACTCCATTGTCATGCGTTGCTCCTGTCTGAAGCGAGGTTGCTAACCCCACGATCTTCAGACAGTTCGCCGACCACCCGTTACCCGCAGCCCGCCCGAAACGCCGGCCGCAAACTACCGCGAGAGCGGTTTAGTTCATGACCCATTTCGGACCCGCGCCATGCGAACGGCGGACGTCCGGCTGCGCCGATAGGAGACATTCCCGTGTCCAGGCGAAAGGAGGTCGTCGTTTGAGGAAGAGCGGGTACTCCCGCCGATTTATTCGTGGCGCCAGACCTTCACCGACGATGCCACGAGAATCAAGGAGAGAGCCGGGATCAAGAGCTGATCCGACGCGATCCCGAGAAGACGTCCGCCTATGAAGGTTCCCGCGATCGAGCCCAACGCCATGATGAGGACGAACGTCTTGTTGCGGGTCACGACGCCAAAGGCGCTGTCGCGGCTGTAACGAGTGAAGCCGACGATCATGGTCGGCAGACTCACGGCGAGCGAGAGGCTGCCGGCGAGCTTGATGTCGGCGTCGAAGAGCAGCACCAGAGTCGGAATCAACAGCTCGCCTCCCGCGACTCCCATAAGCGAGGCGACGATCCCGATGCCGAAGCCCGCGACCACGCCGGCGACGATCAGCAACGGTCCCGAAACGTGCGCGGACGCCGTCGTCGCGCCATGTCCGAAAGCCAGCGCTCCGGCGATCAGCACCAGAAGCACGGCGAGGATCCGATACAAGTTGCGGGAGCTCAGCTTCGTCGCCCATCCTGCTCCGAGCCACGCGCCCACCAAGCTGCCTGCGAGCAAATTGAGAATGATCGGCCAATTGGAGGCGACAGCTGCAAAGGGGACGGACGCGGCGCGAAACGGCAGAGCGGTCGCGACGACGATGAGGCTCATCGCCTTGTTGAGGATGACCGCCTCGAGGGCGCGAAATCGAAACGGCCCGATGAGCAGCGGCAGTCGAAATTCCGCGCCGCCGAGACCTATCAGCCCGCCGAGCGCGCCGATCGCTGCGCCGCCGACGAAAGCGAAAGCCTGCCTGGGCTTCGTCATGAGCCGATTGGTTCCACCGTTCTCGCCCACAGTGGATGACGACGCGGACTCTGACGGAACGGGCATATCGGACCTCCGATGGGTTTCGGATCGCGACGCACGACGCGATACCCGAAACAGTACGAAATCAGCCGAAATCGAAGATAGTGGTTCGCTAGCCTCGAAAACGCGGCTTCAAATGCAATGGAAAAGCATCAATGTAAATATGAAGGGACTGAAACGAGGTGACGCCGCATCAGAAATATGCGAAAAGATACGAAATGCTACCGATATGGATATAGGCCGTGCTGCCAGACGAACGTCGCGCCCTGACCGCCGAGGACGTCGCCGAGATGCTGCATGTCAGCAAGAGTGGCGTATATGGCCTGATCAAGAACGGCGACATCGGCCATTACAAGGTCGGTCGAAAGATCCGATTCACCGAAGCTCATGTGCGGGAATACGTCGAACGGTCCGGCAAGACCGCGCGCGCTGCGATACGCAATGGTCCGTCGGCGCTCGACGAGGACCGTTATTTCGATTTGTCGCCGGAACGCCGAAGCGCGAATGGTTTCGTCATCTGCGGCCAGGATCTGATACTCGACATTCTTTCGAACTTCATGCGCATGCATGGCGTGATGGCGTTGCGGGCCTACATCGGCAGCTATGACAGCCTCGTCTCCCTCTATTTGGATAAGGTGGGCGCCGCGACCGCACATCTTTGGGATAGTTCGACCGACGACTACAACGCGCCCTATGTCAGAGCGCTCGTGCCCGGAGTCCGTTGCCTGATCGTGAATGTCACCTACCGTATGCAAGGTTTTTACGTCGCCAAGGGCAATCCGAAAGGCATCCGCTCGTGGCGCGATCTCGCGCGAGACGACATCACGATGATCAATCGCGAGAAGGGCGCCGGCTCACGCGTGCTGCTCGACGAAAACCTCGGCCTACTGGAGCTATACGGCAGCAGAATCAAGGGTTACGACAATGAGAACCAGTCGCATCTCACTGTGGCGAGCGCGGTGGGGAGAGGCGACGCGGATGTTGCTGTCGGCAACGAGAAAATTGCCCGACAGGTCGAGAATGTCGATTTCGTTCCGCTCAAGAAGGAGCGCTACGACATTGTCATCAAGAAGGAGCAGCTCGAGACAGCCGAAATAGCGACAATGTTGAAAATCCTGCGCTCCGATAGGTTCAGGAACGAATTCGAGAACATTGGCGGATATGATATCCGCGACATCGGAAAAATCGTCGCCGAAACGTGAGCCGGGCGCTCGAAAATCTGTCGATGGTTCGAGGCTCGTAGTGCTCGAGCCTAATCTATCGACCTTCGACACACGAACGAGGAATGAGCTCCGTAGCCATATCGAATGGGGTCCCATGGACCACGCACAGCCGGGTCGACAGTCGCTGGAGCAGGCCGTTTCACTGGTCGCCGCCACGACGCGCGCAGTGACGCCGCGACGCGTCGAGACTGCGGCCGCGCTTCATCGGGTCGCGGCGGCAGACATCGAAGCGCCGGCGGCGATACCGCCTTTTCACCAGGCCCTCGACGACGGATGGGCGATCAAGGCGGATGACACGCTCGGCGCTTCGCCCTATGCGCCGGGAATTTCGAGCACGGTTCCTCGGCGCGTCAGTATCGGGGAAACGCTGCCCGATTTCGCCGACGCGGTTCTTCCATTGCCAAAGGCGTCGGACCAGTCCGGCGCTTTCGAGATTTGGGGAGCGATCGCACGGGGCGAAGGCATGCGCGCCGCCGGAAATGATTTGCGTCGCGGAGAGATTATCGCCACCGCGGGAACCCGACTGGACGAGCGACATATTGCTCTCCTGAAAATCGCTGAGATCAGTGACGCGCTCGTGCGCATTCCGCGCGTAATGATCGTCGGGGCCGGCGTCGTCGGCGATTGGCTCGCGGATCTCGCGAAGCAAGAGGGCGCCGACTGCGCCATGATCGACACGGCTGCGCGAGCCGACCCTTTGGAGATGGCAGATATCATCCTCGTCGTCGATCCGAGCGAATGGCGCGATCGCGCGCAGCGACAGGAGAGAACGCTGTTCTCGTGCATCGCGATGCGTCCGGGAGAGATGACGGGTTGCGCGGTTCGAGAGTCGCCGGGAGCGCCCCACTCATCCGAGACGGCGACCATCTTCGTCGGCGCGCGTCTCGAGTCCGCTTTGGCGGCTTGGCTCTTGCTTATCCGCCCGTGCCTGCGCCGGCTCGCCGGCGCCACATCTCGCGACGGGACCGCCAGCTTGCCTTCGACTCGAAAGATCGTATCCGCGCCGGGGGTCAGCGAATTGACATTGCTGCGCCGCCTGGACGGCGAGGCAAAGACGGGCGCTCGGTGGGAGCCTTTGGCAACGGGGGACATCCCCTATTCGGCGATCGCCAATGCCGACGCTTGGCTGCTCGTGGACGCCCAGTCCGAAGGTTTCGCGGCCGGTGAGATCGTGACCGGGCAATTCTTGTGAGATCGGCTCGAAGCGCATGAGCAAGACCGACGACCATCGCGACATCTCGGCAGTGACGCAAGAGCAATTCCTCACCGTGCTCTCGCGCGAGGAGGCGATGCGGCGCTTCTACGCCTGCCTCGCCATGCGGCCGCTCGGCGAAGAGACCGTCTCGCTCGGCGAAAGTCTCGGCCGCGTCACGTCGCAAACGCTTCGTTCGCCGATCGACGTTCCGCCTTTCGATAGGGCGCTGGTCGATGGCTTCGCCGTTCGAGCCGGCGACCTCACGAGCGCGAGCGAGCAGGCGCCGATTTGCCTCGCGCTCAATCCAGAATCGATCGCCTGCGGAACCGCTCCACGCCTCGAAGTCGCGGCAAGCTCCGCGACGCCGATCGCGACGGGCGGCCCTCTGCCGCGCGGCGCCGACGCCGTTTGCATGGTGGAGCACAGCGATCCGGGCGAGGCCGACGACGTTCTAATCCGTCGTGCGCTGGCGCCGGGGCAGAACATCGGCTTCGCCGGCGCCGATATCGCGCGCGGCGAAACGCTGCTGCGGCGCGGATGCCGGATCGGCTCCCGCGAGATCGGCATGATGGCGGCCTGCGGCGTCGCCAGCGTCGCAGTCTATCGCAGGCCGCGCGTCGCGATCCTCTCGACCGGCGACGAGCTCGTCCAGCCGGGCGAGCCGCTGCGCCCAGCGGCGATCTATGACTCCAACGCGCCGATCGTCGCCGCGGCGGTGCAGGAGAACGGCGGCGCGCCCATCGTTCTCGGCGCCATAGGCGACGATGAGGCGGCGCTGGAGGCGGCTCTGCGAGATGCGCTCGCACGATGCGACGGCGTCATTCTGTCCGGCGGCACGTCGAAAAGCGCGGGAGATTTGACCTATCGCGTCGTGGCGCGGCTCGGCGAGCCGGGAATAATCGCCCATGGCGTCGCCTTGAAGCCGGGAAAGCCGCTGTGCCTCGCCGTCGTCGATGGCAAGCCCGTCGTCATATTGCCGGGGTTCCCGACCTCGGCCATGTTCACCTTCCATGATTTCGTCGCGCCGGTCATTCGCGCGATGAGCGGGCTCGGCGCGCGTCTCGACGCCTCGGTCGAGGCGACGACTCCATTTCCGATCCTCTCCGACCTCGGTCGGACCGAGTTCGTGATGGTGGCGTTGACGCAGCGCGAGGACGGGCTGAAAGCCTTTCCCTTGGGCAAGGGATCGGGAGCCGTTTCCGGCTTCGCCCGCGCCGACGGATTTCTGAGGATCGACGCGCTGGCCGATCATCTCGAAGCCGGCGCGCGCATGCAGGTGACGCTGTTCGATCCAGAGCTGCGCGTCCCCGATCTCGTGATCATGGGCTCGCATTGCATCGGGCTCGAAATCATCATCGACGCGCTGGCCGAGGCGGGAATAGCCGTTCGCGTCGTCGCGATCGGCAGCATGGGCGGGCTCGCGGCCGCACGGCGGAACGAATGCGACATTGCGCCGATCCATCTGATGGACGAGAAGACCGGGGTCTACAATGCGCCCTTCCTCGGACCGGAGCAGCGCTTGGTTCGAGGATGGCGACGCATGCAAGGCCTCGTCTTTCGCGCCGGCGACGCCCGCTTCGAAGGCTGCGCCGTCGAGGCGGCGATCTCTGCGGCGCTGGCCGATCCCACCTGCCTCATGGTCAATCGTAATCAGGGCTCCGGCACGCGTATCATGATCGATCGACTAATCGGCGCCGCGCGTCCGAATGGCTATTGGAATCAGCCGAGCTCACACAATGCCGTGGCGGCGGCGGTCGCGCAGCAGCGCGCCGATTGGGGGGTCGCGATCGAGCCCGTAGCGCGCGCCTATGGATTGAGTTTTCTCCCGATCGGCGAGGAGCATTATGACTTCGTGATCCCGCTTTCGCGGTGCGAGGTCCCCGCCGTTCGCGCCTTCATCGAGGCGCTCGGCCGAGAGGATGTGCGGAGGGAGTTGGGCGGCATGGGCTTCACCGCCGGCGCGCCGAAAGAAAGCGAGACGCCATGCGCGTGATCGGCTTCGCCGGCTGGAGCGGCGCAGGAAAGACCACGCTCATCGTGAAACTGGTTCCGCTTCTACGCGAGCGCGGCCTCACCGTCTCGACGCTCAAGCACGCGCATCACAATTTCGACGTCGACAAGCCGGGCAAGGACTCGTGGCTGCATCGCGAGGCGGGCGCGACGGAGGTGCTGGTCTCATCCTCCAATCGCTTCGTCCTGATGCACGAATTGCGCGGCGCCCCGGAGCCGCGTCTCGCCGATCTGTTGCGGATGCTCGCCCCCGTCGACCTGGTTCTGGTCGAGGGCTTCAAGACCGATCCGCATATCAAGATCGAGGTTCATCGCGCGGCCAATGGCAAGCCCTTTCTCCATCCCAATGACGAGACGATCGTGGCGCTGGCGAGCGATCTGGCGGAAGGCGCGCTTCCTCACGCCTCGCTCGACGATGTCGAGAGAATAGCAGATCTGATCGACGCGCACGCTCGCCCGATAGACGAGACCATAGCGACGCTCGAAACAGCGTATGCGAGCTTTGATTCCGAGAAGGATTAGACATGGCGCAGCTCGGCAAGGACAGTTTTTCGGCCGGCGAGAAGCCGATGCGCGTCGATGACGCGGTCGCGCTCCTACTCGCACGCATCCCATGCGTCGAGGGACTCGAGAGTGTTTCGCTCTTTGCCGCCGAGGGGCGCGTTCTCGCCGAGGCGCTCGTCGCGCCGATCGATTTGCCTCGCTTCGACAATTCGGCCGTCGACGGTTATGCGGTTCGCTTCGGCGATCTGACGCCGGGCGCCGAGACCATCCTCCCGGTCGGCAGCCGCGTGGCGGCGGGACATGCGCCGGAGCCGGCGTTGGAGAGCGCCGCCGCCGTGCGCATCTTCACCGGCGCGTCCATGCCGGAAGGACTGGACACCATCTTCATGCAGGAGGATTGCCGTCTGCTGGAGGACGGTTCCGTCGCGCTGCCCCCGGGCCTCACGCTCGGCGCCAACCGGCGCCTGCGCGGCGAAGACATAAGCGCCGGTGATCCGGCCTTGCCGAAGGGCCGGCGCCTCACACCGGAAGACATAGGCCTCGCCGCCGCGCTCGGCGTCGCGCATCTTCCCGTTCGGCGGCGCTTACGTGCGGCGATTTTTTCCACCGGAGACGAAGTGCTTTCCCCTGGCGAGCCATTGCGTCCGGCGGCGATCTACGACGCGAACCGTTTTCTGCTGCATGCGCTGCTCGGGCGCCTCGGCGTCGAGGTCGACGATCTCGGCGTGCTCGCCGACGATCCCGACATCATCAGCAGAGCCTTGCACGAGGCGGCGGCGACGCACGATCTCGTATTGACCTCGGGCGGCGTGTCGGTCGGAGAAGAAGACCATGTGAAGAAGGCGATCGGCGCGGAGGATTCGCTCGCCTTCTGGCGTCTCGCCATCAAGCCCGGTCGCCCCGTCGCCATGGGCGTGATCGGCGGAACGCCTTTCGTCGGCCTGCCCGGAAACCCCGTCGCCGTCTTCGTCACTTTCGTTCATGTCGTGAGGCCGCTGATCGCGGCTCTCTTAGGCGCCGCATTCGAGCCGGCGCGCAGGCTCGCGGTCACATCCGGCTTCAAATATAAGAAAAAGAAAGGGCGGCGCGAATATGTGCGCGTGTCGCTCCGCGACGACGCGACGGGCGATACGATCGCAGAGAAATATCCGGTCGAGGGCGCGGCCGTGCTGACGTCGCTCACGCGGACGCATGGCTTCGTCGAATTGGCAGAGGATGTCGAGCGCGTCGCCCCGGGCGACAAGGTCGCCTTCGTCGATTATGCGCTTTTGAGGTAATCCGCGGACGCTTCGTGAAACGTCCGCGGGCGTCGCCTTACTCTGCGGCGTTCTGCGCCAACGCCGGCCGAACCCGCGCCGCGCAGAATTTGAACTCCGGAATCTTGCCGAAGGGATCGAGCGCCGGATTGGTCAGCAGATTGGCGGCCGCTTCCGCATAGCAGAAGGGCATGAAAACGAAGTTCTCCGGCACATCGCGGTCGGCGCGCACCTTGACCTCGATCGCGCCTCGGCGCGTCTCCAGCAGGATGAAGTCTCCGGCTGCGAGCCCCATCCGCCGCATGTCCTTGGGCGTCATGAACGCGGTCGCCTCGGGCTCGATCTCGTCCAGCGTGCCGGCGCGGCGCGTCATCGAGCCCGTGTGCCAATGCTCGAGCACGCGGCCCGTCGACAACACCATCGGATAGTCTGCATCCGGCAATTCGTCCGGCGGCGACACATTGGCTGGCACGATCTTGCCGCGCCCGCTCGCCGTCGGAAAGCCTGATGCAAAGATGATCTCATTGCCGGGCTGATCCGGCGCATCGACCGGATAGGTCACGGCGCCCTCGCGCTCTAGCCGCTCCCAGGTAATATTATTCAGCGACGGCATCGTCCTCACCATTTCGGCGAAAATCTCCGAGGGGCCGGAATAGCTCCAGTCGCAGCCGAGGCGCTTCGCCACCTCCTGAATGATCCACCAGTCCTGACGCGCGTCGCCCGGCGGCGGCACCACCGCGCGCGCCATCTGGACGCGACGATCCGTATTGGTGAAGGTCCCCGTCTTTTCGGCGAAGGCGGAAGCCGGAAGAATGACGTCGGCGTGGAAGGCCGTCTCCGTGACAAAGAGGTCCTGCACGACGAGATGCTCGAGCTTGGCGAGCGCGGCGCGCGCATGATTGAGGTCCGGGTCAGACATAGCCGGATTCTCGCCCTCGATATACATGCCGCGGATTTCATCGGCGTGAATCGCATTCATGATCTCGACGACGGTCAGCCCGCGCTTGGGATCGAGCTTTTGCCCCCAGAGCTCCTCGAAGAATTCGCGCACCTCGGCCTTCTCGACCGATTGATAATCCGGATAGACCATCGGGATGATGCCCGCATCCGACGCGCCCTGCACATTGTTCTGGCCGCGCAGCGGATGCAGGCCGGTCCCGGGCCGGCCGACCTGTCCAGTGACGAGCGCCAGCGCGATCAGGCAGCGCACATTGTCCGTTCCGTGGACATGCTGGCTGACGCCCATGCCCCAGAAGATGATGGAGGAACGCGAGGTCGCATAAGCGCGCGCCACCTCCTTGATGGTTTGCGCGTCGATCCCGCAAACATCCTGCATCTTCTCGGGCGGAAAATCGACGATGCGCTGGCGCAGCTCCTCGTAATTTTCCGTGTAGCCGGCGATATATTGCTCGTCGGTCAGGCCTTCCGTGATGATCGTATGCAGCATCGCGTTGAGCAGCGCCACATCCGCGCCGGGCTTGAACGAAAGATGCTTCCATGCGTGGCGCGACAAGGGCTGGCGGCGCGGGTCCATGACCACGAGCTTGGCGCCGCGCTTCGCCGCATTTTTGATGAAGCTCGCGGCGACCGGATGATTGCTCGTCGGATTAGAGCCGATGACGACGATGAGCTCGGCGTCGAGCGCCGCTATGAAGGGCGCCGTCGTCGCGCCGGAGTTCAGTCCCTCAATCAGCGCGGCGACGGAGGAGGCGTGGCAGAGGCGCGTGCAGTGATCGACGTTGTTGGAGCCGAATCCCGTGCGCACGAGCTTTTGGAACAGATAGGCCTCTTCATTCGAGCCCTTGGCCGAGCCGAAGCCGGCGAGCGCTTTCGAGCCATGCGCATCGCGCACGCGGGCGAGTCCTGCCGACGCCGCGTCCAGCGCCTCTTCCCAGCTCGCCTCGCGGAAATGGGTGAAGGGATTGGCCGGGTCCACCTGAGCGTCCGCGCTCTTCGGTGCGTTCGGCAGACGAATGAGCGGCTTGGTCAGGCGATGCGGGTGATGAATGTAATCGAAGCCGAAGCGCCCCTTCACGCAGAGGCGATTATGGTTCGCCGGGCCGTTCTTGCCCTCGGCATAGACGATGCGATCGTCCTTGACCTGATAGGAGACCTGACAGCCGACGCCGCAGAAGGGACAGAGCGAATCGACCGTGCGGTCGGGATGGAACTTGCGCTGCTGCGTGGCGTCGTCGATCAGCGCCGCCGGCATCAATGCGCCGGTCGGGCAGGCCTGCACGCATTCGCCGCAAGCGACGCAGGTGGATTCGCCCATCGGATCGTCGAAATCGAAGACGATCTTCGAATGATGATTGCGATAGGCGACGCCGATCACATCATTGACCTGTATCTCGCGGCATCCGCGCACGCAGAGACCGCATTGGATGCAGGCGTCGAGATTGACGCGCATGGCGGGATGGCTCGCGTCTCCCTCCCAGCGCTCCGCCGCGGGGAAACGGCTCGTCGTCACGCCGCTCTTCTCCGCCCAGATCCAGAGCTTGGATGAAGGATCATGCGTCGTCTCACGCGGCGGCTGATCAGCGACGATCAGCTCCATCACCATCTTACGCGCCGTGACGGCGCGGGCGCTCTGCGTCTCTACCTTCAATCCCGCGGTCGGCTTGCGCATACAGGAGGCTGCGAGCACGCGCTCCCCTTTGATCTCGACCATGCAGGCGCGGCAATTGCCGTCCGGGCGATAATCGGGCTCGGGCGAGAAGCAAAGATGCGGGATTTCCGTTCCGACCCGCTTGGCCACCTGCCAGATCGTCTCGCCGGGCGCGGCTTCGACCGTCTGGCCGTCGAGCTCGAAAGAAATTTTGTCGGTCATCGCTTCCATCCGAAAAGATCGCTCACTCGGCCGCCTGCCGCGGCTCGATCATGGGCCCGAAATAGCGGATCACGCTCATCAGAGGATTGGAGGCGGCCTGCCCCAGGCCGCAGATCGAGGCGTCCCGCATCGTCTGAGACAATTCGGCGAGCAGCGCCTCGTCCCATATCGGGCGCTCCATCAGCTTCACGGCCTTCGCCGTGCCGACGCGGCAGGGCGTGCATTGCCCGCAGCTCTCGTCCTCGAAGAAGCGCATGAGATTGATCGACACGTCGCGTATGTCGTCCTTGTCAGAGAGCACGACGACGGCGGCGGAGCCGATGAAGCAGCCATATTCCTCGAGCTTGCCGAAATCGAGCGGGATATCCCCCATGGAGGCCGGCAGAATGCCGCCCGATGCGCCGCCCGGCAGATAGGCCGCGAAGCTATGGCCCTCGGCCATGCCGCCGCAGCATTCGTCGATGAGCTCGCGAATGGTGAGGCCGGCGGGCGCGAGCTTCATGCCCGGCTCCTTGACGCGGCCGGAGACGGAATAGCTGCGCAGGCCCTTGGAGCCGTTGCGGCCCTGGCTGGCCCACCAATCGGCGCCCTTCTCCAGAATGTCGCGCATCCAATAGAGCGTCTCGACATTGTTGATGAGCGTCGGACGGCCGAAAAGGCCGACCTGGAATGGAAAAGGCGGCTTTTGCCGCGGCAGCCCGCGTTTGCCTTCGACGCTCTCGATGAGCGAAGATTCTTCGCCGCAGATGTAAGCGCCGGCGCCGCGGCGCAGATGAACCTGCGGGCCGCCCGGCGGAAGCTTGGCGATCTCGCGCCGCAGAATTTCATGGATCGCCGGATATTCGTCGCGCAGATAGATATAGACGTCGGTGACGTCGACGACATGCGCGCCGATCAGCATCCCTTCGAGGAAACGATGCGGATCGCGCTCGAGATAAAAGCGATCCTTGAATGTGCCCGGCTCGCCCTCGTCGCCATTGACGCACATGAGGCGCGGCCCCTTCTCGGCCCTCACCGACCGCCATTTACGGCCCGTCGGAAAACCGGCGCCGCCGAGACCGCGCAGACCCGAATGATCGAGACCGTCGAGGACCGCATCGACACTGAATTCGCCCGTACGGATTTTCGCCAACAGCGCATAGCCGCCCGCCGCGACATAGGCGTCATAGCCGATGTAGTCGGGAATATCGGGATGGGTGTGGCCATGCTCGGCCGCGTGCAGCACTGTCTCGGTCTTCGCCGCATCGACGAAATAATGACCGACCTCGGCGACCGGCGCCGTGTCGCAGCGGCCGACGCATGGCACGCGCACGACGCGAATATCTGGGCCAGCCTTCGCCTGCAATTCGGCGAACAGCCGCTCCGAGCCGTGAATCATGCAGGAGACCGACTCGCAGACCCGGATGGTGATCGACGGAATTTTCGGATCGCCCTCCTTCACCACGTCGAAATGCGCGTAGAATGTCGCCGTCTCGAAAACCTCGGCGAAGGAGAGGCCCATCTCATCGGCGAGGCTGGCGAGATGCGCGGCGGAAATCTGCTGATAGCGATCCTGAATGAAATGCAGATATTCGATCAGAAGATCGCGCTGGCGCGATCTGTCGCCCAGCAGCTCGGCGATCTCATGCGCGGCGTCGGGGTCGATCTGACGACCCTTCGGCGTCGCGCGGCCCCGGCGACGCCCCGCGCCGGGATGCTCGAATTTGAGAACGTCATGGACGTCATGCTTGCTCACGCCGTTAGCCCTTTTTCGAAATTGAGAGCATCGCTCTCGGCCGCTCTTCCGCAATCGATTGTCGTACGGTCGCAGCGAAGCCGCCGCGGAGAGCGGCCGATTGGGGATCTATATACACGCATTACATGTCGAGTCTTAGCAAGTTTTTTGGGCGGCTGCCGTTAGAATCGGCGCCATCCGCCTATTTTCACCACCTCTGTCTATATTGACTTTCAATGCTGCGCTGCAATATCTCTATAAACATGTAAAATGAACATATAGCGAGGCTCCTATGGCGTTGTTCTCCTCCTCCCCGACCCGCCGGAGCTTGCTCATCGGCGCTGCGCCCGCGGCGTTCGCTCTCACTTGCAGCCTGTCGCCGCGTGCGCGCGCCGATAATGCCCCGCTCATCGTGGTGACCAGCTTTCCCGAAGAGCTCACGACGCGATACGAGCGGGAGTTCGAACGACGATACCCGGAGGCCCATGTCCAATTCGTCTGGAAGCACTCACGCGACGCTCTCGCTCTGTTGAGTGGACCAGACCAGGGAGGCGTCGACGTCTATTGGGCGCCTTCTCCCAACTTCCCCCTTCTACGTGATCAGGGAGCGCTCCGCCCGATCGCCGTCGATCGCGCGGTCCTGCCGGGGCGCGTCGGCAATCAGCCGCTGTCGGATCCGTCCGGGACGTACGAGGCCTACGACCTCGCAGGCTACGGCTTCGCGCTCAATCCGTCTCTGCTTCGGGAGCGCGGCCTGCCCGAGCCGAAAAGCTGGGGCGATCTCGCCTCGCCTATTTTTGCCGACCAAATCGTCGCTCCCGTTCCGAGCAAGGTCGGATTTGCGCCGGCTTTATATGACGTCATCTTGCAAGCAGAGGGCTGGGAGCGCGGCTGGGCGATCGTGAGCGAGCTCGTCGCCAATGCTCGCCTCGTTGCGCACGGGCGCGGCCCCACCGCCTCGGTCGAGGAGAGCGAAGCGCCGATCGGACTGACGATCGATTTCCTGGCGCTCTCGGCTCGCGCCAATGGCGCGCCGATCGCCTTCGCTTATCCAGCGCGCACCGCATTTCTGCCGAGCAATATCGCCGTCACCTCGTCGACCCGGAAATTCGATACGGCGAAGGCCTTCGTCGACTTCGTCCTCTCCTGCGACGGACAGAAAATATTGCTGGAAGCGGACAGCGTACGGCATCCGGCGCGTCCCGACGCCTATCGTCGGACCGGGAGCGAGGCTCTCATCAATCCTTTCGACCTGCGCAGCGAGAATATTTTCGACTATGACTTCGACCTCGGGCGCCATCGGCCGGGGATCGTTCGTGCGCTATTCGACATCGCCTTCGCGACGCGCCATGCCGAGGTGACGTCGCTCTGGCGGTCTATCCATGACGCAGAGACTCGGCTCGGCAATGCGACAGGAAGAGAAGCTGAGCGAATCGCCGAGGCGCGTCGCCTCGCCGGTTCGGTTCCTGTTTCCACTCGCCAAGCCGATCGTGCGGAATATCTCGCGCAATTCGCAGGTCGCGATGCGCCGGATGCGGAGATTCTGGAGCGATGGAACGCCGAGCTCGCCGCTTCGAGAGCGACAGCGATGGCGTTGCTGCACGCCCCATTGCCCGGTTGAATAATAGCATCCCATCTTGATGGGGCAGCGCACTCTAGCGCGCCGATATGTCGGCGAGGATAAACTTCATAGTCGCGCCCGCGTAGCGCTCGAACGTCTGTGTTCGGGCGATCCGACGCGACGAATGTCCGCGAAATCCAGGGAAAGCGGCCCCTCTGGTCGTCCGCGACGAGTGACGGCTTATGGCGCATCTTGGACAACATTACCCATAAAAAAGCGACGTGAGAGTAGCCCCCGCGTTGGAAACCCTGTAATTCAGAGCCTCGTATCGATCGGCTCGCTCTCCAGCGCGAGGATCGCGAAAACGCATTCATGGGTCTTGCGCAAGGGCGCGCCGGCGGTAAAGCGCGTCAGGGCTTCATGACCGAGCGCGAATTCGCGCAGGGCGTTGGTCCTTTTGGCGCCGAGGCCGCGTTGGCGTAGGCGTTCGAGATGTTCCGGCAGGTCATATTCCGGGCCGTAGATGATGCGCAGATATTCCGGGCCGCGCACTTTCAGCGCCGGCTGGATCGGCCCCTTGGCGCCGCGCGCGACGAAGTCTCGCGGCTTCACGACCATGCCTTCGCCACCCGATTCCGTCAGCTCCTCCCACCAGCGCGCCGCCGCCTCGCAGGCCGAGGCGTTGTCCAGAGCGAGGCGGAGCCAGCGGGTCGTCGTGACATTCTGCGCGCTGGACGCAGCCAATGTCTCGGCGATCGACATGTGCCAGAGATGATCCTTGTCGAAATGCGTCGCGCCTTCGCTCGCCAGCAGATGGAACGGGGCGACGCGCAGATCGTCGAGCGAGCGAACCGGCCAGACATAGGGCTTCCATGCCTCGCCATAGCGCGCGGCTTTTTCGGCGCGGATCGCGAGCCGATCGCGCAGGGCATCGGCAGGAACGCCGCGAGCGGCGGCGCGCGCGGCGGCGTCATGGGCGAGGGCGAGCCCGGAGTGGCTCGCGGCGGCTACAGGCGCATATTGCTGGTCGATCAGCGCCGAGGCCTTGGCGGACCAGGGCATGATCTCCGCATCGAACAGGAGCCAATCGGTCGAGAGCGTCTCCCAGAGGCGCGCGGTGTCGCAGGCGGCGCGCAGCTGCGCGAGCAATGCCTCGCATTCGGCGGCGTCCGCGAAAAAGGCGCGGCCCGAGCGCGTCCAGATCTGGCCGCTCTCGCCGGAGAGGACGCCGAAGCGGCGCCGCGCCACATCGACGTCGCGGCAGAGCGCGATGACGGCGCGCGAGCCCATGTGCTTTTCCTCGAGCACGACTTCCCTTTGGCCGCGCTCGCGGAAAAAGGCGAAGGCTTCCTCCGGTCGCTCGAGAAAGCCGTCGCGCGCGCTCGTCTCCACCGGCGACATGGTCGGCGGGAGATAGACGAGCCATTGCGGCGCGAGGGCGAAACGGCTCATCGCTTCGAGCGCCGCCGCCGAATTCTCCTCGGCTATCGGAATGCGGCGCAGCAGCGTCGTGTCGATCCATCGCCGTCCCGACACATCGGCATGATCGAGAAGCCGATCCGCCTCGGCCTGCAAGGCGGTCTCCGGCGCGGCGACGAACGGGCGCGCCGGTTCGCAATAGACGCGCGCCGCCGGAACCTCGACCAGTTCCCGCTCCGGCCAGCGCAGTGCGGTGAGCTTGCCGCCGAAGATGCAGCCCGTGTCGACGCAGATCGTGTTGTTGACCCATTCCGCATCCGGCGTCGGCGTATGGCCATAGACGATTGCCGAGCGGCCGCGATAATTCGCAGCCCAATCGAGCCGCACCGGCAGGCCGAACTCATCCGTCTCGCCCGTCGTCTCTCCGAACAGAGCGAATTCGCGGACGGCAGGCGAGCCGCGACCGATCATCTCCTCCTTCAGCCCAGCATGGGCGACGGCGAGCTTGCCGCCGTCGAGCCAATAATGACTGCGGAGATCCGCGAGGAAAGTCTTCACGCGCTCCCGGAACTCGCCCGGCTCCTCGGCGAGCTGATCGATCGACTCCTGAAGCCCATGGCCGACCGTGACCTTTCGGCCTTCGAGCCAGCGCGACAATTTGCGGTCATGATTGCCCTGCACCACATAGGCGACGCCTGCCTCCTGCGCAGCCATGGCGAGGCGCAGCACGCCCGGAACATCCGGACCGCGATCGACCAGATCGCCGACGAAGACCAGCTTGCGGCCATGCGGGGCCGAAACGGCGACGGCGTCGCCATCGCCCTCGACGACATAGCCGAGCGCTTCGAGCAGCCGCCGCAATTCGTCGTGGCAGCCATGCACGTCGCCGATCACATCGAAGGGGCCGACATCGTCGCGCTTGTCGGTCCACATGGGGCGGCGCTCGACGACCGCCGCCTCGACCGCCGCGACCGAAGACAGCTTCCAGATCTGCCGAAAGCCTTCATTGGCGAGGCCGCGCAGGCCGCGATGAATCTCCTGGATCATGCGCTGCGGCACGCCGGGGCCGAAGTCGCGATCCGGCCGCGTCTTGTTGCGCTCGATGCAGACGTCGAGGCCTGGATCGACGACGATCGCCACGGGCAGCGCATGCCAGCGGCGCGCGAGCTCGACCCAGGACTTGCGATCGGCGGCGCGCACATTGGTCGCGTCGATCACCGCGAGGCGGCGGTTCTTCAGCCTTTTCTCGGCAATGGCGGCAACGAGCGCGAAAGCGTCGGCCGACGCCGATTGGTCGGTCTCGTCATCGCAGACGAGACCGCGGCAATGATCCGACGAGATCACCTCCGTCGGCTTGAACCAGCGCGACGCAAAGCTCGATTTGCCCGCGCCCGTCGCGCCGATCAGCACGACGAGGCAGAAATCGGGAATGTCCAGGAGAGTCGGAAGAGGCGCATTCATCTCGAGAACACCGCGACCTGAGTGACGGGGCCGAGGTCCGGGTGCTCCTCGCCTATGCCGGACAAAGCGACCGAATAGCCCCGGCTTTCGGCGATGGCTCGCGCCCAATCGTGAAATTGCGCGCGGGTCCATTCGAAGCGATGATCGGGATGGCGGAAGGCGCCGGCGGGCAGAGAAGCGAACAAAGCGTTATATTCGGCGTTCGGCGTCGTCACGATCACGGTCTTCGGATGCGCTGCGCCGAAGACGATCTCGACCAAAGTCGGCAGACGGTCGGCGTCGAGATGCTCGATCACCTCGACGAGGGCGACGGCGTCGACATCGGCCCAGCGCGCGTCGCGATAGGTGAGCGCGCCATGCAGCAGGCTCACGCGCTCCATGGAGGGGCCGCCGGCGCGATCGAGCTTCAGCCGCTCCCTGGCGCGCTCCAACGCGCGGGTGGAAGCGTCGAGGCCGATCACTCGCTCGAAGCTGCGCTCTTTGACCAGCCGTTGCAGCAGCCGGCCTTCTCCGCAGCCGAGATCGGCGACGCGCCGCGCGCCCGCCTCCTTCAACAGCCCGATGACGGCGTCGAGCCGCCGATCGTGCAGACGCAGCGGCGCTTCGAGCGCCTCTTCGCGCGGCTGCGTCTTTTCGTCCTCGGGACCGTCCTCATTCTCGGCTTCCGGCGCAAGACGCGCGAGGGCAGCGCGCGCGAGGCTGCGGCGGTTCTTCAAAAAGCGCCGCGCGATCGTCTCCCGCTCGGGATGCGCGGCGAGCCAGGCGCCGCCTTTGGCGACGAGCTTCTCCACCTCGTCGTCGCCGACCCAATAATGCTTGTCGGCGTCCATCGCCGGGATCAGCACATAGAGATGACCGAGCGCATCGGCGAGGCGCAGCGTCCCCGCGAGCCGCAGCTCGACATAGCGCGAAGGGGCGTCCGCCCCCTCGATGCGGCGCGCGTCCACGGTCCAGCCGAGCGGCCCGAAAAGGCGCTCCAGCAAATCGCCGTCGCGCGGCGCGGGCAGAGGCGCGACGACGATCTCGAGCGGGATCGCCGTCGCTGCCAGCTCCGGCCGCTCGCGCGAGACGCCGGTCATCGCCGTGCGGAACGCCTTGTTGAGCGCGACGGAGAGGAAGGACGACGCCGCATAGGGACGGTCGTTGACATATTGATCCGCGACCCCTTCGGCGCCGCCGCGGCCGCGCACGAGTGCGACCGGATCGAGGTCGAGGATCAGCGCCGCCTCGCAGCGTTCCGCCTCGGCCTGCGGGAAAAACACGGTTCCGCGTCCAAAGGAAAGCTCGATGTCATGGGCGCGATCGGGATGCTTCATCAGCAAAAAGCCGAGATCGGTGGCCGGCGCATGCGTGGTGGCGATGGACAAATACATGACGGATATCGAGCTTGCTCGGCAATGTGTTCGGCGCGGAAGCCTATAGCAGGCGAGCTTCCGCTTGTCTCGGCCGAGGGCGGCGCTCGACGCCGATGACGCGCGGACCACCATGCCGATGGTCCACGATCTTGCGTCCAGGCGCCACCATGATGTATCAGTGTCACCATTGGACGGCGGTGTTGCCGGATAGGGTTTTTCGGTTGAATCAACATATTACGTGTCTATTGGTAGCGAGTCCCTCCTCCGCTACCACTCGTCCGCCGAACGGAATTCCTGAGCCGAAATCAAGTAGCCCTGACTCGTGACCGGGGTCCGTCGCCCATCGACGGGAGAGTCGGCGCCGGAGCCCACCATCAGGATCGGAACGCCGGAGATCAGGCCGTCGATATCGACGCCGGCGGGCACCCAGCATCGCGGCTCCGATGTAGTCAGATCTCGACTGGTCGCCCTCCTAGACGGGGATATCGAGATTGACCGTCTCGTCCACGAACTGGTCGCGGTAGGCCGGGGTCTCGGCGCCGCCGGACTTAACCGGACCTCCGCCGCGTCGCGATCGTGTCCGAATTTTTGGAGAATTACGCGAGGTCGCTCGCCTCGGTGCGGAAGGCGCCTGCGGGCCTCAGATGACAACCTCGCCGTCGAGCCATTCCGAATCGATCCGGAGAAAATCCGGGCACAATGGCAGCCCGAACCGGTCGGATTTTCCGACACGTTGCCCCACCGTTGCCCCAATTCCCATTGCCCCGGCAGAGCGTCGCGCTAACATATTGAAATATTGGTGCCGGTTGCAGGATTCGAACCCGCGACCTACTGATTACAAATCAGTTGCTCTACCAGCTGAGCTAAACCGGCCCCTCGACCGAACGGTTTGCGTTGCGGCGTCGGGCCTCTCTATACGCTGCCGTGTCGTTTCGGAAAAGAGCGCAGCCGCTGGCTCAGGCGGGCTTTCCGTTTCGAGTGAAATGCTCGAGCGCTCAAATTCACTCCGGGCGCCGGCGGCGTCTCACGGCCGTCGCGAGGGGGAAGCGGCGGCGTTGCGCGGCGCGGGTCGAGGTGCTATCTGAAACCGCAGCGCCGCCACGAATCGCAATTCGAGAACACGCTGTTTTTCGGGGCTATGCAGGGCGCTCGCATGGAAAGCCGCAGAATTCTCGTCACCGGTGGCGCTGGTTTTCTCGGGTCGCATCTTTGTGAGCGGCTGCTCGCCGCGGGACACGAGGTCCTCTGCGTCGATAATTTCTTCACCGGCCAGCGCAGAAACGTTCATCATCTGCTCGATCACAACAATTTCGAGCTGCTGCGCCACGACATAACCTTTCCGCTCTTCGTCGAGGTCGACGAGATCTATAATCTCGCCTGCCCCGCCTCGCCGATCCATTACCAATTCGATCCGGTGCAGACGACCAAGACCAGCGTGATCGGCGCGATCAACATGCTGGGCCTCGCCAAGCGGCTGAAGGTCAAGGTGTTTCAGGCGTCCACATCGGAGGTCTACGGCGACCCTTCCGTGCATCCGCAGCCGGAATCCTATTGGGGCAATGTCAATCCGCTGGGGCCGCGCGCCTGCTATGACGAAGGAAAGCGCTGCGCCGAGACCTTGTTCTTCGACTATCATCGGCAGCATAGACTGAAGATCAAGGTCGTGCGCATCTTCAATACTTACGGGCCGCGCATGCACGCCCGCGATGGGCGCGTCGTCTCCAATTTCATCGTGCAGGCGCTCAAGGGCGAGCCCATCACCATCTATGGCGAAGGCCAGCAGACGCGCTCCTTCTGCTATGTCGACGATCTCATCGGCGGCTTCACCGCGCTCATGGATTCGCCCGACGATATCGTCGGCCCCATCAACATCGGCAATCCGAATGAATTCACCATTCGGCAGCTCGCCGAGCAGGTGATCGACCTCACCGGCTCCTCCTCCAAGCTCGTCTTCGAGCCGCTGCCGGCGGACGATCCCAAGCAGCGCCGGCCGGATATTTCCGCGGCGGAGCGCCTGCTCGGCTGGGGACCGACAATTCAATTGCGCGAGGGGCTGCTGCGCACCATTGCTTATTTCGACGAGCTGCTGGGCGAGGCCTGAGCCGCGTTCTGACGGCGAGGCCGGGCGAGTAGCGACGATTTTCGGCGCACGCGCCGGCGTTATGAGAATGCGCGCGAGACCGTCTCATATTCAAAGCTGCGCGGCGGATATATTGCATCCATTGCTCGTTTCCGCCGCGGATTTTACCCATGCACAGATCAGCGCCGCCGCAATTCGAACGCCTGGCCGATCGCATTTACGAGGCCGCCGTCGTTCCGGAGCTGTGGCCGGAGGTGCTGGACGCCATCTCGACGCTCAGCGGCTCTTTCGGCGGCATTCTGTTCGCGGCCAATTCGCAATTCTCCGGCTGGACCGCCTCGCCGCGCATTGCGCCCATGTTCGCGGAATTCGTCGAGCAGGGATGGGCGGCGCGCAATCCGCGACCGGCGCGCGGGCTCTCCTTCGGCGCCGCGGGCTTCCTCAGCGACCATGAGATGTTCTCGCCCGAGGAAATGGACGCCGATCCGACCTACACCTATCTGCGGAGCCTCGGGCTCGGCTGGTGCGCCGGCCGGATCGCCGCCCCGCCCTCGGGCGACATGCTGATCTTCAGCTGGGAAAAGCGCTTCGTCGACGGCCCCTTCGATCGCGCCATGCTCGATGCGCTGGACACGATCGGCGGCCATCTCGCCCGCGCCGCGCTGATCTCCGCCCGGCTCGGCCTCGCGCGCGCGCGCGCCGCTGCGGAGACGATGCGCGCGCTCGGCCTGCCGGCGGCCGTGCTGTCGCGCGCGCATCGGCTACTGCTCGCCAATGATCTCTTCGCGCGCTTCGTGCCGTCGCTGGTGCAGGATCGGCGCGAGCGCGCCGTCATCGCCGATCCGCGCGCCGATGCGCTGTTCGCGCAGGCGCTCGCCCGGCTGCGCGTCGTCGGCGCGCCTGCCGGGGTGCAATCCCTGCCTGTGCCCGCTCGCGAGGGCGGGCCGCCGCTGGTCCTGCATCTCGCGCCGATCCGCGGCTCCGCTCAGGATGTGTTCGCGGCCGGCGAGCTGCTGCTGATCGTCACCGAGCTGACCATCGGCGCCGCGCCCAGCGCCGGCCTGCTGCAAGGACTGTTCGACCTCACCCCCGCAGAGGCGCGCGTCGCCCGCGCCATTGCGGCGGGCCGCGCCGCATCCGAGATCGCGCGGGAGCACGGCGTCTCGGGCGAGACCATTCGCTCGCAGTTGCGCGCCATCTTCGCCAAGACCGGCGTGTCGCGTCAGGTGGAGCTGGTGCGCCTGCTGTCGGGCGCGACGCTGCCCTGATCGCTTTTCCTCCATTCGTGGGATACGCCGAAAGCGCGACAGCTATAGGAGAGAATGCAGCATTCTCGCAGAAAGCGCGCGCGACGCGCTTCAGCGCACGAGACGGCGTGCGGAGACCCTCGTGATCGACGGCCGGCTGGACCATGGCGAATGGGCGCTCTGCGCGGGCTTCGTTATCGAGACGGGGACTAAGCGCGGGCGGCCGCCGCGCGACCACCGCCGCGTCATGGACGGCGTGCTGTGGATCGCGCGGACGGGAAGCGCCTGGCGCGATCTGCCGCCGCACTATGGCAATTGGAGCACGGTCTACCGGCAGTTTCTGCGCTGGTCGGACGCCGGCCAATGGCGCCTGCTGCGCGAGGCGGCGAAAGCCGCCGGCAGCGCGGAGCTGGAGACCGCGCTCGCCGCCGTTTGCGCTCTGCCCGGCCGCCGCAAGGCGCGCTGATCAGAAGCTCGGGTCTATGCCGCCCGTCGCCAGAAAATGCTCGAGCCAGTGGATGTCATAGACGCCATTCTGCACATCGGCGTTGCGCACCAGCGTGCGGAACAGCGGCAGCGTCGTATCCACGCCGTCGATGATGAACTCGTCCAGCGAGCGCCGCAGCCGCATCAGCGCCTCGGTGCGGTTGCGGCCGTGGACGATGAGCTTGCCGATCAGCGAATCGTAATTGGGCGGGATCGTATAGCCCTGATAGGCGGAGGAATCGACGCGCACGCCGACGCCGCCCGGCGGATGGTAATAGGCGATGCGTCCCGGCGAGGGCCGAAAGCTCGACGGATGCTCGGCGTTCACGCGGCATTCGATCGCATGGCCCCAGAACCAGATATCCTCCTGCCGCAGCGACAAGGGCGAGCCGGCGGCGACGCGGATCTGCTCGCTGACGAGATCGACGCCGGTCACGGCTTCCGTCACCGGATGCTCGACCTGGATGCGCGTGTTCATCTCGATGAAATAGAAGGAGCCATTCTCGTAGAGAAACTCGATCGTTCCCGCGCCGGCATAATGCATCTCGCGCATCGCCTTGGCGCAGATCTCGCCGATCTCGCCGCGCTGCTCGTCATTGAGCGCGGGCGAAGGGCTCTCCTCCCACACCTTTTGGTGCCGGCGCTGCAGCGAACAATCGCGCTCGCCGAGATGGATCGCCTGCCCCTTGCCGTCGCCGAAAATCTGAATCTCGATATGGCGCGGCTTGTCGAGATATTTCTCGAGATAGACGGTGTCGTCGCCGAAGGCGGCCTTGGCCTCGGCGCGCGCGGTGGCGATGGCGGAATGCAGCTCGGCCTCGCTGCGGGCGACTTTCATGCCGCGGCCGCCGCCGCCGGAGGCCGCCTTCACCAGCACCGGATAGCCGATCTTCGCGGCGACCTTCGCGCCCTCTTTCCCATCGGTGATGGGGCCGTCGGAGCCCGGCACGCAGGGAATGCCGAGACGCCTCGCGGTCGCCTTGGCCTCGATCTTGTCGCCCATCAGGCGGATATGCTCGGCCTTGGGGCCGATGAAGGTGAGGCCGTGCTCGGAGACGATCTCGGCGAAACGGGCGTTCTCCGAGAGAAAGCCATAGCCCGGATGCACAGCGTCGGCGCCGGTGATCTCGCAGGCCGAGAGCAGCGCCGGAATGTTGAGATAGGATTCGCGCGCCGCCGGCGGCCCGATGCAGACCGATTCGTCGGCGAGCTTCACATGCATGGCGTCGGCGTCCGCCGTGGAATGCACGGCCACGGTGGCGATGCCGAGCTCCTTGGCGGCGCGCAGAATGCGAAGCGCGATCTCGCCGCGATTGGCGATGAGGATTTTGTCGAACATGGGCGCCCTACTCGATCACGAGGAGCGGTTCGCCATATTCGACCGGCTGTCCGTCTTCGACCAATATGGCCGTCACCACGCCGCCCTTGGGCGCGACAATGTCGTTGAAGGTCTTCATCGCCTCGATGAGCAGCAGCTTGTCGCCGGCGGTGACGCGGGCGCCCACCTCGATGAAAGGCTTGGCGTCCGGGCTCGGCCGCAGATAGGCGGTGCCGACCATGGGCGATTTCAGCGCATCGGCGTGCTCGGCCGGCGCGGGCGCAGCGGGCCGGGCTGCGGGCGCCGGAGCGGCGATCGGCGCCGGCGCATAGGCTGCGGCCGGCAGAGCGATGGTCGCATGGGCGGGCGCTGCCGGTGTGCGCGCGGCGCGAATGCGCAGATCGCCCTTCTCGACCTCGATCTCGGTCAGATCGCTCTCGGCGAGCAGGCGCGCGATCTCACGCAGCAGCTCGGTGTCGACGCCGGCGGCTCCGGCGGCGGCTTTGGGTTTTGCGGCAGGGGTGGAGGGGCGACGAGTTTGAACTTTGCGCGCCATGATTGCTCAGGTCTTTCTTTCTTCTCGATCGAACAATGCGTTCAACGCCAACACATAGGAATCGGCTCCGAAACCGGCGATGACGCCGCGAGCCACAGGCGCGATGTAGGAGTGCCGCCGAAAGCTCTCCCGTGCATGCACATTGGAGAGATGCACCTCGACGACGGTCGCTCCCGAGCCCTTTATGGCGTCGTGGAGCGCGATCGACGTATGGGTGAAGGCTCCGGCGTTCAGAATGACCGGCGCGCCGGCCTTGCCCGCCTCTTGTATCCAATCCACGAGGTCGCCCTCATGGTTGGACTGCCGGAACAAAAGCTCGATCCCGCGGGCGGCGCAAATCTCGGCCAGCCGCGTTTTTATATCGTCGAGCGTCGCGCGGCCGTAGACGTCGGGCTCGCGCGTCCCGAGCAGATTGAGATTTGGACCGTTTAGAACGTGGACGGCGGGCATAAAGGGTCCTGACGAAGGGCGCGCGCCGCGCCGGCGCGCCCCTTCTAGCGTCATTGCCGCCGCGAAGGAAGCCCCGCCTCCGTCAGCAGACGGTCTTGCCGCATTTGCGAGTATTTTCGATCTTGGCTTTGAGCGGCTGGAAGCCGACCGCGCCAATGATCACTTCCTTGCCCAGAACCCAGGAGGGCGTGCCGGTCAGATTGAGGCTGTCGGCCAGCTCCATCACCTCTTTGATCGAGGCCTTGACCTCGGGGCTCTTGGAATCTTTCTCGAGCTTGGCGGTGTCGACGCCCAGCTCCTTGGCGACGGCGATCGCCTGCGCCTTGCCGACGGCGCCGCGCGTATTGAGCAGCTTGCGGTGGAATTCGTAGAATTTCTCCGGCTTGAGCTGCAGGCGCGCCGCGGTCGCGATCTCCGCCGCCTCGACCGAGCCGGCGCCGAGCACCGGGAAATCCTTCAGCACGACGCGCAGCTTGGGGTCGCCCTCGATGAGCTTGGCGACATCGTCCAGCGCGCGTTTGCAATAGCCGCAGTTATAGTCGAAGAATTCGACCAGGGTGACGTCGCCGGACGGATTGCCGATCACCGCCTGGCTGGCGGAGTTGAACAATTTGTCCGCGCCTTGAGCCACCGCCTTCTGCCGCGAATCGGCTTCCGCGACCTTCTGGCGGCGGTCGAGCTCGTCTATGGCGTCCCGAATCACCTCCGGATTGGCGAGGAGATAGTCGTGGACGATCTTCTCGATCTCGGCCTTTTGCGGAACGGCGGTCTCGGCGCGCAGCGGCGCGGCGATGGCGGCGAGGCCGATGACCGCGGCGGCCGCGGCGCGGGCCAGAGCGCTCTGGTCGAAGATTTTGGCGAGCCGCAGCGGCATGGGAAATCTCCTCGAAGGGTTCGGAACGTCGTCACGACGTTCGCTCGTCAGGGCTGAGTGCGCACGCCGTCATTGAGCTGGAGCGAGCCGAGCCCGTAGTTGAACTTGGCGTCGCCCAGCGTGCGCAATTGCAGCGACACCATGATCGTCTGGTTCCGCGAGAGTCCGCTCGAGGTGTTCCCTTGGAAAACCGACGAATAATTGATGGAGAAGGTGGTGCACTCGTCCTTGTAGCCGCCCCCCAGGCCTAGCGCGGCGACCGAGAACAGCGGAGCCGATCCCGTGATGGTGCTGCCCGTCAGCGTGATATTCGTCGCCGGCGAGACGGTCAAGGAATTGTAGAGATAGCGGCTCATGTCGAAAGTGGCGGAGCCGGTGAGAAAATAATTCTTGGTGATATCGTAGCGGCCGTTCACCGACATGCCCTGACGGCGCTGGTCGAAGCCGATGACCGCCTGCGACGCGTAATTGGCGTATTGCAGATTGACCGTGAGCGGATCGAGCTTGAACGAGGCGACGACATCTATGCGCCGGCCGCGCAATCCGTCCGGATCGAAGCGCCCTTTGCCGACGATGCTGAAGAATGAGGTGGGCGCGATGGCGAGGCGGCCGACCCAGTCCGATGTGCGCGTGTCGAGGCCGGAGGCGAGGCCCACATTGGCCGCATCCGCGGTGGAATAGCCGTTCTTGCCGGCGAGCTGCCGCGACTGGCCGGCGAGCGCGTTGACGAAGCCGCCATTGGCGAAAGTCATGGTCGCCTGGCCGCCGTAATTGATGCGCGTGCCGGTCTCGAAACGGTCGTAGCCGGAATATTTGCTCCATTCGAACAGGTTGGAATCGTCGAAGACGAGGCTCTGCGCGTCCATGTTGACGAGCGAGGGGATCGACGACTGGTTCGGCCGCGCCACCACCTGGGCGATCGGCTCGACGACGAGATCGCCGAGACTGCTGCGCGCGAGAATGGGATAGCGCCATTCGACGCCGCCGCCCGGCGTCGCCTGACCGCGAAACACGCTGTCCGAGCCATTGACGAACAGCGACTGCGCCGAATTGGGAATCGGCTGCCAATAGCTGTTGTAGGCGGCGTAGGAATTACTGGTGTCGTAGTTGAGATAGGAGCCCGTCACGCGCGTGAAGGCGAAAGGCGTCCAGGAGCCGCCGAGCGGATCGATGATTCGGCGCTGCCAGGAGGCCATCGCCGTGGCGTGCTCGTAATTGCCGCCAACGCCGCGCAGCAGACAGCCACTCTTATAGGGGTCGGCCGAGGGCGAGTAGAGCTGGCAGACATTGTAGAGGCCATAGGCCGAATCGAGCGTGCGCGGCTGAATCGACTCGTAATTGGCGATGCTGGCCGAGGTGCTGGTGAAATTGGCGTCCAGCGTGATCTGCCCGCCAATGCCGAATGTCTTGGCCGGATCGACGTCGAAAGCGCGATTATAGTCGAGCAGCGGATGCACGACCGGCTGCTGCGCCTGCACGTCGGTCGCGGACAGTCCCTGGAAGTAATAGCCGCGCAGGTCGAAATAGCTGCGCGGCCCCTGCCCCGTCAGATAGACGGTGGAGGACGCCTCGCGGAAGAAGTAGTTCTGCAGGAAGCTGTTGTACTGCTTGTAGTCCTGCAGGAAATAGCGATCGCTGAGCGCGGTGACGTCCCAGCCGAAGCGCCAATTGTCATTGAGCGCGAATTCGCCATTCGAATAGATCGAGCCGCGCCAACGTTCGTTGCGCGCGCCATAGGGCGCGATGGTGAAGGCGCTGGGGTCGCTGACATGCGTGCCCTCGGCGCGGATAATATAGGAGCCGTTCTCCAGCCGCTGGCGGAACTCGGCCGAGAGGAAGGCCCCCTGCCGGGTGAAGCCGGTCGGCGTGATGGTGAGGTCGTAATCGGGCGCGATCGCCCAATAATAGGGCACGCCGACGCCGAAGCCGAGCTGCTGGCGATAGGTCAGCTGCGGGTTGAGAAAGCCGGACTTGCGCTTGACCGAGGGATCGGCCGACCAGAAATAGGGGAGATAGGCGATCGGCGTCCCGAACAATTCGAGCGAGGCGTCCTCGTAATAGATCACCTTCTCGTCATTGTCGTGGATGATGCGCTTAGCGTGCACCGTCCACAGCCGCGGCTTGGTCGGATCGTCCTGACAGGCGTCGCAGGCCGTGTAGGCGCCCTGGTCGAAGGTCGTGACATCGCCCGTGCGCTCGGCGTGGGGCGCGGTGAAATGGGTGCTTTCGGCGCTCTCGACCTGCAGGCTTTCGATGAAGCCGTTCTTGAAGTCGTCGGTGAAGTCGAAGCGCTCGGCATAGGCGACCGTTCCGTCCTTCTCCGTCAGCTTGGCGTGGCCCTCGGCGAAGACGCGCTGCGTATTGCGGTCATAGATGACGCGATCCGCCTCCAGCACCCGGCCCTTGTAGTAGATCTGCACGGAGCCGCGCGCGGTGACGACATTGCGGCGCTCGTCATAGGCGAGCTCCTTGGCCTCCACCACCATGCGCTGCGCGCTCTGCGGCGGCGGCGCGGCCAAAGGCTGCGCGCGCGCGGCGATGGGCGCGGCGGCGAGGAGCGCGGCCAGGGCCGGCAAAAGAATGGGGATGATGTTTGAGACGCGACGCGACGAGGCTTGCGCGGAGCGGATGCGCTCCGCGCTCGGCCTATGTTCGCGAGTGCGGCGACGACGGCGAAGGCCCATCAGCCGTCCTCCGAATGCAAGAGAGCGAGCGCACCCAACATGCTTCCGACGAGAGCAGGCGACCAAGCAGCGACGAGCGGGCTTATGACGCCTGCGCCACCCAGATCGGAAAAGATTTTCGTGCCGATATAAAGCACGAAGCCCGACGCGACGCCACCCGAAATGGTCCGCGCGATTCCGCCGAATCGAAAGAATCTTAATGAAAAGGAAGCGGCCACGAGAACCATGGCGACGAGCAGCAGCGGTCGCGCGAGAAGTGTCTGAAACTGCAGCGCATAGCCGGTCGGATCGAGCCCGGCGTCGCGGCTGCTGTCGCCGAGTCGCGGCAGATCCCAGAAGGGCGCCCCCTGCGGCGGCGTGGCGGCGGAGGCGAGCTGCTCGGGCGTCAGATCGGTGGCCAGCAGATAGGAGCCGACGGCGCGCGATTCCTCCCCCGGCGCGCTGACGCGGGCGTCCTCGAGCACGAAGACCCCGGCCTGCAGCCGCGCCCGATGCGCCTCGACGCGCTCCAGGAAGACGCCGTCCTTCTGATAGACATTGACGCTGACGCCATCGAGCGCGAGCCCCCCTGCCCGCACATCGACCGCATGCATGATCGCCTGGCCGTCGACGCCATTGAGGCGGAACCATTTGCCGTGATCGATGCGCACGCTGCCCTCGACGCCGAAAAGATCCAGCTCCATCTGGTCGGAGCGCATCTTCATCATGGCGGAGACAGGATTATAGAGTGTGACCGAGACGATCCCGATCGTCGCCGCCACCAGCGCCGGCGGCAGCAGGAACTGCCAGACCGACATGCCGGAGGCGCGGGCCACCACCAGCTCGAGCTTGCGGGTGAGGTCGACGAAGGTCGCCATGGAGCCGAACAGGACAGCGAAGGGGAGAATCATCTCCGCCGTGGCCGGGACGCGCAGCAGCGTCATCAGCGCCACCGTGCCGGCCCCCGCCTGCGGAACGTCGCCGGCGCGCCGCAGCAGCTCCACGAAATAGACGACGAACATCAGGCAGAACATGGTGACGAAGATCGCCATGATCGTCTTGGTGAAGCGCGCGGCGAGATAGCGCGTGATGGTGACGCCGATCATGCGGCCCTCGCGCGGCGCGACGGCGCCGGCACATGTCGCGCAGAATCGATCGCCATCGCCTGTCGCCGCCCTCCCCCCGATGCGCCCCGCCGTCGGCGCGCCTGTTCCGAGCCGCTTGGCTAGACGCTCCGCCGTCGCGGCGCAAGCCGAGGCCGGCGCCAGGGTCGATCGGCGGCCAAGGCAAGCTGCCCCCCGCTCGAGGCTTTTCCTGGGCAAAGCGCCCGCCCGCCGCCGCTACCCTCAGGAATATCGCCGCGCCCCTCCCCATCGCTTCGGCCGGATGTCGGCCTCCCCGGCCCGGCGCGCTTTTCGGCGCCCTCCTGCCGCGTCGATTCCGCTTGCGGACGCCAATATCTCTCCGCATGCGAGCATGCCGCCGGTCAGCTCGACAATGACGAGAAATCCCGCCATCGCCGAGCCCACCCAGCGATGCGCCCGCGCCCGGAGGGCGCGAGAGACCGTCAGAACTCCATGCGGATGGAGCCCTTGAATGTTCGCGGCGTTCCGACGCCAATCTGGAACTGACCTCGGTTGCCGGTGGGGTAATAGCGCGTGTCGGCCAGATTTTCGACATTGAGCTGCGCGGTCAGCTTGGTCCCGTAGAGGTTCCAGCTATAGGACGCGAGCAGATTGAAGATGGCGTAGCCGGGAACATGATAGCTGTTCAGGCTGTCGCCGTAGGATTTGCTACGGGCGTTGACGCCGCCGCCGAATTTCAGGCCCTTCCAATCGCCGTCCTGCAATTCGTAGGTCGTGAACAGATTGCCCATGTGACGGGACACATCCGCCGGGATGAAGCCGGTGAAGCCCTTGAAGCTGACCGTATTGCCGAGCGGATCGCTGACGACGCCCTCGTCCTTGGCGACGATCGAGTCGATATAGGAATAGCCGCCGATCACCTTCCAACCGGGCAGAATCTCGCCTGCGACATCCAGCTCCACGCCTCTGTTGCGAATCTCGCCCGTCGCGACGCGGTAGCCGAGAGCGGCTCTGGTCGGATCGGGGTCCGACACGCCGACATGCTGCTTGATGAGATTGTAATAGGCCAAAGTCGCAGTGAGGCGCTTGTCGAACAGCTCGGTTTTGACGCCGACCTCCCATTGCTGCGCAGTCTCGGAAGGCAGAATTTGCTGTGTCGGCCCGGCGGGGCCGGAGACGCCGCCGGCGGAGCCGAAGTTCTCGAGATAGCTGCCATAGAGGCTCACTTCCTCGATCGGCCGCCACAGCAGGCCGAAGCGCGGCGTGACGCGTTGAGAATTATTGCCGAGCTGCTCGCCGTTTCCGTCATAGGCGTTCGAATGCGTGATGGCGCGGTCGTAGCGAGCTCCGGCCAACACGAACAGATTGTAGGGAAGCTTCAGCTGATCTTGAACATAGAATCCGTACCAGTCTTCTCGGTTGATCGAGGTCGAGCCGGGAAGGAAGCTATTGTATTGGCTGAGAGTGGTCGGCGTGACGCTATGGATCGGAAACAGATAGTCGATGTTCGACTGCCGAATTTTCGATGCGCCGAAAAATGGATTGAACGCCCGATTGGAGAAGTAATCGCCGCCGACCAGCACCGAATGCTCGACGCCATAGGTTTCGAATCTTCCCGTGAGATCGAGATTTAAATTCACGCTGTCTCGCACGCCGCTATTGGCGATCGCGACGCGGCTCAGTTGCGTCGGCGAATTGGCTGCGAATCCGACCGGAACCACCAAGTAATTGTCCGAGTGATAGACAATGCCTTCGAAGCGATTGGTCAGCGTCCAATCCTCCGAGAATTTATGCGAGAAATTATAACCGTATTTCACGGTCTCGACATTCATCGAGGAGTTCGGATCGTTGAATGCGCGCTCGCGCGGCAGAAAGGCCGCCGGACCCACGCCGAACACCAATGAGAGCGGATCGTATTTGGTGAATCCGAACGTGCCGACATCGAAGGGAATGGCTTGACGGCCATATTGCAGATTGAATGTTATTTGTGTCGCGGCGTCGATATTCCATCGCACGACCGGCGAGACGAAGTAATTTCGTGAATAGTTCGTCTCGTGAAAAGAATGCTCTAGATCCGCCTCCGCCGTCAGCCGATAGAGCAGCGTATCGTCTTTCGTCAGAGGACCGGTGGCGTCCAGCGTCGTTCGGTAGGAATCATACGAACCGATTTGCTGCTGGATGACGTAATGCGGAACCGCCTCGGGCTGCTTGGTGACGACGTTGACGATGCCGCCGGGGTCCGCGCGGCCATAGAGGATGGAGGCCGGCCCCTTGAGAACCTCGACCTTCTCGACATTGATCAGTGACGACGTTCCGGGCAGGCCGCTCTGCAACCGCAGCCCATCGGTATAGACATAGGGGGTCGTGAAGCCGCGGATCTGAAATTGATCATTGCCGCCGATATAGCCGGAATCGAATGAGCGAACGCCGCTGACATTGTCCACCGCGCGCGCCAGCGTCGTCGCCTGTTGATCCAGCAGCACCTGCTGCGGCACGACTTGCACCGAGACCGGCGTCTCCATGATGGACGTATTGGTCTTGAGCGCCGTTGTTGCGCTTTTGGGGTGGTAGCTGGTCTTTTCCGCCTCGGCGCGCGCAGACTGCGCTGTGGGCCGCACTGGCCCCGCCGCAGCGCCAATGTCGATCGCCGGCAACGACTCCTGCGCCAGAGCGGGATGGATCGAGGACAAGGCCATGAGCGCGCCGGCGGATGCGCCGCGCAACAGGATGGAACGAAGCATAGAATATCTCCTTGCGCGGCGATCGACGCCCGCATGAACGGTGACGAGATGGTTGGACCCGAGGGTCTTCGTTCAGCCGGTCAGGAGAAAATCGGCGGCGCCTGTGACGACCAGGAGCTGGCCCAACCCGTGGGCGGGCGAACCCTTGTCTCACGCTGCCGAACCGCAGCGACGACGAGCGCCGGCCGAGGCGCGAACGCCTCGCTCTTCTGCGTCGCGCCAGCGAGCGTCGCGCCGTCGAAATCGCGCGCGCCGCAGAGGACGCAGCACTGGGAATGATCGCCAGTTTTTGCGGGAGGCGCATCACTCCTATGCCGGTCGGCCAGGCAAGGAGCGCCGCGAAAGGAGATGGCGAAACCGCCATCGCCGACCCGCGCGAGAGACGGGATCGAAGACGGCCCCGCGGCGAGGCTGAGGAATACGAAGGACAGAGCCAAAATGCCGAAGAGGAACGCAGAAAACGCCGGTCGTCGGCGCCTTTCCGCTTGCTGGCCCTCTCGCGCGATCATCATGACTGCCCATGTCTCAAAAGACCCGTTCGGCCAATGCCATAGCATGTTTGCCTCCGGCTTTGGCCAGGGCGACGCCTCGGGTCGTGAGCTCGAGCATTAAGAGCGAAGTGTCTCGGGAACCTCGCGGCCCTAAAAATACATCAAAAAGGCGGAAGCTGTGGCGCCGGCGCCACAGTCTCGAGGCCGAAGTGTATGAGACTCGCTCCATAACGCATCTCGCCGAGCGCTTTTCCCGGCGGCTCTCCTTCGATATGAAAACGGAGGATGCGTATTTCGGACGCTCGTCGCTCGAGCCGCGCATCGATGACAGCTGGGAGCGGCGCCCATGCGAATTCTTTTGGTGGAAGATCATGCGGCCTTGGCGTCCGAAGTGACGGCCAGGATCGAGCGCGCCGGCTATGGCGTCGATCGAGTCGGCACGAAAGAGGATGCCGCCATCGCGCTCGAGGATCATGCTTATTCGCTCGCCTTGCTGGATAGGCGACTACCCGACGGAGACGGCATCTCTCTGATCGCCCTGCTGCGAAAGAAGCAGCCGGCGATCCGCATTCTGATGCTGACCGCGCTCGATGCGATCGACGATAAAATCGACGGACTGGAGGCCGGAGCCGACGATTATCTCACCAAGCCGTTCAACCTCGACGAAATGATCGCCCGCATTCGCGCGCATCTTCGAAGGCGCAGGGATCAGCCGAGTCCGCCGATCGAGCTCGGGACGCTGTCCCTCGATTTGGACGAGCGCACAGTGTCGATCGCCGGTCGACCCGCTCTGTTCCCACGCAGCGAGCTGATCCTATTGGAGACTTTGCTGCGTCGCGCCAATTGCGTCGTTTCGCGAGAAGCGCTCAACGCCCAGCTCTACGGAAACGAGATCGAGGCGCAGGACCACGCGCTGACGTCGCAGGTGTCGCGCCTGCGCGTTCGCCTGACCCAATTGAAAGCCGGCGTCGAAATTCATTCGGCTCGCTCCCTCGGCTACATCATTCGGGAATCGAAATCGAATGAGGACGAGGCGTGACCAACGCCCCGTCGCTCGCATTGCGCGTTACCGTTCTGCTGACGGCCGCGCAAATTCCCGCATTCGTGTTCGCCTGGATCGTGATGTTCGTTCTAGGACTGGCCAATGTCGGCGGGTTCAATGCGTCATTCGATGAAATGGCGTCTGTTCGCGTAACCGCTCTCGTGGACAACTCATTAGCGCGCGGAGAGGACGGCCTCGGAAAAATCGAGCCGACGCGCGGCCTGCAACTCGAAATGCAGCGCGTTCCCGGTCTGCTCTTCGCCGTGTTCGATCCGGTGCGGATGCGGCCTTTGGCGGGCTCGTCCCCGAAGCTCGTCTCCAAATTGGCGAGCTTGGCCGAGATCCGCGCCGATCATCTCCATTTCACCATGGGCGACGACCAATGGCCGGGCAGCTCCGGTCATATGATGTTTCGCAAGACGCCCATAGGCCTGATGCAAGTTGCGCTCTATGGACAAAAATTTCGGCCCGAAGACATATTTTTCTCCCTTAAGAACGATCTCGCCTGGGTCAGCGCCTATCTGATCGTCGGCATGCTGACGACAGTCGGAGTCGCTTGGATCGTCGTGCGGCGCGGCCTGACGCCCTTGCGAGCGATCGTCGGCGAAGTCGCGCGAATCGACATGAACTCATTGCGCCAGCGATTGCCGACGAGCGGCGTTCCCGTCGAAATCGCGCCTTTGGTGGAGGGAATGAACGAGGCTTTGATGCGCCTCGATGCGGGGGTGGAGCGACAGCGGCGCTTCACCGCCAATGCGGCGCATGAATTGCGCACGCCGCTCGCCATAATGCGCGCGCGCTTGGAGAATGCGAAAGCGTCCACCCTCAAGAGCGAATTGCTGGGCGAGGCGAGCCAGCTTCGGTCGATCGTCGAACAAATGCTGGTCGCCGCGCGGCTGACGGAAGGCCAGACGACGCTCGATCAAAGCATCGATCTCGAGCGATCGGTTCGGCAAATAGTGTCCAACTTTCTGCCGCTCGCGATGGATTGCAATCGATTCATCGATTTCGAGAGCAGCGGGGCGTCGATGCTCGTGCGTGGAAATCAGCGTGCGATCGACTGCGTCGTGACAAATCTCATCGACAATGCGCTTCGCGCCGAGCCGAAAGACGGAACGATTGTGGTTCGAGTCGATGATGACGGAATCGTCGCGATCATCGATCATGGAGAAGGCGTCGCGCCCGCCCTTCGCGAAATGGTCTTCGAAGCCTTCTGGCGAAAAACCGAAACGACGTCCGGCACGGGTCTGGGCCTCGCGATCGCCAAAGAAATTATGGACGCTCATGGCGGCCGCATCTGGGTCGAAGACACTCCCGGCGGCGGCGCGACGTTCAAAATCGCGCTGACGCTATCGCAGTGACAGAAATTCTGATCGGCTCAGCGCCATCTGACGAATGATGGGGAATAGCGCGATCGCGGCAGGCCGCGGGCGTGGCGGCACAGACGCCGAATTTGGACGCCGGTCCACGGACGCGCCACGGCCTCGGGCGCGAGACTAAATTCCAACCGCTTGATTTTATTGGCGCTCCCTACCGGACTCGAACCGGTGTTTTCGCCGTGAGAGGGCGACGTCCTGGGCCACTAGACGAAGGGAGCGGACGAGGGGGTCTATAGACTGCTCCGGTCGGTCGAGCAAGAGGTTATCCGAACCAAATTGCTCGTCATTCACCGCCCCGCCGAAGCCCGGCGGGGCGGCCGGTCTCGTCAGGCCTCGTAATAATCCTTCACCAGGCGGTCCAGCAGCCGCACGCCCCAGCCGGAAGCCCAGCTCTGGTTGATGTCGGAGGCCGGCGAGCCCATGCCCGTGCCGGCGATGTCGAGATGCGCCCAGGGGGTCTTGTCGACGAATCGCTCCAGAAATTGCGCCGCCGTGATCGAGCCGGCGTGGCGGCCGCCCGTGTTCTTCATGTCGGCGAATTTCGAATCGACGAGCTTGTCATAGGCCGGACCCATCGGCAGCCGCCAGAGCTTCTCGCCGGTCGCCTTGCCCGCGTCGAGGATGCGGCCGGCCAGCTCGTCATTGTTTGAGAAGAGGCCGGCGTGCTCCTGGCCCAGCGCCACCAGAATGGCGCCCGTCAGCGTCGCCAGATCGATGATGAAGGCGGGCTTGTATTTGTCCTTCACGTGCCAGAGCGCGTCGGCGAGCACGAGGCGGCCTTCCGCATCGGTGTTGATGATCTCGATCGTCTGGCCGGAGAGCGAGGTGACGATATCGCCCGGCCGCTGCGCCTCGCCCGAGGGCATGTTCTCGACGAGGCCGAGCACGCCGATGACATTGGCCTTGGCCTTGCGCGTGGCGAGCGCGTGGAGAAGGCCGGTCACGGCCGCGGCGCCGGCCATGTCGCCCTTCATATCCTCCATGCTGGCGGCGGGCTTGATGGAGATGCCGCCGGTGTCGAAGCAGACGCCCTTGCCGACGAAGGCGATGGGCTGCGCGCCGGGGGCGCCGCCGTTCCAGCGCAGCACCACCACGCGGCTCGGATGGACGGAGCCCTGGCCGACGCCCAGCAGCGCGCGGAAGCCCAGCGCCTGCAGCGCCGGAACGTCCAGAATCTCCACCTCGACGCCGAGAGCGGCGAGCTTGGCGGCGCGGCGCGCGAACTCTTCCGGGAAGAGGACGTTGGCCGGCTCATTGACGAGATCGCGGGCGATGACGACGCCCTCGGCGAGGCCGAGCGATTGCCCGACCGCGGCGCGCGCGGCGTCAGGATCGGCGATGGCGAGCGCTATGTCGCTCGCGCCGTCGCGCTCCGTATCGTCTTTCTTCTTCTTGGTGCGGTAGAGGTCGAACTTATAGGCGCGCAGCTCCGCGCCGAGCGCGAATTGGCCGGCCGCCGCGGCGGGATCGGCCGGGGCCTCCGGCGGATCGAAGACGACGAGCGCATTCTGGCCCTGGCCGAGCTTGGCGGCCAGCTGGCCGCCGAGGCCGAGAAAATCGTCGAAAACCTCGGCCTTGTCGGCCGAATCGCCCTCAGTGGCGGCGCCGACCCCGATGACCAGCAGACGGCCGACGGAGGGGAGCCCCTGCGGCGCGTAGAGATCGAGCGAGGTTCCGCGCTTGCCGGTGAATTTCGCCGCGGCGGCGGCGCGGCTCAGCTGCGGAAGCGCCTCTTTGAGAATGGTCTCGGATTCCGAGCCGAAGCGAAGCTTGGCTCCCGCGAGGGCGACGAGGACGAGAGGTTTGCCGCCGTCCTCCGGAACCGCCGCAAGGCGGCGCTCCACCTCGCCGAAAGACACAGTCTCGATTTTCACATAGGCGGACATCTTCTAACCTCTCATAGGGAAAACAGGCGCTTGCCGCGGTTACGCGGAGTCGTTGCCGCACTATCGTCCCGACGGCGCCGAGGGTCAACGCTCGTCAGAATTCGACCGCGGTCTCCGCCGGCAACGCCCTCGTCCGGAGCCGGCTCGCGCCGCGCGCTCGTCTCGGGTCTCGACCGCCTCGACCTCGGCTCCATTCGCCGACCTCGGCCCTGCCGGCGGCGCGTCTTCGGGTGGACGACGAAGGCTTTGCCTTTTATGAATCGCCGCCTCGGACGGCGTGCAGCCCCGAGTCGGAATTCCCTCCGTTCAGCCGCGTCCTCGCGCGCTCAGAGGGAGAAAGGCGTCACCCTTGAGCAGATCCGTCGCCGATCGGCCGGAGGCCGGCGCGCCCGCATTTCCCGTGCTGGGCGCGATCAGCTTCTCCCATTTTCTGAACGATATGATGCAATCGCTGCTGCCGGCGATCTATCCGCTGCTGAAAGGCGGGTTCGATCTCGATTTCGGGCAGATCGGCCTGCTCAGCCTCGCCTATCAGATCACCGCCTCGCTGCTGCAGCCGCTCGTCGGCCTCTACACCGATCGCCGCCCGCAGCCTTTTTCACTGGTCGTCGGCATGGGCTCGACCCTGTGCGGCCTGCTCGGCCTCGCCTTCGCGCCGAGCTATCCGGCGCTGCTCGCAGCGGCGATGCTGCTCGGCGTCGGCTCCTCCATCTTCCATCCCGAATCCTCGCGCATCGCCCGCATCGCCTCGGGCGGCGCGCATGGCCTCGCGCAATCGCTGTTTCAGGTCGGCGGCAATTTCGGCTCCTCGCTCGGACCATTGCTCGCGGCTTTCTTCATTCTGCCGCGCGGACAGAGCAGCCTCGCCTGGTTCGCGCTCGTCGCGCTCGGCGGCATTTGCGTGGTGACGCCGCTCGGACATTGGATTCGCAACAATGGCCATGCGCGCAGCCGGTCCGGCGCGGCGACGCGCGCCAGCGTGGGGCTCTCACCGGCGCAGCGCCGCCGCACGCTCGCGGTTCTCATCGCGCTGATGTTCTCGAAATTCGTCTATCTTGCCGGGCTCAGCAATTATTATGTCTTCTATCTGATGAGCCGCTTCGACACGTCGCCGCAGGACTCGCAAATCTATCTGTTCGTCTTTCTCGCCACATCGGCGGGAGGCACGGTCATCGGCGGCGCCATGGGCGATCGGCTCGGCCGCAAGCGCGTGATCTGGGGCTCCATTCTCGGCGTCCTGCCCTTCACTCTCGCCCTGCCCTATGTCGGCCTGCCGGCGACGGTCGGCCTCAGCGCGGTGATCGGCTTCATGCTGTCCTCGGCGTTTCCGGCGATTCTCGTCTATGCGCAGGAGCTGACGCCCAATCGCATCGGCGCGGTCTCGGGCCTCTTCTTCGGCTTCGCATTCGGCATGAGCGGCCTCGGCGCAGCGGCGCTCGGCGCGCTCGCGGATCGGACGAGCATAGAATTCGTCTATCAGATCTGCTCCTTCCTGCCGCTGATCGGACTGCTCGCGATCTTCCTTCCGGCAGGCGACGCAAAGCCGCGCAATGATCGAGCGTGATCGCTCGCGCTCTCCTCGGCCTCTCGATCAGCCGATGGTTTCGATCGAGGCGCGTCGAATCTTGTCCGCTATGGCGCCGATATCGATGAAATCATCCGCCTGGCGTCGCAATTCCTCGGCGATGATCGGCGGATGCGTCTTGATCGTGGAAGCGACGGAGACGCGCACGCCCTTGCGCTGGACCGCGCCGATGAGCGATCGGTAGGCGCCATTGCCCGACACCAATGTCATCGCATCGACATGCTCGGCCATCGCCATGGCGGCGACGGCGAGATCGACGTCTATGCTGCCTTTGAATCGACGGCGGCCGAAGCCATCGACCGTTTCCGCGATCGGCTTCGCGACGACGATATATCCATTATAGGCGAGCCAGTCCGTCAGCCGATTTATGGCTCCATTGGATTGCGAGTCGCTCAACGCCACATAATAGAAAGCCTGGGCGGAGGACGCCTTTCCGCGAAGCGCGCGCAGAAGCCGGGCGTAGTCGAGATCTATGCCGAGACAGCTGACCGTCAGATGAAGATTCGCGCCGTCGATGAATATTGCGCTTCGATCGAAATATCGCATTTTCTGTCTCGTATTCGCATGCGCCGCTCGGACGGCGACGTCAAAAAAGCTCAAAGACGAGAGCTCCGAGAATCAGCAGAAAGCCGGCGAGATCGACGACGACGAGCCCATTGGCCAAGAGCTGGAGAATGCCGTCGGCTTTCTCGACCAGCGGCTGGATCATCATGATGATCGATAGATTCATGCAAGCTCCTCTTGCAGGATGTTTCAAAAAGCGCTCGGCTCATCGGCCATGCGCGGCGAGGCCGGGCGCGCTCGCCGCGCCGACGATTCGCGCCTGATAGGCGTCTCTCGTCACCAGCTCCAGCAGCGCGTCCGCGGCGTCGTCCCATGTGAGGTAAGAGGCTTCGCCGCGCATCGGCGCCTCGCGCGAGAGGCGCAGAATTTCGTGGGCGAGATCGACCGGATCGAGAAGATCGAAGTAGCGGACATCGGGTCCGGCGATTTCATGAAAGACCGGAATATCCGAGGCGATGACGGGAATACCACGCCGGCCGGCCTCGACGAGCGGCAGGCCGAATCCTTCGACCATGGACGGAAAGATCAAGCCGCGGGCATGCTCATAGCAATGTCGAAGATCGGCGTCGCTCGCATCGTTCAGCCAGAAGAGACGGCGGCCGAGCTCGGGATGGTCGTTGATGTCGCGCTGAAGCGCCTCGCTCTGCCAGCCGGGACGGCCGATGATGACATAGCGCGCGTCGAGGACATTGGAGCGCCAAAGAATATCGAAGGCCTCGAGCGCGATCGGATAGGCTTTTCTGGGCTCGAGCGTGCCGACGCTCAAGAAGATGGGCGTGTCGTCCGCTGTTATCTCACGCGCCTCGGCGGAGACGGATTTTTCGGCCTGCTCGTCGAAATCCGCGCCGAGCCGCCACCAGCCGACGCGCAGATCCGGCTTCGTCCGCGCGCCCTCACGCGAGATATAGGCGACGACGTCATCGGCCACGCTTCGCGATATGCAGAGGATGCGATCGCTCTTCAGCACGATGGATTCGAACCATGTCTTGAATTGATCCGTCATCGGCGCGGCGACGCTGAGCGGCTGCGTCAGCGGGATGAGATCATAGACCAAAGTGACGAGCTGTCCGCCGGCGGCCGTCAGCTTTTCGATGATCGGAACATATTCGTCCGTCACCAGCCAGCTCGCGTCCAAGATCAGGAATTTGTCGCCCTTGCGAAATTCTATCGGCGGCAGCGGCGCGCGGCGCTCGAAATAAGGCGCGAGCCGTCCATTCTGGATCACCACGGGAAGCGCGCCTTCGCCGCGCATCGAACGCTTGGCGATCTCGCGAACGACGCGCTGAATCCCCTGATTGCCGCCATGTCGATAGGTCGGCGTCACATCGATGAAGAGCCGTGGCGATGTGGAGTCGAGAATGGCGCAAGTCGGATCGTCGCCGCCGAGCGGATTGCGCGGATGCGACGGAGCGGGAATGCGCTTGCGCGTGCCGTCATGCAGATGCGCCAAGCCGAGGAGGCGCGTCGCGGTCCAGATGAATTCCTTGATCTTCAGATAGCAATGCGCGGTGACGGGATCGATGGCGCCGGCGACGCGCTGGCGATGAAGCTCGAGATGCTCCTTCTGGATCTGCGCAGCGAGATAGAGCGCGATCCGCGTCGCATCGTCCTGCTGGCGCGCGATGTCGTCGGAGAGCCCCGCAGAGCCTGCGTTTTTCAGAAAATCCGGCATTGCATGCATGTTCATGGCTCGAAGTTTCCCGAATGCTCCGACGATCGCCGTCGTCTCGCGCCTCTCGACCCGAGCCATCGTCGGCAGTTCGTCGGGAACGCGCGTTTCAAGCGTGACATTCGCCCGCTTCGCCGGCCCTTCGCGCAGCGTGGGAAAATATCCCACGCACTCTGCGAACAAAAATCCACCCTGTCAAGAGCACGTGGGATTGTATCCCACGCGCCGCCGGGTTACCTTCGATCATGGCCGATAGCGAGGACAATGGGCTTACCGACGCCGCGCGTCTGCAACAGCCGATCGCCCGGCTGCTGCGTCCGCTCGTGCGGCTGCTCATTCGCTACGGCGCGACATTTCCCGCGCTCTGCGATCTGCTGCGCGAGCTCTATGTGAATGTCGCGGTTCACGACTTCGCTCTGCCGGACAAGGAACAGACCGACAGCCGCATCAGCCTGCTCACCGGCATTCACCGCAAGGAGGTCCGGCGCCTCAGAGAGGCCGGCGCGCCGGTGCGGACCGTTCCCGCCAGCGTCTCGCGCACGTCGCAGATCGTCGCTCTATGGCTCGGCGATCGGCGCTTCACCGATAGGAAGGGCGCCCCGGCGCCGCTGCGGCGCGCGGGATCGCAAGGGCGCGGTCCGACCTTCGAATCGCTGGTCGAGGAAGTGACGCGCGACGTGCGCCCGCGCGCCGTGCTCGACGAATGGCTCGATCGCAAAATCGCATCGCTCGATGCGGATGGACGCGTCGTGCTCGGCGAGGCGGCGATCGCGCCCAACAAGGGCGACGAGCGTCAGCTCTACTATTTCGGCCGCAATCTCCACGATCACATAGCGGCGGCGGCCGCCAATATCATTCAGGAGCCGGCGCCTTTCATGGAGCGCGCCGTTCATTACGAAGGTCTCTCGGAGGATGGCGCGCGGCGCCTCGAGGCGCTGTCGCGCGAGCTGGCGATGGAAGGGCTGATCGCGGCAAATCGCGAGGCGCAGACGCTCCAGCGCAGCGGCGAGGAGGGAGGCTGGCGCTGGACCTTCGGCGTCTATGTGTATCGCGAGGATGAGCGGCCTTCGGGCGAGTCGGCGAGCGGAAAGAAGGGCGCGCGCTCGTGAGCCCGTTCCGCCATCCGACCCGACGGCAATTGGCGACGCTGCTCGTCTCGCTTCTCTCTTCCGCCGTGACGCGCGTGCAGGCGGCCGGAGACAAGCCCAAGGACAATGGCATTGGCGGAACCGGCTATATCTCCGTCATTCCCGACCGCGACAATGGCATTGGCGGAACCGGCGTCGTCGGAACCATTCGCGCTTTCGGCAGCATCATCGTCAACGGGCTTCGCGTCTCCTATCCTGCGGACGCCGAGGTGCGCATCGACGGCCGCGCGGCGAACGTCGGCGATCTGCGCATCGGCCATGTCGTCTCGCTGGTGGCCTTCAACGACGGCGGACGATCGACCACGAATAAAATTCAGATTCTGCGCGAGGTCGTCGGCCCGGTGGAGCAAGTCTTCGACCATGGCTTGCGCGTTCTCGGCCAAAGAATCGAATTCGGACGCGGCGCAAGAATCGAGAAGCCGAGCGCCTTCGCCGTCGGCCAGCAGGTGGCGGTGAGCGGCCTTCGCCTGCCGGATCAGACGATCGTCGCGAGCCTCGTGGAAAGAGTGGAGCCCGGCGCCGCCCAGCTCGCCGGCGTCGTCACGCGCGCGTCGGATCGCCGGCTCGCGATCGGCGCGCAGACCTTGTCCGGCGTCGCGGAGGCCATGCTCGGCCAGCGCATATTGGTGCGCGGCGCGGCCGCGGATGGAACTCTGGACGTGACCTCGACATCCGCCGACGCCTGGCTCCCGCGCGGGCCGAGCAATTTTCTGGTGGAGACCTATCTCGAGCGGCGCGGCGCGACAGTGAAGACCGCGAGCGGCCTGACGCTCGGCGGCGGTCATGATCTTTCCTTCCAGGGCGTGGCGCGCGCGGTCGTCGACATAGATGCGACAACGGCGGGCGGCTGGTCGATTCGCTCGCTCAGAACGAGCGAGACGCTCGGCAAGCGCGGCGCCGCCAAGGAGCAGCGCGAGAACCTCGAGCCGCCGAGCCCGACGCGCCGGCCCGCGGACGCATCCCCTGGCGTCGGCGTCCAATTTCCATCCGGCCTAGACTCTCCGGGCGCGCCGGGCGGCTACGGGACTCCTGCAATTCCGACGGGTCCGGTCGGTCACGGCTTTCCGTCTGGGCCGGGCGGCTTCGGCGGCGGCGGCGGCGCGCCGAGCCCCGGCGTCGGACGGCCGGGGCGGTGATTTGCGCGTGTAAAATCGGAGGCGGCGGCGGAGGGTCGCGACGCAGCTAGAGCGCGTTGCGAGCGACTGACAAATTCACGCGCGGAGAGACAGCGCCGAACGGCGAGATTCGAGACCGCGCCAGCCACGTCACGGCTGCGCCCGCGGAAGCCAAGAGCCTCTATTTTTCAGCAGCTTGAATGGTACCGCCACCCCGACTTGAACGGGGGACCCCCAGATCCACAATCTGGTGCTCTAACCAACTGAGCTATGGCGGCACGTCGGCGGGGCGGAAACTAGAAGCATCGTCGCGCCAATGCAATGCAGAAATGCAGGAAGGGAAGCGAAAATTTCCGCGTTTCGCGATCGCCGCGCCGGTCTAGAATGTCGCCTCCCATGGCGGCGGCGCCGCCCCCTCCAGCCCGTGAGACGTGAAGCGATGAAAGTCACCCTGGTCCAGATGAATTCGGTCAGCGACAAAGCCGCCAATCTCGCCGCCGCCCGGGCGCTCATCGACCAGGCCGTTCGCGAGGAGCGGCCGGACTGGATCTGTCTGCCGGAGGTTTTCGACTTCATCGGCGGCAATCGCGCCGACAAGGCCGCCGCCGCCGAGGAGCTGCCCGGCGGCCCCGCCTATTCGCTCTGCAGCGCCCTCGCCCGCGAATATGGCGTCTTCATCCACGCCGGCTCCATTCTCGAGAAGGTCCCCGGCGAGGAGCGCCTCCACAACACCACGGTCGCCTTCGACCGCAGCGGCAGGGAAGTGGCGCGCTACCGCAAGATTCACATGTTCGACATCACCGCCCCGGACGGCGCGCAATATCGCGAGAGCGCCGCCTTCAAGCCCGGCGATGCGGTCGTCACCTATGATTGCGAGGGCCTCACCATCGGCTGCGCCATTTGCTACGATCTGCGCTTTCCCTATCTTTTCCAGGCGCTCGCCGACAAGGGCGCCGATATCGTCGCCCTCCCTTCCGCCTTCACCCTCGTCACTGGCAAGGATCATTGGGAGGTGCTGGCCCGCGCCCGGGCGATCGAGATCCAGGCCTATTTCTGCGCCCCGAATCAGACTGGCGCGCATAAGGCGGGACACGAGACCCGCGCGAGCTATGGCAATTCGTTGATCGCCGACCCTTGGGGCCATGTCGTCGCCCGCGCTTCGGAGGGCGTCGGCCTCGTCTCGACGCGAATCGACCGTGACCGCATCCGTAAGGTCCGCGCCATGATTCCCGTCGCGAGCCATAGGGTGAGCCTGCCCGTTTGAACGGGCGGCAGCCGTGCGTTTACGATCTAACCAGCGGAGCCTTCAGGGGAAATCCCAGGCGCTCTTGCGCGATTCGGCAAAGTGTGGCTACATTATTGTTTAGACTGCCGACAATCCGCAAAACAGGATCGGCGCGCCGCAAAAAAGGCGCCGGCAGAGGGGGGGGGAGCAAAAAATAATGGCCTCGCGAACCAAAAGCCGCGAAGCGGGCAGGCTTGCGCCCGCATCCGTAGCATGACGAAGAAAATCGAGCCAGGGCGCACTTTGACGCGGGCGTCCCTGCGCGAGGCCGTGTACAGCTGTTGTCCAACGCTGTCGCGCGCCGAAGCCCGCCAGATCCTCGACGCCACCTTCGAGGAGATCAGCGAAGCCCTCGTGCGAGGGGAATCGGTCAAGCTGCGATCCTTCGGCAGCTTCAACGTTCGCGCCAAGCGCGAGCGTGTCGGCCGCAATCCCAAGACCGGCGTGGAGGCGCCGATCTGCTCGCGCAAGGTGTTGACCTTCAAGGCGTCGCCCGTGCTCATCGCGCAGGTGAACGGGCTGCCGATCGAGCATTTGGAAGAGGCGGACTGACCGCCGCTTCCACTCGATCGATCGGGGAGGAACGCAAATATGCGAGCGGGGCCGGTCGGCCCCCTCGCCTCTCAGCCCGACAGCTTGGCGACCAGAGCGTCCGACACCTCGAAATTGGCGTAGACGTTCTGCACGTCGTCATTGTCCTCGAGGGCGCCGATCAGCTTGAGGATTTTCTCGCCCGCCTCATCATCGACGGCGACGGAATTCTGCGGCCGCCAAACCAGCGCGGCCTTTTTCGGCTCGCCGAATTTGGCCTCCAGCGCCTTGGCGACGTCGCGCAGGCCCTCGACCGAGGTGATGATGTCATGCGTCTCCTCGCCGACGGCCACATCCTCGGCCCCGGCCTCGATCGCCGCCTCCATCATCGCGTCCTCAGAGGCCGCCTTGCGCGGAAACTCGATGAGGCCGACGCGATCGAACATGAAGGAGACGGCGCCGGTCTCCGCCAGCGCACCGCCCGCCTTGGTGAAATAGGAGCGAATCTCGCCAGCGGTGCGATTGCGATTGTCGGTCAGCGCCTCGATGATGACGGCGACGCCGCCCGGCGCATAGCCCTCATAGCGCACCTCGTCGTAATTCTCGGCGTCGGCGCCCGAGGCCTTTTTGATGGCGCGCTCGATATTGTCCTTGGGCATATTCTCGGCGCGGGCTGCGAGCACGGCGGCGCGCAGGCGGGCGTTCATATTGGGGTCGGGCAGGCCCATTTTGGCGGCGACGGTGATTTCGCGGGCGAGCTTGGAGAAGAGCTTGGAGCGGATCGCGTCCTGCTTGCCCTTCTTATGCATTATGTTCTTGAACTGACTATGTCCCGCCATCGTCCCGGCCCTTGAAATTCCGCTTTCCTGCCCCGCAGGGCGTCGCCGCGTCATATACGCCGGCGCCGCGCGGAAATAAAGGAAGGCGAAGCAGCGTGAAAACGCGGCCTCGAGCTTTCGCCGTCACAGGCGCCGCTCACGAGAGCAGCGGCGTCTCCCTTTCGAAAGTGGAGGAGCCGATCTGATAGAGCCAGAAGCCTTTCGACTCGCCCTCCGCGATGATCGCATGCGCCTCGGCGATATCGACCTTGTCTGGAATATCGACGCTCAGCAGCAGCTTGCGCCCGACGTTGAGGTCGATATGCATGCTCTCATAGGAGCAGCCCATCGCCTTGAGCAGCCGCCAGTCCGAGCCGGCCAGAACCTCCTCGCCGTCGATCAGCAGCATATAGGTCGAATGGCCGCCGCTCCGCACCAAGCCCTTGAAGTCGAAGACATGGCCGTTGGCCCTGGGGACGGCGATCACAATGTCGCGGAACGACACCCCGGTCACGAAATAAGGGGAGTTCAGCAGCCGGAACCGCGTCCAGCCGCTTCCTTCCACCGGCTCGGCCCAGAGCGTTTCCGACGCATGGCCGTGCCAGTCCTCGGGGTCCAGCGGAAACAAGACTTTCGGCTTGCTTTCCACCCTCGCCCCTTCCCTGAAATGCAAGTCTCGGAAGATAAGGAGAAACCCTAGCCGAGCCGGGGGCTCGACGTCAATTCGTCGCCCGCCGCCGCTTCCCCGCCCCTTCGCGGCGGCGCGCCGCATCGACGCGGCCACGCCGCGCCCTAAGTGAGCAGCGTCGCTATGGCCCCTCGGGATCATGGCGCCCCAGCTTCTGCCAAGGAGGATGAAAAATGGGTCTGCTGGACGGAATCATCGGCGGCGCGATCGGCGTCGAGCTCGCCACTCTGATCAACGGCTATATCGAGAAGCGCGGCGGCTTGCAGAACGTGCTCCAAGACTTCGAGAAGAGCGGCTATGGCGAGAAGGTGAAGTCCTGGGTCGGCACCGGCCCGAACATGCCCATCTCCGCCGAGCAGGTGCAGCAGACGCTGGGCTCCGATCGGGTGAAGGAGCTCGGCAATAAATTCGGCATTCCGATGGACAAGGTCTCGGCGGCGCTGGCCGAATATCTGCCCAAGGTCGTCGACAAGGCGACGCCGGAAGGCAAGCTGCCGCCCCAGCAGCACTAGAGTGTTTTCGAGCGAAGTGGGAACCGGTTCGCGTGAAGAAAACACGACAGAACAAGGAGATCGAAAGTGATTCCGGTTCAATATGAACCGGAATCACTCTGAAGGCTCGGAAGAACGCCGGGCGGGGCTAAAGCTCCGCTCGGGCCTGTCTCGTCAGGCGCGTTTCGATTGGGCCGCTTCGCCCGGATCGGCGGCCGTGGCGGCGGCGATCTCCGCCATTCTGGCGCCGAGATCGACGATCGCCTGCCGCAGAACCAGCACCTCGCGGTCGCCCGCCGCCGCCGCCTCGGCGGGCGCTGCGGCCGGGGCCGCCGCCATCGTCTCGCGCAGGCTCGCATGCTCCTTGCGCAGCGCGTCCATCGTCCCTTGCAGCAGCGCATTGTCGGAACGCGCCGTCTCCAGCCGATCGGCGTGGTCGCGCTCCTCCGCGCGGGCGACGCGCAGAGCCGCCTCGAGATGCGCGATCTCGGCCGCGGAGCTGTGCTCCGACGCCGCCAACCGCGCGCGGGTCTCGTCGAGATCCTTCTTCAGATCGGCCGTCTCCAGCACGGCGGCGTCGAGCTCGCGCGTCGTGCGCGCCAGCACGCCGTCGACGGCGGACAGACGCTCCGCCACGGCGGAGGCGGTTGCGAATTCCGTCTGCAGCGCGTCCAGGCGCTGGCGCAGCTCGGCGTTCTGCACATGCAGGCTGGCGATGCTCGACTCATGGGTCACGACCTCGGCGCGGCTCTCCTCGCTGAGGCGGGCGAGCTGCTCCTTGTCCATCTCCACATTGCGCAGATTGTAGATCAACGTCTCGACGCGGTCGGTCATGTCGTGCAGCGCGGTTTCCGTCGATTGCAGCAACGCCGTGCGCTCCTCGAGGAAGCCGCTGGTCTCGTTGAACTTGCGCTCGAATTCATCGCCGCGCGCGACCGCCTGCGTCAGCTCGCCGTCGAGCTGCGCGACGCGCGCGGCGTTGCGGCCGATCTCGACCATATCCTGCGCCTTGGTCGATCGGACCGTCGCCATCTGCTGCTCGAGCCGGCGATAGCGCACGGCCAGCTCGCCGCGCAGCAGATCGCGCTCCGCCACCATTTTCTCGATCGAGAGAGGCGTCAGCATATTCAGCCGGCGCAGCGACAGACGCATGGCCCGCCGCCAGAAGGCGGGCAGGAACATCAATGTGAACAGCCCGGCCGCGAGGAACCCGAGCGCGAAAAACATCGCTTGTTCGATCAAGACGCGGCGTTCCTTCGCTCTGGCTCGGGCGCTGTCATTTCCCTTCGGGGCGCCGAATGTCGCGCCGCGACAATGCCACGTCGCCGACTTGAAATCAAAGCGCTCGGCCGCGCCCGGACTTAAGGGTTTTTCCGCGTCCCGCGCCGATCAGCCGCGGCCGAACAGCTTTTCTATGTCGGCGAGCTTCAACTCCACATAGGTCGGCCGGCCGTGATTGCACTGGCCGGCGCCCGGCGTTTTCTCCATCTCGCGCAGCAGCGCATTCATCTCCTCCGCCGTCAGCCGGCGGCCGGCGCGCACCGAATGGTGACAGGCGACGCGCGCCAAAAGCGCATCGAGCCGCCGCGTCAACCCACGCGCGTCCCCCTCCTCGGCGAGGAGATCGGCGATATCCTCGATGAGCCTTCCGACATCTATGTCGCCGAGCGCCGCCGGCGTCTCCCGCACCAGCGCGGCGCCCGGCCCGAAAGGCTCCAGCGCCAGGCCGAGGGCGGAAAGCTCCTCCTGCGCCGACAGCAGCGCGTCGAGCCGCGTCGCATCCAGCTCGACGACGCGCGGAACCAGCAGCAGCTGGCGGGCGACGCCCTCCGCCTCCCGCTGGGCCTTCAATTTCTCATAGACGAGCCGCTCATGGGCGGCGTGCTGATCGACGATGACCAGCCCGTCCTTGGTCTGCGCGACGATATAGGTCTCGTGCAGCTGCGCCCGCGCCGCGCCGAGCGGGTTCTCCACAGCGGCGGCCGCGGGCGGCGCGGCCGCGGGCCGCGCGTCGGCCGAAGGCAGCCCGACGTCGAAAGCCGCTTGCGGCGGCTCCGCAAAGCCGGCCGGGGCGCTGGGCGAGCTGCGCAAATTCCAGTCGAGCGGCCGGCTGCGCGGCGGCCCGCCGAAGGAAGAGAAGCCCGCGCCGGAAGCGGCCGACCATTCCCGCCCGGGCGTTCTGGCCCGCTCGGCGAGCACATCCAGCGCGGCGCGGGCCGGCGTGTCGGCGCTGCGATGGAGCGCCGAGGCCAGCGCCTCCTTCAGCGCGCCCACCACCAGGCCGCGCGCGCGGCCGGGATCGGAAAAGCGCACCTCCGCCTTGGCTGGATGGACGTTCACATCGACGACGCGCGGATCGCATTCGAGGAACAGCGCCAGCGCCGGATGGCGGTCATGCGAGAGAAAATCGAGATAGGCGGCCCGTATCGCGCCCGAGAACAGCTTGTCGCGCACCGGACGGCCGTTCACATAGACATATTGCATCAGCGCATTGGCGCGATGAAAGGTCGGCAGGCCGGCGAGCCCCTCGAGGCGGAACGCCTCGCGCTCCGCATGCAGCGCGATCGCATTATCGGCGAATTCCGTCCCCAGCGCCTGGGCGATGCGCCGCGCCCGCCCCTCCTCGGACGCCCCGCAGGCGGGATAATCGAAGGAGGCGCCCATATCCGCCGCGAAAGAGAAGCGCACCGCCGGATTGGCCATGGCCAGCCGTTTGACCACATCGGCGACGGCCGCCGTCTCCGCCCGCTCGGTCTTCAGGAATTTGAGCCGCGCCGGCGTCGCCGCGAAGAGATCGCGCGCCTCCACCCGCGCGCCCTTGGGCCAATTGCTGGGTTTGAGCCCGCGCTTCTCGCCCGCCTCCACCCTTATCTGCGCGCCGACCTCGGCGCCGGCCGCGCGCGCGTCGATGGTCAGATCGGCGACCGCGGCGATGGAGGGCAGCGCCTCGCCGCGAAAGCCGAGCGTCGCTATGGCGGTCAGATCGCCATCGGGGATTTTCGAGGTGGCGTGACGCTCGACGGCGAGCGCCAAATCCTCGGCGCTCATGCCGCATCCATCGTCGATCACGCGAATGAGCCGCCGCCCACCCGCCTCTATGGCGACGTCGATGCGCGCGGCGCCGGCGTCGAGCGCATTCTCGACCAGCTCCTTGACGGCGGAAGCCGGCCGCTCGATCACCTCACCGGCGGCGATGCGATCGACGAGAATGGGATCGAGACGGCGAACGCGCATGAAGGGAGCCGGCGGTGAATGGAGCGCGGCAATCTATAGGAGGGGAGCGATTCGGTGAAATGGGGCGGGCGCCGGTCTATCGCCGCCGTCTCTGCTCTCTGGCGATGGCCTGATCCAAGGCCTGAAGGAACTGCGACCGGGCGGCCGAAGAAAACGGCGGCGGCCCGCCGGTGACCTCGCCCGTCGAGCGTATATGCTCCATGAGCGAGCGCTGCGCGAGCGCCAGACCGATCGAATCCTTGGTGAAGGCGCGGCCATAGGGCGCGATGGCGTGCGCGTCCTTCGCCAATACACGCGCGGCCAAAGGAATATCGGCGGTGACGACCACATCTCCGGCGGCGACCTGCTCGGCGATCCAATCATCGGCCGCGTCGGCTCCCACCTCGACGATGATCCGCGAGATCATCGGCGATCGCGGGATTTGCATGAAGCTGTTGGAGACGACGAAAGTCTGCAGCCCATAGCGAGAGGCGACCTTATACGTCTCATCCTTCACAGGGCATGCGTCGCCGTCGATGTAGATTTTGATCGTCATGACGCTTTCTAGCCGATCGGGCGTCGGTCGTCGCCCGATCGGGAGCGAGGTCCCGTTCATTCATTGCCGTACACGCCCGGCGATGTCGCGCCAATTTCGGTCATTGAAAGACGACTGCCGCGGAACTTCTGCTGAGCCGCGGCAGTTGAGCATTTTACGCCAAGTCTTGCAGTTGGGCCTCCCCACTATGCAAGAAACAAGCTTTTGTGAATAGCCCTAACTCAACCAGATTGGGCAGGCGGATGTCCCGGATATCCGGTAGTCGTTTACTCTCTGGATTAAACGAACGGTCAATCTGGGATATGAAACCCAGGACAACACCCGACTCTCTGGCGAAATTTCGAAGAGCAAGAACTTGCTCAGAAAGCACTGGCTTGCTACGCTGCTGATCTAATATTTGCAGATAGTCGATGACGGCAACCGTTCCGCGCTTCGATCCCGACAAATGGCGGATAATGTAATCCGCGCTGATTTCATCCGACGTGACAATCTCCAACCTGCCTCCAACGAGAGGCTCCTTTTCCAGAGACTGGATGTGTTTCCTCACCTGCTCCTCCGTGGACTCTAATGTGAAGAACACAGCCTTCCGGTTGTCGCTGGCGGAATTAAGCAATAGCTGAAGACCAAGGGTAGTTTTGCCGTGACCAGGACGACCGGCCAACAACAGCAAATCACCATCATCTAGCCGAGATAAAATCGTTTTCGACAGAGTTGCCGCTCCGACTTGCGACGAAAGCAGGCTCCAGCGCGCAAAACCCTCCTCATGCGCAACTTGATCCAAAGCTTTGTGCAAAGGGACATTGTTAGTCCGAGCCATCAACTTGGCTCGACGCTTCAATTGGAATATCGGGGCAGAAAGTTTCATCAAGACCCTCCATTCCGAGCCGAATGCGCAACCCCTCCTCATGCGACGCTCGAACGGATGGTTCGATGATGGTATTGCCCTGTATGTGCGATACTTCCCCAAAAGGAGGGGGGAGGCGCGGGTCGAGCCTGTGGACGTGAGATTAACGAGGCCCGTGATTCGCTGCAAGGATCGACCTCAGCTTCCTCGATCATGATCGGCAAAGTCGCGCCATAACCGGCCATTCGTCGCGCGTGGCCGCAGGGATCGCTTTCTCTGGATATCGCGGACGTTCGCGCCGCCCGGATATAGTCGTTCGTCACCGCAGTGACGCTCGACCTCGCAGCCGCTCATGTGGAAGAGGCGATCGGCGACGATGGCGACGATGTGTTCAACGCCTCGGGGATGACCTCCAACGCCTTTCTCGACGGCGCCGGCGGCAATGACATATTGATCGGCGGCATCGCCGACGACGCCATCACCGCTCATGCATGAGCTTGACAGCTTTTAAATACGTAATGTAATCTGCATGCCACTCGATACGCAGTTGAGTTCAAAAATAATGGAATCCAATCCCGACGGAGACGTGCTCATTTTGTCGCATTTCGGCAAATGGGCAACACAGCGCTAATCTCGAAGACTTGATTACGTTACGGAAGTTTAGCTAATGAAGCACAGGACGGCGACCGGCGGACATGGAGGGGTTATCATTTGAACGGACCCTGAAGTGAGCAATAGACAAGCGATCCCAACATGTTGAGCAGTTTTCATGGATTATCAACTGGCCTTCGTGCTTCTCGATCGCCTAGCTAGGCCCGACATGAAGCCGCTTGCCAAGGCTGTCGGTCGCCGTCATCCCGGCGTTGCCGTGAGTGTGCCCGAAAACAACCGCACTGGCGAGCATGATCCACTGCTTCTATGCGACGGGGGGGTTGTCGCGATAATGTCGGTGATGTCGCCACTGCCACGCGACGAGGGATTACTAGCGCGCGCTTCAGCCATATGGGTGAACTCTTCGCAAGAGTTCGATCGTCAGCGAACGCATCTCATCGTGTCTGTCATGGAAAGCAAGAAGGATCGCCTTGCTGTCGCCCGCGTCATCACGGCGGTGGTGGGCGGACTGCTCGCCACCACGCCGGGTTGCCTCGGCGTCGTCTGGGGTAGCAAGCTCGCAAATCCAGCGGCTCGCTGGCTACAGATGTCAGAAGCAGCTTTCGCACCCTATCCGGATTTTCCCACTGCGCTCTGGATCGGCTTTCATCCGTTCCAGGATGAACGAACCGGCGGCGTCGGCGTCCTCACGCAGGGGTTGGCCAACTTCGTCGGGAGGGAATTGGAACTGGTCGGTCCGGTGAGTGCGTTCAAGTCTGTATTGGAGCGGGCGCACGGATTGGCGACCTATCTCGTGCAAAATGGCCTGGTTCTCGAGGATGGCAGCACCTTCGGCGTTTCAGAAACCGAACGCATCGTCGTGCGTCTTTGCATGTCGGAGCGTTTTCCAGGCTTGGCGGTTATCGCCGGCTCGCTCGCAGCCAAGAGGCGGCGGGAGGATGACGGCCGGAATTCGCCGGGACGAATCGAATAGGCGGTCCGTGTAGCACTCGCCGAATGAGAGAAATATACGGAGTGTTGACAATGGGGATTTCACGTTCCGCCAACGCCTCGGCGCTCGACGCATCGGAGAAAGCCGTGCCCACGAAGCAGCAGCAACCAGCACGGGTCAAAGCGCGAAAATTCTATCGTATAACATACAAGGCGCATTCCAGACCTAAAGGAGTTGAGCTCCTAAATAAGGACGAGGTTTTCCGCGAAGGCCCCCCCGTCGGCGTTTTTGTTCCCCCGGATTCGTTTATACGCGGCTTCCGGAACTACCCGGTCAAACCTCGATTTCGCGTCAGCACACAGCTCGGGCATAGTCCGAACGACTTTGAACAGCATCATTCGTTCTGGCTGGTGTCGGATAGGGCCAAGCAGGTTCTCGAACAGTTGAGCGAGACCGACTTCCAGTTCCTCAGCCTGGACACAGAGGTGGACGCAGGTCAGGAGCCAGCACCCCTCTGGCTGTGCGAAGTGATGCCTATGCTCGATCCGGTCGACGAAGCTCGCTCCTACGTCAGAATTGAACAGAGCGACGCCAGAACCCCTATTTATCAAATAACTCCGAGCATGAAGCTCTGCTTCGATGAAGCCTGTGTTGGCTCGCATCACGCGTTCCGTCTGACGAAAAACTTCGCCACGATCATATGCGACGACGCGTTCAAGACCGCCGTCAAGGAGGCGAAACTGACCGGTCTGCGATATCAGGACGTGACCATGTCCTGATCTTACTCAATAATTCGTGTTCCGACTTTCATCAATGAGGCTGCGCCATGGCTGTAGCATTTCAGGACCATCACATTATTTCGACTGCTATAGCAAGTAACGATGTTTTGCTTCAGACGTTGACGGCCGAAGGACTATTCGATGTCAATGTCGACTCGAACAGAATATTCTTGCCATCTTCATCGCAGCTCGCGCAAACTCTCGGTATCTCAGCACATAATGGAGGTCCATTATCATCCTACGAGACGGGCATAAGTGACTATCTGACGCGCCTGACAACCAACAACCCAACGCTTTGGTCTCAAGCGCAGGCTGGCGACAGGGCGGCACTTGAGTTTTTCGCCAACGAAGTCTCGACATTGGACAATATATTGACCACGGCGTTCCGTAACGGAGATATCTTCACGAATAATGGCAATCTCGCGGCCGGGGCCGCTGACGCTGCCAATAACGCCTTCTTCACCGACGTTTCCGGATGGGCCGCGGCCCACGGCAATGAGATCGGCGAGGTCGGCAGACTACGTGACACATTGACAGGAAATGCGTCAAAATTCATTTCCTTATCCGATGCGACCAAGGTAGACGCAGCGCTGCAATTTGCTCAATCGTCGGGCCTGAAGCTCGCGAAAGAGGTGCCTGCTGCGAGCGCCGCCGAACTTGGGAGTTATTTGAAAGCAGCGGGCATCGAAGTGCCCTCGACAGTGAATTCTGTGGCTGTCGGCGAAGTAGTTCGAGGTGTCCAAAAGGCAGACGCAGCGGCGGATATCGCGGCAGGCGGTCGCGCGCTCGGTGCCGCTGGAGCGATTCTGCTTTCCACTCCCGACGCAATCGGGACCTATGTCGCGGCTCGGGCGAATGGCGAATCCGTCCTGTCAGCAGACGGTAGAGCGGCAGTCAAAGTTCTCGAGGGTCTCGCAATCGGGGCATTCTTTCTCGTTCCGGGCATGGCCGAAGCGGCTGTCATCGGTGGAGGCATATTAGCCGGATACGTCGTGCTGAAGTCCGTCACATCAAGCGCGTGGGCCTATGTTGGAGAGCCGATCGCTCGGCTTGGGAGCCGGCTGAGCGGGGGAGACCTCGCCGACGCAAAGGCCGCGGCTATTGACGTCGGCTCGGCGATCGCTAAGTGGTCAAGGGAAGTAGTCGCGCCTTATGTCAAGAACATTGCGGATGACGTCGCCGCTTTCGCGAACGATCCGACGGGCCATGTTCAGAGCCTTTCCCAACAAATCTGGGATGCGACGAAGGGCGAACTGGGGAACCTCTTATCTGGTGGTAGCCAAATCCTGCGGGAGAATGCCGACGCCATCATGAACGCCGTTGGGCAGGGCGTTACGAACACGCTTGCCGCCGAGGCCCAATTGGCGACGCAAACGCTAGGGGGAAGCGCGGCAAGCATCAGTGCGAATTTTGCTTCTCTCAAGAGTAAGCTCGATCGCTCTGGTCTTGTCAGTTCTCAGCCAAACGGTTCTGCGAACAACTCCCGTCTCACGGTCACCGGCCAGAACTGGTCCGGTGGCGCGCCGGTGAAGTTGTTTCCCACGCTCACCGATCCGCAGCCCAATGCGCCTGGCGGCTATGGGATCGTTTCCGGTTCCGGGGCCTTCACCGCCTCGACGCCTGATATCAACATCGATGGCATCGAATCTGTAGCACGGAATTATATCGTCACTGGCAATGTCAACCCGGCGCGCCAGACGAAGCAGGCGAAGGCAAATGACGTGACCAAGCGCCTCGACGTTCTGAAGGACTGCTTCGTCGGGCCGGGGGCCGCTATATGTGCTATGACGAAAGCGCAAGGGACAAAGCTCAGCAACATCGATCCGCTCGTGCTCGATCTCAACGGCGATGGGATCACGCTCTCCGATTGGGTCTCGAACACCGTCCTCTTCAACGTCCTCGGCGACGGCCGGCTGCATCAGATCGGATGGGCCGCCGGCGGCGACGGCATTCTCGCGCTCGATCTCAATGGCAATGGCGTCATCGACAATATAACCGAGACGATTTCCGCGCAGTTCGACTGGGTGAGCTTTAATGACAGCCTCGACGCGCTCGCCTCGCTCGCTCAGCCCGGCGCCGCCGCCTTCTCGCGTGCGACATCGCAGATCAATTGGCGGACCGGCAATTCCTATTTCGACGATTTGCGCGTCTGGGTCGACGCCAATGAGGACGGCGTCACCGACGCCGGCGAATTGAAGACGCTCGATGAGCTAGGCATCGCCTCGATTTCCCTGCAAGGAACCGGCAATCACGGCGAGACGATCGCCGACAATGACATTGTGAACCGGACGAGCTTCACGCGGGCCAACGGGACGACCGGCGAAGTGGCGAGCGTCGACTTTGAGGTCAATAGCGCCGGCGCGACGCTGACGCAGCTTCCCGGCGCGACGGTCGTTCGCGCCTATGGAGACGAGACGGTCACGAGCTATGTCGTGACCGACAACGCCGGCCAGTGGATCGACGTGTCGAATTTCACGCTCGCGGACGGAACGCATCCGGACAGCTTCTATTCGACGACCGGCAATGACCTCTTCTTTGCCGATCCAAACGATACGCGCTCCTATTGGCTCGGCGGCGGAACCGGATCGCTGACGCTGCTCGGCGGGGCCGGCGACGATCTGCTGTTCATCAACGCCGCGACCGTGCAAGCCAATATAGACGGCGGCGGCGGCTTCGATATCGTCAAGGTCAATGACACGATTGGCGTGACGCTCGACCTTGCCGCCGCCCATGTGGAAGAGGCGATCGGTGACGATGGCAACGATGCGTTCAACGCCTCGGGGATGACCTCCAACGCCTTCCTCGATGGCGCCGGCGGCAATGATATATTGATCGGCGGCATCGCCGATGACGCCATCACCGGTAATACGGGCGACGATTACCTCGACGGAGGCGCCGGAAACGATGTGCTGCGCGGCGGCGACGGCAGCGATCTCATCTATGGCAATGAAGGCGACGACATCGTCTATGGCGAGGGCGGCGACGACATTCTGGTGGGCGGCGCAGTGTCGGGACCGAATGGCGCAAATATGCTCGAGGGCGATGAAGGCAATGACCTTCTGATCGGAACCGGCGGCTATTCCGTCGCGAGCTATCGGGGCTCCTTCGCCGATTACACAGTCACGCAGAATACGGACGGGACCTTCACCGTCGCCGACAGCCATGCGGATCGCGACGGAACCGACACGCTGAAAGACATTTCGACGCTGAATTTCGCCGACATCACCAATGTGGCGCTCGATCCCAGCCTGCCGACCTATGGGCTGACGCTGCCCGCCAATGATCGAATCAATGTTTCGAGCGTCGGGCCATATGTAATTTCGGCCCGCGTTGTGCTCGCCAATGACAAGAATACGGCCGGGCGCTCACTGTCGATCCGGCAATTGCTCGACGTGAACGGCAATCCGATCGCGCGCGGCGCGAGCGGCGCGGCCATCGGCGGGACGGTGGCGCTCAGCACGGACGGGGCGACGATCACCTTCACGTCTCAGGCCGGCTTCACCGGCGTGATGAAGTTCAAATATCAGGTGCAGGACAGCGCGGGGCAGACGGGCCTCTATGCGCAGCAAGTCGGCACGTCCAGTGTCGCCGAAATGGCGGGCACGGTCTTCCTCGACACGCCCGACCATCCGACCGACGAAATGTTCGACGCACAATGGTATCTGCCCGAAATCAATGTGCTGCCGGTATGGAAGGACTATACGGGCGCCGGCGTCAGCATCGCGGTTTTCGATCCTTCGGGCAATGTCGATCTGACGCATCCGGACCTCGCGGCGAACGCAGGAAATTCTTTCAAGATCGACGGCTCTTCCGGAGTCGAGCAATACGGCATGCATGCGACCCTCGTCGCCGGCGTCATCGGCGCGGAACGCAATGGCGAGGGCGTGGTCGGCGTGGCCTATGACGCGACCATCAGCTCCGTGGCGATCCCGACCGACTTCGTCGATCCAGACTATATAGATCTGACGCGCTGGCGGAATTACGACGTCGTCAACAATAGCTGGACGATGAACCCGGCCTTCGTCGATAATTTCCTGACTAATCCTACTTACGAAAACGCTTATTACTCTGCGGTCAAATACGGAAGAGGCGGCAAAGGAACCGTTCTGGTATTCGCCGCCGGCAATGACCGGGGGACCCGGAATACGAACGACCTCAATGAGACGAACTCTCTCTACGGCATAACGGTCGCCGGCATCAATGCGAAGACCGACCTTTCATCGCTGACCATTGGACCGCAGCCGTTCAGCACACAGGGCGAGACCATACTGGTTTCGGCGCCCGGCTCCAACATCGCCTCCACCAGTGAGATTCTGACGAGCTCGACGGGCACGGTCTTTGGCAGCGACTATGCGACGGCCGAAGGAACCTCCTTCGCGACGCCGATCGTTTCCGGCGTCGTGGCGCTGATGCTCGAAGCCAATCCGAACCTCGGCTATCGCGACGTGCAGGACATACTCGCCTATTCCGCACGCAAGGTGAATGATCCGGCAACGAGCTGGCAAATCAATCGGGCGACGAATTGGAACGGCGGCGGTCTGCATTACAGCCGCGACTATGGGTTCGGCGAGGTCGACGCGCGCGCCGCGGTGCGTCTCGCCGAGACCTGGCAGGGCCAGAAGACGACGGACAATCTCCTCAGCCGGGACGCTTCCAGCCAGACGGGAAGCTTCGGAAATGGATCGCATCTTGTCGAAGACTATGGGCTTTTCTATCTCTGGGGCTATTTTTTCTGGTTGCCCGTCGGAGCCCATGTCGAATACAGCAACTCGTTCACGGCGTCTTATGTGACGCCGGCCTCCGACGTGACGGCCGAGCATGTCATGATCTATGCCGATCTCGACGTCGATTTGTATCCAATTGAAAGCCTCAAAGTGGTTTATGAGCCCCTCGTCGCAAGCGGCGCGAGCTTCGATTATAATGGAACCCCTTATTACGCGACGAATTATACATATGACGATAGCCGGCAATCGATATTGCTGGACGGAGAACAATCGGTTTCCGGGCAATCGAGCTTCTACACGGGCGCCGACGGGCATAAGCATCTCAACTTTGCTTTCGGCTCGACGAAATATCGCGGCGAGGATTGGAGCGGCGGCGAACAATGGGTGTTGCGGGTTTTCAGCAATGGCCAGGAAGTGGCGCCCTCCACGAATTGGGGAATAAGAGCGTTTGGCGCGAGCGACGCCGCGCCGCGTCAGTGGATATTCACCGACGAGCTTTCCAGCGGCTCATGGATCACGCCGCAAACATCGAGTGACAGCTTCAACGCTTCGGCGGCGACCGGGAATAATATCATCGACCTGCGCGGCGGCACGACAGATTCGACGATCAATGGATGGAACATCGGTGTCGGCGGAGATATCGCCAATGGTTTTGGTGGCGATGGCAATGACACGGTGCACGGCAATTGGGAAGACAATCTGCTCGATGGTGGTCGCGGCGACGACCTGCTGACAGGCGATGGCGGCTCCGATACATTCGTTTTCCAAGCAAGCTTCGGGCACGACACGATCAGCGACTTCGAATCGGTCGATATGATGCGGTTCGACCAGACGGTGTTCGCAGACTGGTCGCAGCTTCTCGGCGCCGCGCAACAGGTCGGCGCCGACACCGTCATCTCCGTGGACGCGGCGAACACCGTGACACTGACGAATGTCGCGGTGGCGAGCTTAAATCAAAACCAGTTCCAATTTGTGTGATGAGTGGCCGCGGCGGTTTCGATGATTCCTGTTCACATAGGTTCGGATCTGGGGACTACCACCGTAGAGCGGCGGCCCGATGTCGAAGGCGCCTGGCTTCTGCTTGGTCGTTTTCGAATGATGCGCAATGCCGCGACGAGCGCGAAGAGTATCGCCGCGCCGAGCGAATTGGTTACGACTACGTGTCTTGATCTCGGCGACCTCGTTCCGGTCCACGATCGAGCCGCTGGCGCACGCTACGCGCTCTTCTCTCTATGGGAAGACCCTTCGGACGCCGATCGACCTTCGGCACTGTTCGCGTCGATCGCGAGCGTTGGCGCCTATGAATCCAGCGCGTTTCTCGCCATTTCCAGCGTCGCTCATAATCCGGTGGCAATGGCATGAGGCTCGATAGCGTCATGACGAGTTCCAGGCGGCTCCTCGAAAGCGCCGAGGAAACAGCATCGAGCTGCCTCGAGCGCCGGGCGTCACCTTCTCGAGCCGACCCGCCGGGCCGCGTCCGATCATGAACGTCCGAATGGAAGCGGACACAACCGGCGAGACAATCGACTCCGGCCTCCCTGCGCTTTGTGGGATAGCCGCTTACTATCGTATCCCTGCGGATCCAGCGCAAATCCGACGTGAGCTCGCTTTGAGCGACGCGCCGGCGAATTCGCAAGACCTCCTGCGCGCCGCTCTGCTCATAGGTCTCAAGGCGCGTATCGTTCCTCGGCTCGACAGAGAACGGCTTGCCGTGCTTCCTGCGCCTTCGATCCTGCGACTGCGCGAAGGCGCTTATCAGGTATTCGGGGGCCGCATGCCTTCGGGCCTCTTTCGGATCGTGGATCCGATCACGCGCATCGACCGTGAGCTGACGATCGAGCAGCTCGTCGAAGAGATTCAGCCGGAAGCGATATTGATCGCCCGTAAGCTCGGCGGCGCCGGCGTCGATCCGCAGACTTTCGGCTTCAAATGGTTCCTCCCCTCGATCTGGCGATATCGCCGGTCATTGGCGCATGTGATCCTCGCATCCTTCTTCGTGCAGATATTCGCGCTCGTAACGCCCTTGTTCTTTCAGGTGGTGATCGACAAGGTCTTGAGCCACAAGGGCTACGACACGTTGTTCGTGCTCGTCGGCGGCCTCGCGGTCATAGGCATTTTCGATGTCGTTCTTCAATATTTGCGCACCTACGCGCTGTCGCATACGACCAACCGCATAGATGTCGAGCTCGGGCGGCGGCTGTTCTATCATTTGTTTCGCTTGCCGATGAGCTATTTCGAGACGCGCTCGGCGGGGCAGACGGTCGCGCGCGTGCGCGAGCTCGAAACGATCCGTTCCTTTCTCACCGGACAGGGACTGTTTTCTGTGCTCGATATCTTCTTCACCATCGTCTTCATCATCGTCCTCCTCGCCTATTCGTGGAAGCTGACGCTGATCGTCCTCGTCTCGATTCCACTCTATCTGCTCATCGCCTTTCTTGTCCGTCCCGTGCTGCGCGAGCTCATCAATGAGAAATTCAACCGCGGCGCGGAAAGCCAGCAGATGCTGGTCGAAGCGATTGTCGGCGTGCAGACGATCAAGGCGTCGGCCGTGGAGCCGGCGATGCAGATGCAATGGGAGGAGAAGCTCGCAGCCTATGTCTCCTCTTCCTTCGATGCGGGCTTGGTCGGCGCGGGCGGGCAGAGCGCCATTCAATATGTCACCAAGCTGACCAGCGCCGCGCTGTTGCTGTTCGGCGCCAAGGCGGTGATCGACGGCGATTTGTCGGTCGGCGAGCTCGTCGCATTCAACATGATCGCCGGCCAAGTCGCGCAGCCCATCCTGCGCCTGTCGCAAATCTGGCAGGACTTCCAGCAGGTGCAGATCTCGATCGATCGCCTCGGCGACATTCTCAACATGCCGACCGAGCCGCTGAATATCGCGCATGGCAATCTTCCGCCGGCGAAGGGCGCCATCGAATTGCGCAATGTGACGTTCCGCTATCGCCCCGGTGCGCCAGAGGCTCTGAAGAATGTCTCGCTAACGATCCGGCCCGGCGAGGTCATCGGGATCGTCGGGCGGTCTGGCTCCGGCAAGTCGACGCTGACCAAGCTCATTCAACGATTCTACCTGCCCGAGGAAGGGCAGGTGCTCGTCGATGGGGTCGACCTCTCGCAGGTCAGTCCCGCTTGGCTGCGTGCGCAGATCGGCGTCGTCCTCCAGGAAAATCTGCTCTTCAACCGCTCGATCCACGACAATATCGCGCTGTCCGGCTCCATGCCGCGCGCTCGGGTGATGGCGGCGGCGCGGCTCGCCGGCGCCGATGATTTCGTGAGCCGGCTGCCGCGAGGCTATGACACGATCATCGAAGAGCGCGGCGCCAATCTCTCGGGCGGCCAGCGTCAACGTCTGGCGATCGCCCGCGCGCTCGCCATGAATCCGCCGATGCTGATCTTCGACGAGGCGACCAGCGCGCTCGACTACGAGAGCGAACGGATCATTCAGAAGAACATGCTCGAAATCGTCAAAGGCCGAACGGTCATCATCATCGCTCATCGTCTACAGGCAGTGCGGCCTTGCCACCGCATCGTCGGCATCGAGGAAGGCCGCATCGTCGAGATCGGCGCGCATGACGAGCTGCTGCGCAAGAATGGGCTCTATGCCCACCTTTGGGCGCTGCAAAACGATCTCGCGGAGGCGTGATGTCTTTTTTGAAGCGTTTCGCGGACAAGGAGACCGAATTCGTCCGGCGCCAAATGACGCGCTCCGACCAGGAGTTCCTGCCCGCGGCGCTCGCCATATTGGAGACGCCGCCTTCGCCGATCCAGATCGGTCTCCTCTGGAGCATCTGCCTGCTCGCGATCTTCGCCATTGGCTGGAGCTATTTCGGTCAGATCGACATTCTAGCCACAGCGCAGGGAAAGATTCAGCCCTCGGGCCGGGTCAAGACGGTCCAGCCGCTGGAGATCGGCAAGGTGGTCGCCGTCCAGATCGAGAACGGCCAGCATGTCGCGGCGGGCGATGTGCTGATCGAGCTCGACCCGACCGAAGCCTTCGCTGACGAGACGTCGTCGCGAGCGGCTCATGCGGCGTTCCGCGCCGAATGGCTGCGCCGGAAGGCGGCGATCGCCGCCGCGGAAGGGCGAGATATCGCTCGCCCACCGACGATCGTCTGGCCGGAGGACATTTCCGAGGAGATAAGAGCACGTGAGCAACGGGTGCTCGACGGAGACCTGTCACAATTGAGTGCAGCCGTTCTGAGTTTCGACGCACAGATCGTCGAGAAGCGCGCAGAGGAAAAGCGCCTCGAGAATACGATCGCCGCTCAGGAGAGGCTGATCGATACATTGACGAAGCGGGTCTCCATGCGGACGGCCCTCGTTGCGCGCAAGGCCATAGCGATGGCGAGCCTGATCGACGCGCAGGAAGCGTTGCAGAGCCAGCAGACCGCGCTCGCGACGCAAAAGGGACAACTCGCGGAGGCGCGCGCCAATGTCGACGTGCTGACGAAGGAGCGCGACAAGGCGTTCGGTAACTTCCTCGCCGACAATGCGCAGAAGCTCTCCGAGGCCGGTCGACAAATCGACGATCTCGAGCAGAAAGCATCGAAGGCCCATGCTCGGGCGGGTCATATGACGCTCTCGAGCCCGATCGCCGGCGTGGTCATGGGCCTATCCGTCACCTCGAGGAATCAAGTGGTCACGCCCGGCGAAGAACTCATGCGCATCATTCCGGACGACGCCGGCCTCGAGATCGAATGCTACGCGCAGAATAAGGACATAGGCTTCATCCAGACCGGCCAGGCTGCCGTCATCAAGATCGAGTCCTTCCCCTTCACGCGCTACGGCTCTCTCGACGGACATGTCATGCGAGTGGCGCGCGACGCGATCCCGGAGCCCGATGCGCAGGCCATCGAGGGCAATCCGGCCAAGACGACGAAGGCGAGCTATTTCGGCGGCGCGCAACGCACGCAGAACCTCGTGTTTCCGGTGACTGTGGCGCCCGACAGCCGGATCATGAACGTCGATGGGCAGGCCGTTCCTCTTTCGCCGGGAATGGCGGTCTCGGTCGAGATCAAGACAGGCAAGCGTCGAATTCTCGAATATTTGTTCTCCCCGCTGGTGGAGACCGCGTCGCGCGCCATGAGAGAGAGATGATCGATACTCGACGCCACATGTAGAAGCGCATGGCGTCGTTCGATCTTTATTGTATCTACGACCTGTGAGAGTTCCGCGTCATGCCTTATAAATTTTGGGCGATCCTACGCGTCGGCGCGTCGCGCGCTTTCCATCTGGCGACTGTCGCGGCCGTTTCCATCTTCTCCCTTTGTCCTTCGGCTTCGCGCATCGCTCGCGCGGAGACCATGAAATCTTCACTCGCTCGGGCCTATCTCGGCAATCCCGACCTGAACCAGCAGCGGGCCAATGTGAGCGCCCGCAATGAGGACGTCGCGAAAGCGGCGGGCGGCATGCGGCCGAAGCTGAACGCGTCGGTCAATGGCGGTCCACAGTTCAATCGCCTTCGTCAGCCCGCCGGCCGCAATAGCAGCAATGAGAGGGTCTACAGCACGGAGCATGTCATCGGAGAACCGCGCGCCGCTTCATTCGGGCTGACGCAGACATTGTTCGATGGCTGGCGGACCGATAATTCGATCCGGCAGGCCGAGGCGAATGTCTTCGCGGCTCGGGAAACCACATGCCTCACAGAACAGGCGACACTTCTGAACGGCGCGACCGCCTATATGAATGTCTTGCGCGACACCGCCATCGTGTCGCTGCGAAAAAGCAACATCGCCGTTCTGGAGGAGCAATTGCGCGTGACGCGCGACCGCGCCGAGCTCGGCGATACGACGCTGACCGATGTCGCGCAGGCGCTGGCCGCGGTCGCGCATGCACGAACGGAATTCTATGCGTCACAAGCCGCGCTCGACGCGAGCGCCGCGAGCTTTCGTCAGATCATCGGCGTCGAGCCCGGTCGCCTCGATCCTGCGCCGCCGATCGAGGCGCTCCTGCCCAAGACAGTGGAGGAGGCCACTGCGATCGCGCTCGTCGAGCATCCCGGCATCGTCGCCGCGATGAGGCAGGTCGACGCCGCGGATTATGCGGTGAAGGTCGACGAGGGCGCCCTGCTGCCGACGCTTTCCGCGAACCTTCAAGTCAATCAGCAATATGATTCGTTCTTCGGCATTCCCGGCGCGCGGCAGTTCACCGCGCAGGCGAGCGGCGCGCTCAACATCCCGATCTATCAGGGTGGCGTCGAATATGCGTCGATCCGCCAGGCGAAGGCCCAATTGCGCCAGGCGCGCTTCAATGCTGATCTTCAGCGCGATTCCGTTCGCGCCGGCGTGGTCACGAGTTTCGGCCAGCTTCGGAACGCGAAGGCGTCCATTGGCTCCGGCCGCGTCGCCGTGAAGGCGGCCGAAGCGGCTCTGAAGGGCGTGCGCGACGAGGCCCGATTCGGCCAGCGAACGACGCTCGACGTGCTCAACGCGCAGCAGACGCTGCTCAACGCGCGCGTCGATCTGGTCACGGCGCAGCGGGACCGCGTCGTCGCCAGCTATGCTGTCCTCGGCGCGATCGGCCGTCTCTACGCCGAGCGGCTGAATCTCGATGCGACCATCTACGACCCGACGCAGGACCTCGAGGAAGCCAGGAGCAAATGGATTGGCCTCGAGGGCCCAAACGAACGGTAGCGCCGCGCCGCCTTGTCGCTCGATCGAGAGCTCCAGCTCATCGAATTCGGCAACGGCCTGATCGCACGCGCTTTCATCGGATGTCTGCTGATGGCGTAACCGGACGTCGCCCCGATGGACGGGACGCGGCTGCAACGGGTCATAGATCCCACTTCGCGGCCCGACAGGGGAGGTCGCGCCGTCGCTCGGCAAGGACGCGTCGACAGAGCATTGGCGAGGGCGGCGCGTGCTCGACCGCCGTTCTTTTGGAATGCCCCTGTCTCGAATCCCGTTGAAATCCCCGTTGGAATTGACCCGGCCCTTGTCGAGGGCGGCAAAATCAGCGAGCTTGAGCTCCAGAACGACTGGCGTCCTGGCGGATGTCGGCGAGCATTTCCCCCGGCGGCCGACACGAGCCCGTTCCGCCCAAATCGGAAGATAAGGAAACGATGAACATGAAACTCCCGCTGCTGGTCGTCGCCGCTACGCTCGTCTGCGCCAGCCCTGCGCCGGCGCAGGTCAAAGGATTTGGCCCGGGTTTCGACAACTGGAATTTCACCGCGACGAAAGAGGGGAAGGGCGTCACCAATTGCCGCGCTACGCGCAGGGTCGGCGGGCGCGACGACATCATCGCGCTGAAGACAGATCGCAAGGACTATGTGAGCGTTCGCGCTGAAGACCGCAAAGGCCGCTGGGCCGAATCCTTCATCGTCCCCTTCCGCGAGCCGTCCAATGGTCAGCAATACCCAGGCACGGTGGAAGCCGACGGCAAGCGCATGTGGATGTTGGTCGACCGCAATTTCATCGAGACCATCATGCAGCGCGGCGGCTATGACCTTTACCTCGGCGGCAGCGAGGACACCGACAAGGCGCCGCTCGGCAGTCAGGCGGCCAAGGCCTTCATTCGCCTGAAGGAATGCATCGTCGCCAACGGAGGTTGACCGCCGTCGGGATCGTGATCCAGCCAACGCAGGAATTGATAATGAACGTGTTGAATTCGGGCGCTCTCAGGAGTGCTGAACGCATGTATCGCTGCGCCTTGGTCGGGCTGGCGCTCGCGGCGAGCCCGATCATGCTGCACTCGGCGGCGGCGCGGCCGGTGCAATGCAAGCTGACGGTCGACGGCAAGAGCTTTACGAACGGCGATTGCGACTTCGAAGCGCTGGGCAAGGACGGCTCTTTCATTCTCAGAGCTAAGAGCGGCATTTTCGTTTACGTCACGGTCAACGCGCCCGGCGTCGCGGACGCCAGTTGGAATGAGCAGCCTTCATCGACGCATGCGCAAGCGCCGCTCGGTGAAGTTCGCCAGCAAGGCGCTTGCTGGTCCAATAAGCGCACGATTCTCTGTGCGTGGCAGCCTGGCCAAGCGCCGACGCGCCCGACCGCCGAGGTCGTCCCCCCAGTGGCGACGCAGGCGACGGCGCCTCGCATCGCGACTCCCTCTCTCGAGGCGGCGGAGCAAAAGGCCGGCCTGCTGACGCTGTCGGGGATGCGCAGCGGGACGGCGTGCATGATCGCGGAAAGTCCCAAGAAGGGCGCGCATCTGGTGATCGGCAAGGGAGACGAGTGCAGCGGGCCGAATGCCCATTTCGTCCTCGGCTCCGACAATATCGTTCAACTCGCACAAGCTCCCGATTTCTGCGTCGCCTCCAAAGATCGTGCCGGAGAGCCCGCTTTTGTCGGTGAGTGCGCCACCGCCAGCCTTCTCGTTTACAACGCAGACGAGCGATCCGTCGGCGCCGTGGCCGGCGAAGCGCTTTGCCTCGGCCTGAAAGGGCGTCCCGAGGAAAGCCAGATCGCGTCAGGACAGCCCTTCGTCAGCAAGACCTGCGCGAAAGCGCTCGACCAGACGCTGAGCTGGCAAGTCGTGAAAGGCGCAGCGCAGCCCGCGGCCAACGCGACGGCGCCGGCGAGCGCGCAGACGCAAGCCGCGGCCAACGGCCTTTCGGCCTCGAGCTTCAAGCCAGTCTCCAACGATGACCTGTCGAAGCTGGATTTTGGCGGGTGCAGCTTCACCCTGTCGCGCGGCGAAGACATGCTCGTTCTCGTCGACATCGAACATCCCAAGAAGAGGGCGGCCTTCAAGATCGACGGCAAGCTGACCACCATCGAGGCGTCCGCCGCGAGCCCCGGCGCCTATTGGACAGGGAATTCGGGTGGCGCGGTTTTGCGTCTGATCAAGGGCAAACGCGATCCGAAATACAAGAACGACGGCGGCGGCCAGGGCGGCGACGGAAGCCTCGAATGGAGCGGCCCCGGAGGCGCGGGCGCGTTGCCGCTGCGGTGGGAGGAAGGTTGCTGAGCAGCAGCCAACAGCGAGAACGGAGCTTGCAGGCGTCATCTGCGGCAGTGTGGCGGCGTCCGCTCTCGATAGGTGAAGTCGCTTTGTCAAAGGCGGCAAATTTGGGAAGATTCGAGCGGGGATCGCCCGCCAGATCGAGTTCAAAGAGGGTGAAGATGAAAAAATATGTCGCGTTATCGTTCGCTCTCGGGGTTTTCGCCAGCATAGAGGGCGCATTGGCGATGCCTAACGATCCGGATCAGTCGCCGGCCGCTCTCGGCACGGTCTGGAACGAGACTGAAGCCGGATGGCAGGGAACCTGGACCCGTGTCGGGAAAACCGAAAAATACAAAGCAGTCTGGACGAAGGGGGATCGCGAGGTCCGCGCGGATTTGACGATGAGCATCACCGGTGATGCTGTGTCGATCGTTCGCCGCGACACATTCGGCTCCGGCGTCGGCAAGGGCTGCCAATATGGCGGAACGATAAAGGGCTCCAACGTCACCGGGCAGTACAGCTGCGACTGGGCGAAAGGCCCCAAGCCTTGGTCCGCCAATATCCGATAGGACGGGTGGGGCTTGCAGGTTGCAAACGTGCTCTGCTCACGATCATGACGATCACAATCGGCCTGATCGATGACATAGGGGCCGCTCCTTCTCGTCCGCCTGCCGGCGCTTGCGTCTTGGGCGGAAACTTTGATACATGTCGAACGGTATAGTTCAAGCATCGGGAAAGCTTGATGGAAATGGTTCGCTCGAGGGATGTGGCGGAACGTTTCATTCTGGCGTCGGCATTCGGCGCAACCAGGGCTCCCCAGTGAATTTGGAGCAAGCAGTCTTGAGAAACGGCCGCCATTTGCCCGTCATCCTCGCTGCGCTGGCGACGAGCCTTTGCGCTCCCGAAGCCAATTCCGCCCCGCGCGCCGGAGCGCCGGCGGCCGAGGTCGTCGCGACCGCCGCGGATATAGAGGAAATCGCGCCGGGTCTGTTCCGAAGCTGGGAAAAGCTGTCCCATGACTGGGCCTTGCTTCACTTCACGAAAGACAAGGCCGGCAAGACCGTCGTCGGTTGCGACGCCGTGAAATTGACCGGCTCGGAGATCGGCTTGCGAGTCTCTGTCGACAAGGCCAGCCGAGCGCTCACCTATGGCTTCATGGGCGTTGGAACCGGGCTGATCACGAAGCCCGTCAAAGTGACCTATTGGTTCGACGACGACAGGGCGGGCGCGCAGACGGTCGATGCCAGGATCGTCAAATCGCCGGATGACATGGAATGGCTGAGCGCGTCGCAGAGCGGCGGCGAGACCGGCCTCCAAGACAAGCTGCGGACGCTCACAAAGATCACTTTCGCCTATCTGGACGAAGACAAAAGGCGCAACCAAGCCTTTCCTCTGGTCGGCGCGAATACGGCGCTCGAAAAGCTCTACGCCTGCATCGGCTCGAACTGAGTTTCGACCGCGATCCGAACGCGATCAGCGTACAAACAGGAGCAAAAAGACGTGACCATTCGCCAGTCCCTCAGCGCAGGAATCGTTCTCGCAGCTCTCGGTTCTCCCCTATCGGCTTGGGCAGACGAGACGGCCTTCGAGCAACTGGGCCGCTGGTCTGTCACCGCTGTCTCGAACGGTGGCAAGTTCGCCTATTGCTCCGCCGATGTCGACAATGGGAAAGTGCAGCTTCGGCTCGCCACCAATGGCGACACTTGGCGCGTCGGCGTTCCCTATTATGAAAGCAAGAAGAAAATCGCCGGCTATTACGGCTTTGGCGACGCCGCCGAGCAGGCCGACTTCAAGGTATCGGAAGAGGGCTGGGCGTTTCTGGCGATCGACGGCGACCAATTGAACGCCTTTCGGAGCAATCCGTCCTTCTCGATCAATCTCGATCGCGGTCTGCAAAGCTGGAAGCTGTCCGGCGCCGGCGCTGCGATCGAGAAGGCGAGCGCATGCGCGCGTAGCAAAGGCCAGAAGCAGGCGGCGGCCGCTGCATCGTCGACGCCCGGGACCGGCCGGGACTGCCCGCCGGCCGGCAAATACCGGTCGCAGAACAGCGCTCGTCCCGTGACGGTGACTTTTTTCAACGGCTCGAAGCATCCGGTCGAGATATACTGGATCGGCTTCGATGGGCAGTGGAAGAAATACCATACGCTCGGACCCGACAAAAACGTGGACCAGAAGACCTTCGCGACGCATCCTTGGGTCGCGACCGACGCGCGCGGCAATTGCTTCCGCGAGGTGTTCATGCCGGACCCGGACGGCGGGCCGGAGAACAACAATTTCCAAGTCTGGTTTGATTGACCCTGCTGGCGCGCGGACGCGAATCTATGAGGCGGGACTGAAAATGTCGGTCGGGTCACGAAGCTGAGGATGGAAGATGATCACGTGGCGCAGCGCGATGATCGGCGCGTATTTTATGGCAGTGACGCCAGCGTCGGCGGAACAGCTTCCAGCGTTCGGCAACGAAGAGATGTCTTGCGGCGAATATGGCAAATGGGCGGTCTCGATCATCAAGCGCGCGCAAGGCAAGGGTTGTGACGTGCCCCTGAAAAATCCCACCAGCATCGATTAGAGTCCGGCCGATTGCAGGACGGACACGATGAAGAAGAAACGGTTCACAGAAGAGCAGA
>NZ_SOEJ01000018.1:0-68918 GCF_004366495.1 Methylosinus sp. sav-2
CTCGTCGAGCTCATCGAAATCCACAAAGACCTGAAGTCGCGCGCTGGCGCCTGACGCTTCAGCCCATCGCCTGCGGCCCACGCCGGATGCTTACATTCATCCGACTGTCCTTTCCAGTGTCGTGAGAAGCGCGCACGTCGCCAGCGTCGCCGAAAGGATCGGCGACTCGAAAACGTGCAGCATTGGCGATTGAAGTGTTTGCGCTCCACTCGGGACGCGCTATTTCGATTTATGTTTGATCGCCGCACGATTGCGCGCGGCGATCGAAAGAGTCGGCGTGTCGTCAGTGCGCCGTAGCGCTCGCGCGCTCGCGGATTGCGGCGAAAAGAGCGAAGACGAGCTGTTCGCCCCATTTGGCGACGATCGCCCGCAACACGCCGGCCGTGCTCTCTGTGAGCGAGCGCTCGCCGTCGCCGCCGAAAATCGTCGAGACCACGTCGTCGCCGTGCTCATCGGCGATGGCCTGCAAAATGCGGACTTCATCCCACGCGGCGACGAAGCAGTCGTCCGGCGCATCGGGATAGAGCTTGCGGAATCTATCCTCGGCAGAGAACAGGCCTTTTTCCCATATGGGGCGCATCGGCCCTTTCTGTTCGCCGGCCGACAGCTTCATATATGCGCGGTCGAGAACGTCGAAGCGATCTTCGATCGTCTGGAAATTCGTCTGCATGTTTTCACTCCTTCACACATTGCGGCAGTGGGCGCGGGTTAAATCAGACGACGGCGCGACGCTCGCGCGCTGGCGTATGCGGTTCCGAGGTCGACGTGCGCGGCGCGCCGATCTTCGACGCCGCCCACGCGTCCAGGTCTTCGCGCCGATAGAGAACGCGGCGGCCAGCTTTTCGATAGGGCGGCCCGTTTCCGGTTACGACTGCCTTGGCGAGAGACTTCGCGGCTCCGAAGCGGTAAGTCGCCGACATATAGTCGCCGGCCTCTTTGCGGGTAAGAAAACAGTCCGACACTCGGGCTCTCCTTTTCGATGTGGAGAAAAAATCAGCGAACTCAGGAAAGCCCCGTGAAGTGTCCTTCGTCTACGCCAATCTTGGTTCCAGATTCGTCACGGGTCGCCCCAGGGGGCCCACGGTTTGCGTCCTCGAAACGCGCGCTCGAATGATTCGACGCTTCTAAGAGCCGCCCGATAGCCGTCTCCGAAGAGCTTTCTCGCCGCGGCGGTCTTGCTGCATCCGGTCCTTTCGATTTCGCTCAAGACCGCGTGCGCTTTTTTCAAAGACCCCTGGTGCAGTGATCCGGTTTCTCGTTCTCGAACAATGAGGATTCTGTCCAAGAGATCGTGTTTCGAATCCAACAGCTCGGCCAAGAGGCGCTTTCCTTCTAATGGCGTTGACTCGTCATCATCGCGCAAAAGCTGCTTTATCAATTCGATTCCACGATCCGGGTCTTTTTCATGAATGAACGTAAACCAGATAGAGCGCCATTTCTCGGAAGCGCTTAGACCATCCCATGCAGCTTGCGCGGCCTCGGTAATCCATGTGCCGTCTTCGAGCCGCTTGTCTTCAAGACACCATCCGAGCTTGATAGGTTCGTCCATAGTCGCTCCAAACGAATTCGAACACACTGGCGCAGTGAGCGCAGCGCTATTTCGCGGCCTTCTTCATCGGCACGACTTCGCCGCCCTTGCGGCCGTCCATTGCGGCGACGATCGTCGAGCCGATCGTGTCGACGGCGCGGCGCAACGGGTCCGCGTCCAGGTGGGCATAGCGAGCGGTCGTCGCGGCCTGTGTGTGGCCCAAGAGCTTGCCGATGATCGGCAGGCCGAGAGACGCGCCAGCGCCGAAACTGGCGAAGGAATGCCGCAGGTCGTGCAACCGCACGCCGTCAAGTCCTGCGGCCCGGCAGACGGCCGCCCATGGCTTCTTGAGGTCGGCCCGCGGCGAGCCCTGCGGCGCGTCCGCTTGCGAGCCCTTGCCCCCTTTCTCGGCTTCCTGCTTTTTTCGCGGACCATGGCCGGCGATGATGAAGCGGTTGCCTTCGATCCGGGGCAGGGCGGCCAGCACTTCTTGGGCGGCCGCCGAGAGATAGACCGGCTTCCGGCCGGTCTTGCTGTCCTCCAAGAAGAGAATGCCGCGCTCGAGGTCGACCTGCGACCATTGGGCGTCCAGGACCTCCCGTAGGCGGGCTCCCGTGAGGATCAAGAGGCGAATCGCGGCCACAGCGAAGGGGTCGAGCTTCACGCGCCGGTTCTCGGCCTTGGGGGCGTGCTTGGCCTTCGGCTTCGATTCGTCGACCTGATAGACGAGCCCGATCGTCTCGGCCTCCCGTAGGGCGTCGCCGAGGCGCGCCAGCTCTTCCGTCGTGAGGAAGCGCTCTCGCTTGTCCTCCCGGTAGCGGTCGATTTCCCGAGCCGGGTTCTCGCCCTTGCGAATGAGGCTGCGCTTCATTCCCCATGCGAACATCTTCGACCATGTGGCGAGCGCGCGATTCGCGGCATAGGGGCTCTCGCGCATCTTCAGATGAAGAGCGGCGACTTGGCCGCGCGTGAGGGCTTCGGCCTTCAGAGAGCCGTGCGCGGCCTTCAGCGCGTCGAGACCAGCACGATACGAACGGCCGCTCGACGCTTTGAGCTTGCCCTCCACATGCTCGGCCCTGAACGCCTCCACCAGCTCGGCGACGGTTGCCGCTTGCCGTTGGCTGGCCTTATCGGCGGCAGGGTCCGCGCCGAGCCGAACTTGCGCCAGCATATCGGCCGCGGCCTTGCGAGCCTGTTCCGGCGTGAGCGTCCCGACCTTGCCTATGGTGATGCGCCGCTTGGCGACGCTGCGGCCCCCGCCGTGGGGTCGATACTCGACGATATAGGACATGACGCCGCTCGGCATGACGCGCACGCCGAAGCCGGCGAGGTCGGAATCGAACGCGATGAACGGACGCTCGCCCGCCTGAAGGGCCTCGACCGAGCGCTTGGTGATCTTGAAAGCTGGCATTCGGGCCTCGCCGTGTAGGGCGGCGCTTCCGCGCCCCGTGTCGCCACCGTGTCGCCACCAAACAGCGAACAGCGGTAATCACGAGGCAACATAGTAAATCTCGAAATGCTGATTTTCAAAGGCTTTTGGAATGACCGGCGATCATGGTAAACAATCGAAAATTCTGGTCCATGAGACTTTTAATCAGAGGGTCATGGGTTCGAGTCCCATCGCGCTCACCACAATAGCAAAGACATAGAGATCCGCCCCGCTGGGGCGTCGCCGCTATTCTCGGCTAGCCTCGTCGAAGCGTCCCAGACGAGGGGAGGATCGGCGGCCGCCGTAGCAGCGAAATTGCCATCCCCCGAATCGCTTCGGCTCGAGGCCGTCACATCCCTTCGGCGAGCGTGACTCTCGCCTTTCGCGTCTGCTCTCGGTGAGACAGCGCCTCTCCTGCAATCGGACGAGGGTATGGAATTCGGCGTCCCGCGTCACTCGGACGGAGTGTTTCGGCTCTGATGGCGTTGATTTTCAACAAGGTGCTCCGGGCTCGCGCTGATTGACGCGCTTCTGTCGGGTCGTGATGATGTCTGAGACGACATTATTACGGATTCTCAGATGGCTTTACTGCGGACAGGACGACGATGGCGCGCTCGCGGAACATTCGCGGGCTCGATCGTCTGCCTGTTCGTGATCAAAAGCTTGTTTCTTGCCCTTTCTCCTGCATTCGTCATGCATGTCGTCGGCGGCGACCAGCTCGGCGCGTCATCGCCGCCGATCGTCGCGGCTTGCGGGACGCAGAGCGCCGACAAAGCCCCGACCGACGAGCGCGGAGATCATTCGGTCTGCTGCATTCTCTGCAACGCCGGAGCGCGTGACGCGACGGCCGACGCCATCCCCGACACGGGGGCCATGCTTCGATTCATCCCGGCGGATTCCACCGCGTCGATGGTCTTTTTCCTGGCTCGCGTCACTTCAGAGCGACCATCGGGTTGGATTACATCCTGGTCGTCGCGAGCGCCGCCGCGCATCTGATCTTCAGACGATTCACAGCCTGCTGAAGATGACGCGCCGACGCGTGTCTGTCCTCCGAACGATTTCGACCGTCGGCTCGATTTCATCGGGCCTGTCCGATTCATTCGAGAATTCGACTTTTTTTATTCGAGGCATGAAACAATGAGATTGCTTTTTCTTTTGTCGACGAGCGCTTCGGCGTTCGCGGTCGGCGCCGCGCTCGCGGCCGATCTTCCATTGCGTGAGGTCACGCCAATTCTCCCGCTTCCGAAATGGGAGGGCTTCTATGGAGGCCTCGATATAGGGGGCGTCGCGGCGAGCGCCGGTCCGATCGTCTATACGACCGCTCCGGCGGTCACAGGAAAATTCCTCACCGATCCGGCGATGTGGCAGGCGCGCGCGCCATTCTGGGCGACGCAGAATGGGGCGTTGGCCGGTGGCGACGAAGGCGGCTTCCTCGGCGGTTTTCAGATCGGCTACAATTATCGAAGCGAATATCTCGGCCGGATCATCGCCGGCGTCGAAGCCGATTTCCAGGGGCTCGCCGTCGGAGGCCGCAGCGGCAGCCTCGCGACCTTCTCGCGCAACTTGCTCGCCAATGGCGACAGCCTCGTCAATTCCGCGAGCGGATCGTCTTCGTTGCAATATCTCGGCACGGTTCGCGCGCGTCTCGGCTATCTCACGGATCCGACCTTATTCGTCTACGCCACGGGCGGCTTCGCTTTCGGAGTAGTCGAGAACAAGCTCGCATTGTCGTCTCTCTACGCCAATGCTGCTGGCCTCCCCATACAGAATGCGATCGGCAATCTCGCCAATCTGACTCCGCAAACCGGCTGGACTGCCGGTGCCGGCGTCGAATGGATGTTCATGCCCGATTGGAGCCTCAAGGCGGAATATCTCTATTTCTCCCTGGGTGGCGGAAAAGTCCGCACCGCGTCGGAAGCCTATCCACTCCTCGCGAATGCGTTCGGCGGCGCCAATGGGGTCCCCGCGGACTGGACCAGTTCGGTCGTCTCATCGCCGCGCATGAGTGGAAGCATCGCCCGCATCGGCATCAACTACCATTTCGTTTCGAATGTCGCCGCCGCCGGACATGGAGGCGGCGACGCGGGCGGAGCGCATGACGCAACGGGCGACCGCGACGCCTCCGATGCGCGCGACGGCGATACCGAAGGAATGCAGAAAGGCGGCGAGAGTCATGCGGGCGCCGGCGCTCGTTCGGGACATCATGGCGCGGGCGGCATGCATGGCGGAAAAAGCAAAGGCGCGAGTCATGTCGCCGGCGCCTCGGCCGGCGGACACAAAGTAGCTGGCGGCGCGAAGGAGGGACATGGCGGGGAGCATAAGGGCAATGTCCATACGGTCGTGCCGGCGGGCGTCTACGGCGCGCATATGGTCGGCGCCGGAGAGGCGCGCTTCGCCTATACGCCGAGCTATTCCGTCATGCGGGATGATTACATCGGAACCACGAAGATCGCGCCCTATCAGGTGACGCAGATTCCCTGGGTTCCCAATAGCGTCTTCGCTTTGCCGAACTTCTTCGCGGCCAATCCGACGCGAACGCTACGAAACGCTCCCGACAATATGAAAATGCAGATGCATATGTTCCATGGAATGTTCGGAGTGACGGACTGGTTCAATGTCATGATCATGGGATCTCTGTCCGACAGAAACATGAGCATGACAGTTTTCAAGGGACCGAATGGATCGATTCCACTCGGCCCGACCAATTCCGCGACCCAGGGCTGGGGCGACACGATGGTCCAGGGACTCGTCCGCCTCTACCAGGACGACATTCACCATCTACATGTGAACCTCGGCCTAAGCCTGCCGACCGGAAGCATTTCCGAGGAGATCATTCATATGCATCCCTCGGGAGTGTTCTTCCAGAAGCGCGCCTATTACGGATTGCAGCTCGGAACGGGAACCTATGACGGATTGTTCGGCTTCACCTACAGGGGAAAGCTCGACGCTTGGTCATGGGGCCTCGTCTATCGGGGACGCGCCGCGCTCGGCGAAAATCAGTCCGGCTATCTCAGGGGATTGTCGAACGAGATCTCGGCGTGGGGCGCTTACGACATCGTGCAGGGTCTCGCAGCGACGGGCCGCGTCGCCGCCACGGTATGGGACCGCATCTATGGTCACGATGTGCTGATCTGGGGCGCGCAGCAAGGAACCGTTCCCGACTATCAGGGCGGCGAGCGCGTCAAGCTTCTCGGAGGCTTCGAATATCTCCTGAAGTCGGAAGGCATGAAGCCGGTCCGGATCGCGGTCGAGGCGGGCGCTCCCGTCTATCAACGATTGAACGGCCCACAGATCGGGCAACAATGGGAGCTCAACACGGCGTTGAATTTCGGTTTTTGACGAAACACGGCGTGAGCTCGACGTCGCCAGGCGGCGGCGAGCATGAGTTCGGCGAGGGATCGAAGGGCGCGACGACCGGCCTGACGGAAATGCAGCGTCGCCGCTTCCACGAGACAAAATGACGCTGCGTGTCCCGCGAGCGGGCGACATCTATGCAGGTGCGAGGTCGAGGATCGCTCTGCGCGGCCTCGCCTAACGCGCGCAACTCATCGCTCCTCGTTCTGTTGCAACCAGACGACCCATGATCTCAAAGGGAACAAAAATGAAAAAGCCCATTCGAGCGGCGGTCGCCGCTCTCACGCTGATCCTTTTCGGCTCTGTCGGGCATCTCTCGCTCGCGCAGACCGCCGCGCCCATGGAGCATGACGGCAAGGGCGGCGGCCATCACGGCGACCACGCCGGCCCCTCGTCCGACGGGGCGTTTCACAAGCGCTTCGACGATGCGGCCAAATGGGCGAAAAAATTCGACGATCCAGAGCGCGACGCCTGGCAGAAGCCGGAGAAGGTCGTCGACGCGCTGCATCTCGACCGCGCCGCGCGCGTGGCGGATATCGGAGCCGGCACCGGCTATTTCAGCGTCAGAATCGCCAAGCGCATTCCGAACGGCAAGCTCTATTCCGCCGATGTCGAGCCCGATATGGTGACCTATCTCGGCGAGCGGGCCAAGCGCGAGCGCCTCGCCAATCTCACGCCCGTACAATCGAGTGCGGACAAGGCCAATCTTCCCGAGCCCGTCGATCTCGCTCTCGTCGTCGACACCTATCATCACATCGGAAATCGCACGCAATATTTCTCTGCGCTCAAATCGTCGCTGCGGCCGAAGGGACGACTGGCGATCGTCGACTTCAAGGCAGCCTCGCCGGACGGCCCGCCCGTGGAACACCGAATACCGCCCGAGCAAGTGACGAAGGAACTGGAAGCCGCCGGCTATTCTCTGGTCGAGAAGCACGATTTCCTGCCGCGGCAATATTTCCTCGTCTATCAGAAGCGCGACTGATGGGCGCGCCTTTCGAGCCCGCCGCCGAGGGCCGCGCGCCCGGCGGCGAGCGGGGACGGCCGGAGCGCAAGCTGCTGGGCTTTTCCGGCGCGGTCGCGCTGGTCATCGCCAACACTGTCGGAACGGGGGTCTTCACGACCTCCGGCTTCGCTCTGGCGGATCTCGGAGAGCCGGCTTTCGTCATGCTCTCCTGGCTGATGGGCGGCGTCTATGCGCTCGCCGGCGTCGTGGTCTACTCCGATCTCGCCGCCAAATATCCCGAGTCGGGCGGCGAATACGTCTTCCTGCGAAATACTCTGCATCCTGCGCTGGGCTCTGTGGCGGGATGGATTTCCCTCGTCGCGGGATTCACCACGCCGATCGCCGCGGCCGCTCTCGGCGCGCAGCTCTATCTGGCGCGCGCCGGCGGTCCCGGCGCGGCGACGCCATGGGTCGCCACGCTCATCGTGATCTGCCTCGGCCTGCTCCACGCCGGCGCGCCCGCCAAGGGCGTCGCATTGCAAAATTTCGCGGTCCTGATCAAGGTCGGCGCGATCGTCGCGTTCATCGCTTTCGGCGCCCCCACGGCGGGCGCGGCGATCGCGGCCGCGCCGCCGCTTTCGCTCGAAGCCTTTCAGCCTCTGGCCTTCGCCGGATCGCTCGTGTGGATATCCTATGCCTATTCGGGCTGGAACGCCGCGGTCTATGTCACGGGAGATATCGCCGGCGGCGGCCGCACGGTGGAACGCGCGCTCTATTCGGGGACGCTTCTCGTCATCGGACTCTACCTCGGCGTGAGCGCGGTGATCCTCTATGGCGCGCCTCCGGGACAAATCCGCGGCGTCGCGGAATCCGGCGCGCTCGCGGCGTTGGCGATCGGCGGTCCGCGCGCGGAGCTGGCTCTGAGCGCGCTCATTGCGCTCGCGCTCGTCACCTCGGCGTCGTCCATGCTGCTGAGCGGACCGCGCGTCTATGCGAGAATGGCGCGGGACGGCGCGCTTCCGGCCGCATTCGGCCGACTGCATGGCGATCATCCGCGTTTTGCCATACTGGCGCAGACGGCGTTCAGCCTCATCGTCATTTGGAGCGCAGGACTTCGCGATCTCCTGGAATTCGCCGGCGTCACGCTGAGTCTTTCGGCAGGAGCTGTCGTCATCGGATGGCTTCGACAAGCAATGCGCCATGGCCTCGCGCCGGGGAAGCTTCCCGAGCTATGCGCCGCCATCGTGTTTCTGACGACGACGACAGGCATCATGGTCTCCGCTCTGATCATGCGGCCGGCCTCGGCGATTGCCGCCGCCATGCTGATCGGCGTCGGCCTTTTGGCTTATGCGCTGAGCCGTCCGAGGACGGCGAATTAGCCTGGGCGTGTTCTTCGCTGCGGTGAAGACGACAGTGGACTAGCTATCGCTAATCGTCGGTAGACAGAGCTATTTGTCGACCATTTCCGGGATTAGCGGGAATTACGTTAAATCCTGCGGTATCGCCGGAGCCTTCACGGGTCGGGCGGCTTGGGGCAGAAAATGGCGCTGGTAGAAGCGGTGGATTGACGACTTGGTCGGGGCGCGGCGCGGGCCGAACTCCGCGATGCAGGTGGCGAGAATAGCCTTTTGCGTCATCTTCCCCAGCCGGGCCGCAAGGAAGGCGGAGATTTCCGGGTCCGCGTCGATCGGAGACGTCGGTGGCGCTGGAAGGCGAGGTTTACGAGGCCGCCGTCCGGCCGGCCTGAGTTTGGCGAGCTGGCGGCGGGCCGAGAGCAAATCGGCGTATTCGGTCAGCGGGATAGTCACGACTTCGACGCCCTCGACCGTCGCCGGGCCGAGGGGAAGGGCGCTTTTCCGATCGCTCTCTCGAGACATTTTCAATCCCCGTTCAATACCCCGTCGAACGGCCCTCGAACCGTGGCCGAAGGCGGTTTGCCGCGCCGCGCGGCAAACCCGCCGATATCGTCCGCAGCGCCCGCGAAGGCCACTCACTTCAATAGCTCACCAAGAAAGTCTGTCACCAGGGCGTCGATTTCCTTGGCGTCTTCGGCCGAGACGCCGAGAAACTCGCGTTTCGGGATCGTGACCTTGTGGGCGAAAGCCATCTTGCCTTTCACCGGGAAGGCCAGAAGCTTGGCATTTTTCGGAGAGATCACGGCCCCCTCTTGATGGATGTGGGCAAAGGGGAAGCTCGCCCCCCATTCGCCAGCCGAGCCGTGAGACGTCCAGGCGAGCGAGCCGAGAAGATTGTCTCCGGTCGGATGGAGCGTAGGAGTGCCTTCGCGGTTCGGAGGCCAGAGCGTCCCGTCGGGAGCCGGCCCGCCCGCGAGAATGCGCTTGCGCGTCTGGTTCTCGCCAAGACTGAGGATGTTCGTCACGAGATCATGCTCGTCGAACTCCGCGAGGCGCGACACAAAATCTTTGACCTTCTGAAGGTCTTTCACCTCGACGACGATCTTGACGCCCGTTTCGGAGGCCATTTCTCTCACCCGACGTCGATATCGTGAAGCGCGCCGTCTCGGCCGCCGCGGGCGCGCCGGTCGAGGGCCGCGACCACCTGCCGTTGCATGGACTGCACATTCTGGACGCCGTGGAAGTTCATCTGCGCAACATGCATGTGGACGTCGCTTCGGCCGGACGTCTTCTTCGGCGTCGCTCCGCCTCCACCGCTGCCGCCGCCGCCGATCGCGCCGCCCGTGGCGCCGCCGGCCGGGCCGGTCGAGCCGCGGACGCCGCGCGCGCCGGAGAGGCGCGGCTCGATCTTGACGACGATCGGCGCGCCGAGGATTTGCTGAATTCGCGCCCGAATGGCCTGCGCCTCGGCGTCCACTCGGCCGCCCTGCGAGGCTATGCCGGCCGCATAGGTGTCTATGAGCTTGCGCGCCTCCGGCGTGAGGTCGGCGCGCTGGAAAATCGCCGTCAGCTCTTCGACGAGCTTCTGCGCCTTCTGGCGCGCCTCCTCGCTGTTCGGGAACAGGTCGCGCGTCTTCATCGCGACGTCGAGCGCCTTGACCTTCCCGAGCAGCTCTTCGGTCAGCTTCGGATTGGCGCGGCCGAACGCGCCGCGCAGACCTTCCTTGCGCGGCCCGGTAGACTGGGGCGGCGGCTCCTTGGCGACTTCGACGCGCCGCTGCAAATAGGCGATCTGCGCGTCGAGGCGCCGCAGCTCGGCGGCCATCGGTTGCGTGTCCGCCAAGCTCCCCGATCCGGCCGCGCGGGCGCTCGAGAGCTGGACGGACACCTTGTCGCGCTTGTAGCGCGCCGCCGCCAATTCTTGCCGCTCGGCTTCGCGCTGCGCGGCGATGCGCGAGACGAGGGCCGGGTCCGACGCCAGCCGCTGGGCCTCTTCGTCCGACAGCTTGTCGTTCACGCCCTTGGCGAGAATGGCGGAGGCCTGCGCGGCCTTATCCATGCGCTGGCTGGCCGCCACCCATTTGTCGGCGACATGGTCGATATAGGGAAGAACCGGTTTCGCGGCCTCGGCGGCGATATGCAACATGGACTGGTAAGCCCGCTCGAGCTTCTTCGCCGTCGTGTTGAGGTCCGTGTCGAGCGCCTTCTTCATAGAGTTTTCCCAAGCGCCGCTGGCGAGGTAATCGCGCAGCCGCTTCAGCTCGGGCAGAGACTTCTTGAACAGAAGGATTTCATCGAACCATTCCTGACCGCCCACGCCCTTTGCGACACGGACAGCGTCCTTGCTCTTCTCGAGGCGCTCGAGGAAATCGATCATCGTCCCGAGGGCGTCTTTCTGCATTCCGCGCTCGAGCTGCTTCGCCGTGAGGCCGAGCGTCTTGAACGCATCCTGCGCCCCGTCCTTCAAGCTCGCCGCCGTGCGCAGACGCGATGCGATTTGACCGAAAAAGCGCGACGCGACCTCGTCTTGCATTCCGACCGAGCGCAGCGCGGTCATAGCCGACAGCGAGTCGTCGTAGGAAACGCCCGCCGTCTCGGCGCCGGCGGACGCGCGCTGCCACATTTTGGCGATGTCCCGTTCCGCCGCTGCGGAAACGTCGCCGAGTCCGTTGATCTTGTCGGCGAATTTTTCGAGCGCGGGGATCGTCCAGCCGGTTTGCGCCTTGACCTCGGTCAGCATTTGCGCGGCTTCGCGCGCGCCGACGTCCCACGCGGTCGAGACCTTCGCGCCGAGCATGGCGAAGCCCTCGAGGTCTTTGTAAGCGACGTTGCCCTGTCCGCCCTGCGCGAAGATTTCGGCCGCCTCCGAATAGGACATTCCAATGCCGCGAGACACCTTACCGATTTTCTTCTCGAGGTCGGCGAATGTTGCGCCGGGATCGAGGTCGACCTTCTTCAGCACGCTCGCATTCGCCTTGTTGCGATCGATGGCCTCTTTCGTCGCGAGGCCGCCGATCGCGGCGAGCCCTGCCGCCGTGCCTCCGATAGCGGCTCCGGCGACGACGGCGCCGCCTGCGCCGAGCAAATAGCCATTGGGCGAAACACGCGACGCGGCCTCGAGCAAGGCCTCGCGATGCGCGCTCTTGCCCGTCTTGGCCATTTTGCGGCCGATCGCGACGCCGGTCGCTCCGGCCAATAGCGCGCCGCCGCCGTGGCGGCTCATTCCGCCGATCATCGCCGCCGACGCGATCTTCTTTTGGCTCGTCGCCAGCGCGATATTGGATTTCGTGAGCTGGTCGATCTTGCGCCGCGTCTCGTCGACGCCCTTCGCGCCCTGGCCGATCTTGGCGACGCCGTCTCCGGCCTTTTTGGCGGCGCTCGCGGTCTTGTCGAGCGAGCCGCCGAGCTTGGCGGAAGCCGTCCAGGCCTTGCCGAGCTCGGCGGCGAATTTCCCCGTCGCCTTGCCGTTGATCTTGCCCGCGGCCGAGCCGATCGACGCCACATCCTTGGCGGCGACCTTCGCCTCTTTCGAGAGAAGGTTCTGCAATTGCAGACGGACGCGGACGTCGAGGTCTGTCATGTCGAAATCTCCCGCGCGGCGCGCCGGTTCAAGAATTCGCGGTCCGCTCGACCGCCTCGACGAAGCTCAGAGAAAGGCCGGCCGCGCGATGCTCGGCCACGAGTCTGTTCGCGCGCCGAACGATGCTCTGCGCGTCGAGAATGGAGGGCTCGCCGGCTCGCTGCGCCTGCGAGCGCGCATCCGAGCCGCTCGCTTCCGCAGCCAATCGTTCGAAGGCTTGAACGATCGTCAAGGGCTGGCCTGCGGCGGCGTGTTCGGCCACCAGTGCGTTCGCCGCGCGAATGCGCGCGTTCACATCGCGAACGGACAGCGCCGCGGTCGCATCGCCGCCGCCGGCCAATGCGGGAGACGCGCTCTCCTTCCCTTCGGCGTCGCTGGAAAGGCCGAGCTGCGCCGTGGCCTGCGACACGGCGTCCAGAAAGGACAGCGTCGCGCCCGCGCGCTTCGCCTGCGCGACGAGCGAGCTCGCCAAATCCGCGATCTTGCGGCCCGTCTGCGCGAGACCTTCCGGCGATGTCGCGTCGAGGCGCGCGAGCGTGGCGGCCGGCGAATGGCTCGCCGAGGCGGAGCCGGCGCTCGGCGGCGCGTGCCTCGTCGCCGCCATCGTCAAAGCGTCGACGATAGTGAGAGAGAGACCGGCGGCCTCATGTTCGGACATGAGCGTCTTCGCCGTCTGCGAAACGAGATTGCCGAGCCGCACGCTCGCCTCGAAAGAGGAGGTCGCATTCTCGACGGAAGCCGGCCGCGCCGAAAAGCTGTCCGCTTCCACGCGCGAGACGTCGTTTCCGACGGCGCGCGCCTTCGCGAAGGGGCGGACAGAACGGACGAGGGAAACGGATTTGAGCCGCTTCACCTTGCCCGACGCCTCGTAAAAGAAGGCTGGCGACGTTGCTGAATAGGTTCCGGGCTTCAAGATGTTTTCGGCGTCGCCTGTCCATTCGACGCGCGCCTCCAATCTCCCGGCTTCGATCCGCAGCTCGCGGATTTCGCCGACCGGCGGCGAGGTGATGTCTTTGCCGCTGTCGGCGGCCTCGTCCGGACGATGATCGACATTCACGGGGAATTGCCGGAAGCCTTCGTCCGTCTCCTTTGTCGCCGTCGCGAAATCCTCGAGGATCGCCTCGGCGTCGATATAGAAGATCAGGCCGCCGGCCGTCTCGACGAAGCCGACCGCTGGAAAGACGACAACCCAATCCGGCGCGGGAGACGTCTGCCGCAGCGACGTGGAAACAACGCGATAAATGACCTGGTCTTGAACCGGCTCGCCGGCTGCGGCGAGCGCGGGCTGATTGGCGAGCGCCGGAGCATTCACCAGCGACACGGCCTTCACCCATGTCGCGCGGCCGTCCGGTGTGTGCATGAAGGAAGGCGACACATAGCGATAGGCGCGCTTCGCCAAAAGATTGCGGCCTTCGTCCAGCCACTCGACCTTGCCCTGCAACGCGCCGCCTTCGATGCGCAGGCCCGAAATCCAGCCCACGGCGTCCGACCGCTCGCCGCGCGCCGCGGCATTGTCCGTCGCATGATTGATGTCGATCGGAATGTCCAGCTTGCTCGCCTCGAAAGCGCGAATGAGGGCCGCGCCGTCGACGGAATAGGAACGGTTGTCGCGCGTCTTGACGTCGCCGAGCGCGGGAAAAATCGTGATCCATTCCGGCGGTTCCGCCGCGCTCTCGGGGAGCGGCGCGACGACGGAAAAGGATGCGAGGCGTTCAGCGTGAGCGGTCATTGTGATTGCCCCTTCTCTTGGTCGGCGGGCTGTTGCTTCGCGGCCTTTTCCTGGTGAATGGCGGAGATATAGTAGAACGCTGTCCGCCTATGCATTCCGAGCAAGGCCGCAATCTCGCTTGTTGAAAATCCGAGTTCGTGGGCTTCCTTGACCTTGAGATACCTCGATGCGCCGCGTTCCGGCCCGCGAGGGATGTTGAATTCCTCTCCGCCTATCGCATCGCCGAGCTGGGCCGCCTTTTCTCGCCCGATCACGTCGACAAGCCATGAAGGATGGCCGGCCTCGATGTATTTTCGAGAGGGAAAATAGCGTTTCTGTCCGCCATACTCCCGAGCTATGGCGAGCGCCGCCTCGACGCCGATCGCATCCGCGAAGAGTTGAAGAACTCCGGAGAGCTTTCTCTCGGATGGGCGCAGGACAGGGCGAGCGCGCGGAATGACCGTCTTGCACTTCGGACATTTCATCGCGCTCGCTGTCCTTTTAGGAAATCGCGTTCCGGATGAGCGCGCCGGCCGCCTTGGCGACGACGAACTCCTTGATCATCTCGCCGACGCGAACGACTTGCCCGCCATGAAGGCCGATGCTCGCGTCTTCGATCGTCCCGGCGATGCGCGCCCCGAAGCTCGGCGAAAATCCCCAGGTCACGCCGCCCGTCCCCGGCCGCGCCAAGGAGTCGAGATAGGTGAGGCTGATATCCTTGCCCCATATCTGACGCAGGTCCGTGGGCTGGCCGGCCCGCGCAGCATTCACATAGCCGGCGCCGATCAAGAGCTTCTTGATCTCGAAATATTCGATGAACTCCGCACGCGCGATCTTGCCGGCGCCCGTCGTCGTGCCCTTGACGGACTTGACGAGCTGGGGATGCTTGCGCAGCACGTTCCAGACGGCTTCGGACATTGTGACCGTGTTCGGCCGGAAGACGAGCGGGGCGGCGAAGGCGGCGTCGAGAATAGCTTCCGGGTCGCTGTTCGCGTCGTCGAAACGGTCGGCCGCCGTGACGATGTTCGTCACATTGGCGGGAAGATAATTGTCGGGGTTTTGAACCGCGGCGGCGACGCGCGTCTCTCGGTCGACGCGCAGCAGATGCGAGAGCCATGTCGTCGCATGGGCGAGCGGATCATAGCTCGAGAGGCCTTTGTCGCGCTGCGCCTTGGCCGCCTCTATATCGCTGTTGGGGATGCCGTCCTGAAGGCCGAAGGTCTCGACCGAGCCATCGCGCTCGGTTCCCGAAAATTCGACCTCCGGCACACGGCCCTTGCGGCCGACGCGCGTGTCCGGCGCCGTGAAGGCTTCGTGAACCGGATATTCCGTCCATTTGAAAACCTCGCCGCCGACCTCGACGCGCGGAAGCGCCTCGTCGGCGATCAGCGCGACGTCGGGGTTGACATAGGCAATGGCGATGCCGGTGAGGACAGGATTGACGGTGAAGGGGCGCAACGGGGCCATGGTATTCCTCTCGATGTAACTTTTTGGCTGGTTTCAGAGGGCTTCGAACGGTCGCCTATTCGGCCGCGCCGCGCTGTCGATCGCCGGCATGCGGTATCGCGCCCGCCTCGCGAAGCGCGTTGTATCCAGCCCCGGTGACATGGATGGTCGAGCCGGCGGGATGCGTCTTTCCGTCGATAATCACGTTGGTCGAAAGCGTGATGTCGATCAGCTCGCCGCCGGCCGTCTCTGCAACGCCCGCAAGCGCCGCTTCCTTTCCGTCGCTCATGATCGCGATTTCCTCTCGAGGGCGAAGAATGATGGCCGCTTCGTCTCTCGGCGAGGAACGCGCCACGGACTGCGCGTGTCGTCGGCGGGAAAAAGAGGCCCCGGCTCATGGCAAGAACCGGGGCCTCAGAGGCCGCCGACAAGGCGCCCTAACAGCTTGCCGGCGATCTCACCGTAAACAGGGTGCAATGTTTCACCAGGGTGCGAAGTCGCACCCTGCGGCGAGTTGAGCGGGATATGGGGAGAGGGGTTGCGCGAGGCGCGGGGCGAGTGCGTGAGGCTCGCCGGGTAAGGCTTGGTTATCGGCAACGAGGGCCGCTATCAAGCGGCAGCAATTCTCAGGATAGAACTTCGCTGATGGCGTCCGAAGCGCTCTTCCGAATAATGGCGTTCATTCCCCGAGAGTCTGACGGCAGCAATTCCGCGAGCTTCTCTTCGAAGGCGGGGCGCAGCGCGTCGCTCGTAAACCGCGGGTCCAATGTCTCGACAATTCCGAATAACGCCTTCAGCATGAGCGTCGTCGCGATCTCGCGTCCGGTCGCCTTCAAATTGCGCTCGAACTCGTCATTCATCGCCTCGACTTGGCGGAGAAAATCTTCGTTCATCGTTCTCGCTCAGTTCTCGGCGATCGCCAGCGAGCTATTTCCCGTGTCGGCGAGCATCCCTGCATTCATGGCGTGCATCTTCGTAAAGACGCTGCGAAGGGTCGGCTCCTAAAGGTGATTTGTCAACGACGGCGGGCAGTCCAAAAGCTCGCGACCGTCATTGACCAGGCGCTCCATAGGGCGGATAGTTTCGCCGTGGCGTTGCCGAAATCGACCTGCCGGCCGCCTCGAGGCCGCGATGGGAGGGGTGGCGTCCTCCCCGCCACACCCGAGCCGCGCCGCCCTCCGCCTCCACGGACTCGGGCGGGAATTATGGACGTCGTGGCCCTATTCCCGCCGAGCCTCGGAAACGGCCCCGCTATCGCCTTCGAACCCCGGTGCGCCCCACCGCAACGCCCACGTCAGAAAAACGCACTCAAGGGCTTTTAGTCCCCTTCAAAATCGATTTGATGGGCGTGGGTCCCGCTCGGGCGTCGAAAATCTCCGGCGGGCGCGCGGCGGGGAGGACGTGACCCCTCCATAGGCTTCTTGCCCGCCACTACCGCTTCCGGGCCGCCGCGCGTTCGCAGCATGGCCGGCCGGCCGCCTTATAGCAAGGCGACCATCGGAACGAAAAAGGCCGCCGGTTTCCCGGCGGCCTCGAAGCCCGATCGAAGAGGCGTCGAACGCCCGTCAACGCCGCATTTCGAAGACGCCGTCGCGTCGCCGGGCGAATTCTATGGCGCCGGTCTCCACGGGCCGAACTCCGGCGATGGCGACGAGCGCGCGCGCGAGCGAATAGCGCCGGGCGAGGTCCGTGACCCTCTCGCGCAGCCGCAGCCCGCCGCCCTGCATGAAGGTCGGCGGCAGCTTTGCGGGCGCCGGCGCGGTGGCGGCGGGCGTGATCGGCGCGGCGCCGAGCTGCCGGGCGCGCCGGCCGGCGCTGGCCGCGGGTGCCGCGCCGATCGCCGCGACGCGCTCCGCCATGGCGGCGGACAGGCGATAGCCCTTGCCGCGCTTCGTCTCTATCGAGACGCCATGCGCCGCGAGCTTCTTGCGCAGGCCGCAGACGAGCGAGGGAATGCGGTCCGTTCGCGGCGCGGCGGCGCCGGCATAGACGGACTGGGTCAGCTCGGCGCGTGAGGCGGCGCGCGGGCTGGCCTTCATCAAATGCGCGACGAGGCGCGCCTCTTTCGCGGTCAGTCGAAACGGTAAAAAATCGTCGTCGCGCATCGCAATTCCTTTCGAGTCTGTCGTCCGTCGTCTGTCCGCGGCCGGCGGTGGATCAGGCCGCCGGGCCGGCCTTCCGTCTGAGCATGGCGCGAAGCCCATTGATCGCCTTGCCGGCTTTGTCGGCGGGCAGGAAGCGCAGCGCCGAGACGTGGAAACTGCGCTCGAGCCACGCGTCCAAGCCTTTTTCCGGTTCCTCTCCGGCGGCCCATTCCGTCCAGAGCTTGCGGATGAGGCCGACTTGCTCCGGCGTGGCCATGCCGCGCCGGAGCCCGAAGCTCCGATTTGGCGAGGTCGCGCGGAAGCCGAGCCGCTTGAACTCGGCGAGCGCCTCCTCATAGCCGTATCGGTCGAGTTCGGCCGCGCTCTCGGCGCCGCCGACCTTCTTTAAAATGCTGCGATACGTCTCGTCGTCGAGGCCGAGCTGTTTCTTGGCGACGTGGAGCATCGCCACTTGCTTAGCCGTCGGCATGGGCGGGCTCCTTGCGAAGCTTGGTGCTCGCATCCGAGACGAGTTCGGAAACCTTGTCCAGGAGCGCCGCGACCGTCTTGACGGCGGCGTTGATCGAATTGACGTAGTCTTCCGTTTCCTCCGGCTCGGGATGATTGAAGTGGAAGGTCGAAACGCGCACGAGGTTCAAGATCGACCGCGCCTCGATGTTCACGGACAGGGCGGCTTCGATGTTCTCTTGCGCCGTCCCCTTCTCTTGGGGGCAAATCAGCATGTAGTCATCCATGATAGCTCGCTCCATTCTCAATGTGCGTTGAAGGATTGCTCGTCGGCGGAAATCGTCAGGTTGACGGCGGCGTTCAGTGCGTCGGCGGCGCGCTTCGTGTCGTCGAGCAGAGCGCCCATGTGGAGGCTGAAGACGCCGGCCGCCGTATTGATGTATTCGCGCTGAAGAAGGATGATCGTCATGAGCTGCTCTTTCGACAGCGTGGCGAGGTCTTGTTCCGGCGGGATTTCGGGTTGCTGCATGTGTGTTGCCTCTTGCGGGAGAACAGTCGTCACCGCGCCAGCGACGCGGTTTTCAGGGCCTTTAGCCCGAACTTGCCAACGGCGGCGGCGGCTTTGATTTCGTCGATCGTCAACGGGCCGTCGCCTACTTGCAGGCGAGCGTCGTTGAGCATGCGAACAAGCTCGCCGATCGAATTGGTTGCTCGGCCGAAGGCGACGCACGCGCGATAGGCCTCTTTGCCGCTGACGTCGAAGTCGACGGCGATGCTTTCGAAATCCTCGTCTTCAGGAGGAGTCAGCTCGAGCTGGCGCGCGACCCGTCTTCCCATTTGTCCGAACGCATCGGCGTCGACCGCTTGAGTTCTCTTAAGGAGCGATCGGTTGCCGCATAGGACGAATGTAGCCTTATAATTCTCCGACAGACTGAGAATATCCTTGAGAATGTTGAGCTTGAGGTATTGCGCCTCATCGAGAAAAATCACTGTCCGTTTGGACTCCAATTCGTCGTCTCTGTAGCGAAGTTCTTGCTCGAAATATGTCTCGAGCGAGCGCCACATCGTGCCGCAATGCTGCTGTCCGCCCCGTATGTCCAAATGATCGCAGATCAGCCGAGTCGCTGGGTTCATCGATCCGCTCGCCGTGGCGAGTTCGATGTATTTGGCGCCGGGAATTTTCGCGGCGAGATACTTGAGAGCGAACGTCTTACCGATGCCGGGAGGCCCCTTGATAGACACGGCTTGGCCGGTCATCATGGCGTAGGATACGAAATCTTCGATCGCCTTATATATTGTCGTTTGGACCGCGCGTTTCATGCGGATTTTGCCTTCAAATTCGCCGCAATGCGGGCGTTTTGCGCTCTCTGCGCCTCGAATTTTCTCTGGCGCGCGGCTTTTTCCAGATCGCGCTGCGCGTCCTCTCTCGCGCGCTTTTCTTGTGGGCTTTCCTTCACGCCCGCGGCCGTGCGGCGCGCCTCGTCGGACGCCGTCACGCGCGCGCCGACTGGCGCGGGAAGCTGCTTCGGATAGGTCGCGACCGCCTCCAAGAGTTCGGCTTCCGCGTCGATCGTCGGCGCCGACGCGTCGAGGTCGCGCAGCCCCCGCGCGCGTAGCCTGCGCCGCCGGGAACTCTCCTTCGCGCCGGCGACGTCGTCATAGGCGAAGGGCTTGTCCACTTCGGCAAATCCGAGCAGACGTCCGCGTTCGTCTTTGATCGGCAACCGATCCCAATTCTCGAATTTCGGAATGACGACAATGACGCGCTTGCCGAGGTAGGACGCCAGCTCGTCGCAGGTCCAGGAGCGCCCGCCGACGCTGATATGGCCTTGCCGGACCTCGCGCGTCTCTTCGGTCGAGAAAGCGGCGACGAATGCGTCCGGATCGACTTCCGTCTTATGCCAGCCGTCGAGGACGGCTTGATTGTAGGCCTCGGTCGGAGAACGCATTGCGAGGGCGCCGCTCTGCGGCATGGCATGATATTGCGCGAGCGAGCCTTCGATCATCACGGGAAAGCTTTGAAGCGAGTGGTAGGGCGTCGGCGCCCGCCCGACATTCGCAGTCTTGGCCTTCATGCGGTTGCCGCCGACATAGCCGGGAAGCTTGGCGAGATAGGACTGCCAAACTCGGAAACGGTTCTCGATAGGCTTGGCGCGGGCGTTGTAGGGCTTCGCGCGCGTCAGAGCGCTCAGATAGTCCGTGTGGGTGAGCTTCATCGCGTCGTCGATGAATTCCGCGAAGCGATATTCCGAGCCGTTATCGAGATAGAGCTTCTTCGGAAGGCCCCACGCGGACACCATTTCCTTGAAGCTGGCGATCACATGCTCGTTGCGAATTCCTTCGCCCTTCGGCAGAACGACGACAGTCGCCCAGAGACGGGCCGTCGCCACATCGAACCAACAAATCGCTTTCGCGTATCGCTGTAGGCCTTCGACCTCGGGCAACAGGAAGTCGAGCGGGTGAACGTCGCCGACGATGATGTCCATGGGCCAGAGCCCTTCGATCGTTCGGAGAATGCCCGGATTGTCGTCGTCGAACTTCTTCCGGTCTTTGTGATGCTCGCCGACGCGACGATAGTCGTCTTCGGCCTTCACAACCCACATAGGAACTTTGCAAGAGCCGGGAGGGGGCTCGAAGCCGGCTTCACGTATGATCTCTTCGAGGAAGCGCGAGGCTTTCCAACGTATGTTGTTGATACCCTCAAGGTTCTTGTGTTGGGCGCGGATGAAGTCGAGCAGCCGCTTCTTCACTTCGGTCAAATCGATCATGTCTTTGAACTCCCTGTCGCATCGAATGGAAACGATCGCCTTCGACGCGCCATGATCGGCGCGCTTCTTTCGGCCGAGGGCGACGAGGCCGCGTTCGTCGTATTCGCGCAGCCAACGGCGGACCGTGTCCGGCGCCAGTGTTTCGAGCCGCCCTGTCGCGGGGTTGAGGATAGGTCGCTCGCATATGGCGCGGATCGCATCGGCGCGAGCCGTCGAACCTTTCGGATGTTCGCCGGCCCTATGAACGATGTCGAAACGCCACTCACGAATGAGGGCTTGGCCTTCGAGCGGCGCGGGAAGGGCTTTCGGAGAGGCTTTGAGCGCCTCTTGAAGGCCGAGCGGGAGACTGTCGAGGCGGACCTCGTAGCGGACGCCGCTTCGGCCGCCGCCCCGGTGGCCCTTGACGGTGCGAACGATCAGTGTGGCACCGCGCCAAGGCTTTCCTACGGAAGCGCGGCACAAAGCGCGCCGCGCGTTTCGCTCGTCAACTCCACTCAAGTCGGCCAGTTCTTGAGAGGAAAGCCAGCTCATACTCAGGAGGCTTTCCGGGGCTGCGGCTTGAGACCTGCGGCGACTGCGATTTTGTGGCTGACGCCGCGCTTCGCTTTCAATTCCCCACGCAGGACGCCATAGACCGTCCGGACGTTGAAGCCGCGCTGCCGTGCCCAGTCGGTAATTGAGATGCCGTTCTCTTCCAAGGCGGTTTTGAAATGATTGGCTTTGTCTGTCATTGTAACTCCCATAGATGGGTGGCGTGGTGCCATTAAAGCTACATGGAGCTGCCAAAATGTCAACAGAACTTGGAGCCAAAACGGCAGCTATCTCGCAGCCGGCCGAGTCCGTCTCCGCAGCCGCCGTAATCGAGCGGATGAAGAAAGTTGCAGAGTGCCCCACGGACGCGGGCTTGGCAGCCGCCATAAACACGTCAAGATCAAATATAGCTAAGTGGAAGAAGCGTAATTCCGTGCCATATGCGGAGATATCGAAGTTCTCTGCGCAGTTTATGACGCCTGTTGACTATCTTATTACAGGCAATCAAGCTGGAAAGCACCGTGTTGCGACCAGCGTGCTCAATGACAGAGTGCTCGCGATATTACTAAAGGACTTTTTTGCGAAGTCGTTGCTTTTTGTTCCGAAGGAGCGTGATCCAAGTGACTATGCGAAATGGCTGGCGCGGAAGATTGCGCGTCATTACAACGATATAGAAGATATTGTACAGAAGCTTGAGGCGGGCCTCAAAATGAGCCGCCGCGATGCTGAGGAGGCTGCCATTGTGGCAGCTGAGGCGATCTTCTTCGATCTTTCGGGCACGACCCAGAGCGACCAAGTTGGCGACGAATAGCCGGGTCCGAAGTGCTGCCTTAGTGGCAACGCCTACCTATCCGCACCTATATCCGCACCTTGGGCGCAGCCCGACGACCATATCCTCACCCATATCCGCACCTAAATGTTTGCCATCCTATTGATGTGTCGGCAGCTTCCATGCGATTACCGACAAATAGCTCTGTCCGTCGTCGACAAATAGCTCTGTCCGACCATCGCAGCAGCGTCCGCACCCTGTTTCCCACGTGCGGACAAATCATCATATTGAAGGTACTCGCTAATCTACGGTCAGATCGACAAATAGCTCTGACCGCCGCCGACATTTATCGATGTCCCCCCCAACAGGAGGCGGGGGGCGTTGCGCGTCACGGCGGGAGGTGCTAGAACAAAAAAAGAACATCGCGTGAATTGTGGACAAGGCGGCGGAACGTCTTCGCGCTCGCGCGTTTCGGACTAAGGTGCCGCGAGCATCATCAAGGCGGAGAGGATCATGGCGGGCAGCGTCAACAAGGTCATATTGGTCGGCAATCTCGGGCGTGACCCTGAAGTGCGCACGCTGCCCTCGGGCGACCGCGTCGTCTCTTTCTCCGTGGCGACGACGGAATCCTGGCGCGACCGCAACACAGGCGAGCGCAAGGACCGCACGGAGTGGCACAATGTGTCGATCTTCAACGAGAATTTGGGGAAGATCGCCGAGCAATATTGCCGCAAGGGCTCCAAGATCTATCTCGAGGGCCAGCTGCAGACGCGCGAATATCAGGACAAGGACGGCATTCAGCGCCGCGCGACCGATGTGGTGCTGCAGCGTTTCCGCGGCGAGCTGACTCTGCTCGACAGCAAGGGCGGCGGCCGCGGCGAGGGCGATTATGAAGGCGGCGGCGGCTCCTATCAGTCGAGCGGCGGCGGCTCCAGCTTCGGCCGCTCCTCGCCGATGGAACGCCCGCCCGCCGAGCGCTCCCCGGCGCCGGCCGGCGGCGGACGTTTGTCGGAGCAGCTCGACGACGATATTCCGTTCTGAGTCCAGAGGGAGATCGCGAGCCCTCGATGAAGGGCGGGGTCTGTTCCCTCCCCCGCGAAGCGGGGGAGGGCCGGGGAGGGGGCGCTCGAAATCTCTATGAGCTCCGCGAGCGCAGCCCATTCGTCCGGAACTCCCGCGACTGCGTCCGCGCGCCCTTCTGGCCCGTGCGGTGGCCTTCGCCGGCCTTGCCGGTTCCCACCGGTTGCCAGCCCGGCACGAGATGATGCTTGCCGGGGCCGATGAGATCGGCGCGGCCCATGGCTTTCAGCGCCTCGCGCAGCACCGGCCAATTCTCGGGATCGTGATAGCGCAGAAAGGCCTTGTGCAGGCGGCGCTGGCGCAGGCCCTTCACGGCGTCGACCTTTTCCGACGCGCCGCGGCGCACCGGCTTCAGCGGATTGAAGCCCGAATGATACATGGCCGTCGACAGCGCCATGGGCGATGGCAGATAGGTCTGCACCTGATCGGCGCGATAGCCGTTCTTTTTCAGCCACAGCGCCAGATTCAACATATCCTCGTCGCTCGTGCCCGGATGCGCGGCGATGAAATAGGGGATGAGGAAATATTGCTTCTTGGCCGCCTGCGCCGCCGCGTCGAACAGACGCTTGAAGCGGTCGTATGAGCCAATGCCGGGCTTCATCATCTTGGAGAGCGGGCCGCTCTCCGTATGTTCGGGCGCGATTTTGAGATAGCCGCCGACATGATGCTCGACCAGCTCGCGCACATAGGCCGGGCTCTTCACCGCGAGATCATAGCGCACGCCCGAGGCCACCATCACTTTCTTGACGCCGGGAATTGCGCGCGCCTTACGATAGAGCTGGATCAGCGAGTCGTGGCTGGTCTCGAGATTCTTGCAAATATCCGGATAGACGCAGGAGGGCCGCCGGCACAGCGCCTCGGTCTCGCGATCCTTGCAGGCGAGGCGATACATATTCGCCGTCGGCCCGCCAATGTCGGAGATGATGCCGGTGAAACCTTCGGTCTTGTCGCGGATCGTCTCGATCTCTTTGAGGATCGAGCCTTCCGAGCGCGATTGAATGATGCGCCCCTCATGCTCGGTGATGGAGCAGAAGGAGCAGCCGCCGAAGCAGCCGCGCATGATCGTCACCGAATGACGGATCATCTCCCATGCAGGGATAGGCTGCGTGTAGGACGGATGCGGCGCGCGCGCAAAGGGCAGATCATAGACGCCATCCATCTCCGCCATGGTCAGCGGAATGGGCGGCGCGGTGAGCCAAATATCGCGCGTTCCATGACGCTGCGTCAGCGGCCGCGCATTGCCCGGATTGCTCTCCCGATGCAGCACGCGCGAGGCGCGGGCGTAGGATTCGGGGTCATTGGCGACCTGCTCGAAAGCGGGCAGGCGTATGACGACAGTCTCGCTCTGCGCGTCCTTGCGCATGCGGCCTTCGTCGGGCTCGTCAATGTCCTCGGCCGAGGCCTCGATCCAGTCCTCGGGCGTCGCGTCGCGCGTGAAGGCGACGCCGCGGATATCGGAGAAATCCTGCGCCATGCCGCGCTTGGCGATGCGATGCGCGACCTCGACCAGCGCGCGCTCGGCATTGCCATAGAGCAGCAGATCGGCCTTGGCGTCGAAGAGAATGGAGCGGCGGACCTTGTCGGACCAATAGTCGTAATGGGCGATGCGCCGCAGCGACGCCTCTATGCCGCCGAGCAATATAGGCGCATCGGGGAAAGCCTCGCGGCAACGCTGGGCGTAGACGATGACGGCGCGATCCGGCCTTTTGCCGCCTTCGCCGCCGGGCGTGTAGGAATCATTGTGCCGCAGCCGCCGGTCGGAGGTGTAGCGGTTCACCATCGAATCCATATTGCCGCTGGTGACGCCGAAGAAGAGATTGGGCTTGCCGAGCGCGCGGAAGGCGGAGGCGTCGCGCCAATCCGGCTGCGCGATAATGCCGACGCGAAAGCCCTGCGCCTCCAAGAGGCGGCCGATGATGGCCATGCCGAAGCTCGGATGGTCGATATAGGCGTCGCCGGTGACGAGGATGATGTCGCAGCTGTCCCAGCCGAGCGTCTCCATTTCGGCGCGCGACATGGGCAGAAATGGCGCGACGCCGAAGCGATGCGCCCAATGCTTGCGATAGGAGAACAGCGGCTTGGCCGCGCCTCGGGTTTCGGCGGCTTTCGTCATGGTCTCGTGAATATCATGGAAGGCGGGCCGGATGCGAGGATGCGCTGCGGCAGGATTCGCCTTTCATTCGTCGGCGATCGACAGCGAAGCTTCGAAATCCTGTCCGCCGTAAAAAACGCCGACGATTGTCACGACTTCGGCTTCGACGGCAAAAGCGATCGTCACGCGCCGACGAAAGCCGATCGTCCGCAGGCCCGGCCGTAAATCGTCACGACATGTCCCGCGCTCGGGGAAGCTGCGGAGATTTTCGCAATAATCGACGATCGCGCCGGTGAAACGCTCGGCCGCCGACGGCGTCGCCCGCTCGGCGATCCAGCGATAGATGGCGAGGAGCTGCGCCTCGGCTTCGGGCGAGAAAATGACGTTATAGGACCCCATCACCGGGTCGTCTTCGTCGCCCGCTCATGCTCGGCCGCCAGCGCCGCGCGAACATCGGCGGGAGATCGTCCGCGCGATGGGTCGGTCTTCATCCTGTCATAGGCCGGCGCGACCTCCTGCGCCAGCCAATTCTCGACCGCGCGGTCGCGCGCCAGCAGGGCGCGAAGGCCGTCGCGAATGACCTCGCTTTCGCTGGCGTATTCTCCAGACGACACCTTCGCCTTGACCATTTGCGCCATTTCGGTCGGCAGCGTCACGCTGAATTGCTGGGTGCTCCGCATTGGCTTCCCCTGATAATGTTCAATAGGATTTAACACCATCAGCGGCCGCGCGTCGAGGTGGAGGCGGCCCCGGCATCGGCTATACGATCTTCGCGAACGCCGCCGCTCCGGCCTTGCCCGGCGGCTCGCGCTCGGCCTGCGGCGCGCGCAGCGCCTCGGCGAGCGCGCTTTGCGGATCGGCGGCGCCTTCGAAGATCGCCTCGACGCATTTGACGCAGAGCGTCACCTTCGCATCGGCCAGGCGGTAGAAGACCTGCTTGGCGGCGCGGCGCGTCTCCACCAGCTCGGCGCGGCGCAGTTCGGCGAGCTGCTGGCTCAAGGCCGGCTGCTGAATCGCGGTCGCGGCCTCGATCTCGCCGACCGTGTGCTCGCCGGCGAGGAGATAGGACAGGATCATCAGCCGCTGCGGCTGCGCGAAAATCTTCAGCCTTTCGGCGGCCTCATTGGCGCGCTCGCGCGATTCGTAGAGTGCGGTCATTTGCCTGAATCTTTGCAAGTCCGATAGAACCAGCCGTTGGTCGCGTCGGGCGCGAGCGCCTCTTGCGCGACGCTGGTCGGCGGCAGCAGAAGATCGCCGCCGGGCGTCCAGCCCTCCGGCGTCATCACCTCGCCGGAGGCGGCCTTTTTCAGCGCAGTGACGAGGCGCAGCATCTCCTCCACCGAACGGCCGACCGTCAGCGGATACCAGGTGAGCGCCCGCACGATTCCCTCCGGGTCGATGTAATAGGTCGCGCGCATCGCAGAGGAATCTCGGGCGGTCTCGTCCAACATTCCATAGGCGCGACCAATGGTCATCGTCGGATCCTCGACAATGGGGAAGGGGACGGTGACGCCGAAAAGGTCACGAATCGCCCGCACCCAGGCGAGATGCGAATAGAGGCTGTCGACCGAAAGCCCCAGCAGCGCGCAGCCCACCTCCTCGAATCGCGGCGCGGCGCGGGCGAGCGCCACGAATTCGCTGGTGCAGACCGGCGTGAAATCCGCCGGATGCGAGAAGAAGATCAGCCAGCGGCCGCGGAACTGATCGAGACGAATGTCGCCGCCAGTGGAGCGCGCCTGAAAAACCGGCGCGAGATCGCCGACGCGCAGCGCCTGCGCGGCCGTCGTCGGAGCCGAAGTCGGTTCTTTTTCCATGGCTTTCAAATGCCCCCATTCCTCGCTTGACACAAGCAGACTATACGATTACATAAATCATGTAATCATGAAATTAAAGGGGAGGTTGCCATGACGGATGCAGCGCTCGAGCGGGCCAGGGAGCAGATCCTCGCCGCCGCGAAACGGCCGTCGATTCAGGTCGAGACCTTCTTCGACGAGCCGACTTTTACAGCGTCCCATGTCGTTTACGATCCGACGACGCGCCATGCGGCGATCGTCGACAGCGTGCTGAATTTCGATGCGGCGTCCGGCCGCACCTCGACCAAAGGCGCGGACGAGATCGTCGCTTACGTGAATCGTGAAAGTCTGACGATCGACTGGCTGCTGGAAACCCACGCCCATGCCGATCATCTCTCGGCGGCGCCCTATCTCCAGACCAAGCTCGGCGGCAAGCTCGCGATAGGCCGCGAGATCACCACGGTTCAGAACGTCTTCGGCAAGGTCTTCAACTTCGGGACGGAGTTCGCCCGCGACGGCTCGCAGTTCGATCATTTGTTCGATGATGGCGAGACTTTCGCGATCGGCGAGATTCCGGCGATCACGCTGCATGTGCCCGGCCATACGCCGGCCGATGTCGCCTATGTGATCGGCGATGCGGCCTTTGTCGGCGACACTTTGTTCATGCCCGACTATGGCACGGCGCGCGCCGATTTTCCGGGCGGCGACGCCCGCGCGCTCTATCGCTCCATCCGCCGGCTGATGGCGCTGCCGGACGAGACGCGGCTGTTCCTCTGCCACGACTACAAAGCGCCGAACCGCGACGCTTACGCCTGGGAGACGACGGTCGGCGCCGAGCGCAAGGGCAATGTCCATGTGCATGACGGAATCGGCGAGGACGAATTCGTCGAGATGCGCACTCATCGCGATGCGACGCTCGATCTGCCGCATCTGATCTTGCCGTCTGTGCAAGTGAATGTGCGCGGCGGTCGCCTTCCGCCGGCCGAGGACAATGGCGCGCGCTATCTGAAGCTCCCCTTGGACGTCTTCTGATGACGCTCGCCGCTTCCATGGCGCAGGGCCTCGCCGGCGGGCTGATAATCGGCGCGAGCGCGTCGATCATGCTGCTCGCCGCGGGGCGCATCGCCGGCGTCAGTGGCCTCTTCGCCCGCACGATCGGCCTCACCAAGGCCTGCGGGCCGGATGGTCTGGCGGCGGGCTTCGTTGTCGGCCTGCCGCTCGGCGCGGGGGCGCTCGTTCTTCTAACGGGGCCGATCGAGATGCGCTTTCCGCCGCTGGCGATGTTGCTAATCGGCGGGCTGCTCGTCGGCTATGGCGCGCGGCTCGGCTCCGGCTGCACCAGCGGCCATGGCGTCTGCGGCCTGTCGCGACTCTCGAAGCGCTCGCTCGTCGCGACGGGAGTGTTCATGAGCGTCGCGGCGGCGACTGTGGCGGCGATGAATGCGGCGGGGCTCGCATGGTGAAAAGCTCCACTCTCCTCGGCCTTCTCAGCGGCGTCATCTTCGGCCTCGGCCTAGCGGTCTCCGGCATGGCGAATCCGGCGCGCGTGCGCGGCTTTCTCGATGTCTTCGGCGCTTTCGATCCGACGCTCGCTTTCGTGATGATCGGCGCGCTCATACCAATGGCGATCGCTTGGCGCGTCATGCGCCGGCTGGAGCGCCCGCTCGCCGCAGATAGCTTCGATCTGCCGCCGACCTCGCCGATCGACGCGCGCCTCGTTACGGGCGCGGCGATCTTCGGTCTCGGATGGGGCGTCGCCGGCCTTTGTCCCGGTCCAGCGCTCGCCGATCTCGCCCTCGCGCCGCTCGCTGTCGCGCCCTTCGTCGCGGCCATGGCGCTCGGAATGGTTCTGCAGCGCGTCACCGCGCAAAAAATGCGAAAGCCCAAGCGCTCGAACGAAAGGCACGAGTCATGACCAGGAATGTCGGAACATTAGACCGCATTTTCCGTCTCGCCATCGTCGCCGCCATTGCATTGGCCTATTGGATCGGCGCGCTCTCTGGCGGCCTCGCCATCGCGCTCGGCGTCGTCGCGATCATCGCCTTTGCGACCAGCCTCGTCTCCTTCTGCCCCGCCTATCGTCTCTTTGGAATCTCGACCTGCAAGCGCGTCTGAACCGACGCGCTCCGCCGGCCGAAGCTTCTCCCCGACACACACCTAAAAAAGCGAACAAAAAAAGAGGAACGCGCCGTCATGAGCTTCACGAAATTATCGTCTGTTTTCTCCGCTTCGCCGCAGATTTCCGAAGCCGATGTCGAGCGCGCCGCGCGCGACGGGTTTCGTCTCATCGTCGATTGTCGTCCCGACAATGAGGAGCAGGGCCAGCCCAATTTCCGCGACGTCGCCGAATGGGCGGCAAAGCATGGTCTTTCGGCGAAGCATGTTCCGGTGACGCCCTCGAACATAGACGACGCTTCCGTCGCCGATTTCGCCGGCGCGCTCGCGACTGCGGGCGGTCCTGCGCTCGGCTATTGCAAGAGCGGCAGGCGCGCGAGCGCATTATGGGCGCTGTCTCAGGCCATGCCGCTCGGCGCCGAGACGGTGCTTTCCGCGGCGAAAGAGGTCGGCGTCGATCTCGAGCCGTGGAAGACGCGCATTATCGCGCGTGGCGGCGCGCCGGCCGGCGATCGTGGTCCTGGCTCCTATGATGTGGTGATCGTCGGCGGCGGCAGCGGCGGCGTCGCCGCGGCGGCGAGCCTTTTGAAGCGTCGGCCTTCGCTCTCCATCGCCATCGTCGAGCCGGCCGAGTTTCACTATTATCAGCCCGGCTTCACCCTCGTCGGCGCCGGCGTGTTCAAGCCGGAAGTGACGAAGCGTCCGATGGCCTCGGTCATCCCCGACAAGGCCGTCTGGATCAAGAAATCCGTCGCCGAATTCGCGCCCGATTCCGATGAGGTCGTTCTCGACGACGGCTCGCGCCTGCGCTATCGCGCGCTCGTCGCCTCGCCCGGCATAAAGCTCGATTGGGACGCCATTCCCGGCCTCGTCGAAACGCTCGGCAAGAATGGCGTCACCTCCAATTATCGCGCCGATCTCGCGCCCTACACGCATTTCCTCGCGCAGACTCTGCGCGGCGGACGCGCATTGTTCACGCAGCCGCCGATTCCGATCAAATGCGCGGGCGCGCCGCAAAAGGCGATGTATCTCTCCTGCGACGCATGGCGCCGCGCCGGCGCGCTCTCTAACATCGAGGTCGAGTTCCACAATGCCGGCGCCGTGCTGTTCGGCGTGCCGGCCTATGTGCCGGCGCTGATGGAATATGTGAAGCGTTACGGCATCGATCTGCGCCTCGAATCCAAGCTCGTCGCCGTCGACGGCCCCGCCAAGATCGCGACCTTCGAGGAGAAGGACGCCAATGGCGCGATCATTCGCGTCGAGCGCGAATTCGCCATGATGCACGCCGTGCCGCCGCAGCGCGCGCCTGATTTCGTCGCCAAAAGTCCGCTGGCCGCGGAGAGCGGCTTCATCGCCGTCGATCCAGAGTCGCTGCGCCATACGCGCTACGGCAATGTCTTCGCGCTCGGCGACGCCATAGCGACGACCAACGCCAAGACGGCGGCCGCCGCGCGCAAGCAGGCGCCGGTCGTCGCCATCAATGTGCTCTCGGTTCTCGACGGCAAGGCGCCGCATGTCGGCTATGACGGCTATGGCTCCTGCCCGCTCACGGTGGAGCGCGGCAAGATCGTGCTCGCCGAGTTCGGCTATGGCGGCAAGCTGCTGCCGAGCTTCCCCAAATGGCTGATCGACGGCGCGCGTCCGTCGCGCGCGGCGTGGTTCCTGAAGGAGCGGCTGCTGCCGCCGATCTATTGGCGCGCGATGCTCAAGGGCCAGGAATGGCTCTGCGCGCCGCATATGATCGAAAAGGGCGAGCAACCCGCAGAATGACGAGGCCGATGTGCAGCTAGAGCTCATTCAATATGTGATCGGCGCCGGCTGCGGCGCCGCCATCGGCTTCACGCTCGGCCTCATCGGCGGCGGCGGCTCGGTGCTCGCCGTGCCGCTGCTGGTCTATGTGGTCGGCGTGAAGGATCCGCATGTGGCGATCGGCACCAGCGCATTCGCCGTCGCCGTCAATGCGGCCTTCAGCCTGTGGAACCATGCGCGCTCCGGCTCGGTGAAATGGCGCTGCGGCGGCATATACGCCGCGGCCGGAATGTTAGGGGCCGTCGTCGGCTCGACGATCGGCAAGAGCTTCGACGGACAGCGACTGCTGTTTCTTTTCGCTCTGGCGATGATCATGACCGGCGTGATGATGCTGCGCGGCCGCGGCGCCGCGGGCGACGCCGCTGTCGAATGCACGGTGGAGCGCGCGCCGCGCGTCGCCTCCTTCGGACTCGTCACGGGATTGTTCTCGGGCTTTTTCGGCATAGGCGGCGGCGTTCTCGTCGTGCCCGGCCTCGTCGGCTCGACGGGAATGCCCATGATCAACGCCGTCGGCACGTCGCTCGTCGCCGTCACCGTCTTCGGCATGACGACGGCGGCGACCTATGCATTCTCCGGCCTCATCGATTGGCTGCTCGCCATCGTCATCATCTGCAGCGGCGCGATGGGAACGCTGATGGGCGCGGCATTGGCGCGGCGCCTGTCCAAGAACACCGGACAGCTCACCATCGCCTTCGCGATCGTCGTTTTCGCCGTCGCCGCATACACGCTGTTCAACTCGCCGATCATGACGCGCTAGAGCGCTTTCGAGCGAAGTAGAACCCGGTTCGCGTGAAGAAAGCGCGACCAACCAGGAGCGCTAGAGCGGCGCGTGGGCCTCGGTCTCTCGCGCGGGCCTTCGGCGAAAGCCGCTCCAGCGAAATGCGCCTGCGCCGATGCGTGATCGCAGCGTATCTATGTAGAGAAACACCACTGGCGTCGTGTAGAGCGTCAAGACTTGGCTCACCAGCAGGCCGCCGACGATGGCGATGCCGAGCGGGCGACGCATCTCCGCGCCTTCTCCCGTGCCGAGCGCCAGCGGCAGCGCGCCGAACAAGGCGACGAGCGTGGTGATGAGAATGGGGCGGAAGCGCGCGACGCAGGCCTCGCGGATCGCTTCCCTCGACGAAAGCCCGCGCCGCGTGGCCTCGAGCGCGAAATCGACGAGAATAATGGCGTTTTTCTTCACGACGCCGATGAGCAGCAGCACGCCGATCATGGCGATGATGCTGAGCTCCGCGCCGCAGCCGAGCAGAGCGAGAAAGGCGCCGACGCCAGCCGAGGGCAGGGTGGAGAGTATGGTCAGCGGATGCAGGAAGCTCTCGTAGAGAATGCCGAGAACGATATAGACCGCGGCCAGCGCGGCGGCGATCATGATCGGCTGATTGGCGAGCGCTTCCTGATAGCCGGCGGCGGTTCCGGCGAAGACGCCTTGCAGCGTCGCCGGCGCGCCGGCTTTCGCCATGGCTTCCTTGATCGTCTCGGCGGCGTCGCGCAGCGATTTTCCTGGCCCCAGATTGAAGGAGATGGTGATCGCGGCGAAATGGCCTTGATGATTGACCTGCAGCGGCGTCACGCCTTCGGCGAAATTCGAGAAGGATGAGAAGGGAACCATGGGCTGCGTCGCCATATTGACTGCGCTGCTCGGGCTGCCGAGATCGCGCGCCGAGAATATGCGGCTCGCCGCGCGCGGATTGGCGCCGATATAGAGATTGTCGAGCGCCGCCAGCGTGTCGCGAAATCGCGGCGCCGATTCCATCACGACGTGATATTGATTGAGCGGCTCGAAGATCGTCGACACCTGCCTCTGGCCGAAAGCGTCGTAGAGCGTGTTGTCGATGGCGCTCGCGGTGAGGCCGAGGCGCGCCGCCTTGGCGCGGTCGATGAGCACGTCGCTGCGCAGGCCTTTGTCCTGCTGATCCGAGCTCACGTCGAGCAGCGCGCCGCTGCGGCGCAGAATTTCGACGATGCGCGGCGCATAGAGGCGCAGATCCTCGAGCCGGTCGGCGAGCAGCGTATATTGGAACATTGCGTTGCTGGGCCTGCCGCCCATGCGTATGTCCTGCGCCGATTGCAGGAACATGCTCGCCCCGCTGATGCGCGCGAGCTTTGGCCGCAGCCGCGCGATGATCGCATCGGCCGAGACCTTGCGCTCGGCGAGCGGCTTCAAGGTGACGAGCAATTCGGCGACATTGATCGCGCCGCCGGGGCTGAAGCCGCCGCCTATGCTGGCCGTCGCCGAAGATATGCCTGGATCGGAGGTGAGAATGGCGACGAATTGCTCGAGCTTCTCCTTCATCACAGGGAAGGACACGCTCTGGTCCGCGACGATCGCGCCGCGCATGCGTCCCGAATCCTGGATGGGGAAAAAACCCTTCGGCACGCAATCGAAGAGATAGAAATTGAGCGCCATGGTCGCCAGCAGCACGCCGAGCGTCACGCGCGGAAAGCGCAACGCGATATCCAGCGTGCGCACATAGGAGCGATGCAGCGCCGTAAAGGCGCTTTCGCTCCAGCGCAGCAGGAAGAAGCGCGGCGGGCCGGCGTGATCTTGCAGCACGCGCGAGCACAGCATGGGCGTCGCCGTCACCGATAGGATGAGCGACACGAGAATGGCGACCGACAAGGTCATGGCGAATTCGCGCATCAGCCGGCCGACGATGCCGCCCATGAACAGAATCGGCAGAAACACAGCCAGCAGCGACAGGCTCATGGAGACGAGCGTCGGAACCACCTCGCGCGCGCCCTCCAGCGCCGCGGCGCGCGCCGGCTGGCCCGCCTCTATGCGGCGCATGACGTTCTCGACGACGACAATGGCGTCATCGACGATGAATCCCGTGGCGATGGTGAGCGCCATCAGCGAGAGATTGTTGATGCTGTAGTCGAGGAGATACATGGCGCCGAATGCGCCGATCAGCGACACGGGCACGCAGACGCTGGGCGCGATGGTCGCGCGGGCGTTCTTCAGCGACAGATAGACGATGAAGATGGCGAGAAATACGGTGACGATCAGCGTCAGGCCGATCTCGTGCAGCGAGGTGCGGATGGTCAGCGTGCGATCTTGCACGAGGCGCATCTCGACATCGGCGGGGAGCGCCGCGGCGAGCGGCGGCATCAGCCCCTTGATGCGATCGAGCACATTGACGAAATTCGCGCCCGGCTGACGGAAAATCTGCACCTGCACGGCGGTGCGGCCGTTGCTCATGCCGAAATTGCGCAGATCCTCCACCGAATCCACGACCTCGGCGATATCGTGCAGCCGCACCGTCGCGCCATTGCGATAGGCGATGACGAGGCTCTGATAATCGGCGGCGCGCCGCGATTGATCATTGGCGTAGAGGGTGAGACGACCGTCGCCGACCTCTATCGCGCCTTTGGGGCTGTTGTAATTGGCCGAGGCGAGCGCCGCGCGCACATCCTCGAGCGACACGCCATGCTCGAACAGCGCCGGCGGATTGAGCTCCACGCGCACCGCGGGCAAGGAGGAGCCGCCGACCGTCACCTGTCCGACGCCGTCGAGCTGCGCGAATTTCTGCTGCAGCACATTGGCGGCGATCTCATAGAGCTGGCCGGAGCTCATCCGCTCCGAGAAGAGCGCGATGATCGCCACCGGCACTTCCGAAGGATTGGAGGTGCGGAAGGTCGGATTATTGCGCAAGGCCGCTGGCAGATCGGCGCGCGCCGCGGCGATCGCCGCCTGTATGTCGCGCTGCGCCCCGTCTATGTTGCGGTCGAGATCGAATTGCAGCGAGATGCGTGTCGAGCCGAGCGAGCTCGAGGAGGTCATCTCGGTGACGCCGGCGATTTGGCCGAGCTTCTTCTCGAGCGGCGTCGCCACCGAGGCCGCCATCGTCTCCGGACTTGCGCCGGGCATTGAGGCGGAAACGGAGATGACCGGAAAATCGATATTGGGAACCGGCGCCGTCGGCAGCAGGAAGAATGCGGAAACGCCGGCGAGCACCACGCCCAGCATCAGCAGGCTCGTCGCGACCGGCCGCGCGATCGCCGCGGCGGTGAGATTCATGCGGCCTCCCGAGCCGGGACGGGCGCTGGATGCGGGCGCAGCGATTTCGCCCAGCCGTCGAAGGCGAGATAGATCACCGGCGTCGTGTAGAGCGTGAGAATCTGGCTGAAGATCAGGCCGCCGACGATGGCGACGCCGAGCGGCTGGCGCAGCTCCGCGCCTTCGCCGGAGCCGAGCATCAAGGGCAGCGCGCCGAGCAGCGCGGCCATGGTCGTCATCAATATGGGGCGAAAGCGCAATATGCAGGCTTTGTAGATGGCGTCGCGCGGCGCGAGCCCGTCGTCGCGCTCGGCTTGCAGCGCGAAGTCGATCATCATGATCGCGTTCTTCTTGACGATGCCGATGAGCAGAATGACGCCGATGACGCCGATGACGGAGAAATCATCGCCCGCGAGCATCAAGGCGAGCAGCGCGCCTATGCCGGCGGAGGGCAGGGTCGAGAGGATCGTCACCGGATGAATGTAGCTCTCATAGAGCACGCCGAGCACGATATAGACGGTGACGATGGCCGCGAGGATCAGCAGCAGCGTGCTCACCGATGAGGCGTTGAAGGCCTGCGTCGCGCCCTGGAACACGGTGATGACGCTCGCCGGCGTTTGAATTTCCGTCTGAGCGAGAGAAAGCGCCTCCATCGCCGCGCCGAGCGAGGCGCCGGGCGCGAGATTGAAGGAGATCGTCGTCGAGGGGAATTGCGCGAGATGATCAATGGAGAGCGGAGCGGTTATCTCTTTGATCTTCACGATGGAGGCGAGCGGCGTCTCCTGTCCGCCATTGGCGGGAATGCGCAGGCCGGCGAGCGTGTCGAGGCCGGAGGCCGCGCGCTTCGTCGTCTCCAATATCACGCGATATTGATTGGTCTGCGTGAACAGAGTCGAGACGATGCGCTGGCCGAAGGCGTCATAGAGAATATTGTCGATCGTCGCGACGGAGATGCCGTAGCGGGCGGCGGCGTCGCGGTCGATCTCGACGAAGAGCGCGCGGCCGCCGTCCTGCGCGCTGGAGGATACGTCGCGAAATTGCGGCAGCAGGGAGAGCTTGTCGACGAGACGGCGGGAATAGTCGGAGAGCTCGGCCGGATTGGCGTCCTGCAGAGCGAAATGATATTCGCCGCGCGAGACGCCGGCGTCTATGGAGAGGTCCTGCGCCGGCTGCAGGAAGAGCGAGCCGATCGCATGAGCGCGCGCGGCGTCCTGCAGACGGCGCGTGACGGCGGAAATGGAGCCGCGCTCGGATTTCGGCTTCAGCTCGATGAGCAGGCGGGCGCTGTTGAGCGTGCGATTGACGCCGTCCACGCCGAGATAGGAGGAGACGCGCGCCACTGCGGGATCGGCGAGCAGAAGCTCGACGAGATCGAGCTGCTTGCGCGTCATCGCCTCATAGTTCAGCGATTGGCCGCCTTCGAAAAAGCCTTGCACCAGTCCCGTGTCCTGCACGGGAAAGAAGCCCTTGCCGATGGCGGCGTAGAGCGCGCCGGTGAGCGCGAGCGTGGCGAGGAAGCTGACGAGCGTCGCGCGCGAATGGGCGAGCACGAAACGCAAGGTCGCGCCATAGGCGTCGATCAGCCGATCGAACCAGCCGCCGGCCGAAGGCCCGTCATGCGAATGCAGGTCATTGGCGCGCAGCAGCTTGGCGCTGAGCATGGGCGCGAGCGTCAGCGACACCACCGCCGAGATCATTATGGTGACGGCGAGCGTCACCGCGAATTCGCGGAACAGCCGGCCGACGACATCGCTCATGAACAGCAGCGGGATGAGCACGGCGATGAGCGAGATCGTCAGCGAGACGATGGTGAAGCCGATCTCGCGCGCGCCGATGAGCGCGGCGGCGAGCGGCGTCTCGCCCTTCTCTATGTAGCGGGAGATGTTCTCGATCATCACGATTGCATCGTCGACGACGAAGCCGGTCGCGATGGTGAGCGCCATCAGCGTGAGGTTGTTGAGGCTGTAGCCGAGCAGATACATCGCCGCCAGCGCGCCGATGAGCGACAAAGGCACGGCGATGCTCGGAATGATCGTCGCGCGCGGGCTGCGCAGGAAGAGGAAGATGACCGCGACGACGAGCGCGATGGAGAAGAGCAGCTCGATCTCGACATCGTGGATGGAGGCGCGGATCGCCGTGGTGCGGTCGGTGAGTATGGCGAGATCGATGGCCGCGGGCAGGGAGGCCGAGAGCGCCGGCAGCAGCGTCTTGATCTGATCGACGACGGCGATGACATTGGCGCCGGGCTGGCGCTGCACGTTGACGATGATCGCCGGCTCGAGATCGGTCCAGGCGCCGAGCTCGCGATTCTCGGCGCCCGGCGTCACCTCGGCGACATCGGCCAGCCGCACCGGTCCGCCATTGCGATAGGCGACGACGAGGCCTTCATAATCCTTGGCGTTGCGGATCTGGTCATTGGCGTCGATCGCGAATTGCTGCGTGCGGCCGTCTATATTGCCCTTGGGAAGATTGACATTGGCGTTGGAGATGACGGAGCGCAAATCCTCGAGCGACAATGCATGGGCGGCGAGCTTTGAGGGATTGGCGCGCACCACCACCGCGGGGCGATTGCCGCCGGAGACGCTGACGAGGCCGACGCCGGAGAGCTGCGAGATCTTCTGCGCGATGCGGCTGTCGGCGAGATCTTGCACCTCGGTCAGCGGCAGCGTCTTGGAGCGCAGCGCGAGAGTGAGAACTGGCGCGTCGGCGGGATTGATCTTGGCGTAGATCGGCGGCGCCGGCAGATCGGTCGGCAGAAAGCTCTGCGCGGCGTTGATCGCCGCCTGCACCTGCTGCTCGGCGAAATCCAGCGAGAGCTTCAAGCTGAATTGCAGCGTGATGATCGAAGCGCCGCCGGAGCTCGTCGAGGCGATCTGCGTGAGGCCGGGCATTTGCCCGAGCTGGCGCTCGAGCGGCGCGGTGATGGTCGCCGCCATCACCTCCGGGCTGGCGCCGGGATAGAAGGTGCGCACCTCGATCGTCGGATAGTCGATCTGCGGCAGCGCCGAGACGGGCAGGAGGCGAAAGCCGATCGCGCCAGCGAGGAAGATCGCCGCCATCAGCAGAGTGGTGGCGACGGGGCGCTCGATGAAGGGGCGGGAAATATCGACGCTCATCGGCGGGCGCTCACGGCGCGGGGGCTTTTTCTGGACGACGTCCCTCGGCGGGCGGGGATTTCTTCTCCGCGCCCGGTCCGGCGGCGAGCGTCACCTTGGCGCCGTCGCGCAGCTTGTCCACGCCTTCCACCACCACGCGCTGTCCGGGCGCGAGGTCGCCTTCGATCACCGCGCGCTCGCCGTCGCTCGGGCCGATCCGCACCGGCTTCACGGAGACCTTGTCGTCGCTCTCCAGCACATAGACGAAAGGCCCTTTGGCGCCGCGCTGAATCGCCGGCGCCGGGGCGAGCGCGACATTGAGCAGCGTCTCCACCGTCAATTCGGCGTTGACGAATTGATTGGGGTAGAGCTTCTCGTCCTCATTGGAGAATTCGGCGCGCAGCTTCACCGTGCCGGAGGTCGCGTCGATCTGATTGTCGATCGCATAGAGAACGCCATGCGCGAGCGCCTGCGAATGCTCGTGATCATAGGCGACGACGGCGAGCGCCTCGCCGGAGCGAAAACGCTTCAGCACGCTCTGCAGCCTCACCTCCGGCAGAGTGAAGATCACCGTGATCGGCGAGAGCCGGGTCACCACGGCTATGCCGTTCTGATCATTGGTCTGCACGATATTGCCGGGGTCGACGAGACGCAGGCCGATGCGGCCGTCGATGGGCGCCGCGATATTGGCGTAGCTGAGATTCAATTTCGCCTGCCCGACCTGCGCGCGATCCATCTCGACGGCGGCGCGATATTGGCCGATGAGGGCGCGCTGCGTATCGAGCTGCTGGCCGGAGACGGCGTCCTTCACCTTCGTGCGCAGCAGCTCATAGCGGGCGAGATCGCGCTCGGCGTTCTGCAGCAGCGCCTCGTCCTTCTGCAGCTGAGCCTGCGCCTGCGCCACGGCGAGATCGAAAGGCCGCGGGTCTATGCGCGCGAGAATGTCGCCGGCTTTGACGATCTGGCCCTCCTTGTAGCGAACCTCCACCAGCGGGCCGGAGACCTGCGCCTTCACCACCGATGTCGCGGAGGCGGTCACTGTGCCGAGACCCGAGAAGACGACCGGAAAGTCCCCGCGCGTGATCTCCGCGACGGCGACGGCGATGGCCGGTCCGCGGCCTGGCGTGGGAGCGGCTGGCGTTTCGGCGGCCCGATAGCGCCATGCGCCTATCGCGACAGCGCCGACGAGCCCCACGACGATCCAGCGGGTGAGGTTCCGACGCGGCAGGAAGCGTCTCGCCGCTCCGATGAAAGGAGGGGCGGCTTCAGTCAGATCGGAACTCATTGCGTCGAAACCCCGCGAGAATCGCATTGTGCGTCGGCGCGCGCCCAATGTTATCGTCGTCGCGCCGATGATCCATTTAAAGCATATATGGAATATAGGAATAATCAATATATTCGGCGGCGCGGTCCCCGCCATTTGCGTCAGGCGGGGGCGCGGTCGAGGTCGATGAGATGTCCAGCCTTGTCGCGCTTGGCGGCCAGATAGCGGAGATTATGGGTGTTTCGGCGCCCCATTATGCGCTGGTCGGCGACCACCTCGAGCCCCGCTTGCGTGAGCGCGTCGATCTTCTCTGGATTATTGGTGAGCACCTGCACGCGGCGCGCGCCGAGCAGCTTCAGCATTTCCGCGGCGAAGGCGAAACGGCGCTGGTCTTTGTCGAAGCCGAGCGTCTCGTCGGCGTCATAGGTGTCGAAGCCGCGCGCTTGCAGATCATAGGCGCGAATCTTGTTGGCGAGCCCGTTGCCGCGGCCTTCCTGATCGAGATAGAGCAGCACGCCGCCGCCATTCTCCGCCATGTAGCGCGCCGTATAGCGCAATTGATCGCCGCAATCGCATTTCAGGCTGCCGAAGAGATCGCCGGTGAGGCAGGCCGAGTGCAGGCGCACATTCACGGGGAGCGCGAAATTCGGCTCGCCGATGACGATCGCCACCTGATCGCGCAATCCTTCGCCGCCGCGAAAGACGATGAACTCGCTGTCTGGCGCGCCCTCGAGCGGCACGCGCGCGCGAGATACGATGCGCAGAGCCGCGAGGCGTGTGGACTGGTAGGCGGCGACATTGGCGCGGGCGACCTCGAGCGGGCGGGCGAAGTCGGCCTCGGCGCCCTCCGCGCCGGCGATGATCGCCGCCGGAAGCACTTGCGCGAGACGCATCAGATCCAAGGCGCGCTCCTCCAGCGCGGAGAGAGCGGCGGCCGGCGCATCGAGGCGCGCGTCGGAATCGAAAGCGAGGGCATGCGCCCGCGGGACGTCGAGCACGGGCATTGCGACGGCGCCGGCCTCGCGGCGTTGCGCGCCGAGGCGGCGCAAGCGCGGCCCCGAGAGGGCGAGGCGCGCGTCGGCGCGGCCGAGACGTTCGAAGCTCTCGCAATAGAAGGAGTCGAGCGCTTCGGCGGCGAGAGCGAGGATGCGTTCTCCATTCTCATGCAGAATGATCGGCCGTCCGGCGCGGATTTCGGCGATGGCGCGCTCGACTTCGATTTCGCCCGGGGCGTTGCGGAAACCCGGTCGAGAGGATGAGATGGTCACAATGCCTCCGGCGCTTTCTACATAAGCTCGACAGATATAGTTTTTCTTATCCATCCAACAAGTGCAATTTTTCGAGTAGAGCGGCGCCGGAGCGCCATTCGCCGGAGCGGCGCGAAAGCGCGACGCGCATATAGAAAAACACTTTAGAGCATGTCGTTCTGCGAGGCGGCGAGTCTCTCTCGGCGATGCGGGAGGCAAATTCCTTCTTATGTGTAGAACTCGAGCATTTTGCTATTTATCATAGCTGATAAGTGTGAATATAATGGCGGCATCACAGCAAGACGGGAGCGTCCGATGGCCCGCGGCAGGCATCGCTTTTCAATCGAAACCCTTTTCGGAGCGTGGTTTTTGCGCAGCGCCTGCGTGGGCGCTCTCGCGGCGGCGGCGGCCGGCGCCTCGGCGGAGCCCAGCGTCTATCCGACGGGCGCGACCATCTACGATCCTGCGCGCGCCTATAATTCTTATGTTCTCTTCGCCGGCGGCGATGATGTGACGAGGCTCGTCGATCTCACCGGCAAGGTCGTGCGCGAGTGGAAATATACGGGCCAGCCCGTCTCCTTCATCGATCCGGCGCTCGTTGAGGGCGCGCGGGGGCATATATTCGTCACGCTGGAGAGCGAGGAGGGCAGGGGAACCGATCTCACGCCCGGCCGCGCCCAGACGCGCGTGCGCAAAACGGTCGGCGAGGTCGATTGGGACGGCAAGCCCGTGTGGAGCTTCGGCTCCGCGGCGCCGGGCGGCGTCGCGCGCCAGCATCACGACATAACGCGCCTGCCCAATGGCAACACGCTGCTGCTCGCCAATATCTCCTATCCGCTTCCCGGCTTCGCCGCGCCGCAAGTTCTCGACGATGTCGCTTACGAGGCGAATCCCGATGGCGATATCGTGTGGACCTGGGCGGCTTCGGATCATCTCGACGAGATCGGCTTCACGGCCGATGAGCTGAAGCTAATAAAGGGCTCGAAGAATCCGGACTATCTTCATGTCAATGATCTGAAGCCCGTCGGCCCCAATCATTGGCATGACGAGGGCGATGCGCGCTTTGCGCCGGACAATCTCATCTTCGACTCGCGCAACGGCAATTTCATCGCCATCGTCGATCGCAAGACGCGCAAGATCGTCTGGACGCTGGGGCCGCATTTCCCGCTGGTGTCGGAGGATGGAACGACGACATCGCGCAAGGTTCCGCGGCCCGTCGATCAAATCTCCGGCCAGCATGACGCGCAGATCATTCCCAAGGGCCTGCCCGGCGCCGGCAATCTTCTCGTCTTCGACAATCAGGGCGAGGCCGGCTATCCGCGCGCATCCGTCACCTACACGGGCGGCTCGCGCGTGCTGGAGATCGATCCGGTCACCAAGCAGATCGTCTGGCAATATACGGGCGCGAGCTCCGGCAACCCCGGCTGGACCTTCCGCAGCACGCATATCAGCAATGCGCGGCGCCTACCCAATGGCAATACTTTCATCGACGAAGGTCAGATCGGGCGCTTCTTCCAGGTGACGCCAGAGGGCGAGATCGTCTGGGAATATCTCAATCCATATCCGCGGCGCGGCAAGGACGCGCAGACGGGAAGGCCGACGCTCAATTACAGCGTCTATCGCGCGCAGCCGGTGCCCTACGACTGGGCGCCCGAGGGGACGCCGCATGCCGAGACGGCCATCGCGCCGCCGGAGAACGCAGGCTTTCGCGTGACGTCCAAATGAGACCGCGCATCATCTGGGAGAACCCCGTGACGTTGCCGCAAAGCGAGAGACGCATTGCCCGCATCATCGTCGAAGGGCATGTGCAGAATGTCGGCTATCGCGTCTTTGTCGCCCGCGAGGCCGGGCGGCTGCATCTCGCCGGCTGGGTCCGCAATCGCGCCGACGGCTCGGTGGAGACGCTGATCGCCGGTTCTGCTGCGGTGGTCGATGAGTTTCTCGCTCTCGCGGCGAGAGGGCCGGCGACAGCGCGCATCGATTCCTATCGTGTCGACGAGGCCGACGCTCACGCGCTCGCGGAAGGCGGCGGCGAGAGCGGTTTCGTCGCCGCGCCGGCGGCCTGACGCCCACTTCAGGCCCCGACGAGAGTCCGCGAGCAGAAGACGCGGCCATTTCCCCCGCATCGGCGCGTCACGACGCGCCGATGAAAATCTGCGCCCCCGAGGAAGAGAGAGAGGTTCTCATGTCGATACGCAGTTTCAAGACGCTCGCCGGATTAGGACTGACGGCGTCGGTCTTCGCGGGAGCGGCGCATGCCGCCTCGCTGCAGGAGGCGGCGACGCTCGCCTCCGCCGCCAGCGTCAAGACGCTGGAATTCGCCGGCGCCGGCCATTGGCGTCAATTCGGCCAGGCTCCGGTTCCCGGCGGCGATTGGCCGAAGTTCGACGTCTCCGCCTATAGCGCGGCGATCGATTTCGATAAGGTTGCCGAGCGCGTGCTCGTCACCCGCTCGCAGACGCCCGACGGCCGCGCCCGTCCGGCGCCGGTCGAGCAGAAGCTCGAATGGTTCATCGTCGGCGACAAGGCCTGGAATGTCGCGCCGCCGCAGGGCGCGGCTCCGGGCGCCGCTCCGGTGGCGACGCCGGCTCCGGCCGCCGTGGACGAGCGCGTCGCCGAAATCTGGGCGACGCCGCAGGGCTTTCTGAAAGCCGCGCTCGCCAATAACGCGAAATCGGAGACGGCCGGCTCCGGCGTCGAGGTCTCCTTCGCCATTGGCGCGCGCCGCTTCGTCGGCGCGATCGGCGCCGATAATCATGTGTCGGCGATCAAGACCTGGATCGACACGCCGGTGCTGGGCGACACGCTGATCGAGACGCATTTCGCGGGCTATAAGGATTTCGGCGGGCTGCATTTCCCGGCCGAGATTCATCGCAGCGAAGGCGGCCACGAGATTCTGCATGTCAATGTCGCCTCGGCCAAGGCCAATGGCGCAGTCGATATAGCGGTTCCCGCCAATGTCGCGAGCGCGCCCGCGCCCGTCGTCACCGTGGCGTCCGAGAAGCTCGCCGATGGCGTCTTCTATCTCACCGGCGGCACGCATCACAGCCTCGCCGTGGAAGAGAAGGACCATGTCGTGCTGATCGAGGCGCCGCTGAGCGAGGAGCGCTCGATCGCGCTGATCCAGAAGATCGGCGAGATCATTCCCGGCAAGCCGGTGAAATATGTGGTCAACAGCCATGTGCATTTCGACCACTCGGGCGGTCTGCGCACTTTCGTCGACGCCGGCGCGACCATTGTGACGCAGGACATCAGCAAGGCCTATTACGAGAAGGCCTGGGCCGCGCCGCATACGCTGCGTCCCGATCGTCTCGCGGCCTCGAAGAAGGCGGCGAAGTTCGAGACCTATGAGCATAAGCACGCGCTCGGCGACCTGCATGCGATCGAGATTCATCACATCGCCGGCAGCGGCCATTCGGATGATCTCGCGCTCGTCTATCTGCCGAAGGAGAAGCTGGTGATCGAGGCCGACGCCTATACGCCGGCCGCGGTCGGCGCGCCGCCGCCGGCGACGCCCAATCCGTTCTCGGTCAATCTCTACGACAATATTCAGAAGCTCCATCTCGATGTCGAGCGTATCGCCGGCCTGCATGGGCGCGTCGCGACCATCGATGAGCTGCGCGCGGCGATCGGCCTGAAGAAAGCCGCCGCCAATTGAGAAAAAGCCCCGGCGGCGCGCTGGCGCGGTCGGGGCTCGCGGTCATTCCGAGCAGGAAGACGCCGGGCCTATAGGCCCGGCGTCTTTCGGTTTTTGTTCAGCCCATTCCGGCGGTCTTCAATATCGTTCGCGCATCGATGAGGGCGGCTTCGACGCCCTCGTTTCTGTCGAGCGCTTCGACGAGCTGCTTGAGGCAGTCGATCGCCGTCGGCTCGAAGAGGCGCTTGGTCGTCAGATTCTGCTCGCGTGATTCTTCGACGGCGCGCAGGATCGCACGGACATGGCGGAGCTTATCCGCCAGCGGCTCGCTGCTCGGCTGCTTCGCGGCCTCGTTTTCGGAATGGGAAGGGAGCGGACGCCGTCGGGCGGGCTCCTGCTTTGGATCATAATTGATCGATGGATCGTTTTTCTTGTTCATCGTCTATTTCACTGTGTCATTTTGGCGCGGTGATCGAGAGCTCCACAACGCAAGCCTCTCAAGGTGTTGAAGATACTAAATATTTTTACAGGGATGGAGAGTTTGTCGATTTCAAAATGAAACGTGCGCTCTATCCCGTTAACCTTAACGCAAGCGCTATGCCTCCAAATCCCATAAATGGAGGAAATATCGAAAATTACGCGAAATCAAAGACGCGAGGCGTCCCGATCGACTGCGCCGTTTTGCGACATGCGCGAATAAAATACAATCTATAGTTGTGTAGCATCAGTATTTGCGCGAGGCGCCGGCGGCTTTTCGATCGATCGCCTGCGACAGCTCGGCGAGCAATTTGCGGTCGCCGGCCTTGCGCTCGATCTGGATGAAATCGACCGATCCCAATGGCGGCAGTCGCGCGTCCTCCTCGCAGGCGGCCAGCTCGCGCGGGATCAGCGTGCTGGCGTGCGCCATCATGCCGAGGCCTATGCCGGTCGCGGTGGCGAGGCCGTTGAGATCGCCGCTGGTGCAGGCGATGCGCCAGGGAACGGCGGCCTTCTCCAGCGCCGTCAGCGCCATGAAGCGCGTGATGCTCGGCGGCGGATAGAGCACGAGCTGCGCCTCGTCGTGACGAAACACCGGCTCCGTCGTCGCCGCTGTCCAGACGATGCGGTCGCTGAACACGAGCCGTCCCCGATCGCCATCCGGCCATCGCTTGCACAGCACGAGATCGAGCCGGCCTTCGTCGAAGGCCGTCAGCAGATGATTGCTGAGCGCGATGGTGAAATCGAGATCGACGTCCGGATGCGCCTCCATGAAGGGCCGGATGATGTCGCCGAGCCAGCCGATGGCGAGATCCTCGCAAGCGCCGAAACGCAGCGCGCGCCGCTTGGAGGATTGCCCGAAATGCCGTTTGGCGCGCGCGTTGGTCTCGAGGATGGAGCGCGCGAATTCCAGCATGGCGCGGCCATGCTCGGTCAGCGCGTTGGAATGCGTGTCGCGCTCGAACAGCTTCTGCCCGGCGAATTGCTCGAGCCGCTTCACATGCTCGCTGACGCTCGATTGCGAGAGGCCGAGCTGACGTCCCGCCTCGGAGAAGCTCCTCACCTCGGTGATCGCGACGAAAGTGCGCAGATGGATCGGATCGAGCATTGGCGCAGCCATCGGAATTTTCGATAGCTGTTATCTAATCATCGGCCATTCCGATTTGCAACGCTTCTGCGGATACTTGGTTTTGTAGAAAAATTTTCGCTTCGCCCTCGAAGGCGAGGCAGGAGGAGGAAACAATGTTCAAGAGCCGCCGTGATTTCCTGGGTTCCGCTGCTCTGGCGAGCGGGCTGGTGACATTCTCCAGCGTCGCCGAGGCGACCGACAAATATCTCGCCAAGGCCGGCGACGGCGGCTTCGGCCGTCAGGCGGTGGGACTGCCGCCGGGCGACGCCGTCGCCTATCACGATCCCAAAGAAGTCGCGGCCATGCCGGACTTCAAATTCTCGCTCGATGGCAATAAGCCGAAGGTCACTTCCGGCGGCTGGGCCAAGGAGGCGACGGTTCATCAATTCCCGATCAGCAAGGGCATCGCCGGCGTTCACATGTATCTCGAGCCCGGCGCCTCGCGCGAATTGCATTGGCACGCAATCGCGGCGGAATGGGCCTTCGTCATAGAGGGGCGCTGCCAGACCGTCGTGATCGAGCCGAGCGGCGCCAGCGAGATCAATAATTTCGAGCCCGGCGATCTCTGGTATTTCGCCAAGGGCCATGGCCATTCGATCCAGACGGTCGGCGACAAGCCCTGTCACTTCATCCTGTCCTTCGACAATGGCGCCTTCTCCGAGCACGGCACATTCTCCATCACCGATTGGATCGATGTGACGCCGAAGGAAATGCTCGGCCTCGAATTCGGCCTGCCGAAAGACCTGTTCGACGCTTTTCCCAAGGGCGAGGCCTATATTCAGTCCGGCCCGATATTGAAGGCCTCGGATGCGCTGGAGGCGCCCTGGCCGAAGGAGTCGACGCATAAGTTCCGCCTGCTGCGCGATCCGAAAGCCGCGCGTGATTTCGACGGCGGCAGCTTCCGCCTCGCGACGATCGACGAGTTCCCGGCGCAAAAGACCATGTCCGGCGGAATAATGACGCTGCCGCGCAACGGGCTGCGCAAGCTGCATTGGAACGTGAACGCCAATGAATGGCACTATTATCTGAAGGGCAGGGGACAGGTCGCGATCTTCGGCTCCGGCGGGCGCGGCAAGGTCGCCGAATTCGGACCCGGCGACGTCGCCTATATTCCGCAGGGCTTCGGCCATGCGATCCGCAACATAGGCGATGAGGATCTGGAGATCATCCAGACCTGGGACAATCCGAAATTCGAGGAGATCGACCTCGACAAATGGGTGCAGTCGAGCCCGCGCTATTTGCTCGGCAATAATTTCACCGGCGTGCCGGAGGCGACCATCTCGCAATTGAAGCGCGGCTGATCCTTCGACGAGACGGCGAGCCGTGCGCGGCTCGCCGCTTCGCCATTTTTGCGAATGGAAAGGATGGCCCATGCTCGCCCATAGACGCAATTTTCTCGAGATCGCCGCCTGGGGAGTGGTCCATTTCTCGACTCTCGCCGTCGCCGTCTCGGCTGAGCGGCTGACCGTCAAATCCGCTCACGCCGCGGAGGCTCATGCGGCCCATGCGGCGACCGCCCCCGGCGCGACGATGGAGTTTCGCTTTCCGCTCGACGCCGGCCGTCCGCGCGTCGCCTCCGGCGGCTGGGCGAAGGAAGTCTCGGTGCGCGAGTTTCCGATCGCGCATAGCATGGCCGGCGTGCACGCCTTTCTGGACGCCGGCGGCTCGCGCGAACTGCATTGGCACGCCACCGCGGCGGAATGGGCGCTGGTGCTCGGCGGGCGTTGCCAGACCGTTGTCATCGATCCGAGCGGCGCGAGCGAGATCAATAATTTCGAGCCCGGCGATCTCTGGTATTTCGCCAAGGGCCATGGCCATGCGATCCAGACCATAGGCGACGAGCCTTGCAACATTTTGCTGGTCTTCGACGACGGCCGCTTCACGCCCGACGCCAGCGCTTTCTCCCTCACCGATTGGATCGATCTGACGCCCAAGGATCTCCTCGCGCAGGAATTCGGCGTTCCGAAGGATATTTTCGACGCTTTCCCGAAAGGCGAGACCTTCATTCAAGCAGGTCCGATCCTGCGTCCGGAAGATGCGCTCGAGGCGCCATGGCCGAAAGAGTCGACGCACAGATTCCGTCTGACCCGCGAGACGAAAGCCGCGCGCGATTTCGACGGCGGGAGCTTTCGGCTGGCGACGGCGAAGGAGTTTCCGGCCTCGACGACAATGTCCGGCGGGATCATGACGCTGGAGCCCGGCGCGATGCGCAAGCTGCATTGGAACGTCAACGCCGACGAATGGCATTATTATTTGCGCGGCAAAGGCCAGGTCGCGATCTTCGGCTCCGGCGGACGTGGCAAGGTCGCGGAATTTCGGCCCGGCGACGTCGCCTATATTCCGCAGGGCTTCGGCCACGCCATTCGCAACATAGGCGACGAGCCGCTGGAGATCGTCCAGACCTGGAACAGCGGCGCCTTCGAGGAGATCGACCTCGATCAATTCGCGCGCGCCGCGCCGCGCCATCTGGTCGCCAATAATCTCGCCGGCGTGCCCGGCGCGACGATCGACGCGATGCGGAGACCACGCTCGTGACAGCGTCGAAAGGCCGCGCATAGATTGCGCGTCTTTCGGCTTATAGCGGAGCCGGGCCGGGCGCTGTGAAAGGCGTGTCCTATGCAGAAAATCTACAGCAAGGAGATCGTCGCCGCCCGCAAGGCGGCGCTCACGGAGGCGATCGTCGCGCTGAAGGCGCGCGGCGTCACGCCCAAGCTCGCCGCCGTGGTCTGCTCGTCCGATCCGGCGGCGCTGAGCTATGTCGCCGTCAAGCGCAAGCACGCTGAGGAAGTCGGCGCCGCTTTCGAGGGCGTCGATCTCTCGCATGCCGGCTCCTATGCGGATATAGCCGCGCATATGCGCGATCTCTGCGCGCGCCCCGATATTCACGGCGTCATCGTGGTGATGTCGTCCAAGCCCGAATTCGATGAGATCGACGTGACCAATCTCATTCCGGCGAATAAGGACGCGGATGGGCTTTCGGTCGGCAATCTCGGCGCGCTGCTGCAGAACGGGCCGCATCAGCGCTTCATCGCGCCGGCGACGCCGCGCGCCTGTATCGCCATGGCGGAGACGGAGGGGAAGCTCGCCGGCAAGACCGTCGCCGTCATCGGCCGCGGCCGCACGGTGGGCAAGCCGCTCGCCAATATGCTGGTCAACGCCGGCGCCACAGTGACGATCTGCCATTCAGCGACGCCGGACATTCCGAAATTTTCGCGCGCGGCGGATATCGTCTTCGTCGCGACGGGCCGTCCGCATTTCTTCGGGCGCGACTATTTCTCGGAAGGCCAGCTCGTCGTCGACGCCGGCGTCGGCTTCATCGACGGCAAGCTCGCGGGGGATGTGGAAGTGGCGGCGCTCGAGGATCTCGACATTCGCCTCACGGCGGTTCCTGGCGGCGTCGGACCTCTCACCTCGGTTCTCATATTGGAGAATCTTCTGCTGCTGATCGCGCATGCCGGAGAATAATTGCGACAATCGGTCCGATGCATTTACAGAAATTCGGCGCCACATTCATGTGCATGGCGCCGGCCCTGCGATCCCGCCCGGGAGCTTACGGTAACATTCCGAGGCTCGAAGGTGCGCATCCGGGAGAGCAGGGGGCGTCGCCGTGAGGGCGTTGGTCCGCAACTTGCCTGTTGCGGCGGGAAGCTTCTTGAAACGAGGGGGATCCCGATGGCGTTCACCTTTATCTGCAACACCAGCGCCGTGAGCGAAGGGGCGATGGGCCTCTTTCAGGCCGGCCGCAAGAGCGTCCTGCTGGTCTGGCCGGCCGGCGGCGAGCTGAAGGCTTTTCGCGGCCGTTGTCCACATGCCGACATGCCGCTCGACGAAGCGAGCTTCGACGGCAAGACCGTGCTCTGCAATTATCACAATTGGGGCTTCGACAGCGTCAACGGCAAATGCGTGACGCATCTCGTCCGCAACGCCCTGCACCCTTATGAGCTGAAGATCGAGGGCGACGAAATCCAGGTGGATCTCGGCGCGGCCAAGGTTGCGCGCACGCCAGCGTGAGCCGCCGCCCGGCATTTTGGCAGGGTTGTTGCTTCAAATTCTGAAACAGGAGCGACAGCCGTGCCCGAGACGCGAAACATCACGACCGAGAAAGATTTCGAGCATCCGGTCGACGCAGTCTGGCGCGCCATGACGGATTCGGAATGGCTCGCCGTCTGGTTTTTCCCCAATGATATCCGGCCCGAGGTCGGACATTCCTTCACCATTTGGAGCCGCCCGATCGAGCGTTGGGATGGCGAGTTCCAATGCAAGGTGCTCGAGGTCGTCCCCGGCGAGAAGCTCAGCTTCCGCTGGAAGGGCGGTCATGAGGAGCTCAAGGGATTCGGTCACTATATGGATGTGACCGTCACCTGGACGATCTCCGCTCTGCCGAATGGCGGCACGCATTTCCACTTCGTCCAGGAGGGGATCTCCACCGACCCGACCTCCGACGCGCTCTATGACATCATGCTCAAAGGCGCGGACAGCGTGATGCGCAGCCTCGCCAAGCGAATTCCCGATCTGCTCGAGCACGAGCCCTGATCTTCTCGCGGCCTCGGACACGCCGGCTCGGCGTCCGCCGGCTGGCGGCCGTATTCCCTCAGGCCCGGTTGAATGTGACTGCGTGATCGCGGCGCTCTGGACGATGCGGCGCCGCCGGGGCTAAGGCTCCGGCGGCGCCGTCGTCTGTCGATGACTTGCGCGCGGCTATGGCGCGGCGCTGCGTCAAAGCTTAAAAAGCTGGGCGCTCGTCTCGCGCACATCGACGAACCGGAGGGCAAATGGAGGAGATCGCCGCATCCATCGGCAATTACGTCGGCATTTCGGCGCCGACCGCCCGCCTCGCGATCGGTCATATTTTCGCGTTTCTGGAGAAGCGCGACGCCGCCATCGGCGCGGAGCTGATCGCGCGCGTTCCCGGCGGCCGCGAGACGGTCGAGGCGGCGCTCGCCGCGCCGCGCCGCGGCCTGCTCGGGCTGGCGCTCGGCGGTCTCGGGGCGCTGGTCGGGAAAAATCAAAAAGACGTGGTGGAGCTGACCTCGCGGCTGACCAGCATGGGGCTCTCCGCCGCGCAGCTGCAGAAGCTCGCCAAAGCGGTCTTCGTGCTCGCCGAGCAGGCGGTCGGCCGCCCCAAGCTGCAGACCATCACCGATACGATTCCGGGCTTCTCGAAATTTCTCTGGCCGAACGGCTGACGGAGCCGCTCGCCGCTCGTCGCGTCTTGGCGGGCGCTGGCGCAGCGGCTGCAGAGGCGGTGGGCGCAGCCTCCTGTCGGGGCGGCGTCGAGCCTGTGGCCGTCAGATCGATGTCTTCGCGCTCCGCCTTTTGCAGAGGCGCCGCGGGCTGCAATCCCACCTGCCGAATCGTCGGCCGGGTCTCCTCGGCGGCGATCGCGGCCGGCTCGGTCCGCGTCGCGTCGAGATAGGCGCGTCCGGCGAAGAGCGGCGCAGCGAGCGTCGCGACGACGAGGACGGCGCGCGCGAAGGGCGATTTGCGCGGCGCCGCGGGCTCGCTGGCGCGCGCAGCCGATCGCGCCGCCAGAACGAGATCGCTGGCGGTTTGCGGCGAGGCCTTACGGAATCTCTCTCCGTCCGCGCGATAATTGCGGCCGACATGAAAGCGCATGGAAATTCAGTCCTGTTTGGTCTGGCAATGGTTGCGGAGCTTAAGGGGTCAATGGTTAATTTTGATTCACCGTGAGACGCGCCGCCGGCGCCCCTACAGGCCGAGGCGTCCGGCCTTATATGACCGCCCATCGCAAACATGACGCTGGAGCGGCGACGCGATGACAGGAGACGTCCCGCAGAGCGTCGAACTATCGATTTGCGATCGGGAGCCGATCCATACGCCGGGTGCGATCCAGCCGCATGGCGTGCTTCTGGCCCTCGATCCGGACGATATGCGCATCGACCAGATCGCGGGCGACACGCAGGCGCTGCTCGGCGCCTCGCATAGCGCTCTGCTCGGCCAGAATGTGGAGGCGCGGCTCGGCGCGGTGGCGGCGACGCGGCTGACGCGCATCCTCGCCGACGAGGGGCCGCGCTCCTGCTTCGCCTTCGAGACGGAGGCGAGCGACGGTGCGGTCGCGCTCGAGGGCGTCGTCCATATAGGCGATGGCGTCATCCTCATCGAGCTGGAGCCGCGCCGCGCCGACGTCGAGCGCGATCCGCTCGGGCTCGTGCAAAAAATGCTCGCCGCGATGGCGTGCGCCGAGACCATAGAGGCCTATGCCGAGGCCATTGCGCGGGAGACGGCGAAGGCGACCGGCTTCGACCATGTGATGGTCTATCGCTTTCTGCCGGACGGCTCGGGGAGCGTCATCGCCGAGACAGCGGCGGAGGGCTGCGATTCCTATCTCGGCCTGCGCTTTCCGGCCTCCGACATTCCGCAGCAGGCGCGCAAGCTCTATGTGACCAATTGGCTGCGTCTCATACCGGACGCGCGCTACACGCCGGCGCCGATAGAGCCGGCGCTCTCGCCTTCGACCGGCCGTCCGCTCGATCTCAGCTGCAGCATTTTGCGCAGCGTCTCGCCCGTGCATTTGCGCTATCTCGCCAATATGGGCGTGCGCGCCTCCATGTCCGTGTCGATCGTCGTCGGCGGCGAGCTGTTCGGTCTCGTCGCCTGTCACCATCGCACGCCGCATTTCCTCGATCTGCGCCGCCGCGCCGCCTGCGAGCTGTTCGCGCAGATGATCTCGCTCGAGTTTCAGAGCCGTCTCGAGGGTGAGACGTCAAAGCGGCGCATGCGCGCGGGCGAGGTGCAGAGCCGTCTCGTCGGCGCCATGTCCGGCCGTGGCGACCTCGCCGGCGCGCTGCTCGGCGGACAGCCCAATCTGCTCGATCTGATCGAGGCGGACGGCTGCGCGGTTTGCATCGATGGCGAATGCGTGACGCTCGGCCGCGCGCCTTCCGCCGCGCAGATTGGCGCGCTGGTCGGCTGGATTCACGAGCATGCGCAGCAGGGCGTGCTCGCGACCGACCGCCTGCCGCTCTCCTATGCGCCGGCGGAAGCCTATTGCGACGTCGCCTCCGGCGTGCTCGCCCTCGCCGTCTCGCGCGCGCCGAAGGATTATGTGCTGTTTTTTCGCGGCGAGCTGCGGCAGGTCGTGCGCTGGGCGGGCAATCCGGCCAAGGCGGTGGAGGCGGATGGCGAGACGCTGACGCCGCGCGCCTCCTTCGAGGCCTGGGAGGAGACAGTGCGTCTGCAATCGCGCGCCTGGAGCGACACGGAAATCGAGATCGCGCGTTCGCTGCGCTCGTCGATCCTCGAGGTCTTCGTCCATGCGCTCGATCTCGCCCTGCGCGAGCGGCAGACGGCGCAGGCGCGTCAGGATTTTCTGATGGCCGAGCTCGAGCATCGCGTGAAGAACACGCTCTCGGTGATTCAGTCGCTGGTGCGCTTCACGGCGCGCTCCTCCGCTTCGCTCGAGGAGTTCAACGCGACATTGCAGAGCCGGCTGCTGATGATGGCGCGCGTGCAAAATCTGCTCACGCAGAGCCGATGGGAAGGCCTGTCGATCCGCGCCATCGTCGAGGACGAGCTCGCGCCCTTTCGCCAGGCCGAGGCGAACGCCTGCCACATCAGCGGCGAGCCGATCGCCTTGAAGCCCAAGGCGGCGCTCGCCGTCAGCATGGCGATCCACGAGCTCGCCACCAACGCCGCCAAATATGGCGCGCTCTCCACGCCGGGCGGCATGGTGCGCATCGATTGGCGCCGTCGCCGCGAGAAGGGCGCGGAGAACGTCGAGCTGAGCTGGAAGGAGAGCAAAGGCCCGAAGGTCGCGCCGCCGGAGCGCTCCGGCTTCGGGCGCATGCTGATCGAGCGCACGCTGGCGATCGATCTCGGCGGCGCGGCGGAGCTGAGCTTCGCCGCGAGCGGCGTCCAATGCCGCTTGCGCATTCCTGTCTCGCAGATCGCCTTCGCCAAGGGGCCGCGCGAGAGGGAGAAGCAGTCGCAAGGCGGAAGCGCCTGCGAGCCGCCCCCGCGAGCCCTGTCGCATCGCCGCGTTCTGCTGGTCGAGGACGCCGCGCTCGTCGCGCTCTCCGTCCGCGAGCTGCTGGAGGAATGGGGTATGGAGATCACGCATAGCTGCGCCACTGTCTGGGACGGCCTGCGCGCGGCGCTGCGGCCCGATTTCGACGTCGCTCTGCTCGACATAGATCTGGACGGCGAGCCGGTATGGCCGGTCGCCGATGCGCTGGCCCAGGCGCATGTCCCTTTCGTCTTCACCACGGGCTTCGAGAGCCGCATCGTGACGCCCGCGCGCTTCGCCGGCCGTCCCGTCGTCACCAAGCCCTATGCGCCGGAGAAGCTGGTGGGCGCTCTCTCGCGCGCAATGACGCAAGAGGCCTCGACACGCGCGGCCTCGCGGCGGCAGGCGTCGCGCGCGTGAGCGCCGCGGGCGAGATCGTCTCGCCGGCGCGAGCGGCGCTGCGCAACGCGACACGGGCGGCGCATCTGCGGCTGCATGCGCATCCCACGCTGGCGGCGCTCGCCGCGGGACGGATCGCGTCGTCGCAATATCTGCGTTTGCTGGCGCGGCTCTACGGATTTCATCTGCCGTTCGAGCGCGCCCTGATCGAGGCCGCGCTCTGCCATGGCGTCGATCTGCGCATCGACGCCCGCGCGCATCTCCTCACGCGCGATCTTTTCGATCTCGGCGCGAGCGGCGAATTCATCGCGCATCTGCCCCTGGCCGAAGCGCCGGCGCTCGGCGGGCCGGGCGAGTGGCTCGGCGCGCTCTATGTGCGCGAAGGATCGAGCCTCGGCGCGGCCTTTCTCGCCGCCGCGCTCGATCCGCTGCTCGGCGCAGGGTGCGCGCGCGGCCGACGCTTCCTCTCCGGCGGCGAGACGGAGGATTGGCGCCTCTGCTGCGCGGCGCTGGAGGCGGGCGCGGCGCGCGGCCTGCTGCCGGCGATGATCGACGGCGCGCAGGCGAGCTTTCACGCGCTCGAGCATTGGCTCGCCGATCACGAATAGACGCGGCTCATTGCGCCACGACGGCGACGATGCGCGCCGGCCCGCCGGTGCCGCCGGAAATCTTCATCGGCAGAGCGAAGACCACCGCGCCGGTCGCCGGCAATTTGTCGAGATTGTCGAGATTCTCGAGCCCGGCGGCGTCGGCGCCGGCGACGATTCGATGCACCAGAAAATCCTGCGACGGCCCATTATCGACGCTCGCCGTATCTATGCCGATGAGCTTGGCGCGGCGATCGACGACGAGCAGCGCCGCCGCCTGCGCGCCAAAGCCGGGGAAGTGCAGATGCGAGGCGTCGCCGGGTGTATCGTCGCCGAGATAGGATTTACGGTCACTCCAGCGCGCGCTCCAGCCGGTGCGCAGCAGCACGATCGCGCCTTGCGGAATGCGCCCATGCGCTCCCTCCCATTCGGCGATATCTTCCGGCGTCAGCGTGTAATCTGGATCGGCGGCGGCCTTGGCGCTCACATCGATGACGAAGGCCGGCCCGACGAAGCGATCGACCGGAATTTCGGCGCTGGTCCAATGGCCTCGAGCGAAATGCAATGGCGCGTCGAGATGCGTGCCGCCATGCTCGGGCGAGCAGAAGCTGTTCGCCGCATAGAAATAGCCGCGCTCGGTAAGGCCGTTGTGCAGCGATTTGAGTTCGAAGCCCGAGGGCGAGGTCGGCCAATAAATGGTTTTGGCGTCGAAGGGATGCGTCAGATCGACGATGGTCGATTTGGAGAGATCGAGGCTCTGGCCGAAGGCGGGCGCCGCGATCAGGGATGAGAGAGAAGCGGCCAGGACCAAGCCGCGGATCGGGTGATGCGCCATCGATCGATCTCCTCGCAAAGAGGAGCGATCCTGCCATGCGCGAAAGCTCCGGCTCAATCGTGTGAAGGCCGGAGCGATCCGATCAGGGCTCGAGGCTGCGCCAGCGGAACAGCAGGCCGGCCGTCAGTCCGCCGAGCAGCGGAGCCGCGAAGAACAGCCACAGCTGTTCCAGCGCCTTGCCGCCGACGAACACCGCCGGGCCGAGCGAGCGCGCCGGATTGACGGAGGTGCCGGTCACGCGAATGAGCGCGATATGGATGACGACGAGCGCGAGGCCGATGGCCACGCCCGCCGAGGCGGTGCCGCCATTGGTCGAGGTCGCGCCGAGGATGACGACCAGAAACAGGAATGTGCCGACGAATTCCGCCAGAAAGGCCGAGGTCGTCGAAATATTGCTCCATCCATTCTGACCGAGGCCGGCGACGGCGACGTCATATCCGCCTTCGCGGCCTTTCAATATCGCGTAGAGGATCGCCGCGCCCGCGATGGCTCCGAGACATTGCGCGATGATGTAGCCGATCAGATTGAGCGTCGAGAGCCGCCCCGCGGACCAGACGCCGATCGAGACCGCCGGATTGATGTGGCAGCCCGAGACCGGCCCGATCCCATAAGCGAAGGCCGTCACGGTGAGGCCGAAGGCGAAGGCGATGGGCAGCACGGCGAGCGGGCCGACGCCTTGCGTCGAGCTCAGCACGCCGCCGAGCTCGCCGAGCGTCACCGAGCCGCATCCGAGCAGCACCAGAGCGCCTGCGCCGATCGCCTCGGCGACATATTTCTTCATTGTCATTCCGCACCTGTCATTTCGTGAAAATCTAATCCGCATCTTGTAAAAGTCGGATCGTCGTCGAAAATCAGCATCGCCGATGAACTGGAAATGAATAATCGCGCGGCGCTCGATGGGAGGAAACGGAATGTCGGGCTCTTCGTCCGCTTTGACGCATTCGCTCGATGTTTCGGCGTCGGCGCAGGGGCCGCTTTCGGGCGCGCGCTTCGTCGTCAAGGAGAACATCGACGTCGAGGGCCTCGTCTCCGCCAATGGCCAGCCGACATGGGCGGCGACTCATGCGCCCGCCGCCATCAACGCGCCCGTCGTCGATCGGCTGCTCGCTTGCGGCGCGCGGCTGGTCGGCAAGGCGCATATGGACGAGATGGCCTATAGCCTGCTGGGCGCCAACGCCCATTACGGAACGCCAAAAAATCCCGCCGCGCCGGATCGCCATCCGGGCGGCTCCTCCTCCGGCTCGGCGGCGGCTGTCGCGGCGGGCCTCGCCGATTTCGCGCTGGGCACGGATACGGCCGGCTCCTGCCGCGCGCCGGCGGCCTTTTGCGGAATTTACGGATTTCGCTCCTCGCATGGCGCGATTTGCGTGAATGGCGTCGTTCCGCTCGCCGCCTCGCTCGACGTCATCGGCTGGTTCGCGCGCGATATCGATCTCATGGCGCGGGTCGGCGACACGCTGCTGCCGCGCGATTTCACGCAAGGCGCATTCGACGAGGCCGTCTTCCTCGACGAGACTTTCGCGCAATGCGACGCCGAGACCGCCGCGGCCATGGCGCCGGCGCGCGCCATCGTCGCGCAAGGATTTTCCGAGCGAGACGTAACATTGGGCGAGGAATTCTGGGCCGAGTCGCTGCGTCATTTCCGCAATCTCCAGGCCTATGAGGCCTGGGGCGCGCATGGCGCCTGGATCACGGCGGAACATCCACAATTCGGCCCCGGCATAGCGCAGCGCTTCGACATCGCGTCGAAAGTGACGCCTGCCGGCAAAGCCGAGGCCGACGCTTTTCGGCGCGATGGGCGCGCGCGTGTCTCCGCCATGTTCGGCGAGAACAGCCTCATCGTCGTTCCGACGACGCCTTTCGTCTCGCCACGGCTGGGCGAGAGCGAGGAAGCGCTCGACGCCAAGCGCTATCAAATGTTCCGCACGTTTCTCTTCGCCAGCTTCTTCGGCCTGCCGCAGATCAGCGTTCCGCTTTCGCGGCCCGCGGGCGCGCCGCCGCTCGCGATTTCGTTGATCGGCCCGCGCTGGTCGGACCGTCGGCTGATCGCCGCGGCGCGGGGACTTTCGGGGCTGTAGCCTTTTCCGCCAGCACATTGTCGACGCCCCAGCGGAACAAGAGCGCCAGCACCGGCTCCAGCGAGCGGCCGCGCTCGGTGAGGCTGTATTCCACGCGCGGCGGCACTTCCGCATAGACGTGGCGCGAGATCATGCGATCGCGCTCGAGATCGCGCAATTGCTGCGTGAGCGTGCGCTGCGTGATCGTTTTCAGCAGCCGCTGCAATTCGGAAAAGCGCTTGGTTCCATCGGCGAGACGGAACAGGATCGACGGCTTCCATTTGCCGCCGATGATATCCATCGCGCCCTCGATCGGGCATTCGTCATATTCTACGTGGCGCTGCTTGCGCATGGGGCAGTATCCAATATTGCCGTATGGGCGGCATATGTCAGTATATGCGAAATTTCTGCGTACTTCACCAATGAAAAGCGTTCCGCTACCTTCGCGTCGTCTTTGATCCTAGAGGAGCGCGACACGCTATGACCAACGCAATTTCTCCCGAGCTCTATTGGACCGTGCTGACCGCCGGCCTCGCCTCGGTCTTGTGGATTCCCTATATTCTACAGCGCATTTTGCAGCTGGGACCGATCGAGGCCTTCCGCGATCCTCTGCATGACGTCGCCACCAAGGCGCCCTGGGCGCAGCGCGCCAAGAGCGCCCATACGAATATGATCGAAAATCTCGTCGTCTTCGCCGTGCTCGCATTGACGATTCAGATCGTCGGCGGCGGCACCTCGGCGACGGCGCTCGCTGCGCTCTTGTTCTTCGCCTCGCGCGCCGCGCATTATGTCGTCTACACGCTGGGCCTGCCGTGGGTGCGCACGCCGATGTTCCTCATCGGCTTCTTCTGTCAGCTCACGCTGCTCTTCGCTGTTCTGGCGCGTGGGTGACATTTCCCGTCATTGCGAGCGGAGCGAAGCAATCCAGAGTCGTCGGGCGGCCCCTGGATCGCTTCGCTTCGCTCGCGATGACCGCTTTTTTTGGCGGCCTCAATCCGATCCATGCTCCACCGACAGCAGCTTCAAAATGCGCTTCGACAGCGAATCCCGCACGGCGCGATAGGATTCCATGATCGTCTCGCGCGAGCCGCTGGTCGCGGTGGCGTCGAGCGTCGGCCAATAGACGACGTCGACAGCCATGGCGCGCGTGAACTCCAGCGCCTTGTGATGCGACTCCGGCGACAGAGTCACGATGAGATCGAAGTTGGAATCTTCGAGATCTTCGAAGCTATGCGGCTTGTGGCGCGAGATATCGACGCCGATCTCGTCCATCGCCGCTATGGCGAAAGGATCGGGCTCGCCGCGCTTCAGCCCGGCGGAGGCGAAATAGATTTCGCGGCCGAAATAATGACGCCCCAGCGCTTCTGCCATGGGCGAGCGGACGGCGTTCTGCGTGCAGGCGAACAGCACGGCATGTGGCCGCGATACGAGTCCGCCTTCCTCCGGCATGGGCTCAGCCCTTCCAATGCAGGGCCGTGACCAGCGTGAAGAGGCGGCGCGCAGTGTCCGAGTCGCAGTCGATCTTGCCCTTCAGCCGTTCGGCGAGCAGGGCCGCGCCTTCATTGTGCAGCCCGCGCCGGCCCATGTCGATCGCCTCGATCCGGCTCGGCGTCGCGGTGCGGATCGCGGCGTAATAGGTCTCGCAAACCAGAAAATAGTCTTTCAGCAGGCGCTTGAAGGGCGTCAGCGATAAAATATGCGTGACGATCGTGGCGCCTGCCTCGTCGCGCACGTCGAAGACGAGCTTGGCGTCATGCAGGGCGATGACGAGGGCGTAAGGCCCGCCGTCATGCCCTTCCAGCGCGAAGCTGTTGTCCTCGATGAGATCATAGATGGCGATGGCGCGCTCATGCTCCTGATCCGCCGTGCCGCGCCCGATGGATGCCTCATCGAGCGTGACGGAGATCAGCCGCTTGGTCGCGCTTGTCGACACCTCACGCCCCGCGCTGATCGAGGCGCATGGCCACAGAGCGCGCATGCGCTTGCAGCCGCTCGGCGTCGCCGAGAGCGACGGCGGCGGGGCCGATCTCCTTCAGCGAGGCGGCGTCGCATTTCAAGATCGACGTGCGCTTCACGAAATCCAGCACGCTGAGGCCCGACGAGAAGCGCGCCGAGCGCGCCGTCGGCAGAACGTGATTGGAGCCGCCGACATAATCGCCGATCGCCTCGGGCGTATAGGCGCCGATGAAGATGGCGCCGGCGTTGCGCACCTTCGCCGCTAATTCCTCGGCGTCTTCCGAGACGATCTCCAAATGCTCGGCGGCGATGCGGTCGGCGAGCGGGATCGACTCGGCGAGGCTCTTGGTCACGATGATCGCGCCATAGTCGCGCCAGCTCTTGGAGGCGATCTCGAAGCGCGAGAGCGTCGCCAGCTGGCGCTCCACGGCGGCGGCGGTCGCCTCGGCGAAGGAAGGATCGTCGGTGATGAGGATCGACTGCGCCGATTCGTCGTGCTCCGCCTGGGCGAGCAGATCGATCGCCACCCAATCGGGATTGGCGGTCTTATCGGCGAGCACCAGAATTTCCGAGGGGCCGGCGATCATGTCGATGCCGACGAGGCCGAAGACGCGGCGCTTGGCGGCCGCAACCCAGGCGTTGCCGGGGCCGACGATCTTGGCCACGGGGCGAATGGTCTTGGTGCCATAGGCCAGCGCCGCGACGGCCTGCGCGCCGCCGACGCGATAGACCTCATCGACGCCGGCGCGCTTGGCGGCGGCCAGCACCAGCGGGTCGATCACCCCATGCGGGGCGGGGACCACCATCACCAGCCGATCGACGCCGGCCACCTTGGCCGGCACGGCGTTCATCAGCACGGAGGAGGGGTAGGAGGCGGTGCCGCCCGGCACATAGAGGCCGACCGATTCGAGCGCGCTCCAGCGCCAGCCGAGCTCGACGCCGGCCTCGTCCTTATAGCGCAGGTCCTGCGGCCGCTGGCGCTCGTGGAAGGCTTTGATGCGGGCGTGGGCGAGATCGAGGGCGGCCAGCGTCTCCTTCGGCACCTTGGCCTCGGCCGCGTCGATCTCGGCTTTCGTCAGCGCGATGCCGGTTTCGGCGAGGTCGATATGGTCGAAGCGCTTGGAATAATCGATCAGCGCCGCATCGCCGCGGGCGGCCACATCCTCGATAATGCCGCGGACGGTGTCGTCGACGTCCTGGGCGGCCTCGCGCTTCGTCGCCAGCAGCGCGGTGAAGCGCTCCTCGAAATCCGCCGCCGACGCATCCAATCGCCAAGTCATGTTCTTCTCCAACCGGTATTTCCGGTTGTCATGACCCTCCCTCGCCGTCTTCGTCAAGCTCATGTGACGGACAGGCCTTCGCGGCCCAGCGCGGTCCGAGGTCCTGGAGGCGGGCCTCGACGCATTCGACATCGAGCGAAATCGCCGCGCCGCCGGCGAAAACCAGCGTGACGACGCCCCCTGGCGGCTCGGCGGCGGGCTCGAAAGTGACGGCGAGAAGATCCAAAATCGCTTCGGGCTCGGCGCGGGGGATTTTGAGCTGGCGCACCCGCCGCACCCCGTCGAAATGGACGCCGGAATGGCAGCGCTCGCGTTTGCCCTGCTCGGCGGCGGCCCAATCATAGCGGCAGCCGACGAAGGCGAAACGCCGCTGCTCGGGCAGAAAGGCGATGTCCCCGACCCGCACCAGCGCATCCTGGAGCAGGGCGGAGAGGCAGGAGAGGTCCTCGGCGTCCATTGCCTGGAGCCTCAGACCATCGGACTGTGGCGATGACGAGCGCTTGAACATGGAGCGGGCCTCCTGTTCGAGCATATGGCGAGCGCCGTTTCGCTGCGCAACCGGGTCGGAGCTGGGGCGGGGCGCCGGGACACGTTCCGGTAAAAAAAAGATGAATCGGCTTTGGGCGGTGCTCGGCGGCTGAGCGCGGCTGAGCTTTTCCTCCGGCTTTGGACAGGCGCTAGGAGTGTTGTCGACCCCACTCGGCAAAACCCAACTCCCTCATCCTGAGGCGCTTTTTGCGGAACGCAAAAAGCCTCGAAGGATGCTCCAGAAGGCGCGGCGGCCCATCCTTCGAGACGGCCCCTTTGGGGCCTCCTCAGGATGAGGGGACTGTTTCCTTATCATACGCCAATTTTTTCGAAGCTCACGCCTTTGATCCCCGCTGCTTTGCAGGCGTCTTTCATGAGCTGATCGCAAAAAACCCTACTAACCATTTCGACGAGCCGGAAAAGATGCTCCGATCCGATCGCTTCCGGCCTGAACCGCAGGGAATAGGTTGGCGTCAACCCGTAGTTGAGCAAGCCGTTCATATCCTCGCGCGCCTTGAAGTCCTTCGTCGCCTCCGGGTCTATGACGTCTCGGCCGTATAGACATCGTGTGACGCTGCAAAGCCACAACTCCGATCCGGCCTCTCCCGACGGCAGAACCGTTTCGCATCTGCTGAATTCGCAGGCGCCGGGCGCGAATTGCTCCAATACGGCTTTCAAAGCAGGCGATACGTACCAAAATCCCTGCCTGTTCTCCAAATCGCGAAGCGGGCGCCCGAGACGCTTATCGATCAGGACTCTCGGGACCTCGAGATAATCGGGGAAGCGAAACGGATGTCTCGGCAAGACGCCATAGCCGTCGGGCCAGCCGATCGCCGGTGCGAGTCCTTTGGCGTCCTTTTGGAGCTTTTCAGAATTCAGGAGCTGGAGACCCGCCGATCTCAGTCCGCATATATCTTCGTCCATCGCATAATATTTCGGCCGCTTTCGCATTTTTTCAGTCCCGCGAGCATTCCTCTCGAGAATTCACGACGACGATGATCGGAGCATGTCCGTGCGTCGATCCCCTCGGCAAAACCAAAGCCCTCATCCTGAGGCGCTTTTTGCGGAACGCAAAAAGCCTCGAAGGATGCTCCAGAAGGCGCAGCGGCCCATCCTTCGAGACGGCCCCTTCGGGACCTCCTCAGGATGAGGGGATTGGTTTTGCGGCACGGATGGCCCGGGTTTCAGGCTATGCGCCCATTTTGTCGAAGCGCACGCCTTTGCTTCCGGCCGCTCTGCACGCGTCTTTCACGGACTGATCGCAAAATATGCTTCGTCCCAACTCGACGACGCGGAACAAATGCGCCGAGCCTATGGCTTCGGGTTTGAAACGTATCTTTGTCTGAGGATAGACGACATAGTCGACGAATCCATTCGGAGCCGGTCGAAGCGTCAACTCCTCGATCGCTCCGCAATCGATCACATCCTTGCCAAAGAGAAATCGCGTCGCCGAGCAGAGCCAATATTCGGGACCAGCGTCGCCGGACGCAAAGACCGTTTCGCATTCGCGAAATTCGCAGGCGCTCGGATCTATCTGCTCCAAAAGAGCCTTCATCGCGCGCGAGACGAACCAAAATCCATCTTGGTTCCGTAAATCGGCCAATGCTCGTCCAGGCTTCCCGTCCAAAAGAACGCGCGGCCTTTCGAGATAATTCGGGAATCGCCAGGGATGCCTCGGCAGGTTTCCATAGCCGTCTGGCCAGGCAGGCTTGGCGAGCAGCCAATTGCCGTCGCTCTGGAGATTCTCACGATTGACGAGATCAAAGATATATCCGCCATAGGCGTCATCGGAGTCGATATCATAATATTTCGGCAAAAGCTGCGTTCGATGTTTCATTGTTGCGGACCACTGTCAGCGCGGAATGGCGCGGCTCAAAACAAGGACCCCTGGCCGCCGCCGCCCTTGTCTTTTCCGCGCTTCGGCCGTGCGGTAGGGGCCGGAGCGGGCGACGCGCCGCCGGATTCCGCTTGCGCGGCGACATGGCCGTCGGAAAATTGCACATCCAGCCTCTGGCCCGGCGCGATGTCCGCCGCCTGCCGCAGCAGCGCGCCCGTCTCGTCGCGCACCAGAGCGAAGCCGCGCGCCAGCACCTGCTCATAGCCGAGCGTCTTGCGTAGCTGATCGAGCCGCTCGAGCCGCGCCTGCCGCTCGTCCAATATGCGGATGAAGGCCGAGCGCAGCCGCTGCTCGGCATGGTCGAGGCGCCTTTGCGCGCCTTCGGCCTCCCGGCGGGAGAGGGCGAGCCGGGCGGCGAGGCCCTGGCGCAGGCGCGCCTGGAGGCCCTTCAGCCGCTCGGAGGCGCGCGCCAGCTCCGCCTGCGGCGAATGGCGGGCCAGCACATGGGAGACGCGTGAGAGCGCGAGCCGCCTGCCGTCCAGCGCGCGGCGCAGATTGCCGCGCAGCCGCTCGCCGGCGCGATCGGCGCGCTGGGCGGGCGCGAGCAGCAATTGCGCCCCCGCCGGCAGCACGCGCTGCAGAGAGGCGAGCTGCCGGCGATTGGCGTCCAGAAGCCGCCGCTCCGCCCCGGCGAGGCGGCGGGCGAGCGTCGCCGTATGCTCCACTAGCTCGGCGCGCACCGGCACGCATTTTTCCGCCGCGCCCGTGGGCGTGGGGGCGCGCAGATCGGCGACGAAATCGATGAGCGTGGTGTCGGTCTCATGGCCGATCGCCGAGACCAGCGGAATGGCGCTCGCCGCCGCCGCGCGCACCACGATTTCCTCATTGAAGCCGAACAAATCCTCGAGCGAGCCGCCGCCGCGCGCGACGATCAGCACATCCGGCCGCGGAATTGCCCCGCCCACGGGCAGAGCGTTGAAGCCATCTATCGCCGCGGCGACCTCTGCGGCGCAGGTCTCGCCCTGCACACGCACCGGCCAGACCAGCACGCGGCGCGGAAAACGATCCAGCAGCCGGTGCAGAATATCGCGAATCACCGCGCCGGTCGGCGAGGTGACGACGCCCACGACGAGGGGCAGGAAGGGCAGGGGCTTTTTGCGCTCGGCGTCGAACAGCCCCTCGGCGGCGAGGCGCTTGCGCCGCTCATCCAGCAGCGCCATCAGCGCGCCGGCGCCGGCCGGCTCCAGCGTCTCGATGACGATCTGATAGGAGGACTTGCCTGGAAACGTGCTGATCTTGCCGATGGCGACGACCTCGAGCCCCTCCTGCGGCTTCACGCGCAGGCGCAGGAAGGTCATCTTCCAGATCACGGCGTCGAGGCGGGCGTTCTGGTCCTTGAGGCTGAAATAGACATGGCCCGAGGAATGCGGCCCCCGATAATTGGTGATCTCGCCGCGCACGCGCACATGGCCGAAGCGATCCTCCACCGTGCGTTTGAGCGCATTGGCGAGCTCGGAGACGGAGAGCTCCGGCACATTCGGCCCGGCGGCGATCGGCGGGGCGGGATCGTCGGCCTCTGGGGCGGGGGATTTGGCGGGACGCTTGGCCATGGGAGGAGATATGGCCGATTTTGCGCCGTCTCGCGAGGGGGCCTCGGCCCTCGTCCAGAGGATTGCGCGGGCTTCCGCAAAAAGAAAAGGCGCGAGGCTCTCGCGAGCCGCGCGCCCTAAGGCTTCGGAGAAGCGCTTCCGATCAGTATTTGCGGACCAGCGGGCCAGGAGGCGCCATCAGCATCGGCGGCGGCGCCATCAGCGCGTAGCGGAAGCCGAGGCGAATGTCGTGCGAGGAGACGTCGAAATACTGGCGCTCGCCCGCGCAGCCGGCGGCGGCGCAGCCGATCACATTGGTCTGGAACCTGCCCATGTCGAGATAGCGATAGCCGAGCTCGACCTTGAAATTGGGCGTGACGCTATAGGCGAGGCCCGCGCCGACGGCCCAGGCGAAATTGGCGCGGCTCGAATCCCGGGCGGCGCCATAGCCGCCGGTCTGGGGTCCGTAATCGGTGAGATTGTCGAGCCAGTTCACGGCGACGCCGACGCCGCCGCCGACATAGGGCGTTATGCCCCACCAGGTTCCGAGATCGACATAGCCATTGGCGAGAAAGACGGCCGCGCGATGCTGCGCATTGTAGATGTCTTGGCAGCGCGCGCCGACGAATCCGCAATTGGCGGTCCAAATGTCGGTGTAGCTTTGCGTCGAGCGATAATTGGAGGCGGTGCGATATTCACCGGTCACATCGGCGCGAAACCAGCTGTTGAACTGATAGCCGACGCCGGCGCCGATGAAGGCGCTGTCGCCGATCGAACGCTGCTCGAATTGCGGGGCGATCACCGTCACGGTCGGACTGAAGGTCGAGCGCAGATCGGAAATCTGATTGATGCCGACGCCGACGTCGCCGCGCAGATACCAGCCGCCGAAATCGGCGGGCGGCGGCGGCTCCACGATCGGCGGAGGCGGCGGCAGCAGCAGATCGGCGGCGAATGCGCCCGTGGTCATTGTCATGGCGGAAGCGAACGCGGCCGCTATGAAGAGGGCTCTCGTCTTGCCCATTTATGTCTTCCCTTCACGATAGAGGACCGCGGCGCGGACCCTTGGCGCTACGCCAATGTGAAGGAAGATTGAGCGAGAACGCTTAAAGTGGAGTTAACCTTACCGACGATGTACGTAGCCGTGCGTAGCGAATAGAGGGCGAACCGCTATTCGCTACTCGCTATTCCCTATTCGCTACTTGCTCTTCACGCCGCCTCCGCCCGCGTGAGCGCGTCGCAAATATCGTCCACGACGCTGCCGACGATCTCCGGATCGTCGCCTTCGCCCATCACGCGAATGACCGGCTCTGTGCCCGAGGGGCGGATGACGAGACGGCCCGAGCCCTCGAGGCGGCGGCGGCCCGCCTCGATCGCCGCGACGACGGGCGCCTGCTCCAGCGAACGCGGGCCGCGCGCCCGCACATTTTTGAGCACTTGCGGCAGCGGCTCGAAGCAGCGGCACACTTCGCTCACATTGCGATTCAGCTTCTTCACCGCGGCGAGCGCCTGCATGGCGGTGACGAGGCCGTCACCGGTGGTGCCGTAATCGGAGAGGATCACATGGCCCGATTGCTCGCCGCCGAGATTGTAACCGAGCTCGCGCATGCGCTCGATCACATAGCGGTCTCCGACGGCGGTGCGCTCGAGATTCAAGCCGAGCCCCTGCAAATGGCGCTCGAAGCCGAGATTGGACATGATGGTCGCGACGACGCCGGGCTTGGCGAGCAGCCCCTCGTCGCGCCAGCTGCGCGCGACCACCGCCATCAGCTGATCGCCGTCGATCACATGGCCGAGCTCGTCGACCATGATGACGCGATCGGCGTCGCCGTCGAGCGCTATGCCGACATCGGCGCGCATCTCGCGCACCTTGTCGCGTAGCGCTTGCGGGGCGGTCGAGCCGACGTCGCGATTGATGTTGAAGCCGTCTGGCTGGTCGCCGATGGTGATGACCTCGGCGCCGAGCTCCCACAGCGCTTCCGGCGCGACCTTATAGGCGGCGCCATTGGCGCAATCGAGCACGACGCGCATCCCCTCGAAGCTCATGTTCCGCGGCAGCGTGCGCTTGGCGTATTCGATATAGCGGGCGCGCACATCCTCGACGCGCTTGGCGCGGCCGAGCTCGTGCGGCCCGGCGAGCCGGCTGGTCAGATCGCGGTCGAGCAGCTTCTCGATCTCCGCCTCGGTCTCATCGGAGAGCTTATAGGCGTCCGGGCCGAACAGCTTGATGCCATTGTCCTCGTAGAGATTGTGCGAGGCCGAGATCATCACGCCGAGATCGGCGCGCATGGAGCGCGTCAGCATGGCGACGGCCGGCGTCGGCATGGGGCCGAGCAGCAGCACCTCCATGCCGACGGAGGTGAAGCCGGCGACCAGCGCATATTCGATCATATAGCCGGAGAGCCGCGTGTCCTTGCCGATGACGACGCGGTGGCGCCTCTCGCTGTCACGATTGAAGACGAGGCCGGCGGCCTGGCCGACCTTGAGGGCGAGCTCGGGCGTGATCTTCTGATTGGCGCGTCCGCGAATGCCGTCGGTGCCGAAATAGCTGCGCGTCATTGCTTGTCGTTCTCCGGGAAACGGCGGGGCGGCGACGCCCGAAAGGCGCGAGAGCCGCCGCCGCGCCAACTCGACCTCGAGATTGTGGGCGTTTTCGGTCCAAACGCCGACCCTGCGGGCATGATCGGAAAAGGATATGAAGAAATATCGTCATCCATACTGGCCGCTTCCATCGCCTTTCGCGTCCTGTGGTTAATGCGTATTCCCGAACGCGGCCCGGAACGCGCCGCGCCGCCGCTTCGCTCTGCGAGCGGACGGGGCTATGTTCGTGCAAGCTAACATGATCCGGGGGGCTCGATGAAGGTCGTCATCTATCATAATCCCGCCTGCGGCACGTCTCGCAAGGTGCTAGCGCGGCTGAAGGAGGCCGGGCTCGAGCCCGAGATCGTGCAATATCTGAAAACGCCGCCGGACCGAAAGACGCTGAAGGCGGTGCTGAAGCAGATGGGCAAGGGCGTAAGGGACATTCTGCGCAAGCGCGGCACGCCCTATGAGGAGCTCGGCCTCGGCGATCCTTCGGTGAAGGACGAGGCGATTTTCGACGCGATCGAGAAGAATCCGATTTTGATCGAGCGGCCGATCGTCGTCATCGGCGACAAGGCCGTGCTGTGCCGCCCGCCGGAGGCGGTCGAAGCGCTGCTCGCGTGAGCGGTCCGATCGGCGCGGCGACGTTCCTCGCCTATATCGGCGCCGCCTTCGCCGAGATCGGCGGCTGCTTCGCCTTCTGGGCCTGGGCGCGGCTCGGCAAATCGCCGCTCTGGCTCGCGCCGGGCGCGCTGTCGCTCTTTGCTTTCGCGTTTTTGCTCACGCGCGTCGAGGCGGAGGCGGCCGGCCGCGCCTATGCCGCCTATGGCGGCGTCTATATCGCCGCCTCGCTGCTCTGGCTGTGGACCGTGGAAGGCGTGTGGCCGGATCGCTGGGACGTCGCCGGCGCGGCGTTCTGCCTCGCGGGGGCGGCGTTGATCCTCCTCGGCCCGCGTGCTGGATAGTATGAGACGCTATCTCATTGATTGCGCGGAATCACGATGATGAACTCCCGGTTGCCGGCAGTTAGAGTCCGCCTCGTGATTCGTTCGCGTGCGTAGCGGAGACGCCATCATGGATTTGTTCGTGGTACTTGTTTCGATCGGCTGCGGCTTCTGGGCGGGCTACACTTTCCGGGAGCATATTTCGAGACGGCGCAGAATGCGTTGGCAGGCCGAGCAGCGTCTGGGGGCGAGGGCCTTCTATAGCGCCGTGTTCTGAAAAACATGGCCGTCGACAAAAAAGCCCGGCCCTTTTGGGGCCGGGCTTTTCCAATTCGAACCCGCTTCGATCACACCGGATGCGGCTCCAGACCGCCCGCGTCCGGCTCCGGCGAAGGCCGGGTGCGGCCCGTCGACGGCACCGGCGAGGGGCGGGCCGGCGGCGCGGCCGGCGGCAGATCCTCGCGCACGGGGCGCTTGCCTTGCAGCAGGCCGATCAGCTCCTCGCCCGTCAGCGTCTCGAACTCCAGCAGGCCATTGGCCAGCACGTCGAGGTCGGCGCGCTTTTCGGTGAGGATGCGCTTGGCGTCGTCATAGCCTTCCTGCACCAGACGCCGCACCTCCGAGTCGATCGTCTGCTGCGTCGCCTCGGAGAGCGTCTG
>NZ_SOEJ01000019.1:0-67275 GCF_004366495.1 Methylosinus sp. sav-2
CAGACGCTCTCCGAGGCGACGCAGCAGACGATCGACTCGGAGGTGCGGCGTCTGGTGCAGGAAGGCTATGACGACGCCAAGCGCATCCTCACCGAGAAGCGCGCCGATCTCGACGTTCTGGCCAATGGCCTGCTCGAGTTCGAGACGCTGACCGGCGACGAGCTGATCGGCCTGCTGCAAGGCAAGATACCGGTGCGCGAGGATGTGCCGCCGGCGGCGCCGCCCGCGCGTCCCTCGCCCGTGCCGACGGCCGGCGCGCGTCCCTCGCCGGAGCCGGACGCCGATGGGCTGGAGCCGCATCCGGTCTGATCGGATTTCCTCGAAAGCAAAAAAGCCCGGCGCGAGCCGGGCTTTCTTTTTTTCGCGCCTCTCGATGGCGCTTTTTGCGTCAGCGCCCCGCCGCGCGTAGCCCGGCGATGCAGCGCGCGAGATTGACGCGCGCGGTCGCGTCCCATGCCGCGCGCGTCTCCGCGCGGCGAAACACCGGCCTGTCGCCCTGCGCCAGCCCCTCCAGCATCTTCGCTTGATTGGCGGCGAATTCGGCCTCCTCGACGCCGATGGATTCCGAGCGAATCTTCTGCGTGTTGGCGGCGAAGATTTCCCAAGGCGCGGCGAGCGGGCTGAGATCGAGATCGACGAAGAGATCGAGATCGCCGGAGAAGCCGGCGTAATGCTCCGTCGTCGCGCGCGCGCGCGCGTGATCGGAGGTCGCCATCACCAGATCTTCGACGGCCTGCGCCTCGCCGCCCGTGAGAACCGTGTGGCGGCGGAAGGCCGAGACGCTGTCGCGCACATTCTGCCGGTCGAGCCGCGTCTTTCCATCCGGATCGCGCGCCAGATGCACGGCGTCGTGCCAGAAGATGGCGGCGGCGATGAGATCGGGCCGCGTGGCGAGCGAATCGAAACGCTCGAGCCCTGTCAGCAGCTCGTCTATATGCGCCCAGCTGTGATAGGCGCGATGCGGCTGGCGATAGGCTTCGTCGAGCGCCTGATAGGCGCCCGGCTCATGCGCCTCCGCGATTTGCCGCCAATAGCGCAGCCTGCGCGTCTCATCCGCGTTTTCCACTGTCGCGCCCGTCATTTGCTGTCCATCTTCCAAAAGGGCGCGCCTCCAGTCCTCGCCGGCGGAGCCGCCTCGAGAGCCGCGAGCCGCTGTTCCATAGCCATATAGCAACCACTCCAATGCGGTTCGACCGACGCCTTCAAATCCGCCGCCGCGACGCGGGCGCGGGCGAAGTCCCATTCGGCATGATAGCGCATCATCGTCACATGATCGTCACGCCACGCCACGAAGGCTTCGCTCGCCGCAAAGTTCTCGTCGCCGGCGAGCGCGTAGATGCGCGTCGGCGTCGAGCGTCCGACGACTTGCGCCGCGCCGAGATCGAGCCAGGCGAAATCAGCGGCGGCGTCACGCAAATCGCCGGAAACGAGAATATCCACGCGAAACCATTTACACAGTCCTTCGAGCCGCGATGTGAGGTTCACCACGTCGCCGAGGATCGAATAGTCGAAGCGTCGCGTCGAGCCCATATTGCCGACGCTGCACGGCCCCAGATTGAGTCCTATGCCCATCGCCGCCTTCCGATAGGCGCGTCCTTCGCGCCCGGCCTCGGCCGCGCGCTCGCCGTTGAAGCGCGTCATCGCCGCGCGCATCTCGAGCGCGGCGCGAATGGCCTTGCGCGGATGATCGGCGATATCGAGCGGCGCGTTCCAGAACGCCATGATGGCGTCGCCGATATATTTGTCGACCGTGCCCTCGCGATCGAGAATGGCGTCGGTCATCGGCGTCAGATAGGCGTTCATGAAATGTGTGAGCTCTTGCGCGCTCAGTCCCTCGGAGATGGTCGAAAAATCGCGCAGATCGGAGAACAGCACGGTGAGCTCGCGCGTCTCGCCGCCGAGCACCAGCCGCTCTGGATGCTCGACGAGGCCTTCGACGACGGCGGGCGCGATGAATTTACCGAATGCCATATGCACATGGCGCCGCGCGGCTTGATCCTGGCGCCATAACGCTACAGCGCCGACGCCATAGGCGAGCGCGACCGAGAGGCTGGGGAAAGCGGCGTCGACGAGCAGGCCGTAGCGATCGAAGGCGAGGAAAGACGCTGCGAAGAGCGCGCCGATCAAGCCGGTCGCGGCGAGCGCCGAAATCAAAGGCGTGACCAGCGGCAGCAGCGCAGCGATGAGGATGAAAGCGGCGCCGGCGACGACGAGCTCGAGGCCATTGGCCCAATCGGGCCGCGACAGCAGCGCGCCCGAGAGCAGCGATTCGAGAATCTGCGCATGAATTTCGACGCCGGGAATGGTCGGCTGCAACGGCGTCGCGCGAATATCGCCGAGGCCGACGGCGGTGGTGCCGATGAAGAGGATGCGCCCGTCGATCTCGTCGCGCGGGGCGCGATCCTCGAGAATCGCGGCCGCCGAGACGAGACGCCGAGGCGCCTCGGCGCCATAGCGCGGGCGAATGTCCGCTGCGGCGCCGACGGCGATCTCGAAGGCGCCGACCTTGACCGCATTGACGCCTGTCTGGCGTCCGAATGCGGTCTCGCCGCTGGCGTTGGAGGAGCGGACGATGATCGTCGAGGCGCCCTGGGCGACGCGCAGCGCCTCTAGAGCGAGGGAGGGCGTGACGCCGCCGCCGGGTCCTATGGCGAGCAGCGGAATGCGGCGCACGACGCCATCGCGATCGGGCGCCCAATTGGTCGCGCCGAGGCCGCGCGCCGCCGCCGCCAGCTCCGCGATCGGCGCGACGGCGGCGGGGAATTCGGCGAGGAAGGCGGAAGGATCGTCGCCGGCGATGGCGACGCCCGCCTTTTGCGGCGGCGCTCGCTTTTGCCCGGCGCCGGAGAGGGTGAGGCCGAGCGCCGCCGGCGCGGCGGCGATGGATCGCGCGAAAATCTGGTCATTGGGAATGGCGTCGGCGGCGATGGCGGCGATCTGCGTCTTGGCGGGACCGTCCGGCAGGCGTTGCGCATAATGATCGAGGCTCGTCTGATCCGTCTCGGCGAAGACGATATCGAAGGCGACGGCCGCCGCGCCCGCTTCGGCGAGCTTATCGACGAGCGCGGCGAGCCGCGTGCGCGGCCACGGCCATTGGCCGAAGGCGGCGAGGCTCTCCTCGTCCACCGCGATCACGCGCACGGGAAGGCCGGGATCATAAGGGCGCGGAGCGAGGCGCTGAAACGAGTCGAAGACGAAATTGCGCAGATCGTCCAGCGCCGGCGGCTGCAGCCGGCCGATCGCGACGATGCCGAGCGCCGCTGCGGCCGTCGCGAGGAGATAGGCCGGCCTGCGTTGCCGCGACCGTTTCAATCGCGCCTCCCTTCTCGGAACGAGTCTTCGTCAGATCGCTTATAGAACCGGGCCGCCGGGATCGGGCGGGGCGTAATAATAGTAGTCCTCGCTCGGCTCGGTCGGCGGCAGGGGCTGATGATGGACGCTCGCCTTGCTGCGCGCCAGCGCCTGCCCCGTCCAGAACGGGCTCAGAGTCTCGAGCCCCGGCTGCTGATCGATGGCGGCGAGGCCGAGCGGCGGGCGGGCGTCGTCCAATCCGAGCTCGGCCTCCTGCGCCGACGGCGCGCGCTTCGCCCCGGCGTGCTGACCGGGGCCGCTCGCCAGCCGGGCGGTCAGCCGGCGGATCGTCTCGATGCCGAAGAGGGCGGGCTCGCCCAGCTCGCCCTCGGCGGAGACGCACAGGCCGACGCCTGGGCGCGACAGACTGCGGGCCGCGCCTCGCGCGGCGATGGTCAGCACGCCGTACTGATTGATGACGAGCGCGCCGCAGCCCGGCTCGTCGAGCGCGATCAGCGCCGCGCCGCCGCGCACGCCGATCGTCGCCGAAGGGATGCGCAGCTCGGCGCCGCCGCCATGGCTGACGCCGCCGCCGACGAAGCGCAGCGCGCCCTTGGCCATGGACACGGCCTGCTCGCCGCCGCCGCCCGAATAGACGAAACGGTCGATCGTCACCTGGCTGCTGCGGCCGATCGACAAAGTGGAGGAATCGCGGAAGACGATTTGCGCGCCGCCCTCCGCGCCGGTCTCGACGCGCTCGCGATCGACGATATCGGCGCCCAGCGTCAGCGGTCGGGCCGGCGCTCCGGGAGGCGCGCTCTTCGCGCTCTGATTGACCGCGCCGACATTGCCGACGGCCTCGGCCAGGGCGCCGGAGGCGGTCGCCGTGAGCAGGGCCGCTATAGCGATTCTCTGCGCCATTCTGGACATCGGGGCTCCTCCTTCAGAATCGCGCGACGGGGCCGAACCATACGGAAAGATTATCCGTGCGGAAATTCGGCAGGTTGGACTCGTTGCGGGCGTATTCGAAAGCGGCCGAGAGGCCGATCTCGCGCGTGACCGGCGCCTCCACCAGCACGCCCGCCGCCCAGCCGACATCGCGGCGCGGCCGCCAGGGATCGACCATCGGATCGACGGCGTCGAAGGCGAGCTGGAAAATGCGGCCATAGGGCGCGATCGACCATTTGAGGCCGAGCGCGGCGAAAGGCGGATCGAAATCGATCCGCGCCAGCGCCTGCGCGTCGATCTCGTCGAAGGATTGCGAGCGCAGATCGGCGTTGTGGCGCGTGAAGGAGGCGCGCGTCTCCAGCCGCAGCGCGTCGGAATGACGCCAGATCGTCCCGATCGAGGCGGTGACGGCGCTGCCGGTGGAGATGGCGCTCAGCGAGGCGAAGGGGCCGCCGATGGAGACGCCGAGATAGCGATATTCGACGCCGGGCTCGAGGGTGAGCGCCGCGCCGGCGAGTGGCAGCCGCGCGACGACGCCGGCGCCGCCGGAATTGAGGAAATTGCCGCCGCCGACATAAGAGGTGAGGCCGGTGACATAGGGCTTGACGCTGGCGCCGGGGAGAAAATTCTCCTCGAGCGCGAAGCGCGGCCCGGCGGAGAGGCCAAAGACCCCGACATTATAGCTCGCCAGATGGAATTGCTGCGTGGCGTAGCCCTTGAAGCGTGTCTCCAGCTGCGCCGAGCGCGCGGCGTCGAGATCCGTGTCATTGGCGATGTCGACGCGCTCGAATGCGTTGAAATCGGCGCGGCGCGGCGCAGGCGACAGCACGCCGACGCCGCCGACCATGAACAGCCCATCGGTCGGAAAGAAGGAGGCGTTGGACTGCGAGCGCAGTCCCGTCTGCAGCCGCGCCGACCAGCGGCTCGATTCGGTCTGCCGCTCGACATCCGGCAGCACGGCCTCGATCTGCGCCTTTTGCGCGGGATCGAGATCGGGCGCCTCGAGCGCGGCGCGCAAATGCAGCGCGGCGGTCTGATAGGCGCCGAGGCGGGCGTAGAGCAGGCCCAGCTCCTTGCGCGCTCGCGCCAGCGACGGATCGAAGGCGAGGAGGCGCTCCAGCGCGCCAATGGCCGCCTCATGGTCGCCGAGATCGCGCGAGATCAGCACGTAACGATAGGTCGCGGCATAGTCGGTCGGATGCCGCCGCAAATGGTCGGACAGGCGCGTCTGTTCCGCGCGCTCTTCTGGCTCCGCCGCCGCCGGCCCTGCGACGATGGCCCCGCACAGCAGGACGGCCGTCAAAGTCGTCTGTCGAAACAAATCCACCACGGCCCCGCCCCTCGCGAAATTCGTCGGCGCCGGCAATGGCGCGGAAAGAAAAAGAAATTTCGCCGAAGGCGCGGTCAAGCTGACTCGAATCGCAGCCGGGCGCAAGCCACGCCTCGGCGCGCCACGGAATAACCTCTCGGTTGTCGCTGGCCGCCCTGCGCGAGACCGGATCGGGAGAGACGCGACGAGCTGGACGCGGGACGCATCGCCGCGAGCCTCTCGATGACGCCGAGGGCCGCGTCGAGCGCCATCGCGTCCGGCGGCGTCGCCCGGAAGCGCGGAGCGCCGCGCGGAACCGCGAGGAAGCGCCGGAGCACCAGCAGCAATTCCGCGGCGAGCCGGGTCGCGCCGATGTCGAGCGCCCTGCGCATGTCGGAAACGATGAGATCACGGACGAAATCCGCGCCGCGATCGCAGAGCATCAGATAGCTCTCATAGAGTGACTGATGAAAAGGCGAGGGCGTCGCGCCGTCGATCATCTCATGGGGGCCGAGCCCGCAGAGCGCGGCGCATCGGGAAAGCGGAATGAGGGCGAAGGACATTGCGGGCTCGTCTAGCGGGTCGAATGCTCGCATGGGGCGAGCCTCGCCACACTAAGCGGCGCGCCGCCGTGTTTCTGTGCGAGAACGCACAGAGATCGGGACTCAGCCGGCCTGCTCGAGGCAGGCGGTCAGACGCTGCTCCAGCGTCGAGGGGCGCAGCAGCACCAGCCCGCCGCGAATCTTCTCGGCGAGGCCCTCGTGGATCATCGCCTGCACCTCGCGATTGACCTGCTCGCGCCGGCAGCCGATGCGCGCGGCGAGATCGTGCTGCAGCGGCGGCGGCGAGATGATCGACTGGCCCTCATGGCCCTTGCGCGGCAGAGCGAGACGCAGCAGCTCGGCATAGAGCCGGTGGCGCAGATCGAGCACGGAGCGCTCGAACAGACGCGAGTTGAGATCGCGAATGCGCTTCGTCAGCAGGCGCAGCACCTTCTCGCAGACCGCCGGCTGGCTGAACAGCACGGTTTTGAACACGCTCGACGGCATGATGCACAGCTCGGATTTTGTCAGAGCCGAGACATTGGCCGAGCGCTCCGCGCCGTCGATCGCCGCCATCTCCCCGAAAATCTGGCCGGGATGGAGGTCGCAGAGAATGACCTCCTTGCCCGCCGGCGTGCGGATGAGCACGCGCAGATCGCCGGAGACGATGAAATAGACGTCGGTCGAGCGGTCGTCGTAATCGACGACGAGCTCGCGCTCATCGACGCGCCGCCAAATGCATTTGCGGGCGATCCGCTCCGCCTCGGCGGGGTCGAGCCCCTCGAAATAAGCAATGCGTAACAAAGAATTCGACACGGTATCGCCCCGCCCAGAGCCACAATCGCACTTTGACGAGTATTTCGCCGCGCGTCGAGGGGAAAGCGCTCACTGTTCGTGGACATAGTTTCCAGGCGCGGCGCAGAGCGGCGCGAAACCCTGCATCGCCGCTCCCATGGGCGGCGGCGAAACGCGCCCCGCCGAGCCGCGCGCGGCGAGCCATTCCGCCCAGAGCGGCCACCAGGAGCCTTCCTCCCGCCGCGCCGCGGCCAGCCATTTGTCGGCGGAGACATAGTGGCCGCCCGCCGGGCGCAGGCCGACATGATAGGAGCGGCCGCGACGGCCGGGCTCCGAGACCACTCCGGCGTTATGGCCGCCGGTGGTGAGCGCGAAGGTCAGCTCATTGTCGGTGAAGAGATGGACCTTATACACGGAGCGCCAGGGCGCGATATGGTCGGTCTCCGTGCCGATGACGAACATTGGCGCGGAAATATCCTTCAGCGCCACCACCTCGCCCTCCACGGCGTAGCGGCCGGCGGTGAGGCGGTTCTCGAGGAACAGGCCGCGCAAATATTGCGAATGCATGCGATAGGGCATTCGCGTCTGATCGGCGCTCCAGGCCATCAGATCATTGGGCTTCTGCCGCTCGCCGAGCAGATATTCGCGCACCGCCTTGGCCCAGACCAGCTCATTGGAGCGCAGCGCAGCGAAGGCGCCCGCCATCTGCCGCGTGTCGAGCACGCCCTGGTCCCACATCATGTCTTCCAAAAACGCCACTTGCGCCGCATCGACGAACAGCATCAGCTCGCCGGGCTCGCTGAAATCGGTCTGCGCGGCGAGCAGAGTGAGGCTGGCGAGACGCTCGTCGTGATCGCGCGCCATCGCCGCCGCGGCGATGGAGAGCAGCGTGCCGCCGAGGCAATAGCCGCAGCCGTGGACCTTGCGGCCGGGCAGCACGGCGTCGATCGCATTCAGCGCGGCGAGCACGCCGGAGACGCGATAATCGTCGAAGGAGAGATCGCGATCTTCCGGCGTCGGATTGCGCCAGGAGATCATGAAGACGGTAAAGCCCTGCGCGACGAGATAACGCGCCAGCGAATTCTGCGGCCGCAGATCGAGCACGTAATATTTCATGATCCAGGCCGGCACGATCAATATCGGCTCGGCGTGGACGGTCTCGGTCGAGGGGCCGTATTGGATGAGCTCGATCAGCTCATTGCGGAAGATCACCTCGCCCGGCGTCGCCGCCACATCGATTCCGACGCGAAAGCCATTGCCGCCATTGGGCGTGTTCAGAAGCGCGCGTGTATAGTCCTCGATGAAATTTTCCGCGCCGCGCAGGAGATTGGCGCCGCCTTCCTTCATCGTGCGGTCGATGACCGTGGGATTGAGCCAGAAGGCGTTGGAGGGCGAGAACAGCGCCAGCCATTGCTGCGCCATGAAGGCGACGCGCGCGGCGTCATTGGGCGTCATGCCGCGCGCCTCGCGCGTCGCCTGCCGCCACCAATGCTCGCTCGCGAGAAAACCCTGCTTCCAAAAGGCGAAAGGTGGCGCGTCCCAGGCGGGATCGTCGAAACGCTTGTCGAAAGGCGCGGGCGCGAAGGGCGCCGCGACGGTCTCGCCGCGCGCCGCATGAGCGACGAAGTGCGCGTATCTGGCGGCGTCCTGCATGGCGGCGAGCGATAATTCGATCTGCCGCCCTGGCGCGCGTGTCAGATGCGTCGCCCAATCGAGCCAGGCCGACATTTGCGCCAGCGGCGAGACGCCATGCGTGATGCGCGCCGTGAAGGCGCGGGCGGCGCGATCCAGCGTGTCGAAGGAGGGGATTTCGCCGCTACGGTCGATCTCCCGCGGCGTCGCTTCTGCGAGCGGCGGCGAAATGACGGTGGGGGAGACGATGTTCATCCGCGGTCGCTCCTGTGGAGGTGAGGGCTTATGTCGCCTATTTCATGAAATGCTAATGACCGCGCGCGGCGTCCCGCAGAGACCGTGGAAATTTATACCGCGAGTCGGGGATGCGCCATGCGCGATCTGCCGCGCTTAGGGAAACGGCGTCGAAGCCGCATTCTGTCATTGCTCGCGGGCAAATCTCGTCTCTATGTCGCGTCCCCGATAGAAACCGCCTTCGATCGAGACGACGTCCCGATCTATGATGAATGCGATGGTGACGCGGCGTTCGAAGCCGATCGTCCGCAAGCCGGGCAAGAGATCGTCACGCCTTCGCCCTCGCTCGGGGAAGGTGGAGAATCCCTGGCAATAGGCGACGATTCGCAGGATGAAGGCGTCGGCGACGCTTTCGCCCGCCCGGTCAGAAATCCAGGCGTGCAGACGATCGACCTCGCGCTCCGCCGCGGGCGTGAAGACGACCTTCGTCACGCGAGCTATCGCCCCGCTGCGCGCCGCGCCTTTATCCGTGCGAGCAATTCTTCGGCCGGAACGGCCCTGGAGGGGTCGGCGAGATATTCCGCATGGCCGGGGACGACGACATCGCGTAGCCATGTCTCGAGCGAAGCATCACGGTCCAGCAGAGCCTGCACGCCCTCGCTCATCAATGCGCTCGCCGAATCGTATTCGCCGCGGCGCAGCTTTTCTTCCACGACCTCGGCCATGTCGGGCGGCAAGGTGACGCTGAATTGCTGCTTGGCGGCCATGGTGGATTCTCCGAAGCTCGGAGCTTAGCAGAGCCGCGCGGCCGCGGCTATCTCTCCCTACAGCGCCCGCAGCTCATGCACGCTGAACAGCGCCTCCGCATCCGTCCATACGCGGCCGGGCGCCCAGCCGGCGTCGCTCGCCGTGACGCGAAACTCGTCCACGCCATATTTGTAGCAATCTTCCGTATGGATCGCCTCGCCGCGCGAGAAGGCGAAGTCGCGGCCGCCGATCTTCGCCGTCTGGCGGCGGCGGCTGACGAGGCGCATCTCTATGCGGCCGGCGCGCGCGTCATAGATCGCCTGATGGCCGAAGCCCGAGAGATCGAAGCCGCCGCCGAGCTCGCGATTTATGCGCGCGAGGAGATTGAGATTGAAGGCCGCCGTCACGCCATGCGCGTCATTATAGGCGGCGATGAGCCGCGACGGGTCCTTCTTCAGATCGACGCCGACGATGAGCCGGCCGCCCGGCCCGAGCAATACGCGCATGGCCAGCAGCAATGCGCGCGCTTCGTCCGGCGTGAAATTGCCGATCGTCGAGCCGGGGAAGAAGCCGATGCGGCGTCGATCGGCGAGCGCGGCGGGGAGCGGCGCCGGCCGCGAGAAATCGGCGACGATGGGGCAGACGCGCAAATGCGGGAAACGTGCGGAAAGACGTGCGCGCGCTTTCTCCAGCGCGCTGGCGCAGACGTCGATCGGCGCATAGACCGCGAGGCGCGGCGCGCTCTCGAGCAGAATTTCGGTCTTGCGGCTGGAGCCGGAGCCGAACTCGACCAGCGCTGCGTCCTCTCCGGCGCCGTCGAGCATCTCCTCGCCATGCGCGGCGAGTATGTCCGTCTCGACGCGCGTCGGATAATAATCCGGCAGACGCGTGATCTCGTCGAATAATTCGCTGCCCACCGCATCGTAGAAATAGAGGCAGGAAAGGCGCTTCTCGGCCCGTGAGAGACCGTCGAGCACATCTGCGGCGAAGCCGTGGCCCTTCGGCGCGGCTGGCTCCGCGCGATCGATATCATTGGTCATCGGCCGACATCCCTGGCGAGGCGCAGGCCGGCGAAGAGCCAGCGTTGGCGCGCATAGAGGAAGTTGCGATAGCTCGCGCGAATATGGCTCTGCGGCGTCGCGCAGCAGCCGCCACGCAGCACATGCTGGTCGCACATGAATTTGGCGTTGTATTCGCCTATGGCGCCGGCCGGCCGGCGATAGGCGGGGTAGGGGAGATAGGCGCTGCACGTCCACTCCCACACGTCGCCGAAGAGCTGGCGCGCATGGCCCTGGAATGTCTCCGCCGGCGGCAGCGGACGTAGCGCGCCGTCCTCGAGCAGATTGCCGGTGACCGCCTCCTGCTGCGCCACCGCCTCCCATTCGAATTCGGTGGGCAGGCGTGCGCCGGCCCAGCGGGCGAAAGCGTCTGCCTCATAGAAGCTCACATGGACGACAGGGGCGGCGGGCTCCAGCGGCCGCAATCCTTCCAGCGTCATGGCGAGCCAGAGGCCGCCGCGCCGCTCCCAATAGGCCGGCGCCTCCCAGCCCTCGCGCTGGATGGTCTCCCAGCCGTCGAAGAGCCAGAAGGCGGGATCGCCATAGCCGCCGTCCTCGATGAACTCCAGCCATTCGGCGTTGGTCACCGGCCGATCGGCGATCTCGAAAGGATGAATCAGCGCGTCATGGCGCGGCGCCTCATTGTCGAAGGCGAAATCCGTGTTGGCGTCGCTTCCGATGCGCACGATTCCGCCCGCGTAGCCGATCCAGCGCAGCGGCTCCGGCGCGCTGCAAAGGGCGCGCGGCGGCGCGGCGCGATAGGCCGGCCGCAGCGGATTGGCGGCGAAGAGCGCGAGAATATCGCTGAGGATCAGCTCCTGATGCTGCTGCTCATGCTGCAGGCCGAGCTCCAGCAGCCTCGCCGCCTCGCTCTGCGGCGCGAGGCCGGAGTCGAAGAGCCGCTCCAGCGCCTCCTCGACATGGCGGCGATAGGCCATGACGCGCTCGATCGAAGGCTGGCTCAGCAGGCCGCGTCGCGGCCGCGGCTGCCTGGCGCCGGCGCCCTCGTAATAGGAGTTGAAGCAATAGCCGAAAGCGGGATCGAAGAGGCGATAGCCGGGCAGAAAGCGCGCCAGCACGAAGCTCTCGAAGAACCAGCTCGTATGGGCGAGATGCCACTTTGTGGGGCTCGCTTCCTCGATCGCCTGCGCCGCCATATCCTCGGGGCCGAGCGGCGCGGCGAGCGCCAGAGTGCGCGCGCGCGTCGCCGCGAGCCGGGCGCGGCAAGTCTCGAGGGAAGACGTCTCGAGGGGAGGGTCGCCATGTGGAGGCGAAGCCAAATCCGGTCGCGCCATCGGCCGCGTCGCCATCGGCTCTCATCCTGGGCAAAGGTCGCGCCTTTTTCGGCGCCGTCGAACAGCCGGCCATATAGGCCGCGCCGGTGCGTCGGCAATCGGCGACAGCCTCGCTCGCGGCAAGGCTCGCGGCAAGGCTCGTGCGCAGGCGCACAGCCGCTCTGGATGGCGCGTCCTATGCTTCTCTCACGCTCGACGAGACGAGAGCGCGAAGCGAGGGGACGGGGCCGTGAAGACCGAAATCAAGAACAGCGAAACGTCGATCGAGATCATCCGCCGCGCCATGGACGCCAAGGGCAGTCTGCCGGTCGCCGCGGCGAGCCTTTCCGCCGAGGCCGATCTCTACGCCGCCGGGCTCTCGCCCTTCTGCGCCATTCAGGTGATGCTGTGGCTCGAGGCCACGCTCGATGTGGAGTTTCCCAAGTCCATGCTGCAGCGTCGCAGCATGGCGACCATGGGGACGATCGCCGCGCTCATCGGCGATCTGCTCCAGGCCGAGGCGCGCCAGCGGGCGGCGTGATCATCGCACCACGACGCGGGCGCCTTTGGCGACGCGCTTATAGAGATCGATCACATCCGCATTGAGCATGCGGATGCAGCCGGAAGACACCGCGCGTCCGATGCTCTCCGGCTCATTGGTTCCGTGAATGCGGAACAAAGTATCCTTCTGCCCCTGAAACAGATACAGCGCCCGCGCGCCGAGCGGATTTTTCAGCCCGCCGTCCATATGCTCGGGCAGATCGGGGCGGCGCTCCAGCATTTCCGGCGGCGGCGTCCAGCCCGGCCAGAAGGCTTTGCGGCCGATCTTCGCCTCGCCCTTCCAGGCGAAGCCCGTGCGGCCGACGCCGATCGCATATTCCACCGCCTTGCCATCCTCGAGCGAGAGATAGAGACGCCGTGCGCGCGTGTCGATCGTCAGCGTGCCGGGGTCCTCTGCGGTGGGGTCGCCTATGAAACGGCGCCGCGTCTGCCGCATGTCGACGTCGTCGTCATAGTCGATCGGCGTCGAGTAATTCGGGTCGGCGTCGGGCGGCAGGGCGGCGAGGCGGTCCCGGTCGCGATCGTCACGCTCGCGATTTTCCCTGGCGCGCGCTCGCGGGGCTTCGCGGCGTTCCTCGTCGAACGGCCAATTGGCGCGCGCGCGCTGGCGGCGCGGCTGCGCCTCGGCGTCGGGATCGGCCGCCGCGCCGTTCTGGGTCGACTCCGGCCAGAAATAATATTGCGCGGTCGCAGAGCCCGCATTGGCGAGCAGAGCGGCGACGCCGAGGACGAGACGCAGACGAAGCGACATGACGTGTATCCGATCGATTCCGACGGTCTTTGTCGACGACGAAAAAGGCGAAAAGCGGAACGGCGCCGCCAGCGACGGCGCATCCTCGCCACTAAGCTATATGGAGCGGCGGCGCGGGCGTGACAGGCTCGGCCGACTCGTCGTCGATCATCGCAGAGCCGGCGGCGAAAAGCCAAGGTCTCGTCGGATTTATTCGGCGTCCGCCTGTCGCGACGGCTCCGCTGCGGCGAAGGCGGGATGGGCGAGGCAATGCGCCTCTATGGCGAGAAGCTTCGGCAGCGTATCGAGCGGCGTCGAGAAGCGCCGCGCGGCGAAGAGCTGCGGGATGAGGCAGACATCGGCGAGCGTCGGCTGCGCGCCGAAGCAGAAGGGACCGGGCTGGACGAGCCGCTCCACCGCATCGAGCCCGCCCTGCAGGACCCAATGATGGATCCAGGCGTCGACGCCGGAATCGTCCTGCCCGAGCCGCTCGCGCAAATAGTCCAGCACGCGGCGATTGTTGAGCGGATGAATGTCGCAGGCGATGGCGAGAGCGACTCCGCGCGCCTTGGCCGCGAGCAGCGGATCTTTCGGCGTCAGCAGCGGTTGCGGCGCGAGCGTGTCGAGATAATCGATGATCGCCAATGATTGGGTGATGATGGTCCCGTCGTCGAGCTCGAGCGCCGGCGCGAGGCCTTGCGGATTCTTCGCGAGATAATCGGCTCGGCGCTGCTCGCCGCGTGCGAGATGCACGGGGATGCGCTCGACGTCCAAGCCTTTCAGCTCGATCGCGATGCGCACGCGATAGGCGGCCGAGGAACGGAAGTAGTCATAGAGCTTCATCGCCGTCGCCTCCGCCGCCGCCCGCTCTGGATTCGCTGGCCGCGCGCAATATGTTGAAGGAGAGCGTCATTCGCAAGGAGGCCGCAATGTCGCCTTCGCCGGAAAATCCGATGGGGACGGATGGTTTCGAATTCGTCGAGTTCGCCCATCCTGAGCCGGCGAAGCTCGCGGCTCTGCTCGAGCAAATGGGCTTCGTCGCCGTCGCGCGTCATCGCTCCAAGCATGTGACGTTCTATCGTCAGGGCGATGTGAATTATGTGCTCAACGCCGAGCCGGACAGCTTCGCCGCGGATTTCGCGCGCGCGCACGGGCCTTGCGCCTGCGCCATGGGCTTTCGCGTGGCGGATGCGCGCGTCGCCTATGAGCGCGCGCTCGCCTTGGGCGCGAGCGCGGCGGAGACCAAGATCGGGCCGATGGAATTGAAGATCCCGGCGCTCGTCGGCGTCGGCGGCGCGCTCATCTATCTCGTCGATCGCTATGGCGAGCGCGGCTCGATCTTCGACGTCGATTTTCGCTGGACCGGCGCGCGCGATCCGCATCCCGAAGGCGTCGGCCTCACGGTCGTCGATCACCTCACCCATAATGTCTATCGCGGCCATATGGACGAATGGGCCGGGTGGTACGAGCGCTTCTTCTCCTTCCGGCAGATTCGCTATTTCGACATAGAGGGAAAACTCACCGGCCTGCATTCGCGCGCCATGACCAGCCCCTGCGGGAAGATACGAATTCCGATCAACGAGAGCGTCGACGACAAGAGTCAGATCGAGGAATATCTCGTCGCTTATCGGGGAGAGGGCATTCAGCATGTCGCCTGCGCTTGCGACGACATTTATCGCACGGTGACGGCGCTGCGGGCGCGCGGGCTGCAATTCATGCCGGCGCCGCCGGAGTCTTATTACGCGCGCGTCGAGGAGCGGCTTCCCGGCCATGGCGAGCGGCTGGACCGATTGCGCGAGCTGGGAATTCTCATCGACGGCGAGGGGCGCAAGCTGCTGCTGCAGATTTTCTCGAAGACGGTGATCGGGCCGATCTTCTTCGAGTTCATCGAGCGCAAGGGCGACGAGGGATTCGGCGAGGGAAATTTCCGCGCTCTGTTCCAGTCGATCGAGGACGATCAGGTGAAGCGCGGCGTACTGCGCGCGGGAGGGTGAAGGGTTTCGCCGCTACGCGAACCCCACCTCCCCCTCGAGTGGGGAGGTCGACCGCCGAAGGCGGGCGGGAGGGGGTGACGCAGCAAAGACTCGCCGTCATTCGGAGATTGAGCCATGACTCTCCGCTACATGTCCGGCTTCGGCAATGAGTTCGCCAGCGAGGCATTGCCGGGCGCTCTGCCTGTCGGGCAGAACTCGCCGCAGCATTGCCCCTACAAGCTCTATGCGGAGCAATTGTCGGGCTCGCCTTTCACCGCGCCGCGCGGCGCCAATACGCGCAGCTGGCTCTATCGCATTCGCCCTTCCGTGCGGCATGTCGGGCGTTTCGAGCGGCTCGAGCTTCCCTTCTGGAAAAGCGCGCCTTTGCGCGAGGAGCATGATCTGCCGCTCGGCCGCTATCGCTGGGGGCCGCCGCCCATGCCCGATGGCGCGCTCACTTTTCTCGCCGGCGTGCGTATGATGACGACGGCCGGCGACGCCGATGCGCAGAGCGGCATGGCGGCGGCGCTCTATTTCGTCATGCGTTCTATGACCGATGATTATTTCTACGACGCCGACGGCGAATTGCTGCTGCTGCCGCAGGAAGGCGCGTTGCGTCTCGTCACCGAATTCGGCGTGATGGAAATCGCGCCCGGCGAAATCGGCGTCGTGCCGCGCGGCGTGAAATTCAAGGCGGAGCTGGTCGCCGGGCCGGCGCGCGGCTATCTGTGCGAAAATTACGGCGCGCCTTTCACTCTGCCGAATCGCGGGCCGATCGGCGCCAATTGCCTCGCCAACGCCCGCGATTTCGAGACGCCCGTCGCCGCTTTCGAGGACGTCGAGCGGCCGTGCCGGCTCACGGTGAAATGGGGCGGCAAATTCTTTATCTGCGGGCTCGATCATTCGCCGCTCGACGTCGTCGCCTGGCACGGCAATTACGCGCCCTACAAATATGATCTTCGGCGCTTTGCGCCGGTCGGCGCGCTGCTCTTCGACCATCCCGATCCGTCGATCTTCTGCGTGCTGACGGCGCCCTCGGAGCGGGAGGGGACGGCCAATATCGATTTTCTGATTTTCCCCGAGCGCTGGCTCGTCGCCGAGCACACGTTTCGTCCGCCCTGGTTCCATATCAATGTGATGAGCGAATTCATGGGGCTGATCTATGGGCGCTATGACGCCAAGCCGGAGGGATTCTCGCCCGGTGGCGTCTCGCTGCACAACAGCATGCTGCCGCATGGGCCGGACGCGCAGAGCTTCGCGCAGGCGAGCGCGGAGGCGCTGGCCCCGCAAAAGCTCGAGGGGACGCTCGCCTTCATGCTCGAGACGCGGCTGCCGCAGCATGTGACGCGCTACGCCGCGCGGCTCGAGACATATCAGAATGACTATGCCGATTGCTGGGCGGGGCTCGCGCGCCGCTTCGACGGGACGCCGTGAGGACAAGCGATGAAGCTCGCTTCTTTGAAAGCTGGACGCGATGGCAGGCTCGTCGTCGTCTCGCGGGATTTGACGCGCGCCACAGAGGCGGTGGAGGTCGCGCCCACTCTGCAGGCGGCGCTCGATGATTGGCCGCGCGCCGCGCCGCTGCTCGCCGTGATCGCCGAGCGGCTGGAGGCCGGGTTGATCCCCTCCTTTCGCTTTCGCGAGCATGAGTGCGCTTCGCCGCTGCCGCGCGCCTATCAATGGGCCGACGGCTCGGCCTATGTGAATCACGTCGCTCTGGTGCGCAAGGCGCGCGGCGTGGAGATGCCGCCCTCCTTTTGGAGCGATCCGCTGATCTATCAGGGCGGCTCGGACGGGTTTCTGGGGCCGCGCGATCCCATCCATTTTCTCGACGAGAAATTCGGCCTCGATCTCGAGGCGGAGGTCGCCGTCGTCACCGACGATGTTCCGCTCGGCCTGGACGCCGAGCCGGCGCGCGCCCATATCGCGCTCGTCATGCTGGCCAATGACGTGACCTTGCGCGGCCTCACCGCCAGCGAGCTGGCCAAGGGCTTCGGCTTTTTTCAATCCAAGCCCGCCTCGGCCTTTTCCCCCGTCGCCGTGACGCCGGACGAACTCGGCGCGGCGTGGGATGGCGCGACGCTCTCCGCGCCGCTGCTCTCCTTCATCAATGGCGCGCCGCTCGGCCGGCCCGACGCCGGCGTCGACATGACTTTCGATTTCGGCCGCCTCATCGTCCATGCGGCGCGCACGCGCGCGCTGTGCGCCGGCGCCATCATCGGCTCCGGCACTGTGTCGAATCGCGCCGCCGACGGTGGGCCGGGCCGGCCGATCGCCGATGGCGGGGTGGGCTATTCCTGCCTCGCCGAGCAGCGCGTCGTCGAGAGCCTGCTCGGCGGCGCGGCGCGCACGCGATTTTTGCTGCCGGGCGACCGCATCCGCATCGAGATGCGCGATTCCGCTGGCCATTCGATCTTTGGCGCGATCGAGCAGGAGGTGGTCGCAGCGAGCGAGATTTAGGAGTGAGGGGACAATATCTTTTTCACCGTGAGGCCGCCCAAGGGCGGCGCTCCCTCCGGGGGGAGAAGGGAGCGCCGCGCAGTGGCGGCCGACGAGAGGAGCGAGGCGGCATGGACCGGAGTGGTCCGCTCGGCGTCGCTCGAGAGGCGCAGCTGATCGGAGGGAGGTCCGATCTTCGCCTTTCAAGTCGGTCGACAGATTCCGCGAGCCTCGCCGGCCCTGAACCGCTTTTCCGTCGCCATGGCCCGCCTCGCATCGGGGGGAGATTCCGCGCCTCGGGGAAAGGCGCGTCGAGGATGAGACATGGGTGACGCAATTGCGGGGTCCGCCATCTGAGACGGCGAGCGCTCGCGGAAGTCCGCTCGAATCGTCACGACTCTCGGGAGAAGAGCGCGACAATTCGTGTTTCTTGTTCCTGTGGCCTACGTGACGCCCGCGCGTTCAGACGCGAGAGAAACGAGGAACGAATCTTAGGAGACAAGCCGGACGCATAGCGTCCGGGAGGGCCGCATCGACATCAGACGAAGGCAGGCGGCGCTCGCGAGCGGAGATTGTCCGGGCTCTCATCGAGGTCCCGACCGAGGCGAGAGGCAAAATCGAAACGCGTGGAAATCTCGAAACGATAAACGATATGCGTGATGGTCGCCGGCAGAGTCGGCGGCGCGCTGGAGACGCATGCGTCGCAGCAGACGACGAAGGGCGTCTCGGGCGCGCCATGGGCCTTTTGGAAGTCCTGGCAGAAAGCGGCGCGATCCTCGAAAATGCTGACGCCTGCTCCACCATGGCCGCGATGCGACGCGAAGCCCAGCGCGCCGACGATGATCGTCAGCGTATAGAGCCCCAGCGCCAGTCGCTGGAAAAAGGTCGAGCGTAATCTATCGGCCATGGTGAAAGAGACTTGCATTCATCGTTGTAAGAGTCAAGGAGAGCGCGAGCGGCGCTTCACCAAGAAAAGCCGCGCAGCTCGAAGGAGCGGGCGATGGAGAGGCCAGCGGTGAATTGATTGCGGGAGCCGATCTCATTGGGAATCGGGCTCGCGCCGACGCTGCCGGTCAGCCGCTGCAGGCCGCCGTAAATGGTGGCGTTGGTGTCCTTGGTGAAATCATAGCGGAAGGTGGCGAGCCCGCCGGCGGCGGTGAATCCGCCATTGGCCTCATAGGGCTCGATGCGGCCATTGGCCAGAGATTCGAAAGGCGTCACCGAGAAATAGGCGTTGGCGTATCGATTGTCGCCGAGGCTGAGGCGCGGTCCGAAGGAGAGCGTCGCGCGGCCGTCGCCGCCATAGAGATCGGCCCCCAGCGAGGCGACGAAGCCCTTGTGCCCGTCTATGCCCTGACGCAGCTCGGCGCGCGTGCGGAAATGCTCGCCCTGATATTCGGCGAAGCCGCCGATCTCATGAGTGAGCTCGACGGTGTGCACGCCGGTGAGCCCGTCGCGCTGGCCGCGCTTGAACACGAAATTGGCCACGGGACCGGCGCGAAAGCCGTTGGAGTCGAGAATGGCGAAGCCGAATCCGTCATCGGGCGTCGAGAACAGCTCCGGCTCGCCGATGCGTCGGAAGCTGATCGAGGGAAACGGATAGGGACGCAGCGTGCTCGAGCCCGGGAAGCTCGGCGTCAGGGCGCCCATGACGCCCACCGTCACGATCCAACCCTGGTCCGCCGCGGCGAATATGGGCGTCCGAGCAGGGGGCTCTGGCATGCGCAGGTCTTGCGCCTGTATGTCTTGCGCGCGCTGCTCTTCCGCATGCGCAAAAGGGGCTGTGCCGGCAAGGCCGACACAGGCGAGAAGGCCGATCATCGCGGCGTGGGCGCGAGGCATGGCGGGACCCTCGTTGCAGCGTAACCAATTCGTCATCATTATTATCAGCCGGCGGGCGAAGCTGCCAAGTCCGTGGAGGCGCGGCCACTTTTTCGCCGTCATGCGTCCACCGGGCGCGATCGGAGCGGAGCGATGGAAAAGGACAGGCTGGCGGCTTTCAGCGACGGAGTCGTCGCGATCATCGTCACCATAATGGTGTTGGAGCTGAAGGCGCCGCACAGCGCAGAATGGTCCGCGCTCCTTCCTCTGGCGCCGACTTTCGCCAGCTATGCGCTTAGCTTCGTCTATGTCGCCATCTATTGGAACAATCACCATCATCTGCTCTACGCGGTCTCGCGGGTGGATGGTCGCGTGCTATGGGCCAACACGCATCTTCTATTTTGGCTGTCGCTCATCCCCTTCGCCACCGCCTGGATGGCGGACAATGACTTCGCCCGCGCGCCCACCATTCTCTATGGCCTCGCGCTGCTGCTGCCGGCGATCGCCTATTATCTGCTGACATTGGCGATATTGCGGGCGGACGGCCCGGCCTCGCCGCTCGCCGGCGCGCTCGGCCGCGATGTGAAGACCAAAGCGTCGATCGCGCTGTATTTTTGCGCCATCGCCGGGGGATATTTCGTTTCTCCGCTGCTGGCGCTCGCCATCTATGTGGGCGTCGCGATCATGTGGTTCACGCCCGACCCGCGCATAGAGAAGGTCGTCGCCGGTCCGCGATAGATACAGAATCAGCGATAGATCCAGGCGTTGCGGGACAGCACGCCCTCGCCGCCCATCAGCCGCACGGCGACGTCGCGCGCGAGCGCCATCGGCCCCGAGAAATGGCAATTGGCGCCCTGGCGCAGCGAGGCGCGCTGAATGCGGATCGCCCGCTCGATTCGCGCCGATTGATAGGCGTGGAGCGCCGTCTCCACTTCCGCGCGCGCATCCGTGAAGGCATGGCCGAGCGCTGCGGCGTCCTCTATCGCCTGCGCCGCGCCTTGGGCGAGGAAGGGAACCATGGGATGCGCCGCGTCGCCGAGCAGCGCCACGCGGCCGCGGCCCCAGCGCGTGATCTCCGGCCGGGCGTAGAGCGGCCAGCGTCGCCAAGCGCCGCCGGCCTCCAGCAGAGCGCGCAGATCGCGGCTCCAGCGTCCAAAGCCCATGGCGCGGACCAGCTCCTCGCCGGTGCGCGTCTCGGCGGCGGGGCCGCGATCGGCGCGATCCTCGATAATGGCGACGGCGCTGACGATGCTCGCATCGCGCAGCGGATAATGGACGATATGGCCGCCCGGTCCGAGCCAAATATGAGTCTCGCGCTCGCGCAGGGCGGCGGGCGCCGAATCGATGGGCATCAGCGTCCGCCAGGCGGTGAGCCGCGCCGAGCGAGGCGCGTCGTCTGCGACGAGGCCGAGCGCATCGCGAATCGTCGAGCGCAGCCCATCGGCGCCGATCAGCGCCTCAGCCTCCAGAGTCGCCTCGCCGATCACCGGCCGCACGCAGCCCTCGTCCTGCGTGAAGCCCTCGCAGCGCGCGGCGGTGCGCGTCTCGACGCCGAGACGCAGCGCCTCGTCGAGCAGCGTCTTCTGCAAATCGGCGCGGTGGAAGACGCGAAAGGGCGCGCCCCAGCGGTCGCGCGCCTCGGCGAGCGGCAGGCGCGCCAGAACGGCGCCGTCGGCGGCGCGGCGAATATTGAGGGCGCGGGGCTCGAGGGCGACGGCGTCCAGCGCCGGGCGCATGCCGAAACCCTGCAGAATTCGCCCGGCGTTGGGCGAGATTTGCAGGCCGGCGCCCACTTCCTCTATGCGCTCGGCCTGCTCGAGGACGAGCGTTCTTTTGCCGGCGCGCGCCAGAGCGATCGCCGCGGCGAGCCCGCCTATGCCGGCGCCGACGACGATGAAGGGAGCGCCCATTCGCGCGGCGTCAGGCGGTCGGGTCGAGAACGGTCTCGGAATGGTAGACGCATTCGGCCGGATCGGCCGCGCCATGGCCGAGGGCGGCGTCGAAGACATAATGCGTCGAGCAATAGGGGCAGACCGCCTCGTCCGCCGCGCCCATGTCGATGAAGACATGCGGATGGTCGAAGGGCGGCAGCGCGCCGATGCACATGAATTCCTTGGAGCCGACCTTGATCTTGGCGACGCCCGGCTGATTGTGGAAGTGCGGTGTGGAATCGTGCGACATGGCGGGGAGTCCCTCGAGCGGTCGGTTGGCTGCGCGCAGCTATATTGGAGCCGCGCGGTTTTGGGTAGGGGGAGGAAGGTCGCGGGCGGCGCGGAAGCCGTTGATCGAACCAATCTGATTCACATAATAATCTGTACGGCCCAATGAAGGCATCGCCTATGACCGCCTTTACCGTCCGTGTGACGGACGCCACCGCCGCCAAGCTCGAGAAGCTGGCCAAGAAGCTCGACCGTTCCCGCTCATTCGTCGCGGCGCAGGCGATCGAGGATTTTGTGGAGCGCGAGGCGTGGCGGCTCGCCGAGATCGACGCTGGATTGGCCGACGCCGAGCGCGGAGATTTCGCCTCTGAGGCGGAACTGGCCAAGATAATCCAGAAATATGTGAAGCCCGCCCGCACGGCATGAGGCGCCGCTCGATCCGTTGGGGGCGATCGGCCGCACGGGACGTCTCAACGGCACGCGCGAGCTGGCGTTGGCCGATATTCCCTACATCATCCCGTATCGCGTCACATTGAGCGATGTCGAAATTTTGACTGTCATGCATGCGGCTCAAAAATGGCCGGAGGAATTGTGAGCGCGGACCCCGAAAGGGGAGGGAGCGCGCTCTGACATTGTGAAGGCATGAACTCCTTCACCCCCGCACCCGCACATATTCCCCCGGTGCGTCGCACAGCGGCTTCAGCTTCCCGCCGCCGGGGATGCGCGCCGGCACGCGTTGCGGCGCTTGCGCGGTGATCCAGGCGAGCCAGTCGCCCCACCAGGAGCCCTTGTTCTCATGGGCGGTCTTCGCCCAATCCTCATAGACGCCGACGGGCGGGCCGCCGGTCCAATATTGATATTTGTTCTTGGCCGGCGGATTGACGACGCCCGCTATATGGCCGGCGCCGGCGAGCACATAGCGCACCTCGCCGCCGAAATATTTCGCGCCCGTGAAGACCGAGCGCGCCGGCGCGATGTGGTCTTCCTTCGCCGCCAGCTCATAGATCGGGATCTTCACCTTGCGCAGATTGAGCGTGACGCCGTCTATGACCATGCGGCCCTGCGACAGCGCATTCTCTATGTAGCAATAGCGCAGATAGAAGAGATGGTTCGCGCGCGGAATGCGCGTGCAGTCCGAGTTCCAGGTGAGGAGATCGAAAGCCGCGGGCTCGACGCCCTTCATGTAATTGTTGACGAAATAGGTCCAGAACAATTCGTTTGGACGCAGCATATTGAAGGTCGTCGCCATTTTGACGCCTTCGAGATAGCCTGTGCGCGACATAGCTTCATCGAGCGCGGCGAGGCGCGCCTCGTCGATGAACACCTGCATGTCGCCGGCGTCGGTGAAATCCACCTGAGTCGCCAAAAAGGTCACGCTGTCGATGCGATCGTCGCCCTTCTCGGCCATATAGGCGAGCGTGGCGGCGAGCATTGTGCCGCCGACGCAATAGCCGGCCGCCGCCACATGTCGCGCGCCGGTCGCCTGCTGCACCGCGTCCAGCGCGGCGAGCACGCCTTCCTTCATATAAGCGTCGAAGCCCTTCTCCGCCTGGCTCTCGTCGGGATTGACCCAGGAGATGACGAAGACGGTGAGGCCCTGCGCCGTCGCCCAGCGCACGAAGCTCTTCTCGCGATTGAGATCGAGCACATAGAATTTATTGATCCACGGCGGCACGATCAGCAGCGGGCGCTCATAGACCGTCGACGTCGAGGGCGCATATTGGATGAGCTCCATCACCTGCGTGCGATAGACGACCTTGCCGGGCGTCGTGGCCATGTCGACGCCGAGCTCGAACTTGCTCTCGTCGCTCTGACGCAGCTTCAACATGCCATGGCCGGCGGAGAGGTCTTCGGTCAGCATCTTCATGCCGCGCACGAGATTTTCGCCGCGCGCGTCCAGCGTGGCGCGCAGCAGCTCGGGATTTGTGGCGACGAAATTGGAGGGCGACAACGCGCTGGCGATGAGCCGCGTGTAGAAGCCGGCCTTGGCCTTCACCTGCGGGTCGAGCCCTTCGGTGCTCTCCACCGTCTCGCCGGCCCAGCGCGACGTCAGCGCATAGGATTGGCGCAGCCAGTCGAAGAAGGGATTGTCGTTCCACTCCGGCGCGGCGAAGCGCTTGTCATGGGGGTCCGGCGGAACGATCGGCGGCGTGTCCTCGCCGGAGAAGCGGCGCAGCGTCTGGCTCCATATGTCGGTGAGGCCGGAGACGAGCGTCGCCTGGGCGGCGTAGGCCTGATCCGGCTTGGCCATCCAGCGCTCGGCGACGATGCCCAGCGTCTTGACGGCGTCGGCGACATTGCTGGCCAATTCGCTGCGCGTGTCGCCCGGCTCCATGCCGCCTATGGCGGCGGCCAGCGCCTTGCGGCCCTGATCGACGAGGCGAGCCAGATTCTCCGCGAAAATCTCGAAATCATGAGCGTTGGGCGCCGCCGCGTTCAGCGTCGGCGGCTTTAGCCGCGCGGCGGCCGGCGTGGGCTCCGGCTCCGGCGCTCGGGGCGCGAGCCGGTCGACGAGCCGGCGGCGCTGCTCCTCGGACAATTCCTCCACGGCGCCAGCCAGCAGCGCGGCTGCGGCCTCGAGCGCGGCGTGACGATCGGTCCCCGCATCCTTTGCGACGGCGGGGCGGGGCGCCGGCGCGGCTTCGGCGGGGGCGGGCTTTTTCGGTTTTGCTTTCGCCGCCGGTTTCGCCGGCGCCGCGACCACGGGCTTTTTCACCGCGCCGCCGCCTTTGGGCGCGCCGCCCTGCAGCGTGAGCGTCGACGTTCGCTCGCCTGCCGCGGCGCGCCCCTTCGGCGCCTCGGGCGCGGCTTGGGGCGCGGCTCGGAGCTCGGCCTGAGGCTCGGCCGCGGCGTGAAGCTGCGGCCGCCGTTTGGCTCCGGCTGGCGAACGTCTTTGTGCGGTCATCGGCGGTCCTGTCCTCGGCGGCTCGGCGCCGCCGGCCTCGTCACTTCCTTAGAGCATATCCCGCGAAGGTTCGGAAACCGTCTCTCGCGGAGAAAAGCGCTTCCTCCAATACTTAAGCGCGGCGATGCGTCGCGGAAGGGCGGGAGCCTCCTAATCGGCGCCCCCTTATCAAAGCCGCATTGACGCTCTATGACGGAAACCAGCATCCGGAGAAGCCGATGATTTGTCGCCTCGCGATCTGCCTGGTCCTGTTCGCCGTCGCCACGGGCGGCGCGCGCGCGCAGGAGGCCGGCTCGGAGACCGCGGGCGAGTCGATCGGCAAATTCTTCGAGGGAATGGAAATGCGGCGTCCGCCGCCGGCGCCGGCCGATTTCGTCGAGCGCTCGCGGACGGGCGCGACCGGCTACACGCCCTTCGCCGCGCCGACTCCGGCGGCCGACGTCAAGGCGGACGCCAAGAAGAGCGCCGCCCGCGCCGCTGCGGTCGAGAAAGAGCTCGTCGCCGCCGCGGCCGCCAATCGCGCCCGCGGCGCCCGCGTCAAAATTCCCGACGCGCCGAAAGAACGGCGCGCCGAGACGAAACAGCGCTAGAGCGCTAGATTCTTTCGTTGGACGCGAATTCTGATCGTTTCGAACATCCCGTTCGAGCGGACAGCGCTCTAGCTCTTTCGAAAGGGTTTCGCGTCACAATCGTCCGTCGCGCCTCGAAATAGGGGCCGGCGGAGCTTTCAACGGATATAGGCGATGTCGGACTTCTATCGCATCAAGCGGCTTCCCCCTTATGTTTTCGAGCAGGTCAATCGGCTCAAGGCCAAGGCGCGCGCCGGCGGCGCCGATATCATCGATCTCGGCATGGGCAATCCCGATCTGCCCGCGCCGCGCCATGTGATCGAGAAGCTCGTCGAGACGGCCGGCCGACCGCGCACCGATCGCTATTCGGCCTCCAAGGGCATCGCCGGGCTGCGTCGCGCCCAGGCTGGCTATTACGAGCGCCGCTTCGGCGTGAAGCTCGATCCCGAGACGCAGGTGGTGGCGACGCTCGGCTCCAAGGAAGGCTTCGCCAATATGGCGCAGGCGATCACCGCGCCCGGCGATGTGATCCTCGCGCCCAACCCGTCCTATCCCATTCACGCCTTCGGCTTTCTGATGGCCGGCGGCGTCATCCGCTCCGTGCCGGCCGATCCGACGCCGCAGCTCTTCCATGCGCTGGAGAAGGCGGTCGCGCATTCGATTCCAAAGCCCATCGCCATCGTCGTCTGCTATCCGGCCAATCCGACGGCGACGGTCGCCTCGCTCGATTTCTACAAGGATCTCGTCGCCTTCGCGAAGCGGCACGACATATTCGTGCTCTCCGACATCGCCTATGCGGAGGTCTATTTCGACGATAATCCGCCGCCGTCGATCCTTCAGGTCAATGGCGCGATGGACATAGCCGTCGAGTTCTCGTCTTTGTCGAAGACCTTCTCCATGGCCGGCTGGCGCATCGGCTTCGCGGTCGGCAATGAGCGCCTCTGCGCGGCGCTGGCGCGGGTGAAGAGCTATCTCGACTATGGCGCCTTCACGCCGGTGCAGGTGGCGGCGACCGCTGCGCTGAACGGGCCGGACGATTGCATCAAGGAAATGCGCGCTATCTACAAGAAGCGCCGCGACGTGATGGTGGAGAGCTTCGCGCAGGCCGGCTGGCCGATCCCTGCGCCTTCCGCCTCCATGTTCGTCTGGGCGCCGATCCCGGAGCGCTTTTCCGGCATGACCAGCCTCGAATTTTCCAAGCTCCTCATCGAGAAGGCGGATGTCGCCGTCGCGCCGGGCGTCGGCTTCGGCGAGCATGGCGAGGGCTATCTTCGTCTCGCGCTGGTCGAGAATGAGCAGCGCATTCGCCAGGCGGCGCGCAATCTGCGCCGCTTCTTCGAGGGCGCGGAGACGACTCTGCACAATGTCGTGCCGTTGCAGGCGCGCGGCTGACGCGCGCGACCGCCGCAGCGAGGGGAGGGCTTCAATGCGTTACGCTCTGGTGGTGATCGCCGCCGTCCTCGCTGTGAGCGCGGCTTTCGCGCTGGATAAGCCGCAGGATAAGCAGATCGAGCGCGGCCGCGCGATCGCCAATGCCAATTGCAGCCGCTGTCATGCGACCGGGGCGCAGGGCAAGAGCGCCAATCCGGCCTCGCCGCCCTTCCGCACGCTGACCAAGAAATATCCGCTCGAAAATCTCGAGGAGGCGCTGGCCGAAGGCATAGTCGTCGGCCATGGCGGGCTCGATATGCCGCGCTTCGAATTCTCGCCGGCGCAAATAGAGGCGCTGCTCGACTACATTGCGTCGATCCAGCGCAAGTGACGCCGACGCCAGCGCTTTGCATAATTTCTTAATGCCTGCTGCGTAATTTCGTCGCATGGAGGATCGAGCGCATGCGGCGGGCGTGCGCTCGAAGGCATGACGCCGTTTCTTCATTCCGGCGCCGATCCGGCTGTGCTCGATCGCGGAATATCTCCGCGAGCCGTCTCTCTCCCATCCGACATTCCGCCGCCAGGACTTTCATCGTCTCCGAGCGGCTCTTCTCCCGGAGGCACTTCATGCGCCTGTCGATTTCTCGCGCCGCGAGCCTGCTCGCCGCCGTCGCTTTTCTTGCTTTCCTCGCAACCGCCGGCGCCGGGCGCTATATTCTCGACGAGCTGCGCATCGGCGGACACGCCTATCAGAAGATTGCCGCGGGCAAGGATCTCGTCGCGGATGCGCTGCCGCCTCCATTCTCCCTTTTGGAAGCCTATCTCGACGTCGAGCTCGCCGCTACCTACAGGATCGACGCGCGTGAGGCGAAGACGCGCCTCGCTTCCTTGCGCAAGCAATATGAGGAGCGTCGCGCCTTCTGGTCCAAGTCGAAGCTGCTGCCGGCCGAGCTGATGACGCTCGCCAAAGGGCCGGCGACCGACGCGGCCGACGCCTTTTGGCGTGAGATCGACGCGTTTCTTCCGGCGCTCGAGCGCGGCGACGGCGCCGGCGTGGCCGCCTCCATGGATCGTCTCGACGCCAGCTTCATCGCCTATCGCGCATTCGAGACGCGCCAGCTCGAAGCGGCGAATGCTTTCGCCGCTTCGACGGAGAAGGACGCCGCTCTGCTCGGCGATCGCTCCGACATTGCGAGCCTCGCGGCCACGATCGCTATTTTGTGCCTTCTCGCCGGCGCGGGCCTGATCGCGCATCGCCATGTCGTGAGGCCGATCGTCACGCTCGCCAATTACACGTCCAGGCTCGCGCGCGGCCAGACATTGGACAAGCCGCCCGTGATGAGCCGCAGCGACGAGATCGGCGAAATGCGGGACGCTGTCGCCATATTCCGCGACAAGCTCGAGGAGGTGCGTCTCGCCGAGACGCGCTCCGCCGAGCAGAACGCCGCCGCCGCCGCCAAGCTGGAAGAAAAAGCCGCCGGCGCGAAATGGTATATCGAGAACCGCGATTTCTTCTTCTCCGAATATACCGCCGCCATGGAGCGCCTCGCCGAGGGCGATCTCGAGGTGCGGCTCGAGAAGGAGTTCATCAAGGATTACGAGAAGCTGCGCGCGCGCTTCAACACCGCCGTGGAGCGCATGCAGCACACGCTGCGCGGCATTGTGACGACGAGCGGCGCGATCGGCTCCAGCACGCGCGAGATCGCCCGCGCGGCCGAGGATTTGTCGCAGCGCAATGAGCAGCAGGCGGCGACGCTGGCGGAGACGGCCGCGGCCGTCGGCCAGATCACCGACACGGTGCGCAAGGCGGCCGAGAGCGTCGTCCATGCGCGCGTGATCGTCGGCGACGCCAAATCGGATGCGGTCAAGGGCGAGAAGATCGTCGGCGACGCCATAGAGGCGATGAGCGGCATAGAGAAATCATCCGAGCAGATCGGCCAGATCATCGGCGTCATCGACGAGATCGCCTTCCAGACCAATCTCCTCGCGCTCAACGCCGGCGTCGAGGCGGCGCGTGCGGGCGAGGCCGGCCGCGGCTTCGCCGTCGTGGCGACGGAAGTGCGCTCGCTCGCCCAGCGCTCGGCCGAGGCCGCCAAGGAGATCAAGGATCTCATCGCCGCCTCCAACACGCGCGTGCAGGATGGCGTCGCGCTGGTGGCCGAGACCGGCGCCTCGCTTCATCGCATCGTCGAGCAGGTCAATCGCATCGATGTGGTCGTCACCGGCATAGCGTCGAGCGCGGAGACGCAATCGACCGGCCTGCGCGAGGTGAACACGGCGGTGCAGGAGATCGATCAGGTCACGCAGAAGAACGCCGCAATGTCCGAGGAGACCAATGCGGCGACCCGCTCGCTCGCCGAGGACAGCGCCGAGCTGGTGCAGCTCGTCGCGCGCTTCAAGATCGGCGAGGTCGAGACGCGCGCGCCGTCGCGGCCCATGCTGAAGCGCGTCGCGACCGCGCGTTCCGGCTCCGCCGTGCGCAAGGAGGCGCCGCAGGAGGAAGAGTGGGCCGAGTTCTGAGGCCCGCTCCCGCAACCTCCCCCGCTTTGCGGGAGAGGGAAGGCGGCAAACATTTCACGAAACCTTCATCACACGCGGAATCTGCCCCCTCTCCCGCTTAGCGGGGGAGGGTTGGGGAGGGGGCCTTCGCTCAGCGCCCGAAGCCACCGCCTCCGCCGCCTCCGCCGAAGCCGCCCCCGCCCCCGCCATAGCCGCCGCCGAAACCGCCGCCGCCCCTTCCGGGGAAGCCGCCGCCCTCGTTCGGCGCCGGCGATTGCGGCGCAGCGCTCGGCGTCTGCGCCCGCGCCAGCTCTTCCTGGAAGACGCGGCAGCTCTTCTTCCTGTCGTAGCGTGCGAAGAAAGGGCTTGGAAAGGACAGGAATTCCGCGCGGGTGACGCGGCCTTTGCCGGCCATGTCGAAGTAATCGAAGGTCGCTGCGTGAAACACCGGGCTGAGGCGCGGAATAACCTCGAAATCCTGCGCGTCGATGAATCCGCGCTTGCGCTTGTCGGCGAGGCGGAACATGCGCTCGAGATATTGCTTCCACTGCTCGCAAGTATAGACGCCGCCGGCGCCGCCCCATTCGCTCGATGTGGCGAGCACATCATCCGGGCCGCCGCCGCCTCCGCCCGCGCGGGGGGCATCCCCGGGAACGCCACGCGGGCGATGCTGCTGCGCGAGCGTCGCGCTCGAAACCAAGGCCAATAGTCCGACCGTCGCGAGCCGGATCGCCGCATGTCGCATGAGATGACCTCCAGAGCCTGCCGCCGTCTCGCCCGCGGCGAGGACCGGCGGCTCTGCAATAGCACGGCCTTTGCCCGGACGGCGCGGTTTTCCGCGGCAGACGAAAGAGCCGCGCCGCGCTATAGACGCCTTCCCCGCCGGAACGGAGCCGCCGCGCCATGCCGAAAACTCTTCCGCGCTTTCTGCTTTTTCCTTTGCTCACTCTCGTCTGCGCCGTTCCGACGCGCGCGCAGGAGCGCGCCATGGAGCGCTCCATCGTTCCGCTCGATGTGGTCCACGGCGCCGATGGCGGCGGGCGCGCCTATGTCACGATGCGTTTCGGCAATGTGATGGGGCCGATGCGGCTCGACACCGCCGCCTCCACCAGCCGCATCAAGCTCGCGCCCTGGAACGCCGGCTTTCCGGCGCTGGGCGCCAGCGTATCCACCAGCGCCTCGGGCGTCGCTTCCCGCTGCGAGGATGTGGAGGCGGCCAATGTCGAGCTGAAGGCGGCGCAGGGCAATAATATCGGCCGGGCCAAATATCGCGTCACCCGCTGCGCGACCTCGGATGGGGATGATCTGCTCGGGCTCGATTTCTTCCAAGGCGCGCGCTTCTCGCTCGATCTCGAGAGCGGCGAGATGGTCTTCGTCCCGCAGAGTGATGGCGCGGGTTGGCGGTCCTTCCGCAAGCTCTGGCCGGATCAAAAGCTCGTCGGCCTCGAGGCGCGCATCGGCAAGACGGAGGCGGTCGGGCTCTTCGACACGGGGGCGGAAATCTCCGCCGTCGATCGCCGCTTTCTGGAGCGGCACAGAGCGCTCTTTGTCCTGGTGAAGAAAAAGGCCAAGGTGAGCGAGGCCTCCGGCAAGAAAATCGACACGAAAGTCTATAAGGCCAAGGAGATAGACATAGGCGCGGGACGCGTGCTGAAGGACGTCGTCTTCGTCTCCTATGATTTTGGGCCTTTGCGCGAGGCGCTCGGCGGCGAGGCGCCGATCATACTCGGCTTCGATGTTTTGAGCCGGTTTCGTTGGGAGCTGGATTTCGGGGCGGAGGGGCCGCGATGGAAGGCGGTGGGGAGGTAGCGTCTTTCTTCGAGAGCGCTTTTCTTCGCTCGACTTTCCCCTATGGAATGCTGCATCGGGATAGCAAAGCGTCGAGTCGGGCGGAGTAGATAGTTGCATTCTCACGAGAATTTTGCATTATTTCTGCAATGTGTCGCTCGCAAGAGCGTTTCTCGGCCGTGTCGTCGATGCATTTTTCAAATATTTCGACGGCGACTTCAAAAAAGAGATAGTCGATGAGCGTTTCGAGTTCGGATCGAAAAACCGTTTTGATCATTGGCGCTTCCTCGGGAATCGGAAAATGCTGCGCGGAACGGCTGGCGGCTTCGGGCTGGCGCGTTTTCGGCGCATCGAGGTCGGCGCCGCCGGCGGAGGCTTATGAAACGCTGCGGATCGACATAGAGGACGACGACTCCGTCCGCGACGGCGTGGCGCTCATTCTCGAGAAAAGCGGTCGCATCGACGCTGTCGTCAACAGTGGGGGCGTCAGCACGCGCGGATCGGTCGAGGATGTTCCTATGGCGGAAGCCCGGCAAATCATGGAGACGAACCTATTCGGCGTGCTGAGGGTGTGCCAGGCGACGCTGCCCGCCATTCGCGCCAGCAAAGGCGTCATCGTCAACATCAGCTCTTTCGGCGGATCGATCGGCACGCAGTTCGGAGGCCATTACGCCGCCTCCAAATTCGCTGTTCGCGGCTTGACGGAAAGCCTGCGTCGGGAACTGGCCCCCTTGGGCGTTCGGGTGGTCGATGTGTCGCCGGGCCTGTTCAAGACGCGGATGACGGAGAATGTCGTCATCTCGGAGGGAACGCTGCATGGCGCCTATGCTGGAGATTTCGCCAAGTTTCTGAAAGGCAAAGACAAGTTCATGAAGAACATGTCGACGCCGGAGCCCGTCGCCGCGCTGATCGAAAAGATCCTGACCAGCGATCATCCGAAAGGCTATTATTTCGTGGGGCCGTTCTTCCAGCGCATCGTGCTGGTTTTGAAGAAAATCCTGCCTCAGAGGGCGTTCGACGCGCTGATCGCCAGAGCGCTCGGTTGAGGGTTCGTCCCGCCGCGGTCCTCGCGCCGTGGCCGGCCTTTGCGCCGGCCGCCGCTTTTCGCTAATAGACTGACGGAGCCGTCAGAGGAAAGAAATGTCCCAAATTCCCGACTTCAGCAAAATCGCCTTCGCTCCCGTCGCCGCGACCCCGGCCGAGGCCGCCGAGCCGCGCCGCTGGAGAACGCCCGAGGGCATAGAAGTCAAGAATTCCTACGGCCCGCAGGACATAGACGGCCTCTCCTTCATCGACGGCTTCCCCGGCGTCGCGCCCTATGTGCGCGGGCCGTATCCGACCATGTATGTCGCTCAGCCCTGGACGATCCGCCAATATGCGGGCTTCTCCACGGCCGAGGACAGCAACGCCTTCTACCGCCGCAATCTCGCCGCCGGACAGAAGGGCCTCTCCATCGCCTTCGATCTCGCCACCCATCGCGGCTATGACAGCGATCATCCGCGCGTTTCCGGCGACGTCGGCATGGCGGGCGTCGCCATCGATTCCATCTATGACATGCGCACTTTGTTCGACGGCATTCCGCTCGATCAGATGAGCGTGTCGATGACGATGAACGGCGCCGTTCTGCCGGTTCTCGCGCTGTTCATCGTGGCGGGCGAGGAGCAGGGCGTGCCGCCGGCGCAGCTCACCGGCACGATTCAGAACGACATTTTAAAAGAATTCATGGTGCGCAACACCTATATCTATCCGCCGTTTCCGTCGATGCGCATCGTCTCGGACATATTCGCCTACACCAGCAAGAATATGCCGAAGTTCAACTCCATCTCCATCTCCGGCTATCACATGCAGGAGGCGGGCGCCTCCGCTGATCTGGAATTGGGCTACACGCTCGCCGATGGCGTCGAATATGTGCGCGCCGGCGTCGCCGCGGGGCTCGATATCGACGCTTTCGCGCCGCGGCTCTCCTTCTTCTTCGCCATCGGCATGAATTTCTTCATGGAAGTGGCGAAGCTCCGCGCCGCGCGCCTGCTGTGGGCGCGGCTGATGAAAGACCTCGGCGCTAAGACCGAGAAGAGCATGACTCTGCGCACCCATTGCCAGACGTCGGGCTGGTCGCTCACCGCGCAAGATGTTTACGTCAACGCCATCCGCACCAGCGTCGAGGCGATGGCGGCGACGCAGGGCCATACGCAATCGCTGCACACCAATGCGCTGGACGAGGCGCTGGCGCTGCCGACCGATTTCTCCGCCCGCATCGCCCGCAACACGCAAATCGTGTTGCAGGAGGAGAGCGGCACGACGCGCATCATCGATCCTTGGGGCGGCTCCTTCTATGTGGAGAGGCTGACCGCCGAGCTCGCCGAGGCGGCGTGGAAGCACATAGAGGAGATCGAGAGCCTCGGCGGCATGGCCAAGGCGATCGCCGCGGGCCTGCCCAAGCAGCGCATCGAAGAAGTCGCCGCCAAGACGCAGGCGCGCATCGACACGGGACAGCAGGTCGTCGTCGGCGTGAACAAATTCCGCCCCGATAGCGACGTCGCGCCGGATGTGCTGAAGGTCGATAATTCCGCCGTGCGCGCCGCGCAGATCGCCAAGCTCCAGCGCCTGCGCGCCGAGCGTGACGAGGCGAAGACGCAAGCCGCGCTCGACGCTCTGACGGAAGGCGCCAAGGGCGACGGCAATCTTCTCGCGCTCGCCATCGAGGCCGCGCGCGCCAAGGCGAGCGTCGGCGAAATCTCCTATGCGCTTGAAAAAGTGTTCGACCGCCATAAGCCCAAGGCCAATGTCATTTCCGGCGTCTATGCGCGCGAGGCTGGCGCCGATTGCGACAAGGTCGCGCGCGTGCGCAGCATGACGGCGGCCTTCGCCGAGAATGACAAGCGCAAGCCGAAGATTCTCGTCGCCAAGCTCGGCCAGGACGGCCATGACCGCGGCCAGAAGGTCATCGCCTCCGCCTTCACGGATTTGGGTTTCGAGGTCGTCATCGGCGATCTCTTCGCGACGCCGGAAGAAGTGGCAAAGCGCGCCGCGGAAGAACAAGTGCATATCGTCGGCGTGAACACGATGACCGCCGGCCATCTCGCTCTGACGCCGGAATTGCGCGACGCGCTGAAGGCGGCCGGGCGTGAGGAGGTGATGATGGTCGTCGGCGGCGTCATTCCCGAGCAGGATTTCCAGGCGCTCTACGACGCCGGCGCCGCGGCGATCTTCCCGCCCGGCACCAATATTCCGGAAGCCGCCGAGAAAGTGCTGCAAGAGCTGAACGTCCGCCTCGGCTATGCGCAGCGGGAGACGGTTCGGAAGTAAGGGAAGTTTCCCCCTCTCCCCGCGCGCGGGGAGAGGGCCGGGGTGAGGGGCTCGGGGCGTCAGCCACCGACGGAAAACGCCCCCGGCCCCTCATCCGCACCTTCTCCCCGCATGCGGGGAGAAGGAAGGCGGCATAGGCCGGGCGACAGCAATCCTCAGAAATCGTCAGGCGGAACTCGCCTCGGTCGTCGTCGCTGCGGCGCCCGGATCGCCAGGCTCTGTCTCCCAAGCGACGCCGGGAATGGCGACGATCCGCCAGCCGCGCTGGTCGAGACGGCAGACGATCGCCTGCTGTTCCTCCATATAGGCGAGCAGCCGCCGCGCCCGTCCGGGCGAGCGCGTGCCATAGGCGCTGGCGACATCGGCGTCGGAAGGGCAGGGGCGATGGTCGAAGGCCGCGCGCGCCAGCGATAGAAAAACGCCCTGCATATCCTCCGGCAGAGCGCCGGCCATTGCGAGCACCTCGGCCCAGGGCGAATCCGCGGACTCGGCTTCCGCGAGCTCAATGCCGGCATGGGCCACGGCGAGGCGGCGGCGGAAGGCGGGCAGGCTCAAGGGCTCGCCGCCGATGCGGCGAATCCGGCAGCGCACCAGAAAATCCTGATAGAGCACGGCGATGGTGCGGAAGTTGGCGTCGCTGTCGCTCAAAATCTCGCGCAGCGCCGAATCGATCGCAGCCTGACGCTGCTCGGGCGAAATGCTCGGCGGCGACTCGGCGGCGGGCGGCGCCGGCGGCGCGCTGCGGGCGAGCCGCGCCAGCACATCGGCGGTCGGCGCGGGCGGCGGCGGCCGGCGCGGGGCCTCGAAGCGCGCTTCATTGGCGCCGGGCGTGAAAATGAGATGCGCGTCGTCGGCGCCGGCCTCCGGCAGCGGCAGCAGCCTGGGGCTGACATTGCGCGCGGAAGTCTCCACCGGGCCGATGCGCACGGGCAGCGGGCGGCGCGCCATGGCCGGGCCGAGCGCGACGAAATTGCCGCTCTGCAAATCGCGGAACATTTCCGCCTGCCGCCGCTCCATGCCGAGCAGATCGGCGGCGCGCGCCATGTCTATGTCGAGGAAAGTGCGGCCCATGAGAAAATTGGACGCCTCCGCCGCGACATTCTTGGCGAGCTTGGCGAGGCGCTGCGTGGCGATGACGCCGGCGAGACCTCGCTTGCGGCCGCGACACATGAGATTGGTCATGGCGCCGAGCGAGGCTTTGCGCGCCTCGTCCGACACTTCGCCGGCGACGGCGGGCGCGAAGAGCTGCGCCTCGTCCACCACGACGAGCAGCGGATACCATTGGTCGCGCTCGGCGTCGAAAAGCCCGCCGAGAAAAGCGGCGGCGGCGTGCATCTGCTGCTCGGCGTCCAGCCCTTCGAGATCGAGCACCACAGAGACGCGGTGTTGGCGGGCGCGCGCGGCGATGCGCGTGAGATCGGCGATGCCGCAGCGGGCGTCCACCACCACATGGCCGTAGCGCTCGGCCAGCGTGACGAAATCGCCTTCCGGATCGATGATCGCCTGCTGCACCCAGGGCGCGCTCTGCTCCAGCAGGCGGCGCAGCAGATGCGATTTGCCGGAGCCGGAATTGCCCTGCACCAGAAGGCGCGTCGCCAGCAGCTCCTCGAGATCGAGCGTTGCGACGCCGCCATCGGCGCGGGTCCCGAGATCGATGGAAACCTTGGCGGGCGCCGTCATCGCGGCGCCCCTCCGGCCGTGAAGGAGGGAAAGATCATGGCGCGGAGTCATATCGATTCGCGCCGCGCGTTCAACTGCGTCGCGCAGCCTGTGGACAAGCGCGCGCTGTCGGCGGCGTGCTCCGGGCGCCTTTTCTCCGTTCCATTCTCTTTGTGACCGGCCGCGCCGCCGCCGCTTGACTCGGCCTCGTTTGTTCCGTATGTGTTCTCTTGTTCGTCAAATGTTCTGAGCGTGCGTAAACAAGTCCCCTAGAGTTGTAAGTAGCCGTTGTAAGCGTCGCATCGAGGCTCGCGGTCGCGAGGCGCCCCAGTGTCGCGCATGGGCGTCTCGCGCCGCGAGCCGAAGCGAGGCCGGCGCCCGGCGAGACGCCGGCCGCAGGGCCGGCAAGGAGATCATCGCCATGGCGAGCTCGGCGAAACGTCTGATCGAGAAATCGGAGAAGAGCGACTGGCGCCGGGCGGCGCAGCTGAGCCGTGAGGCGATCGGAGCGGTCGTGAATTTTTCCAGCGAGGAGCGTCCGATCGTCGATCCGGCGCGGCGGCGCGGGCGCGGCGCGCTCTCCAATGAGAGCGGCCGTTTCGAGCGCGAGCGGCGCGTCGAGGCCGATGACGGCTGGAATGGGCTGGAGGAGCTCGGCGAGTTCCGCACCAATGTCCATGTCGAGCGGGCGAAGACGATCATCACGCGCAACGACTCGCCGGACATTTCCTTCGACCGATCCATCAATCCCTATCGCGGCTGCGAGCATGGCTGCGTCTATTGTTATGCGCGGCCGAGCCACGCCTATATGGGCCTCTCTCCGGGCCTCGATTTCGAGACGGAGATTTTCGTCAAGGAAGGCGCGGCGCAATTGCTCGAGCGCGAATTGTCGGCGCGCAATTATTCGCCCAAGACCATCGCCGTCGGCGCCAATACCGACCCCTATCAGCCGCTCGAGAAGCGCTATCGCGTCACGCGCGGCTTGCTCGAGGTGGCGAGCCGCGCCGATCATCCGATCGGCATAGTGACGAAATCATCGCTGGTCGTTCGCGACATCGACATTCTCGCGCCTATGGCGCGCAAGGGTCTGGTCAAGGTCGCGATCTCGCTGACGACGCTCGATCCGGCCTTGGCGCGGGCGATGGAGCCGCGCGCCGCCTCGCCGGAGCGGCGGCTCGCCACGATCGAGCGGCTGGCCGAGGCGGGAATTCCGGTCGCGGTTCTGGTCGCGCCGATCATTCCGGCGATCAATGACGCCGAGATCGAGACCATATTGACGCGCGCCCATGCCGCCGGCGCGCGCGAGGCCGGCTATGTGATGCTGCGGCTGCCGCTCGAGCTGCGCGAATTGTTCAGCGAATGGCTCGTCACCCATTTTCCGGCCAAGGCGCGGCATGTGCTTTCGCTGGTGCGCTCGGCGCGCGACGGCAAGCTCTACGACCCTTCCTTCGACAAGCGCATGAGCGGCGACGGCCCTTACGCCTGGATGATCGGCCGTCGTTTCGAGCTGGCGGCGCAGCGTCTCGGCTTTTCCCGCACGCGGCTGCGCGCCGATCTGTTCCGGCCGCCGCGCAGCGACGCCGAGCAGCTGAGCCTTTTTTAAAAAAAGGCGCGCCGGGGCCGATTGCTCCGGCTCCGCCGCTGTGTTTGTTTCAGCCGCCCTTTTTCGACGAGCCGAGCGAGCATGCCTCCCCATTTTCTCACCGAGACGCGCGTCCTGCGCGGCGGCGCTCGACCCATCGCCGGCGTCGACGAGGTCGGGCGCGGGCCGCTCGCCGGCCCGGTCGCGGCCGCTGCCGTGATTCTCGATCCTGACCGTCTGCCGGATGGCGTCGACGATTCGAAGGCTCTGTCCGCCAAGGCGCGGGACGCCGCCTTCGAGCGAATCGTCTCCAGCGCGCTCGCCATCGGCGTCGCTTTCGCCAGCGTCGAGGAGATCGATCGGCTGAATATTCGCCGCGCCGCGCTGCTGGCCATGGCGCGCGCCGTCGCCGCGCTTCATATCGCGCCGGGCTTCGTGCTGGTCGACGGCCGCGACCTGCCCGAGCTCGCCTGTCCGGGCGAGGCGATCGTGAAAGGAGACGCGCTCTCTCTTTCTATCGCCGCCGCGTCGATTGTCGCCAAGGTCGCGCGTGACAGCCAGATGCGCCGCCTCGCCCGGCTCTATCCCCATTACGGATTCGAGACCAACGCCGGCTATGGCACGCGCGAGCATCTCGCCGCCCTCGAAGCCCATGGGCCGACGCCCTTTCACCGCATGAGCTTCGCGCCGCTGCGGGAGCCGCGCGCGCCGCGCCGCGAGGCCGCCGCCCTCTGACCGCCTGTCATGAGCGTTCGTAAATATCTGGTGAAAATGGAATTTCTTAACGAAGGCGTGCGGAAAAGAGACAGCCGCGCACGGGCTTTCTAAACCCGGCTTTTACCGCGATCGGGCAATGTTCGCATCGTTGGTTGCGTAGCCGGTGATTGTTCATGAGTAGCGCGCGCGTCGGGGCGGCCCGCCCCAAGTCCCAGATAAAGGTCTCGCGTACTGGGACGTCGAATTACGGGTCGCCTCGCGCGATGTCGCGTAACGAGGTCGTCGTCGGAGACAGCGTCGAGGTCATGCTCGGCCTGCCGGAGGCGAGCGTCGATCTCGTTTTCGCCGACCCTCCTTACAATCTCCAGCTGGCCAATCGGCTCACCCGGCCGGATCAGAGCGTCGTCGACGCGGTCGACGATGATTGGGACAAATTCGCCGATTTCGCCGCCTATGACGCCTTCACCCGCGACTGGCTGGCGGCGGCGCGGCGCGCGATGAAGCCCAACGCCACTATTTTCGTCATCGGCTCCTATCACAATATATTCCGCGTCGGCGCGATCATGCAGGACCTCGGGTTCTGGATCCTGAACGACATCGTGTGGCGGAAGAACAATCCGATGCCGAATTTCCGCGGCCGTCGCTTCACCAATGCGCATGAGACGCTGATCTGGGCGGCGCGCGACGCTTCGGCGCGCAATTACACATTCCACTACGACGCCTTGAAGGCCGGCAATGAGGATTGCCAGATGCGCTCGGACTGGCTGCTGCCGATCTGCTCGGGCGGCGAGCGTCTCAAGGATTCGAGTGGCCGCAAGACGCATCCGACGCAAAAGCCCGAGGCTCTGCTCGCCCGCATCATGCTCGCCGCCACCAATCCCGGCGATCTCGTGCTCGATCCTTTCTTCGGCTCCGGCACCACGGGCGCGGCGGCCCGGCTGCTCGGCCGCGATTATCTCGGCATAGAGCGCGAGCAGATCTACGCCGCTGCGGCGCGCGCGCGCATTGCGGCGATCTCGCCGCTGCCGGCCGAGGCGGTGGCGCCGGCGCCCTCCAAGCGCAATGAGCCGCGAATCGCTTTCGCCAGCGTCGTTGAGGCGGGCCTCGTCGCTCCCGGCGCGACGCTCACCGACGCAAAGGGCCGCCACAAAGCGGTCGTTCGCGCGGATGGCGCGCTGTCGATCGGCGCCATCGTCGGCTCGATTCACAAGACGGGCGCCTTGGTGCAGGGCCTGCCCGCTTGCAATGGCTGGACTTTCTGGCATTTCGAATCGGGCGAGGGCCTCGCGCCGATCGACGATTTGCGCGCGGTCGCCCGCGCGCGTCTGCGCGACGCCGCGGAATAGTCGCGAGAGCGACGCCCCGCGGCGCGGCGCGAGCCGCGGGAAGACGCATGCGACTGGAAAATATTTTCGCCGATCTGCCGGAAAAAGCGGAGCAGGAGCAGTTTCTGCCGCTGCTCGCCGGCTCGAACATGCGCGTCGAGCGCATCGTCTCCTTCGGCCAGGCGAGCCCGCCCGGATTTTGGCACGATCAGGAGGAGGCGGAATGGGTGATCCTGCTCGCCGGATCGGCCGGACTGCGTTTCGAGGGCCATGACGAGGTGCTGACGCTCGCCCCGGGCGACTATCTCGAGATCGCCGCGCATCGGCGTCATCGCGTCGAATGGACGGATGAGACGCTGCCGACGGTCTGGCTCGCTGTCCATTTTCGCGCCGAGGGAGCCTGATGCAGCGACAAACGGTCGAAAACCGTCACTGTTATATACGTGACAATATAGGTGCGCTTCCCGCCGTGGTGTCGCATAATTTCATAGATATCTGAAATTAAAATAGAAAATCATTGCATGAGCGGTGGCGCGCCGCTTGCTACCTCCTGTACAGATCAGGAGTGAGCGATGCGCCCTCGACACGAATTTGAGACGCCGCGGCGGAAGCGACCGCTGGCCGTCATATTGGGAACGAACGAGATCGCCTCGGCGGTCGCCGTGCATATGAACCGGATCGGCTGGGCCTGCGTGCTGAGCCATGACGCCTTCCCACCCGTCATCCGCCGCCAGATGGCCTTTCACGATTGCCTCTATGGCGAGCGCATCACGCTCGAGGAGGTCGAGGCCGAGCGCGCCGATTCGACCATGGAACTGGTCGAGATCCTCGACTTCACGACCAAGGTCGCGGTGACGCCGCTGCAGTTCCACGATCTCGCGGCCGTTCGCACGGCCCATGCGCTCGTCGATGCGCGCATGCAGAAATATCGCGCGACGCCGGATTTGCGGCATCTCGCTAAAGTCGCGGTGGGCCTCGGGCCGAATTTCGCCGTCGGCCGCAATTGCGACATCGCGATCGAGACCAAGCCTTCGCAGGCGGGCCTCATCGTCCAGGAGGGCGAGACCGAGCCGGCCGACCATGTGCCGAACCGCCTCGGCGATGTCGGCGAGGAGCGTTTCGCCTATTCCAGCAAGCCCGGCCTGTGGCATTCGGCGATCGATATCGGCGTCCGTGTGTTCAAGGATTTCGTCGTCGGCCATTTGGACGGCGAGCCGGTGATGGCGCCGCTGGACGGCGTGCTGCGCGGGGTCATCCGCGACGGCCTCCACATCCCGGCCGGGGTCAAGCTGCTGGAGATCGATCCGCGCGGCCGCTCCGCCAAATGGACCGGCATCGACGAGCGATCGGGGCTGGTCGCGAGCGCCGTCGGCCGGGCGATCCGCATCGAGCTCGCCAAGCGCGAGGCGACGCCGATCGCGGGGCCTTTCGTCGCCCACTGACAATCCTGTTGCCAATGTGACAGGATCGTCGTCTTTCAGCTATATTTTGTTCGATACAGATCGCGGCGTCGTAGGAGGCGCGGAACGATGCGAACAGAAGTGGATACGCCGCAGGTCGGCGTTATTTTGAAGCTGCCCAATGGCGGGGTTCTCGCTCCCGCGGATCTCGAGCTGATCGACGCACTGCGCAAGGAACGCTCGATCATCGGCGCGAGCCGGGCGCTCGGCCTATCCTATCGCAAATGCTGGCTTTCGGTGGATGCGCTCAATCGGACTTTCGAAAGTCCGGTGGTGGCGACCTTCCCCGGCCGGCGCGAGGGCGGGGCGGAGATCACGCCTTTCGGCGAGCGGCTGGTGGGCGTCTATCGCTCGATCGAGCGTCACGCGGCCAATTCGGCCAAGCGAACGCTGGACGAGATCATCGGGGCGCTCGACTGGTCCTACCAGAAGTCGGCCACTGACGCGGAAACGGAGCCGCGTCGGGATCGAGCGTCCGGCCGCTGACGGCGACCGTCTTGATCATCGCCCATGCCGAGAGTCCCTCGACCAGGGCGAGCCGTTCGACCGATTCATGCGTGATCAGCGCGTCCACGCGGGCGCCGCCGAGCGAAAGGCGCGCGCGCGTGAAGGGCGGCGGCAGAAAATCCAGCTCGACGATGGTGCCGGGAAGGCGATTGAGTATGGAGACATCCATCGGCCGCGAGAGGGCGATGGAGACGTCGCGCGCGTCGATCTCCACCTCTATGGCGGTTCCGACGATGGCGTCGACCATAGGCACGCGCAATTCCCCGCCGACGAAATACAGCGTGGAGAGGCCGGCCTCCGGCTCGTGCCGCAGCACGCGCGCCGGGAAAATCGATACGTAATGGTGGGTCTGCGCAAAGAGCGGCGTTGTCTTGTCCAGCATGATCGCCGAACTAGCGAGAAATACGCCAATCTCACATTTTACTGGGAAAAACGCCCGTTTTGACGCTGAAAAGGCGTCGTTCGGCGGTTTTTCGCTCGGAACACGGACGCCGCTCGGCGGCGCCCGCTTCGAAATGCTCAGTTCGGATTGCGAGCGGCGATCGCCTCAAATTGCTCGCGGGTCAGGCGGAAATAGCCGCGGCCGCCCGCGCGCGTCTCGTATTTGTCGCCGGCGCGCTGGCACAGCAGCTTGTACCATGCCTGCTTGTCGAGATGGGCGGGAAGGCCATTGATTTCCCAGACGGTCGTATCAGGGCGGAAGCGCACCATGATGATGACGCCGTCGCCCACCGCGGTCGCGGCACTGGCGTCCTTTTCCACCGGCTCGACAGCCGCAGGAATATTCGCGACAACATGGCCGGCTTCGGTCGAGACCTCTGAAGAAACATTCGGTTGCACATCGTCCTCCATATCGCCGGCTCGCGGCGCTCTCCGAATTGTCGGGCCATCGACGGGCCGGCCGAGCCGGCGTCTCCGCCCGAGACGTTTCGTTCTATGCGAGCCGTATACCAAACTATATTGCAAAAGTTCCAGACTGGCGGTCCGCGCCTGCGGCATTAGGTCACTCTGGCGCGGCGCCCGGAGGCGAGGCGCGCGGGTCCGAGTGGCGCCGTTTTCGCGACAAAGGCCAGATTCTTGCTAAGGCCCATAATCCGTATCACCTCAGCCGAAGTGAGCCCGTCATGTCAGAAAGACATTCCTGCGTTCTCGTTCTCGGCATCGGCGAAACCGCGTCCGCGATAGCGCGTGAGCTGTTCCTCGCCGATCATATCGTCGCCGTCCACGAGGCGGCGCCGCCGCCCGATCTCCGCCGTAAGATGACGTTTTCGGACGCCTGGTTCGACGGCTCCAGCGTTCTCGAGGGGGTGGAGGCGCGCCGCGCCGATCTCGTCGCCGAATTCATGCTCGGCCTGCGCAGCCGCATGTTCGTGCCGGTGCTGACGCATCCGCTCAACGAAATTCTCGAGCGCTGGCCTTGGGAAGTCGTCGTCGATGCGGAGATGAATCCGCGCAAGGACCCGTTCTCCGTCAAAAATCTCGCCGGCCTCACCATCGGCGTCGCGCCGGGCTCGATCCCGGGCGAGAATTGCGATCTCGCCATAGACGCTTATGGCAAGGATCCGGGCGCGATACGGCGCCCCGGCGAAGGCCCCGGCCCGAGCTACGAGGCGGACCCGCCGGAGGCCGAGCCGGTGCGCGCTCCCGTCTCCGGACTCTTCAAAATGCACAAGGAAATAGGCAATATCGTCGAGGCGGGAGAGGCTTTCGGGGAGATCGACGGCGCTCCCGTGCCGGCCCCCTATGGCGGCCGCATTCGTGGCATCATCAAGCAGGGCAGGGCGGTCGCCAAAGGCACGCCGCTCGCCGATATCGCCGCCTCGACCGGCGCTCAGGTCGCCGGCATGACGGCGCGCAACCGACTCATCGCGCGCGGCGTCTCCTTTGCGATCGAGATGCAGGCGGAAGGCTGGACGCCCTTCTCCTGGGACGCGTTTCTGGAAGGCGGCGGCGGCCTCTCGATCTGAGCGGCCGCCCTACAACTTCAGTGCGGGGGGAGGCGCGAGGGCTTGCCATCTGCGCCGGTGAAGGGAAACAGCCCGCCTTGGAAACATTGTGACATATGTGTCGCCTTGGCGATGGCCTCCTCGGCCTGCGCCGCGGGAAGGTTCTCGCGCGCCGATTGCGTGAACAGCTCCATCCAGCGGGCGAAATGCTCCGGCTCGACGGGCAGGTTTATGTGAACGGCGAAAGGATGGCCCTCGTAGCGATCCGTGCCCAGCAGCGATTTGGACCAGAAATTCGCGATGATTTCGAGATGCTGGTCGAGCTCCGGGATCGCGCTGAAAATCGGCCCCAGCAGGGGATCGGCCAAGCCTTTGTCGTAGAAGGCGCGCACGCAGGTCGTGATCGCGGCCTCGAGCGTCGTCGGCTCGGCGGTCGCTTCGGTGGAAGCTGACATTGTCTCTCCTCCTATTCCTTCAGCGATACAGCAAGGCGGGCGCCAGCGCGCGCTCAGCCAGAGTCTTTGTTTTGACGTGCTTCCAACGCCGAACCGGTGTCCACTTCAGCTGGAAACGCTCTAATCCGCGTTGAAGCGCACGGCGCCGAATTGCGAGATGTCGTAGCCGCCGAGCCGCGCGGCGCGTTCCTGAAACGCCTCGCTCGCGCAAAAGCGCATGAGCGTCTGCCAGGGCGGATCGAAATAGGCCTTGCGCCAGACCACGAGATCGAAGCGCTCGACGATCTGCGGCGCGAAATCGAGGCCGAACTGGCGCGCGCAAGCCTCGAGGCCGAGGCCGACGTCGGCGCCGCCGGCGGCGATGGCGGAGGCGAGATCGGTTTCCGAGCGCTCCACGGCGGGAACAAGGCGCAGATGCTCGCGCTTCATCCCCGCCTGCGCGAGCAGCTGGGTGAGGACGAGCTCGCTGCCCGCCTCCGGCTGGCGTGATTGGAAGGCGAGGTCGCGCACATCGGCGAGCCCGTCGATGCGCCGGGCGAGGCCCTTGCGAAACATCAGCCCGCGGCGGCGCTTGGCCCATTCCACGACGACGACCGGCTCGCCCGCGAGCCGCCGCTCCACCGTCTCGACATTCCAGCCGTCGTCCGGCTCCGGAATATGCAGTCCGGCGGCGATGCAGCCGCCCGCGGCGGCGCGCTCGAGCCCGTCCAGCGCGCCGTCGAGCAGCGCCGCGACGCCGCAGCGCGATTCGCGCAACGCCCATTCGAGCAGCGGATCATGGCCGCCGGCGACGACGAGCGGACGCGTCGCCGAGCCTTCGCCGCGCGGAGCCCGGCCGCTCGCGCCCGCGGCCAGCCACTCCTCGATCTCGATGCGGGGAAACAGCAGCTTGCCGGTGACGCGGCGTACAGGCAAGGCGCCTTCCGCGGCGAGATCATAGACCTTGCGCTCCTTGACGCGCAGCAGCGCGGCGAGCTCGCGCGTGGTGAGAAATTCAGACATTGTGTGTTTTTTCCGAGATGCGGAAAATTAACATAGCCAGCCTTCGGCGACAATCTCCCAATTATCCCGCACCGCCAACAAAGGCGCGCGATCCAGAGCCAGTCGCAATTTGCTATTCCTATGCGAAATTATGTGAAAGACTCACAAATAGGCAAAATATATGCATAAGTAAGACAAGGCTCATCCATCCGAGCCGATCATCGGAGTGGTTCTCATGGTCAAACTGGCAAGTCTGGCGCTCGTCGCCGCTTTTCTGTCGCTGAATTTCACCCCGGCCTATGCAGAGGCTCCCGCGGCCGATAAGGCTACCGGCGCCAAGACGGTGACTGTGTTCGCGGCGGCGAGCCTCAAGAATGCATTGGATGACGCCGCTGCGGCCTTCAAGAAGAAGAGCGGCGTCGAGGTCTCCATCAGCTATGCGGCCTCCCTGCCGCTGGCCAAGCAGATCGAATCGGGCGCGCCGGCCGACATCTTCATTTCGGCCGACACCGCCTCCGCCGATTATCTCTCCTCGCGCGGGCTGCTGAAGGAGGGCTCGCGCACCGATCTGCTCGGCAATAGCCTCGTGCTCATCGCGCCCAAGATCGCCAGCACGAAGAAGCTCACGCTGGATAAGGCCTCGCTGCTGGGCGCGCTCGGCGACAGCGGACGCATCGCCACCGGCGATCCGGCCTCCGTCCCTGTCGGCAAATACGCCAAGGCGGCGCTGCAGAAGCTCGGCCTGTGGGAGGATTTGGAATCGCGCTTCGCCTTCGCCGAAAATGTGCGCGCCGCGCTCCTCTTCGTCGCGCGTGACGAGGCGCCGCTCGGCATCGTCTATCTGACCGACGCGCATTCGGATCCCAAGGTCTCGGTCGTCGCGACCTTCCCGGCCTCGTCGCACCCGCCGATCGTCTATCCCTTCGCGCTGACCGCCTCCTCGACGAGTGACTCGGCGGCGAAATTCTTCGCCTTTCTGAAGGGTCCGGAGGCCGCCGGCTTCTACAAGAAGCAGGGCTTCGCCGTTCTGCACTGAAACGGCTTTCCCTCGCCGCCGCTCCCAGTCTATCCTTCGGCGGCGAGGGAACCATGACCGTAGCGCATAATCCCAAAGACCTTTCGCGGACGGCCGCGCCGTTTCGCCTCGACCGCGCCCGTCTCGCCGAGCTGGCGGAGATGGCGCTCGCCGCCGTGCGCCGCGCCGGAGCGAGCTACGCCGATATTCGCCTCGGCGAGACGCGCCGCCAATTCGTCCAGGCGAAGGAAGATCGGCTCGACGAATTTTTCGAGAGCGTCAGCCCCGGCTTCGGCCTGCGCGTGCTCGTCGATGGCTGCTGGGGCTTTTATGGCGCGCGCTCGCTGGAGCGAGGCGCCATAGCCGCGGCGGTGGAGCGCGCCATCCACAACGCCCGCGCCGTCGCGCCCATCCGCGTCGCGCCCGTGCAGATCGAGGAGACCGAGCCGCATGTCGCCGAATGGATCATGCCGCTCGGCGTCGATCCTTTCGCCGTCGATGCGCCCGCCAAGGTCGAGCGCCTCGTCGCCGTCAACGCCGCGGCGCTGGCGGCGGGCGCGGATTATTGCGTCTCCTCCTTCGCCTTCGCCACGGAGGAGCGGCTCTTCGCCGACAGCCGCGGCAGCCGCATCTTCCAGTCGCGTACGCGCACGCAGCCCTCTTTCGAGGTCACGCTGATCGACAAGGCCTCCGGCCGTTTCGCGACGCGCGAGAGTCTCGCTCCGGCGCGCGCCGCCGGCTGGGAGCATGCGCTCTCCTGCGATCTCCTCGGCGAGGCGCGGCAGGCCGTCGAGGACGCGCGGCAAAAGCTGGGCGCCAAGCCCGTCGAGGCGGGCGTGACCGATGTCGTCATCGACCCCACCAATCTCTGGCTCACCATTCACGAGACGGTCGGCCATTCCACCGAGCTCGATCGCGCGCTCGGCTGGGAGGCGAATTTCGCCGGCACCTCTTTCGTCAAGCCGCATATGCTCGACAATCTGCGCTTCGGCAGCGAGCTGATGACGATCAAGGCCGATCGCTCGCAGGAGGGCGGACTCGCCAGCATCGCCTTCGACGACGATGGCGCGCCGCGCGAGCGCGCGGAATTCGAGATCGTCTCCAAAGGCGTGTTCCGCAATTTCCAAATGGCGCTGGGTCAGGCGCATCTCATCGGCGCCGAGCGCTCCAACGGCTGCGCCTATGCGGATGATCCGACCGCGTTTCCCATTCAGCGCATGCCGAACATCTCGCTCGCGCCCAATCCCGAAGCCTGCAAGCTCGAGCAGCTGATCGGCGGCGTCGAGAAGGGGCTCTATATCGTCGGCGCGGGAAGCTGGAGCATCGATCAGCAGCGCGACAATTTCCAATTCGGCGGCCAGATGTTCTACGAGATCCGCGACGGCAAGCTCGGCGAGCCGGTGCGCGACGCGGCCTATCAGGGCCGCACCATTCCGTTTTGGAATTCGCTCGATGGACTCGGCGACGCCTCCACCTACCGGCTGTGCGGCACATTCACTTGCGGCAAGGCGGAGCCGATGCAGCTCGCGCCGGTCTCTCATGGCGCGCCGGCGGCGCGCTTCCGCGGCGTGACGGTGCTGAACACCGCGCGCGACTGAAATCCTTCACGGCGAAGGCCCCCTCCCTCACCCTCCCCCGCTGCGCGGGAGAGGGAGGCGGCAAACGCTACACGAAATCTCCATGAAGCGCGCAATCTGCCCCCTCTCCCGCGAAGCGGGGGAGGGCTGGGGAGGGGGCTCGAGCACATTCGCTATCATCGCGCGAAGCCACTCGATTGCTTCGCCTGTGGCTCGCAATGACGTTGTGCGCCTTTAGAATTTGAACTTCACCCCTCCGATGAAAGCCCGCGGCGAGCCGGCGATGATCGATGCGCCGGTCGAATTGGCGAGCAATATCGCCGGCGTCTGCACGGCGGTTCCCGTCATCAGCGTGTTGGTCAGCACATTGGCGCCGGCCACATAGGTGCGGTCGAAGAGATTCTTCACATCGAAATAGACCTCTATGTTCTTCACATAGCTGTCCGCGATGGCGCGGCTGTAATGCACATTGAGATTGACGAGTCCATAGCCCGGGATCGACGTCAGATTGGCGTTGTCGATCGTGTAGGAGCTCTTGAACACATATTCGACGAAAGCGCCGAGCCCTTTGAAATCGCCGTCCGCAATGTCATAGCCGGCGCGGCTCGTCAGAGTATGCGTCGGCACATTGGGGATGCGATTTCCGGTGCGATTATAAGAGACGGTCGATGAGAGATTGTCCCAGAAATTGGTGAAATACTGGTCATTATAGGCATAGGCCGCGATGAAGCGCCAACCATCGAAAGGCCGCCAATCGACGCTCGCCTCGACGCCGCGATGGATCGAGGAGGGCGCGTTGAGCTGATAGCTGACGAGACCATTCGATTGAGTGAGTATCTCGTTGCGGAACCATTCGTGATAGAGCGTGACGCTCGCCGTCAAATTCTTCGCCGGAGTCCAATCGACGCCGAGATCGACGCCCATATTGGTCTGCGCCTTCAGCGAGGCGTTGTTGCCCGCGCCCGTCGGCGTATTGGTGAGATACATGAAATTCGGCGTGCCATAGCCCGTCGCATAGCGCGCGCGGAATTGCCATTCCGGGCTGTAGCGATAGGTGAGCGAGGCTTCGGGCGCCGTGTTCCAATAGTCATTGTCGACGCCGACCTGCGTCGGCCGCGTCATGGTTCCATTGCTCGCGTAATTATAGACGCTATAGACGCCGGAGATTCTGTTCCAATTGGAGCTGAAGCCGATCGCCGCGGTGAGCTGCGGCGTCAGCGCGATCTCCTCGCGCGCGCGAAGGCCGATATTGGAATGATTGGATTCGATATTGCCGACCGCGCCGCCGATCGCGCCATAATTCCACACATTGGGAACCTGCGAATACAGCGGATTGACGCTTTTGAGGCCGTCGTAGAAGAAGCCGAGATAATGCGTCGCCGGCAGGCCGAAGATCGCGCCATGATTGGTGATGTCGGTCGAGGCGCTGAGGCCAAAGGACGGGCCGCGGATCGCGACCGGGCCGCCGAGGCCGCCGAGCGCCGCCGGGCCGACCTTCGGCGGCGGCCAAGTGCTGTTGATGTAATCGAGATAATCATAGGTGAATTGCGTGCGCCATGTGGTGGCGTTGTCGAAATCGTGCTCATAGCGCAAGCCGACAATGTCGCGCATCACATGCCAATGCGTGCCGAGCTGCCAGACGCTCTGATTGGAGAGCCCCGACGTAGCGCTGGTGAAGGAGCCATTCGCCGGCACATTGAGATTGTTGCAGAAGGGCAGATTGGCGGGCGTCGCTATGCGGCAATTGACATTCTTGCCATAAGGGTTGGTGTAGAATTGCGTCAGCGAGCTGCGGTTCATGAATTCCGCGAAGGAGCTGCTGGCGAGAAATTTGAACGTCAGCCGATCGGTCGGAAGCGGCGTCCAAGTGGCCAGGACCTTGCCCTGGTCGAACTCATGCGCGCCGCGCGCGAGATAGCCGTCGCCGCGTGTGTCGGAGCCGAAGATCGCAATGTCGAGATCGCCGAGATCGCGGTCGGTGAATTTCTTTCCGACGCGCAGATAATTGTTGAAATAGCCGAAGCTGCCGAATTCCGAGCCGGTCTCGACGCCGTCGATCTCCTTGCCGGTCAGGCTGCGGAAATTGATCGCGCCGCCATAGGCGTAATTGCCGAACATCGCCGAGGAGGGGCCGCGATAGACGTCGACGCCCGAGAAGGAATGCGGGTCCAACATGTCGGTGCGGCCATTGCCGTCCGCGGTGACGATCGGAAAGCCGTCCTCATAGAGCATGATATTGCGGACGGAGAAGGGGTAGGTCATGCCGAGCCGATTGCCGGAGCCGCGGATCGACGGCAGCAGCTCGCGCGGCATCGTGCCTTGCGAGATGGAGACGCCGGGACTGTATTGCAGCATGTCCTGCACAGTCTGCATCGGCGTCGTTTCGAGGAATTTGTGATCGACGGTCGTCACCGTCTGCCCAGGCGGATCGCGGTAGATCGGCAGCTTGGCGCGTTCGGCGTCGAAGCCCGGCGCGGTGGAGACGCCGCTCGCGCGCTTTTGCTCCGCGCCTATGTCGATGGGCGGCAGCTCGGCTCCACTGGCGTCGGTCATGGTTCCGCGCGCCGCCTGCGCGAGAATGATGGAGACGGAGCGTCCATTCTCCGACAGGCGATAGGAGAGGCCGGTTCCCGAGAGCAGCCGGTCGAGCCCTTCGCGCACCGAATAGGCGCCGACGACGCCGCGCGTTCGCATCGCCTCTGTGAGGCCGACGTCGAAGACGATATGCAGGCCGCTGCGGTCGGCGAAAGCGTTGAGCGCCGTCTCCATGGCGCCGGCCGGAATGCGATAGTCGCGCAGCGCCCCGTCGCGCTCCTGCGGCGAGATAGAGGCCTGCGCGCTCGTCACCGGAGCCTCGGCCCCGAGCGTCATCGCGCTCAGCGCCAAGGCGATCGCCGTCGAACTCATATTCACGCCCTCGCCTACCGACTTCTTCCTCGCCATGGCCATTTCGTCCCGCCGTCGCAATGCCCGCCATAGAGTTCGGGCTCTCGGGAACAGGACGCAGCAGGCGGAAAAAGCGGAACCTCCCTCGCTCGAAAAAATTCGCGCGCCGATGAAGCGTTCGAATTCAATACAGAAGGATCAGATAGCTGGTGACATGGATGGCGCGCAGGCCGAGCGAGGCCTCTATTTCCGCCAAGGATTGCAGCGCGTCCTCCTGCGCGCCGAAGACGCCGGAGATGCGCCGCGCGCAGATCGCGCGATCGACGCAATAAATATAGCCGCGATGATAGCGGCCGAGCGCGGCGAGCACATCGCCGAGCGGCTGCCGATTGACGATGAGCTTGCCGCGCCGCCAGGCGGTCGCCGTGTCGATATCGATCGTCTCGGGCGCGCGCGCCGGCGCGTCGCGCTCGAAGGCGGTCTGCTGGCCCTCTTCGACGATCGTGGTCTTGCCGCCGCTGGCGACGCCGACGCGGTGCTCCGTCACAGTGACGCGCGCGCCGCTTTTTTCCAGCGCCACATCGAAGGCGGTGCCGAGCGCGGTGACGCGGCCGTCGCCCGCCTCGACGACAAAGGGGCGCGAAGCGTCGGGCGCGACGTCGAACCAGGCCTCGCCCGAGAGGAGGCGGAGCCGCCGCTCGCCCGCCGCATAGCGCACTGCAATGGCCGAGCGCGAGTCGAGCAGCACATGCGAGCCGTCGTCCAGCGTCACCAGACGCTTCTCGCCGACGCCGGTGAAGTGGTCCGCCTCGAGCCGCAGGACGATTTCATCATAAGAGGCGAAGACCGCGACAGCCGCCGCCGCGGCGAAGGCGAGGGCCGCCGCCCGCATCTCGCGCGCGGCGCGCGGCGCCGGCCGCATGCGGTGGGCAGGGCTCATGCCGGCGAGGTGGCCGTACATATGCAGCACGTCGTCGAAAGCGGCCGCATGCGCCGGCTCGGCGCGCCAGGCCTCGAAGGCGGCCGTCTCCTCGGCCGAGAGCTTCCCCTCGCGCAGGCGCACGAACCATTCGATCGCGGCGTCCCCGGCTTCGTCCGGCGCGGGTTCTCTCGCCTTATCCCCGGTCATCTCTCCATCCGTCCTCGAGGCGCCGCGCGCGACAGTATAGATGACGCGGCCCCGGCGCGAGGCGGAACCTCGAAACGGGAAAAAATCACTCGGCCTCGCTCCGCAGCGCGGCGCGGCAGGCGCGCAGCGCGAGGCTCACATGCTTGCGCGCCATGCGGTCGGATATGTCCATCCGCCGCGCCACCTCGGCGAGCGGGACGTCATTATAGATATGCAGCTCGAAGGCCTCGCGGCAGCGCGGCGGCAATGTCTCTATGGCCGCCTTCAGCAGCGCCGAGCGCCGCTCATAGTCGAGCCGCTCCTCGATCGGCGTTTCCGGCGCCGGCGGGTCGATCACATAGTCGCCGAATTGGAGACGGCTCTCCTCGGTCTTGCGGCGGCGGGCGAAGTCGCGGGCGAGATTGACCGCGATCTGTTTCAGAAAGGCCGGCGGGTCCTCGATGGTCTCGGGCCGATCATGGCGGACCATGCGCAGGAACGTCTCCTGCAGCAGATCCGGCGCATCGACGGCGCCGACCTTGCGCACGAGAAAGCCGAAGAGATCGCGCTTATGGGCGAGGAACAGCTCGCGGAACCGCCAGGGTTTGGCGTCCGCAGGCCGATCGCCGCGCGACGAGATCGATCGAGACAATGGAAACGCCCTGGCTGGCGCGCGAGCGCGATGGAACCGAAAAGTCGAGACCGGCCGCTCGCCCGAGGGGCGGCGGCATTCGATTTTCAGGCCGATGGCGGCGCGCGTGAGGACCAGGAGCTCGCCCAGCCGAGCGGCGGCGCGCGCGGCGACAGCGCCCGCGCGCCTATGCTGGCGACGCCGTCCGGCCGCAGCGAAAGCGGCGCGGCGATGGGCGCGAGGGCGGGCGGCTCGGCGCCGCGATCCGAGCACAGGACGCAATGATGCTCGCCGGCGTGATGGGCGAGTGGCGTTCCGTCGCTGTCGCGGGCGGCGGCGCAGAGCGCGCTGGCCGAGAGAGCGGAGGAGAAGCCGACATCGCCATGCGCGCGCGCTATCGAGCCGAAGAGGGCGACGGCCTGCAATAGGGCGAGAATCACCGTTGCGCAGGCGAGGAGCCGGCGCGCCGGGCGGCGCATGGAGGAGAATGTCCTCATCGGGCGCAAAAATAGGTCCGCTGGAATTCCCGGGTCAATGATCCGGGGCCGCTGCGGCCGAATATCCGAGCCGCTGTTGCGCGGCGGCCACAGTCGCGGCCGCGCCAGACGCTTTCGAACGGCGGACAACCATCTTATCATGCGACTGCCGGCCGCCGCCGGACCCGTCGAATGAGAAAGGCCGGCCATGTTCCTGACGCGAGACGACGCCCTCGCCCTCGCCGATCGTCTGCGGTCCCTGTCCGCGGCGGAGTCCTGCGTGATCCGTATCGAGGGCGAGGAGGCGCAGAGCCTGCGCTTCGCCGGCGGCGGCGTCACCACCAATGTCGCGACGGCGCGCGTGAACACGCGCATAGAGTCGCATGTCGGCGGGCGGGTCGGCGCGGTCTCGGTCGGCGGGCTCGAATGGGAGGAGCTCGCCCGCGCCGTGGCGCGCTCGGAGGAGATCGCGCGCCTCTTGCCGGCGGACCCCGAATTTCTGTCGCCGCTCGGCGCGCAGGCCTATTCGGAGAGCGCCCGCTACGACGAGGCGACCGGAGCGCTCGATCTTCGCTTTCTCGCCGAGGCGACCGCGCGCGTCGTCGCCGAGGGGACGGCGCGAGGCGTGAACATGTTCGGCTGCGCGGCGGCCGGCCGCCGCTTCTCGGCGCTGGCCTCGAGCGCCGGACTCTTCGCGTATGATCGCGAGAGCTTCGTCGATCTCTCGACCACCGCGCGCCATAAGAGCGACGGCTGGTCCGGCTGGGCCGGCGCCCGCCATTTTTCGGTCGCGCAGCTCGATCCCGCCGACATAGGCCGCCGCGCCGCGCTGAAGGCCGCCCGCGACGAGGAGCCGCTCGATCTCGAGCCCGGACGCTATACGGTGATATTGGAGCCGACGGCGGTGGGCGAGCTGGCGCAATGGCTGATGTGGATGCTGCGCGCGCGCCCGGCCGACGAAGGCCGCAGCTTCTTTTCGCGCGCCGGCGGCGGAACCAAGCTCGGCGACGCTTTGTTCAGCGCCGATTTCTCCATGCGCTCCGATCCGCGCGACGCGATCGCGCCAGAGGCGCCCTTCGGCGAAGAAGGGCTCGCGCAAGAGGCGCGGCGGTGGGTGGACAAGGGCGTGCTGAAGACGCTCGCGCGCCCACGCTATTGGGCGCAGAAGACCGGCGCCGAGGCCATTCCCGCGGCGCATAATTTCACCGTGGCCGGCGGGACGACTCCCCTCGAGGAGATGATCCGCGGCGTGCGGCGCGGCATATTGGTGACGCGCTTCTGGTACACCAATATAGTCGAGCCGCGCGGCCTGCTGCTCACCGGGCTGACGCGCGACGGCAATTTCCTCATCGAGAATGGCGAGATCGTCGCGCCCGTGCGCAATATGCGCTTCAATGAAAATCTCCACGGCGCCTTCTCGCGCATAGCGGCGATCGGCGCGAGCGAGCGCGTGAAGACCGAGATGGGCGGCGCGGCGATCTCGGCCCCGCCGATGCTGATCGAAGGTTTCGAGTTCTCGTCGAAATCGAGCGGGATTTGAGCGCGCCGCGCGAAGCGGTCAGCGATAGCTCACGAGGCGCGCGGCGCCTCGTCATAGGATTTCTCTTCCACGATCAATGAGCCGCAGGCAAGGTTGATGCGCTTCTTCAGCGCCGCGCGATGGTCGTTGCGCTGATAGACGCTGCGCGCCAGCGCGATGAACTCATCGCCGAAATCGCCCCGCTTGTCGCAATTGCGAATATCGTCCTCGATATTCCACAGCGCGAGATTGGTCTCCTCCAGCTCGCGCGCCAGCGCGTCCAGCGCGCCGCCGACGAAGCCGCGCTCGTCGCGCAGTCCCTGTAGCAGAGCGAGCTCGCGCGCCACATTGGCGAGCTTTTCGGCGTCGGCGATCTTGCGCGCCTTTATCTCGAGAATCGTGATGCGGTCGATGAGATCACCCACCGAGCCGGGAATGAGAATGGCGTCCGCCTCGGCCGGCCGCGCATGCGACGCCGCGAGCGCTGCGAGCTCACGCGCGATGCGCGCGAAGACGTCGCTCCAATCGCCGCGCTTCTCCTGACGGAACAGGCGCGCGCTGTGATACCAGGGGCTGTCCTCGCGCTCCAATTGCCAGCGCCATTCCGGCGCATGCTTGATCGCGATCCACACCGGCTTGCCGAGCGCGCCGGCGAGATGGGCGATGGAGGTGTCGATCGTCACGACGAGATCGAGATTCTCGATGACCGCCGCCGTATCGACGAAAGCATCCGCGCCGGCGTCGAAATCCGCGCCGAAGGACATGACGCGCATGGGCGCGTCGCGCAATTGATCGGCGCCGAAATTCTTCTGAAGGCTATAGAGCCGCACGCCCGCAATGGCGCCGAGCGGCGCGAAAGCCGAGAGCGGCGCGGCGCGCGCATGGTCGGAGCGCGAATGCGCGCTGCCTTGCCAGGCGATTCCGACCTTCAATCCTTCGCCGGCAAGACGCTCGCGCCACAAAGCGACGCGCTCCGGCTCCGCATGAAGATAGGATTCGCCCGGTATCGTCTCCGCGCGCGTGCCGAAGGCGTGTGGCAGGCTGCACAGAGTGACGCAATAATCATAGGCCGCATCCTGCGCCGGAGCGGCGATGATCTCGACAGTCTCGCCGAGGCCGCGCATCAGGCGCAGCAGCGCGGGGCGGCAATGATAGGCGACCTTGGCGCCCGCCTTCGCCAGCAAAGGCGCATAGCGGATGAATTGCAGCGCGTCGCCGAGGCCCGCCTCGTCGAGAATGAGGAGCGACTTGCCGGCCAGCGGCTCGCCGCGCCATTCCGGCCAACGATAGGCGACCTCGGTCTTGGGGCGATCGTCCAGCACCCAGCGATGCTCGAACAGCTCTAGGCCTTGCTCGAACTCGCCGCGCAGCAGCAGCAGCGTGCCCTTATTGGCTTTCGTCTCCGCATGGCGCGGATCGATCGCGAGCGCATGGTCGAATTGCGCGCGCGCCTCGTCGAAGCGGCCGAGCTCCTTCAGCACGATGCCGCGGCCGCAATGCACGTCCGGCTCATCATCGGCGAGGCGCAGCGCCTCGTCGAAGGAGGCGAGGGCGTCGTCGAGATCGGAGCGGCGCATCTCGACCATGCCGCGACAGCGCCAGGCGAGCGCGAATGTCGGATCGGCGGCGATGGCGGCGAGCGCGCAAGACAGCGCCTCCTCGAGCCGGCCGAGCTCGAACAGGCACATGCCGCGATTGGTCAGCAGCTTGGGATCCTGCGGCGCGCGCGCGAGGGCTTCGTCGAATATTGCGAGCGCGGCGGCGTAGCGCTTGGTTTCGTGCAGCGCATTGGCCTTGGTCAGCAGCGCCGGAACATGGCCGGGCGCGAGGCTCAGCACAGTGTCGCAGAAGGAGACGGCGTCCTCGTAGAGGCGCAGGGCGACGAGCGCCGCGAGCGCGCCATCGGCGGCGTCGAGACAGGAGGGATCGAGCGCGAAGGCGCGCGCGAAGCAATCGAGCGCTTCCTCATGCCGCGCGAGACGCGCGAGCGAGACGGCCTTGTTGCGCAGCGGCACGGGATCGGCGGGAAGAAGCGCGACGGCGCGGTCGTAATCTTCGATCGCGCGCGCATCCTCGCCGATCGCATGCAGCGAGAGGCCGCGATTGGCGAAGCCCTGCGCATGGTCGGGCGCGCGCGCCAGCAATTGCCCATAGGCCTCGACGGCCTCGGCGCTGCGTCCGGCCATTTGCAGAGCGACGCCGTAATTCAGCCATCCCTCGACATTGCCGGGATCGAGCCGCAGCGATCGCGCGTGGTCGGTTACGGCCGCCTCCGGCCGTCCGGATTTTTGCAACGCCACCGCGCGGCCGTAGAGCGCTTGCGCATGATCGGGATCGATGGCGATCGCTTTGCCGAAATGATCGATCGCCGCTTCGTCCTGTCCGAGCGAGACGCGGACGAGGCCGGCGAGATAGCTCGCGAACGCATGCCGGTCGACCAGCGCGCGGGATGCGTCGATTTTACGCAATGCGGTCGCGAGATCGTCCGCTCGCAGGCTCGCCATGAGATCGGCGAGCAATTCGCTCGCATCGGCGGGCTGCGGCGCGGCGGCCACATGTCGTTTCTGCTGTTTCGATTTCAACGAGCTAGCCTCGACGCAGAGGGACGAAGATTTCGACTAGCGAGGCGAGCTTGTCTCGAACTGACGTCCAATATTTTACTGATGTGATAATGTTTCAGCGCCGCAGGACTGTGCGATGCAATGACGAATTGTGACGTGTTAGTAATGCCGAAACTTCCCATATCGCTTAATCCATCATCACGGGAATGCGCGAATTTGATTCGCGGAGGCAGCGCGCCCGATGGTTAACGAATTGCGGGAGCAAAAGATGGCCGAGTCTTCGAAGAGCAGCTCGTCTCTGGACGACAGTTTGGCGTTCATGGAGATGAACGAGGCGGCCCGCGGCGCCTTGCGCCAAGTCAAGCCTGTCATCTCGAAGGCCCTCGGCCCGGCTCTCGACGCTTTTTACGAGAAGGTTCGCGGCGACGTGAAGCTGCGCGGCTTCTTCTCCGACGAGCGCCATATGGCGGCGGCGAAATCCGCGCAGATGCGCCATTGGGCGCAGATCACCGAGGCCGAGTTCGGCGCGGAATATGTGCGCATGGTGACGGCCGTCGGCCAGGCGCACGCCCGCATCGGCTTGGAGCCGAGCTTCTATATTTCCGCCTATGCCCTCATCACCGAGCGTCTGATCCAAGCCATTGTCGAGGACAATCTCTCGGGCTCCATGCTCGCCGGCAAGACGCGCGTCGATCGCACCTCCCGCGGCGTCGCAGCGCTCGTCAAGGCCGTCTTCCTCGACATGAATCTCTCCGTGTCGGTCTATCTCGACGTGCTGCGCGAGGAGCGCCGCACCGCCGAGGCGCAGCGCGCGGAGGCCGAGGCGCATCAGCGCCATGCGATCGACGTGATGGCCCATGCGCTCGAGGAGCTCGCCCGCGGCGATCTGCAGCGGCGCGTCGTCGACAAGCTCGATGGCGGCTTCGACAAGATCAAGGAAGACTTCAACAATGCGGCCGCCAAGCTCGCCACGGCCTTCGCCGATGTGGGTGATTCTGCGAGCGCCATCCGTTCATCGAGCGTCGAGATCGCCAAAGCCTCCGACAATCTCGCGCGCCGCACCGAGGCGCAGGCCGCCAATCTCGAGGAGACGGCCGCCGCGCTCGAGGAGATCACCGCGACGGTGAACAAGACCGCCGACAGCACGCGCCATGCGAGCGAGGTCTTCGAGGTGACGCGATCCGACGCCGAGAAGGGCGGCGCCATCGTGCGCGACGCCGTGGAGGCGATGCGGCGCATTGAGAATTCGACGCGCGATATCGGCAAGATCATCGGCGTCATCGACGAGATCGCCTTCCAGACCAATCTTCTGGCGCTCAACGCCGGCGTCGAGGCGGCGCGCGCGGGCGAGGCGGGACGCGGCTTCGCCGTCGTCGCCTCGGAAGTGCGCGCGCTGGCGCAGCGCTCGGCGGAGGCGGCCAAGGAGATCAAGGCGCTGATCGCCGCCTCGACCTCGCAGGTCGAGAATGGCGTGGTGCTGGTGACGGAGACCGGCGCGGCGCTGGAGCGCATCGTCTCGCAGGTCGGCGAGGTGAGCCGCGTGGTGACGGACATCGCCGCAGGCTCGCGCGAGCAGGCGACCGGCCTCACCGAGGTCAATCGCGCGGTCGGCCAGCTCGACAGCATGACGCAGCAGAACGCCACAATGGTCGAGGAGACGACGGCGGCGAGCCACAGCCTCAGCCATGAGGCGGAAGAGCTCTCGAGCCTCATCTCCGTTTTCCGCATCGAGCGCGGCGAGAGCGCGCGTCCGGCGGCCGTTCCGCGCGCGAGCGAGCGGCGCGTCGAGGCGGCGCCGGCGAGGCGGCGCGTCGCTTCGGCCGGCGGTCGCGGCGCCTCGGCTCCGTCCGCGGATGAGAGCTGGGAAGAGTTCTGATCGTTCGAATGCGAACGAAATATAGGTCGCTTCTTTCACAATATGCGCCAGATGATTGATCTGGCGCATATTTTTTCGCGCTTCCGGCATAGTAGAGCAAAGAGCGCGCTAAGTAGTTTCCACAGGAAGCCTGTCGGCCGCGCCTGCCTTACAAGCCACCGAATCCCTAAGCGAGGCGCGAACTCTCGCCTCTAAAGCGCGTCGCCGACGGCTCGAACGCGACGTCCGCAAAAAGCGCGGTCCGCGGCTGCGGTGTCGCGCGAACACCTTCCCGGTTCGGGCGTCCAACGACGCTCGCGTCTCGGAAGGGGGAGAGGAAGTCGGTGGACGAACTGGGCGATCAGCTTCAGGATATCGAGGATCTGCGGCGGCTTCTTCTCGAGGCCGGGCAGAGCCGCGAGCGTCTCGGAGCGCGAACGGCGCCGGCTGCGTCCCCATCGTCGAGCGAGGGCGCCGAGCATTTCTGCCGTCGTCTGCTCGAGCAGATGCGCGAAGGCTCGATCGAGCTTTCGCCCGAGGGCGTGATCCTGCATTGCAATCGCCAGTTTCGCGAGATGATCGGCCGCCCGGCGGCGCAGCTCATCGGCGACAACATGCTCGATCATATCGCGCCGGATCAGGCCGAGCGCTTCGCCGCTTTCTTCGCGGCGCCGGAGGCGGCGAGCCGCGAGTTCGAGATTCGCCGCGCCGACGGCTCGCTGCTGTCGGCGAGCGTCGAGCTGGGCGCGCCGGCCGAGGATGCGCGGCCGCGCCTCGCCATCGTCACAGATCTCACCCAGACGAAATGGATGGAGCGCTCCTTCGCCGCCAATGAGGCGTTGCGCGAGCGCGAGAAATGGTCGCGGCTCGCCGTGGCCGCTGGCGGCGTCGGCACTTTCGACGTCGATCTCGTCACCGGGACGAGCCGCTTCTCCGTCACCATGCATGAGATTCTGGGATTGGCGCCGGATCAGACGCTCTGCTTCGCCGAGGCGGGGGCCATGCTGCTGGAGGCCGACAAGAGCGATTTCGAGCGCAAGTTTCTCGAGGCCTGCGCGGGCGCCAAGAATGGCGAGTGGAGCCATGAGATGCGCATCAGGCGCATGGACGGCGCCTTGCGCTGGATCGCCCTCGCCGGACAATTCGAGTTCCGCCGCACCGCGCGCGGCGTCGTCGCGACGCGCGCGATCGGCGCCGCCATCGATGTGACCGACCGCCGCGAGATCGAGGATTCTCTGCGGCGCAGCAATGAGCGCCTGCGTCTCGCGCTCGCCGCCGGCGCGATCGGCAGCTGGGAATACGACATCGCAGCGGACGTCACCGAGGCCGATCAGAAATATCGCGAGATCTATGGCTTTCCCGCCGATCAGCCGCTCTCGCCGGAGGTGGTCTTCGCCATCGTGCACGAGGATGATGTCGCGTCGGTGCGCCAATCGATGCGCTCGGCGGTCGATCCGCACGGCGAGGGGCGCTATCAGGCAGAGTTCCGCATCCACAGAAAGAGCGACGGCGCTCTGCGCTGGATCGCATGTCGCGCCCAGGCCTTGGTGGAGAACGGCCGCGCCGTGCGGCTCATCGGCGTCGTCAGCGACATCACCGAGAAAAAGGCGATCGAGTCCGAATTGCGCGAGAAGGCGCGGCTCGCCGATCAGCTCGCCGGCATCGCCGCCTCCGTGCCGGGCCTCATCGCCTCTTATCGGCTCGGCCCCGACGGCAGGGCCTCGATGCCTTATACCTCGCCCAATGTGGAAGACATTTACGGCATGGACGCCGAGACATTGCGGCAGGGCGTCGACGGCAAGTTCGCGCGCGTCCATGCCGACGATCTGCCGCGCGTGCTCGCCAGCATCGCCGAATCGGCGCGCTCGATGAGCGTATGGCGCGAGAGCTATCGCTATAATCATCCGCGCAAGGGCTGGATATGGGTGGATGCGCAATCGAAGCCGACGCGCGAGCCCGATGGCGCGACTCTGTGGCACGGCTATCTGCAGGACGTCACCGAGCGCAAGCGCATAGAGCAGGCGCTGGTGGACAAGGAGGCGCGCCTCTACGCCACGGTGGAGGGGGCGCATGACGCCATCCTCACCGTCGATGAGAAAGGCGCGATCCAATCGCTCAACTGCGCCGCCGTGCGCATGTTCGGCTATGCGAAGGCGGAGGCGATCGGCGCGCATGTCGAGACTCTGGTGCCGGTGCGCCTCTTCGGCGGCCGCAAGGCCGGCGCCGGCGCCTGCTTCATGGAAGAGCGGGAGTCGCTCGGCAATGTCGTGGAGACGCAGGGTCGTCGCAAGGACGGCGGGCTCTTTCCCGTCGATCTCGCGGTCAGCGAAGCCTCCTATCATGGCCGCCGGCTCTATATCGCCTTCATCCGCGACCTCACCGAGCGGAGCAAGATCGAGGCGCGCATGCAGAAGCTGCACGCCGAGCGGCTGGACGCGGTGGGCGAGCTCGCGGCCGGCCTCGCGCATGAGCTCAATCAGCCGCTCTCTGCCACGGCCATCTATCTGAAGGCGGCGCGCCGCCTGCTGCAAATGCCGGTCGAGCAGCGCCCCGCCAATGTGGAGGACGCGCTCGACAACGCCGCGACGCAGATCGTGCGCGCCGGCCAGATCATCGCGCATCTGCGCGAGTTCATCTCGCGCGGCGAGCCGGACAAGACATTGCAGAATTTGCACGACATCCTCGACGAGGCGCAAGAGCTCGTCATCGTCGAAGCCAAGCAGTCGGGCATAAATGTCGTCTTTCGCCTCGACGCCGCCGACGATCGCATTCTCGCCGATCGCGTGCAGATCAAGCAGGTGCTGGTCAATCTCATGCGCAATGCGCGCGACGCGATGAGCGCTTCGCGCACGCGTCGGATGACGATCTCGACCGCGCTCTGCGGCCGATCGATGGTGCGGGTGGATGTGGCCGACACGGGCGCGGGGCTCTCCGCGGAAGCGCGCGCGAGCCTCTTCGAGCCCTTCGCGACGACCAAGCCGAACGGGCTCGGAGTCGGCCTCACCATCGCGCGCTCCATCGTCGAGGCGCATTACGGAAAAATCTGGGCCGGTCCCAATAGCGACGGCGGCGCGACATTCAGCTTCACGCTGCCGCTGGCCGCGATGGAGGAGGAAGAGTGAGCGAGCCGACCGTGCATGTCATCGACGACGACGCCGCCGTCCGCGACGCGCTGCGCTTGCTGTTGCGGACCGAAGGCCATGAGGTGACGACGCATGGATCGGCCGTCGATTTTCTCGCCGGAGTCGATCGCGCCGCCACAGGCTGCATCGTCACCGACGTGCGCATGCCGGAGATGACCGGCATAGAGCTGCTGCTGAAGGTGAAGAACATGGGGCTGTCGCTGCCGGTGGTGGTGATCTCCGCCCATGCCGATGTGCCGCTTGCCGTGCAGGCGATGAAGGAAGGCGCGCTCGATCTTCTGGAAAAGCCCTTCACCGATGAATCGCTCCTCTCCGCCGTGCGCCAGGCGCTCGCCTATGACAGCGGCAAGCGTGCGCGTGATTTGCAGGCGCAGGAGATCCAGCGCCGGCTCACCACGCTGACGAGCCGCGAGAACGAGGTGCTGGCCGCTCTGCTGCGGGGCCAGCCCAATAAGATCATCGCCCATGAGCTCGGCATAAGCGTGCGCACCGTGGAGGTGCATCGCGCCAATGTGATGGCCAAGATGCAGGCCGGCAGCCTGCCGGAGCTGGTGCGCATGTCGCTGGTGCAGGCGCCGCGGGCCGAGCGCGAGGCGGAGGGCCAGAGCGAGGCGAGGGACGAGGCGAGGGGCGATGGATGATGCGGCGAGGCGCAGGCTCTGCTATCCTTCACGTATAGGTAGAAAATTACGAGATTTCACGCAGGCCTCGAAAGACCGGCGACGGCGCCGGACGGCCAAGGCCGCATTTTGGAACGGATCCGACTGTGTTTCGATCGCCGATCCTCGACCCGCGACCAAGGGCCATATTGGTTTGCATCGCCGAGAGGCGCCGTCCGCGCGAGCCGCGGCCGACGCGAAAGCCTGGCGCTCTCGAAACGGCTGGCGCGAGACTGCTGCGACGATGGGAGGCGGCCGGCCTGCCGACCGTCTTCGTCGAGCGCGATCTCGCTCTGGAGCGGGCGGATTCCGTCGGCGCGGCGGCTGGCGAGCCGTCGCTGCTGCGCGCCGAGGCGCCCTCGCTGCTGCGCGACGCCGGCTTCCTGCGGCTGTTCGAGGGCCTCGGCGGCCCGCTGCTGATTCTGCTCGGCGATGCGCTCGGCGATCTCGCTCTGGAGACCGCGATCGACGGATTTCTCGCCGGCCATCCGATCATAGTGGTGAAGGACGCCTCGCCCTCTCCGCTCGACGGAGAGGAGGAGAGCGCCGGGGCGTTGCCGCTCCTCTCCTGCTTCGCGCGGCTGATGGGGGCGGAGGAGCTGGCGCGGGAGTGGACCGGCGTCGACTGATCCCCCGCCATGGCGCAAGCGCGAGCTTGTTTCGGCGCGCGCCTTGGGCCAGTCTCCCGCCGCGGCGCAACAGGGCGAGGCAGGGGAGAAAAGCATGGACATCAAGGAGCGGCTCCGGGACATTCTAGAGCGCGCCAAGCGCATCATATCGTCGCCCAAGACGGAGTGGGCGGCGATCGAGGCGGAGCAGACGACCGCTCTCGATCTCTATCGCAATTACATCCTCTATCTCGCGGCGGTGCCGGCGATCGCCAATTTCCTCGGCGGCTGGCTGTTCGGCTTTTCGCGCGGCTCCAATATCGTGCATTACTCCTTCTTCACCGGCCTCATCCGCGCGGCGCTGCAATATGGGCTCGGCCTGCTGCTGCTCTATGGCGTGGCTCTGGTGATCTCGATGCTGGCGCCCAGCTTCGAGGGCAAGCGCGACGATCTGCGCGCGCTGAAGCTCATCGCCTATTCCTACACACCCATCTGGCTCGCCGAGATATTCGGCCTCATTCCGGGCCTGCGCTGGCTCGACGTGCTCGGCGTCTTCGCGGTCTATCTCTTCTATGTCGGCGTCTCGCGAATGATGCGCAGCAAGGAGGAATATTCGGACGTCTACACAGCGGCGGCCCTGGTGCTCGGCATAGCGACGTCCTTTCTGCACGGCATGATCGTCCATATGCTGGTGCCGACGCCGACCGTGTGAGGCGGGGCGTCTCGCTCCCTCTGAAGTCATTCCGGTTCCGATCGAACCGGCATGACTCTCATCTCTTTGCTCGGTCGTGTTTTCGTCACGCGAGCCTTTTCCCACTTCGCTCGAAAACATTCTCATCCGCGACGGATCGAGGATAGGATTATCATCCGCCCACGCCGAGACGCCCGGCGCCTCGCGGCGGCGGGGGAGGAGGGGCGGCTCGGGACGCTCCGACCCCTTTCGGCCGCAGCGCGAAGAAATATGCGTGGTTTCGGAGCGTCCCGAAACGCGGCTTCGCCTTCTCGTCGACGTCCCGAGGCGCTTTCGGACCCGCGAATCCTGGGTTTTCACATTCAGGACGCGATCGCTTCCGAATGCCTGGGCTCACGGAACGGCTCTCGCCCTCCCTATGGACGGGAGAGAAACGCCGGTCCGGCGACGCGCCGCCTGTCCAGGGACGGGGGTCGCCGTCCCGGATGGAGCCGGCCCCCGCCCGCGCTCCACGACCCGAGGAACGCGCCCTTTCGTCGACGGGAGCGAGAGGAAGATAGGAATACTTTCAGGATGCGTCAAGGGCCGACATAGAGGCGATTCGGCTCTCGAGCGGAGGTGGACGCCAGCGCATCCCCGTCTCCCGCGCGCGGGCGATCGACTGCGCGGGTCCTCCCGCAAAGCGGGGCCGGACGAGGGTCAGACGGCGAAGGGAAGAGCTGCGACCCGAAGCCGCCATCGTCACAGTTCAGATCAAGTCGGACGCCCGGACTGCTACTCCACCGGAGGGGCGCGACCGATAAATTCATGTTATGATGCAATATGACTTCACTTCTAACGTTGAATGGCATCCCGCCCCGTATTCTCGGCTCGTTGACTGAAGAACAGCGGAAAGTCGTGGCTTCTTACGCTTCCAGCGATCGGCGCGAATCTTACAATGATTGGTGGCAAAACGGCGTCCCAGAACCAATCCGCCCATTTGCAAAATTTGTTAGCGGCGCCGCGATCAGTTTTATACGTTGGGGAGCGACCATACTCGAGAATAACAGAATCGGTGTCATTTCGTCACAGGTCGGAATTGGTCAATCAACCTTTGGCGGCCTCGATACAAATCTGCACTCGGATATGAGGGGGGCGTCAGAGCAGCTTAGAGAAGAGAGAATTATTTGTTTACGATTGCTCTGCGTTTCCAGCGCAGCAGCAACTTTTATCGATTTGACAGACCAAGAAAATATAGAATCCATTCTCGATTCACACAGGATCGACGATGGTCGCATCTACAAGACCGAGCTGCTGAGTCTATCGCAAAAGAATGGATACGCCGTAAGCCCGAAACCATGGGACGTTATCGTGTTCGATGCAAACACGCCACACATTCCTCCGGGCGCGCTTCAATCCAATCGGCGTGTTTTTCAGCAGGCGTGGATAGAAATACAGTTGCCTCCAGATTGGCGCCCACGCCTGAGAAGCGATAATAGGCCTTTGTTTATGTTTCCTGATTTTTGATCTTCGCAATAGTCGGCGCCGTGCGAGCTGAGCTGAAAGTCGCCTTCGAGGTATCGGGCGAAGGTCGGCTCATAGCGCCGCCTCCCCGCTCGGGACGGCGAAGGGGGAACTCGACCGCGAGGAGACATTCGGGGTAGGCATCCGCCAGGGTCGGCAGCGCTGTCGTGGCGACACTCTCTCGACGACTTATCTCGTTTCGAATTTTGTCGAGTTCGACGAGGTTTCAATTTCGAAGGCGGGGCTTCCAGCGCGCGCGAAACTTGTGCTTCTGCTCGCCTCCTGTCTTGATGTCAGTCTACACACATGCGAGACATTCAATGCGCGCTGAACTCGTTGCAAAGACGTTTTTCCTTCTCACCATCTTTTTCGGAATTGTCCCGACGACGCCTGGCGACGCGCAAACGTCGAAAGGCTCGGCATTGGCCGACGAACAACAGGTAAAGCAATTCCTTTCCAGCCTGACGTCCAGCGACGCCGCGGGAAAGATAAAGGTCGCCGTTCGCGACGCCAAATATTCTCCATCGACACACGAACTCGTCATCGCCTTGTCGGTCACCAACGCCGGCGCGGAAGCGGTGCGCTTCGGGGAACTGGTCGCGGACGGTTTCCGCTTTCTCGACCCGGCGCTTTTCAAGCTCCCTGTGCCCTATCCCGAAAAATTCGTTGTCCGGTCGGCGAGCCTCGATAGCGAGGTTCCGATTTACCCGAACGGCACGCGGGAGGCGACGTTGAAGATCGGCGAGTTCGATCGCCTCCTCCAGAGCAAACGCAACGCACGTTCCCGCCGAGGCTCCTCGATAAGGATAAACGGATATCTCGCGTTCTTTTCATCCGCGGGACGCCGCTACGCCGTCCGCATCGATAAAGCCGTCGAAACGCCGGCCTCCGAGACAGCGGAGACTGCGCAAGACCAAAAGCTCAAGCGCCAGTTTCTCGACGCGCTCGACCCCGCTCATGCGCCGCCGGCCATTCAAGCCATCGTCAAGGACGCCGCTTACGACGCGGCGGCGAAAACGCTCACGCTCGAATTTCAGGCCCGCAACGTCGGCGACGAAATGGTCAAATTCGGGGAACTGATCGTCGACGAACGCCGCTTTCTAAATCCCAGGATCTATACTGCGCCGGTAAGAAACTATCCCCTGCAACTCGTCTACACGTCGGCCGCGTCTATCGACTCGGATAACGCATTGACGAGCGGAGAAACGAGAGAAGTAAAGCTCGTCGTCTCAGACTTCGACAGCGTTATGAATGCAAGAAAAAACAAGATGCCGGCGGCATTCGATGCTTTTCTCGAATTCTGGTCTCCGGTGGGCCATCGTTTCGTGACGCGGATCAACGCCAAATTTCGCGCCACCAATTAGGCGCGGCGAGGCGATTATCGTGAAGGCGGGGACTCGGTTGGAACGTCGGCTCTTGGCGCATCCTCCTCGTACGGCGACGAGGAACTTTGACCCCAAGCGGGCATTCGCGGAAGCTGCGCCACTTTGGACCGAAGCAGCAGCGCCACGTCTTTTGCACGACCCGACCCATCGAAAATTCGGCTGAGCGGAGACCGCGCAGACGCGCCGGACGCGCCTGCGATCAGGGGTTCTTGCATTCCGTCACGGCGCGACGCCCCCGGCCGAGGTCCGAAATCGGCTCCACGACGACGACCTTGCGGAAACCGCCAAAAGCCGCCATCTGCTGCTCGTTGACGACATGGCAAATGTCCGCGCCGATGTTCGGGGCGACGCCCTGTCCGCTGAGCCGGTAGACGGCAGGTTCGTTGCTGCGACGGTAGAATCCATTGGGCCAGCCGCAATCGCCCGTCTGCCGACCGACCATCGCGAGCACAGGGACTTTCCTGACCTGCGCGAAGCCGCCATAGGCATTCATCTGGTCCGGGCTTACACATGGCACCAGAGAGAGTCCGTGTATTGGTACATCACCGCCGGCTGGCCATTTTGCTTGTAGAACTGGCCTCTCACGGCGGGTTGATCCGGGTCGTTCGGCATGGCCGCTGCATTTTGCGACGCAGCGGCGACGACGACGCAGGCGGAAAGGATTTTCGCAACTATCTTCAAGACACGGTTCCCCTGTTGGCTCATGGCGTCGTGCTCGCGCTCCGCTCGGCGCCCGTGATCAGGGCGCCGCTCGCCGGCTTATCCCACGATTTCAGGGAGGCGGCCCTCGGCGGCGGGCGACTTCGTGAGCACGATTTTTGCCGCTTTACCTGACGTCGACGCCCTGGCGCGCGCAGCGATGCGCGACGCCGGTAATATGGATGAGCGCCGCCTTCTCCATCGATTGAGAGAATTGGCCCAGACACCAGCGCGCATGGCGTGTTGCATCGAGCCATTCATTGTTGCGAAGCACATCGCAACTGACGTGCCCCCGAAGTTTCATCCAGCGGCGAGTTGAGTCCCGGCGGTTGATACGCCCGCGGGCGTGGGGTGAGCAACAGGCGATCGGCGGAGC
>NZ_SOEJ01000020.1:0-51486 GCF_004366495.1 Methylosinus sp. sav-2
CTTGTAATAGAAGCGGACACGATCATCGCGCCACCTGTCAGGCAGCTATCTCAAAAACCGCAATCAACGCCAGGCGGCCGCCGCCGGAGGGATACCGACCGCGCGATCTGGCGAGCGAATTTTCGTGACCTCAGCGCCTCGGTGACGCGCATGGCGACCTTGGCGCCGGCGCGGCGCATCACAGAGGAGATCGTCGTCGAGGAGATCGCGCGCCTCGAGAAATCATGGTCCCGCGGAGGCGCGGAAGGGCCGGAGACCTTGCTGCGCGAATTCTTCAGCGAGGAGGCGCTCGCCGAGATCGATCTTTTCGATCGTGTCCAGCTCGCCGCCGTGGCGCAGGTCTGCCGTGCGCATTCTTCTCTCAGCGCCGCCGGCCGCGCGCTCTTTTCGGCCTCACGCGCGCAGCGTTCGAGCGTCAATGACGCTGATCGATTGCGAAAATATTTGGCCCGCTTCGAGCTCGACTGGAAAGCGATTTCGGCAAAGTAGTCCTTTGGGCGGGTGTCGAGCTTGATTGCCTCGAAGCTACCTTAATCGGCGTGGGATCAAGCACATAAGCGTTTCATTTTGAAACCACCAGATTCCTGAAAAGGGGTCAAGGATCGCATCCGATTTGCCGTCTGGGCCGGCTACGATAAGGGCCCGCACCTCACCTTCGAGGACGACCAGTCGATGGTTGATCGGATCGTGAAGCAATTTGGGAAGCGATAAGTTGAGCGTTCACCTTTTCGAGAGCTCCGCCCCGCCCGTCGAAAGCGCAACGATCACGGGAGTCGCCACCGCGCGCGCCGCTGCGGCCGCCGCGTCGCCGTCGCGACGCTCGATCGCATCGATGATGATGGCATGGAGGTCCAGTCCTGGATTGGGGAGGTCGCCTTCGTCCAGCGCCTCCGACATATAGACGCGCACGGAGCCCGCGAAATAGCGATAAAGCTCGGCGAGCGCCGCATTGCCAGACATGCGCGCGATGGCTCCATGGAACGCAATGTCTGCGTCGACGAAATCCTCGCGCGCCGCATGATCCCTGCGTTCGCCACGCCGGCTCAGCAGCTCTCTCAAGAATGCGACGTCGGCCTCCGAGCGGTGCATCGCGGCGAGTCGAGCCGCCTCGGCTTCTAGCATCGCCCGCAGCTCATAATGCTCTCGCAGGCTGGAGCGGCCGATCCGGCGCATGGTCTCGGCCGCATCCACATTCGTTCGCACATAAGTGCCGTCGCCCTGGCGAACTTCGAGAACCTGCGCGTGGGAGAGAACGCGGATCGCCTCGCGCACCGTGTTCCGGCCCACATTGAGCATGTCGGCGAGCTCCTGTTCGTTGGGGATCTTCGAGCCGACTTTCCAAGCGCCGCTTTCGACCTGAGCGCGGATCAGATCGATCGTGGACTCGACGAGCGAACGCCGAGGCGCCTGCGGAATCGTGGTCGGGGATGACATATTCGACCTCATATCAGAAGACGCCGGTCCTCCCCAGGCGATGACGGGGCGGTCGCGAGCTTGACGGCGGCAGACAAACATAGGATGATCCTATCAACCGATGAAATGAATGTCGACGCCTCCCCTGGGAGCCGATATCGAGACGGCTCGCGAACGAGCATCCCGGCTCACCGCGATCGGAGCAGAAAAAACATCGGGAGGAGCCTGCGGCAAAAGCAGACGGGCAAAAGGGACGACGATCATGGCTTCGGCGGGCGACGACAATCTTTTTACCGGCCCTATCGGCGAGGAATATGATTTCCTTCCGATGATCTGCCCCAACATCGTGACGGTGACGACGAATCTCGGCGCGACTGTCGCAGCCTGGCGGCCCGGCGCCGCCTTGCGGGGACTGGAAATCGGCTGCGGCACGGGAACCAGCACGCGGTCGTTGCTCTCGCAGCGTGATGATCTGAGCCTTCTGGCGGTCGACGCCTCGCCGGCGATGTTGAATCAGGCGCGCGAAAATCTCGCCGCCTATGCCCGCGCCGGCCGCGTCGAATTCATCGACAGCGATGCGCTCGTCTATCTGAGAGCGCTGCCCGACGCGAGCGTCGACCTCGTCGCCTCCAATTACGCCATCCATAATTTCGATCATCGCTACAGACGCGAGCTCTTCGCGGAGATCCTACGGGTTCTCGAGCCGGGCGGCCTGTTCGTCAATGGCGATCGTTTCGCGCTGGATGATCACGATCTTCAGCTCGCATCTACCCAGGCGGACGTCCGCAACTGGTTCAAGGTCTTCGGCGAGGCGAAGCGCTATGATCTCCTCGAGGATTGGATCGTGCATCTCTTCAGCGACGAGTCCGCCGATCGTCTCATGTATTCTTCGGCGACTCTGTCGACGATGCGCGCTCTCGGCTTCGCCGATGTGCGATCCAATTATCGCGAGGGCGTCGATATGCTGGTGACGGCGACGAAGCCTTCGAGCGCGGCGCGTGACATCGATTGATCGGAACAGACCCATGACAGTCCAAACCCGTCCTCTGGCGTCCGGCGAAATCGAAGCGTTGCGCGGTCTCTCTCGTGAACAGGCGAAGACGCTGGCGCTCGCGTCTTTCGGCGGCGCGCTCGAATATTATGATTTCATCGTCGGCGTTTTCTTCGCCAAGACCCTCGCCGCGGTCTTCTTCCCGCACGACAGCCCGCAATGGCTCTCGCAGCTCCAGGTCTTCGGCATTTTCGCCGCCGGCTATCTCGTGCGCCCGATCGGCGGCGTCGTCTTCGCGCATTTCGGCGACCGCGTCGGCCGCAAGAGAATGTTCGCGCTCGGCCTCTTCCTGATGGCCTTTCCCACGCTGCTGGTCGGCCTGACGCCCGATTACCAGACGATCGGCTTCGCCGCTCCGCTCCTCTTCCTGTTCTGCCGGCTGCTGCAAGGGCTGTCGGTGGGCGGAGAAGTGCCCGGCGCATGGATCTTCTGCGCCGAGCATGTCCACAAATCCCGGGTGGGCTTCGCCTGCGGGCTGCTGATGGGCGGGCTCTGCTGCGGAATATTGATGGGCGCGCTCACCGCCAAAATACTGACGGCGAGCCTCGCCGCCGATGATCTCGTCGCCTGGGGCTGGCGCATTCCTTTCATCCTCGGCGGCGTCTTCGGCCTGATCTCGGTCTATCTGAGGAAGCATTTGCGGGAGACGCCAGTCTTCGAGGCGCTCCGCAAGCGGCGTGTCGCTGACGCCCGACTGCCGATCTCGCTCGTCTTCACGCGCTGCAAGAGCGAGGTTCTCGTCTCCATGGCCGCGACCTGGGTATTCGCCGGCGTCTTCGTGACCTATTTTCTCTATTTGCCCACCTATCTTCAGTCGCAATTCGACTATCGGGCGGCGGATGTCTTCACCGCCAACTGCTGGTCCATAACGCTACTGATCCTCGGCAGCGTCTTCGTGGGCCGCGTGACGGATATCATCGGCGGCGGGAAAGCCTATGCGATCGGCGGCGCTGCGATGGCGGCGGTTGTCGCCGCGCTCGGCATCTCCCTCCGCGACGGCGGCGCATGGAGTCTGCATCTCTATGCGATCGGCGGCTTCGTGATCGGGACGATCACGCTCACCCCCTATCTGATCATCCGCAGCTTCCCGCCCGAACTGCGATTCACGGGATTCGCTTTGTCCTACAACACGGCCTATGCCGTCGTCGGCGGAACGACGCCGCCTTTGATGGCCCTTTTGGTCGGAGAGCGCGCCCTTCCCACGGCGCCCTTCTATTACATGACGGCGCTCTGCCTTTTGGGCGCAGCCATCGGCTTGCTTAAGAGGCGAAAGGTGAGGCAATAGGCTTATAGCGGAGGCGCCTCGGCTCGAACGTCCGCTCCTCCGCATCCTTACGGTAAACGAACGTGAAAGTTTGACCCGGAGCGGACTTTCAAGAAGGCGAATGTCTTCGGGAACGAAAGCACGTTCGACTTTCGCGCAAATCTTTTGGATGAGGCAGCGCATTGAAATTTTGTGCCTTTTATCTACAAGTGGCGGGGCTTCTTTCGATCGATAAGTGGCAGGTTTTTGGCGGTCGAACTTAGATTGAGGATACGAAATTTCGGTTGCGATGCTCGCGCAACGGTGCGGGTACGATATAGAAAATGCGCGTTTCTATCCTTAGCCGGGGTCTCTCTACATGGAAGCAGAGCTAATTAAAGTTACCGTCCATGCGCTCGGAATAGTTGGCATGGCTGGCGTGTGGCTAGTTCCCGCACGTCTTTATTCTATCATTGTTGAGTTAGGAATGGGCTCTCCTCGCGCGTCTCAAAGCCGTAGGATCGTGTTCGCCGTACCAGTTCTGATCGCGATTGCATTTTCTGGGTCTATTGCGATGGACTCTATACCATGTGTATTCCGATGCCTTTGGGAGCAATGGTGCACGGCTACGCGAGGAGGGGCTCTATTTAATCTTGCCTTGTTTGGTATCTCAGTCCTTCTTGTGGAAGCGGTGTGGTTTGTTTCGCGAGCTCTTTTAGTTCGATGGGGAAGACAACAATCGCCGTAGATCGCACCTAGTGGGCGGATCGACACCATCGTGAAGCAGTAGAGCGGAGAGAACCGAATCCACGGCTAATTATGCGTCTGCTATCGCCTGCCGAGGAGTTCCAGCGAAATTTGCGTGGTGAAGATTTTGCAAGTGAGAGTTTCAGCTGAGCTTCATCATTCATCGTATTCGCCCCGCTCGCTATCGTAGCCGACGCACACCAGTACCCTCCGGCGAACGTCCGGTTATGGCGCATCCTCGCCATTAACGAACGCGAGACGTTTGTTCGAACGTCACGCCACGAGCGCCCTTTTCACCGCTTCCGGCTCCGTCGCGATCACGCGTAACAGCATTGCGGCCGGGCCGCTGACCGCGCGCTGGCCCTGTTCCCATTTCCGGATAGCCCGACAGGCTCATCCCCATGAGGGGAGCCATCTCCGCCTGCGTCAGCCCGGCATGCTTGCGAATCTCGCGCGGATCCACAGGAACGTGAACAACAGCCGGACCATCGCCCTTCACATGCGCCAGCGCTTCGCCGAGCGACTGGATCAGCTCTTTTCCGAACGCGCTCATTTCCTTTTCCTCGCGGCCTTGATCGCCTCGACGAGCGGCGTGGCGGCCCGCTTATCCTCGGCGGACAGATCCGTCTTTTCGTTCTTCGGATTGACCAGCAGCGCGTAGAGCGGGATCGCGTCGTCGAGAAAATAATAGACCACTCGCGCGCCGCCACGCTTGCCTCTTCCCGACGAGCATCAATTGCGCAGCATCGCCCGGCGTCACGAGTTCGTCTTCGTTTGCGCCCTCAACCAGAGCTTCGCCGGCGCCCCTGTACTAAGTCGCCACTCTGTATCGAGGAAAATGGCGGCGATTTCATCCATCAAAGGATGATGGAGCCCGACCTCGCAGAATTCACTGAATTCCTCGCGAATTATCTGCTCCCACGTCGGCGCCACGAAGACGAGATATCCGATATCCTCATTGCGCAATTCGCCGCGGCATTTCAAATAGAGCTGCCGCGCCTCGTCCGTCCTCCCGGCAAACATGAGCATATGGGCCTCGGCGATATCGCGTCTCGTCCGATGCGTCTCTAGAGGTCCTCGATCCGCGACACTGATGCCTTCGCACAGGTCTCTGGTGGCCGCGAGGCGCTCGAACGTATCGGCGCGCTCTACGCGGTCGAAAGCGAAATCCGCGGGCGAAGCTCCGACCAGCGTCGTGATGCGCGACAGGAAAAATCTCGTCCCATCCTCGACGCGCTCGAGCTCTGGCTGCGAGAAAAGCTGGCGCTGATCAGCCAGAAGACCAAGCTCGCCGAGGCGATCCGCTATGCGTTGTCGCGCTGGGACGGCCTGACGCGTTTCATCGACGATGGGTGCATCGAGCTCGACTCCAATGTCGTCGAGCGCGCGATCCGGCCGATCGCTCTCAATCGCAAAAACGCTCTCTTCGCCGGCTCGGACGGCGGGGCCGAGAACTGGGCGATTGTCGCCTCGCTCATCGAGACATGTAAGCTCAATGGCGTCGATCCACAGGCATACATGCCTGACGTACTCACGAAGATCGTCGACGGCCATCTCGCGAGCAAACTCGATGAACTCATGCCGTGGGCCTACGCCGCGCCCACTGCGCCGAAAGACGTGGCCTGAAAACAGCGCTTACGTTCAGTCAAAGAGCTATTGAGCTGATTGAATCCAAGCGACACGATGATCTCTCCTAACAGAACGCGAAAGCTCACGGCGTCGCAGCCTTCCCGCTTAGACGACGATCTCGCCGCCGAATGTCTTCAAGACGCGAACAGCGCTGCAAAGCGCCGACCTTGCCCTATGGCGAAAGGGAGGCTCAATCGATGAGGCATTTCCATTGAACCAGTCTGGCTGGCTTCCGACCGCGCCGACCGTCATGTGCCGGCCTTTTGCCTCTAAACGTGCAGCAGCTCGCTCGCCGTCTCGGCACTATCTGAGATAACGAATATCCGCGACGAGCTCCCAGCAATCTTTGGTCGGGTAGAGAAGCAATTTGCCATCGACTCGCCTTCCCGGACGATAAGGCTTGCCGTCGAGGTCGTACGCTGTCCCCAAATTCTCCTCGCCCACGTACGGTCCCCGGTAATGCACGCGCGTCCACTCGACGGAAATCTGATTGCTCTGGCCCTGATTGAACTCCATCATCACATATTCTTCTTTGTCGCCGGGCTTCGCCGGGACGGTCGTTTTCCAAAAGAAATCGAACATCTGGATCGGAAATTTGTCGTAGCTCTCTTTCGGAATCGCGCTCTTCCTCGTCTCGTTCTTTTTGCCGCGTTCCTCATAATCGATCTGAGGCGCGGCGTATTTTTTTCGCACGGCTGCCGACCGGATCATCGTGGTGAACAACTCTTTATAACTCCGAGACTGGCACGCGAGCGCAGCCTGTTCGAGTTCATGCTGTTCGAGTTCAGCAATTGGATTTTCGGCGCCGCCCCATGCCGGCACGGCTGACAGAATTTGAGGCAGCGTCAGAGCGACCAAAAGTCGGCTGATGAACGAAGTCGAAGAGAAGGTGCACATTGTTCGCACTCATGTCAGATCCTGCTTGCCAGTCGAACCTATCGTCGGTGCGGGTCGAAGTTGAGCGTAAAAGCGAACCGGTACTTCATGTATGTTGACCGCGTGCGGCGCCGGGAATAGCCACGGATCGAATGGCTCGACGCGAGGACTGGCGATGTCTCGAAGACGATGGCGGCAAAACGCCACGGTCGGCTTTCTAGCCTGTTCATATTGCCTTTGGCCGTCTGCGCTCGGCTTTGCAGGACCAGGCGGCTGCGATAAAGCAGCTCGCGACTATCTCACCGAATATTGTACGGAAATCGCGCCGGAGGATCAGGTCAGCAACAAGGGGGAGGCCTTGTCCGACGCGGTCGCCATTCTCCAGCAGGACCGCTTCAATGTCCATGTAAGAGGTCTGCGCCGGAAGGGCGACAGCGTCGACGCTTATTTTGCGGGGACGACGCACTGCGTCGAGATCGCCGGCGCCATGTTGACGATCGACAAGGAAACGAGCGCGGCCATCGTCGACGGCAATCCGTCACTGCTGCTGGACGTCTACCGCCACAAGAGCAACGGACGGTTGGAATTCTCTGTCGGAGTCTCGGGCGAGGCCCCGCCCGAGGGAATTGATGCTGCGGAAACGCTGCGCCCGTTGCACGAGATTCCCCTGCAATATCACGGAAAATGGGCCTATTCGGCCCATAATTGCACCGGGGGAGAAACGACCGCCGTGCTCGCAATCGATTCCAAAGGTCTGCATCAGTCGGAAGGGGAAATGATCGCTCTCGGGGTTCTCCCTATGGGGAGCTCGCGCCGCACGATTATTATCAACACTCGAAATTCGGGCGGCGGCGGAAAGTGGGATTCTACGGAAGAGCTCACCCTTTCGTCCGATAGCGCCGTTCTCGAATGGCGGACGGTGCGGCCCTATCCGTCGGCGGTCTCGCGATTGGTCCGCTGTCGATAAAGCAGCGTATGAAGCAGCGCCACAAGTGGAAAAGTCTCTTGGGAGACACGGGATGATATCGACACGAAAACTTTTTCTATGCCGCTTTGTCGTCGGCGTCTTCAGCCTTGCGGCCGGGGGCGCAATGGCGGCCGGGCGCGATACCGTTCGGATGCCGCATTTCACGGCGCGACTGGTCGATGTCCATGAGGTCCCCGGCAAGGGAGTCGAATGGCTCGAGATCGAGTTCGCTTCCGGCGCGATCTCGCAGGTGGAGACGGCGCTGATCCGCATCGATCCATGGACCTGCGAGCGATCCGCGTATCTGTCCGACGCCAGGGCCCGCAGGTTCGTGGCGAAGCGCTGTGTCCCGGGAGGCGGCGCCACGAGCGCTTCGAAGGGTTGGGACGTCAAGCTCGACGCCGACGGACGGCAGACCTACCGAATTCCCATCGCTCTTTCTCCCGAGGCGGCGCCCGAGCCGCCATTCGATATCGAGGTCCCCATAAGTTACGCCTTGAGCGGCGAGGAAGATGCGCCTCCGAAGGAAACGGCCGCGGTGCTGGCGTTTCGCTGGGCGGGCCGGCAATGAGAAACGCCGGCGCAGGCGCTTGCACGCTGCTGCCGGCCTCTATCCGATTCAGCCAGCCGCTTCCGTCAGCCGGCGCGTATGGGCGCAGTGGCGGATATTGTCCCGCTCCGAGAAGCGAGGCGCGACCCTCCGAAGTTCTCCCGTCGTCTTGGGCATGAGACGGTTCATTTGCAAAGTTTCAATGTGACGCGCTCACGGCCGGCTTCCTCGATCACGAGCGTTTTCCTCTCGTCCGAGAGGCTGAGCTGGTAGATATGGCTTTCGCTTTGCCGAAGCGGGCGCAGTTCGACGAGCATCTCGGCGGCGTTCCGCTCCCTCTCGGACGAAATGACGATTTTGCGCTTCTCGGCCAGAGCGGCTTCTACGTCTCGCGGCGTCAAAGTCTCTGGCGTTCGGACATAAGCGCTGGCGACGACGAGCGGGCCGGATTTGGTGGAGATGCGATCGGCGGCGATCCAGACGAATCCGTTGGGGGTCCGGTCCGGGAACGAGGATGAGCGCTGCGCCTCGCCACAGATTTCCGGACGCATGGCCCAGGCGCCGAGGAAGCCAGGCAAGATACCGGCCGCATCCAGAGGCGCATAGGCTTTGCGCGCGCCCCAGGCGCCGGCGACCACTACGCCGCTTTCGTCCACAGTCACGCTGGACGATGCGGCGTAAGCGGGTGAGGCCGTCATGAGGACGACGACGAGAAATTGCTTCAGCCTATCCGACATCGAGATACTCCTTCCGTGCTCACGGCGCGGCGCAGGGAAGCTTGGGCATCAGGTGGAGACCACTGGCCCCAAGAGCGCGCGTATCGAAGACGACCCTTGGCGTCTCGACGCGGATCTGCGACGCTTCCGTGAAGCTCTTGACCTGTTCGCGCGTCAGACGCCCGGTTTCCAATGTGCCCCAGGCTGTCGCTCGAATGGGAACGCGCTTAAACTCCTTGTCTATTTCGTCAAAAAGGATGGCCGTGCCCGGCGCGCCGAAGTAATACGCCTTGTTCTTCATATTGGCGGTTTCCTCCTCGCCCGAAGCGTCGGAGCCTAACGGCGCGAGCTCTACGAGGAATCGCCAAACGCTCTTTCCGGGGTCGATGCTGTCGCAGCCGAGCGCAAAATTGGGCGTCAGGTCAGTCGGGCCGGATTTATGTTTCGCATTGGGAAAATAGAAACGGACGCCGCCACCCCAGGCGCGCTCATCCATAATCCATTCCGACCGAGTGCTCGAGTCGATGACTTCGAGTTTCTCCCGAGGAGCGGCTTCGACGGGCAGCGACGCGAGAATCCACGGAACTGCGATGGTGACGACGAGCGCTTGGGCGACGCGGCGCGCGGCGCGCTCTGCTTCTGACATTTTCTGACCCTGACCTTTGAGAGAGAAGGAGCGGATGCCGATCGACACGCGAGCTCACCGCGTCGCGCAGGGAAGCTTCGAATTGCCGTCGATCGTCGCTTTCAGCGCCGACGTTGCGGATTCGAAAAAAATCCGCGGCGTTTCGGCGCGGATCGCCGATGCGTTCAGGATAGCTTGGACATCGTCTTGCGTCAGAGCAGCGGTTTCGAGCGAGCCGTTCCTCGGCGTAAGCGGAGTGCGCCTTATCTCCTTGTCCACCTCGTCCAGGGGAACGAGCATCCCCGGCGCGCCGAAGTAATATTTCATGCCTTTCTCGTGGGCGATCTCGTCCTTGCTCGTGATGCCCGATCCGGGCGGTGTGGCTCCCACGCGGAAGCGCCAGTAGCTCTTTGTCGGATCCTGGTCGGCGCAACCAAAAGAAAATTCCGGCGCTCCTCCGGCGAGAAAATTCAGGGAAGGCGCGCCCGCTTCCTGGCTTTGTTTCAGATCGAACACAAAGCGAGCGCCGCCGCCCCAGTCAAAGGCCTCGATCCAATTCGCCCGAGGATTGCGATCGACGGCTCTGAGCGGCGCCGGAGAGGCGGCCATCGCGGGAAGCGCCACGAGCATTTGAAGAGCGACCATGGTGGCGAGAAGGGAGTTGGCGCCGATTGGCATGGAAGGCGTCTTTCTGGGCATTTTGTGACCTCGATGAATGAGCGAGCGGATAGTGTTCGCCCGATGAGCAAAAGAGAACGGCGGCGTGGCGGGTGGACTCATCGCCGTGTCGGCCGCCGAGGGGCGGCCTCTACCGAGAGCGATGCGAGACTCCGAGCCCTGTGTTCGTGACGACACACGCTCTGGCGACGCCGTGCGCTTTGCTTTTGACATTTTACGCCCCTGACTTTCCAGAGAGAGGGGGGACGCCGATCGACACACGAGCTCACCGCGCGGCGCAGGGAAGCTTCGGATTACCGTCGATCATCGCTTTCAGCGCCGAGGTTCCAGATTCGAAAAAAATCCGCGGCGTCTTGGCGCGGATCACGGACGCGTTCAGGATGGCTTGGACATCGTCTTGCGTCAGAGCGGCGGTTTCGAGCGCGTCGTCGCTCGGCGCAAGCGCAATGCGCTTTATCTCCTTGTCCGCCTCGCCCAGGAGAACGAGCATTCCCGGCGCGCCGAAGTAATATTTTATGCCCTTCTCATACGCGATCTCGTCCTTGCTCGTGATGCCAGATCCGGGCGGCGTGATTCCGACGCGAAAGCGCCAGTAGCTTTTCGCCGGATCCCGGTCGACGCAACCAAACGTAAATTCAGGGTCGCCTCCCGCGAGAAACTTCAGGGACGGCGCCCGGACTTTTGTTTCGAATTCGGTTCCGGCGAGAAAATCTCGGTGCGCCGCGTCCGCTGCTAGGCTCTGTTTCAGATTCAACACAAAGCGAGCGCCGCCGCCCCAGCTACGGTCCTCGATCCAATAATTCGACGGAGAGTCGCGATCGATGGCTCTGAACGGACCTGGCGACGCGGCCAATGCGGGAAGCGATGCGAGCGCGAGGACGGTGACTAGGCGAAAACCGGCGCCGGCTGGCAGGGAAGGCGTCTTTCTGGACATTTCGCGACCTCGAAGAATGAGTGAGCGGATAGCGTTCGCCCGATGAGCAAATGAGAATGGCGACGTGGCGGGGAAATTCATCGCCGTGTCAGCCGGTTCAGTCGAACGATGGCCGCTTACGTCGCCGCCATGAGTGAACCACGAGGACCAGCAGCCACAAGACGAACAATCCGGCGCCGATGGGCAGGGTGAAGATCATCAGCCAGCCGCCGACCGCCATATTGTAGAGGGTCTGTCCCGCGTCCGAACCGAGGATGAGGCAGGGGTGCGGATTGCCTTCATCAAGCGTGCAGCTGTTGGCGCTCGCGACGAGGCTCGCGGCGAAGAGAGAGAGCAGCGGCAAGAAGGCGAAGAAAGTGATCGCGACGAGCGCCAGTCCATAGCGCCAAGCCAGCCTATGCCGGCTCCCGCCGGGGAAGTCGATCATCGCGGTCACCATTTCCACATGCGCTTCAGTCATCGATCCCGTAGATGCTCGCGTCGTAAACGAGTCCAATCTCCGCTCCATCCGGCGCCTGGACACGTAGGGCGGTCCATTCCTCGCCCGCCTCCGGCCCGTTATCGATTTGCGAGACGTTGCCGAGTTGGAGCGGCCGGTATTGTCCGGCGGCCGCGGGTTCGCAGGCTTGTCCGGCGAGCGAGCGCAAAAGCGTGGCGCGCAACACTTTCGGCTTTTTCTCGTGCAGATGGGCCTTCTCGACGATAGAAACGACGAAAGTCGCCGCTTCGTAGCTCGGGCAGCGATAGCCGCGATGATAGTCTCCGTGCTTCTTGCCGCTCAGGGGGATCATCCCCTGGAAGCTTCCATGACTCGGATCGTCGATCCACTCTTGGAGCGCTTTTTTTGAATCCTGCGCAGACCCCGAGCCGAAGGTGAGGAGCAGGATGAGCAAGGCGCAACAATTTCGCATAGTTTTTGAAATCCCAAATCGTCGGATAAGGCATGGAGCCATCCGATCCTCGCGAAATCAATTACGCCGACGCACCGGTACGATGCGCGCATTGCTCCTGCGAGAGACGCGACAAATAATGTCCTATGACGCCTCGGGGCGAGGAACACGCTCGTCCGGCGCCGTCAATCGGATAGGGGCAGGACATGCGCATCGGCGGCGAGGGCGTCATTCAGCAAAGCGACGACAGCCTTGCGCGACGGGACGTTCAACTGTCTCAACAGTTGCGAGACATGATTGCGTACCGTGAAATGCGACAGCTTCAATCGCCGGCCGATCTCCTTGTTCGACAGGTCATGCATCAAGAGCCGCAGAATGTCGTGTTGTCGCTCGGTCAGCGTGGACAGCCCGTGTGTGAGGCGCGAGTCTTGCGCGCGGGTCACTTCGCGCCGCGCATACAGCACGCTGCCCTCCGGCAGCATGTGACGCACCCGAGCGAGAAAATCGTCCGCGTCTTTCGTCCGCACCGCGAACAAAACGATGCTCGCTGTCGCACTGTGCTCGATAATCGCGGGGCCTCCTGAATGCCTGCTGCCCCGAAGGTTTGGCGCTATGTCCGAAATGTCGTATCTATCCATGTTGAAACTTCCCCGTGGTCCCTTTCGCAGCTTCGTAGCATCGCTGGAGCGCGGGCTCACTCGCCTTCCGGCGACGAGCGCGAGCGCGGCGACGAGCGGCGGCAAGAATCTGCGAACGGCTATTGTCGGGGGACGAACGGTATGCCGAAGACCGCTTTGCCGGCGTCCTATGAACGCCGACACGAGTCGATGAATGGAAAGGCCCTGTAGGTCGAAGAGGGAATGAAGGGTGATGAAGAGATCGTCTAACGCATGCGCAATCCGTCAGGCCACCATTCGCTTCGGCCTGATCTATTGGGGAGGCGCGTTCCTTTCATCAGCTCTTCTTTGGATTCTTAAAACAACAGAATCTGTAGACTATTCCCAGCGCGTCGCATATATCGCAGAAAAAATTCTTCGATATGGATCTGGATGGCTTATTACAGCTGGAATTTCGTATATTTTGTTTTGCTTAGATAGATGGGCGAGCCGTCGCGGGCCATCGGAAAGCTCCCTGCCGATTTTCGTCATTTCCTCCTTCTTGATCTCCCTAGCAGCGGCGCCGGTTTGGGCTGCATTGGGCTACGCCGCTCAAGCCGTCTACCCTTTGCCACAACTGGCTACCCACGACTGGAATAGTTTCATCAACGACACAGCCTTAGGTGCGGCGTTGTTTTTTGGCTGGTCCTGTCTGTTCGTTAGCCTCATCTTCAGTTTCGAGCTCCATGACCGCGGACGTCGGCTAGCCGCTGCCCGTGAGGAAGCGCTATCCGCGCAAATGCGCGCGTTGCGGTACCAGGTAAATCCGCATTTTCTCTTCAACACGCTGAACTCGATCGCTGGCCTGATCGAGGAGGGATCCGCCACCCGCGCCGAGCGAATGGTCCTGTCGCTCTCCACATTCCTGCGCACGACCTTGTCGCTCGATCCCATGCATGACGTGTCTTTGGCGGATGAGCTGGCTCTTCAAGAAGAATATTTGGAAATAGAGCGCGAGCGCTTTTCCGACCGGATGGCGTTCAGCATCGACATGCCCGAGGACGTGCGCAGCGCGCTTGTGCCCAGCCTGATCCTGCAGCCGCTGATCGAGAACGCGATCAAGCACGGCGTCGGCGCCACTGTCGGCAAGGTCGAGATCGCGCTGCGCGCGCGCCGGGAAGCAGACAGGCTTCACCTCACGGTCGAGAACGACATGCCGATGGATGATGACGGCAAGAAGCCCGCCGGCATGGGAGTCGGATTGCGCAACGTCGCGGAACGCGTGCACGCCCGCTTTCAAGGCGACGGCTCGTTTTCATCCGGCCCGGTCGCGCCCGGCCGCTACCGGGCATCCATCGATCTCCCGTGGCGGCTCGCATGAGCGAGCTCACGATTCTCGTCGTCGACGATGAGCCGCTCGCGCGCCGCAGGCTCTTGCGTCTGCTGGCGAAGATGGAGTGGGTCGGCCGGATCGAGCAAGCCGCCGACGCCCGGGAGGCTCGTCGCGCGGCTGAGCAAACGCAGCCCGACATTCTTCTGCTCGACATTCAAATGCCGGGCGGCAGCGGCTTCGACGTTTTGGAGAGCCTCGGACCGGAGCCGCCGGTCGTCGTTTTCGTCACCGCATTCGACCATCACGCCCTGCGCGCCTTCGAGGCCAACGCCGTCGATTACGTCACCAAGCCGATCGAGCCGGGACGCTTCGCTCGCGCCTTGGAGCGCGCGCGGATCGCCGCCGGCGCACGCCTTCAGGCCGACCGAGTCGCCGAATTGCAGGAAATGATCGCCTCCCTGAAACGCACTCTGACCGAACAGCCGAAAAAGTCGACCGACTTCTGGGTGAAGGCGCGAGGCGAATATTTGCGCGTCACGCTGGACAATGTAATCCGCTTCCAGGCGGAGCGCGACTATGTGCGCATCCACGTTTCTGGCGCGGACTATCTCTTTCAGGAGAGCCTGTCCTCGCTCGAACGGCGTCTCGACGGCGAAGAGTTCCTGCGGATCCATCGTGGAGCGATCGTGCGCCGCAGCGCTATCACACGCATCAAGCAGGCGCCTTTCGCGGCACTGATCGCGGTTCTTAGCGACGGCTCGGAAGTGCGCGTGGGGCGAACCTATGCGCCGGCGATCCGCGCAAAGCTGATACGCACGTAGCCGAAGCCTCCCGGTGCGCAAACCCGTTCAGCGTTCGACGGGAACGTCGTTCTGCGCCATCCAGTCTATGATCTTCCGCCGCGCTTGCAATGCCTCTGGGTTGAGCAGACGTTCCGGCGTCATGAGGAGGTAGGTCTGGAAAGTCTTGCCCTGCCGGTTGCGCGCCGTCGCCGGGGCTCCTTGCTGCAACAATCTCAGAACGCGCTCAGAATCGTTGAGTTGCGCCGCAACATGCAGAATGGTATTGCCCATGTTGTCGGCATGGTTCATACGCGCCCCGGCTGCGAGCAACATTTCGAACTGCTGCTCCCGTTCCCCCATCAAGGCCGCCATCAAAGGCGTCCTGCCGGTCTGACCATTGCGGGCGTCAACGTCGACATGGCGCGCGAGGAGAAGACGCAGATATTCCAAGTCATTCGCCATGGCGGCGAAATGGATAGCCGTATCGCCGTCGATTCCAGGCTGCGCAGGATCGGCGCCGATATTCAGCAGCACTTGAAAGGCGAAGTGGCTCTTGTTGAGCATTGCCCATTGCAACAGCGTGACGTTCTTGTCGCCTCTCGCGCGCACATCCGCGCCAGCAGCCACGAGCTCGGCGGCGCGTTTGCTATCCCGCTGAAAGGCCGCGTGGAGCAATGCGACAATCTTCGGATCGGAAAATATCTCCGCGGCGCTGGGCGCCGCGCCGCTCACCGCCGGATAAGCGAACGGACATGAGCCCAGAGCACCGATAAGGAGTTTCCGCCGCGATAGAGTCGTCTGCGTCATGGCGCAGACTTCTTCCAGGGCTCGAACGTGCTCAATGTGTAGCCTGTCTCTCCACTCATGTGGAGCATCGCGCCTTTGCATTCCTGAAGGCGGGTCTCGAAGCTGTGGCTCGTTTCGATCTTTCCGAGATCAGTCCGAACGCGCCCATGATGATACCATATGGTCGCCTGATAACGTACGTCGTTGGTCCCCGTCCTCTCTATGCCCGATGTTTCCAGCGAGGTCTCCCGGCTGGAGCCATCGGCCTCGACTGTCTTCTCGGCGATGCGTCGCTGGTCATCGGCATATTGGCGCTCGATCTCTGAGACGCATGCGCGATGCGAGGCGAACATCTGCGAAGATGGCGGGACTGGCAGCCTGCCGCTCGCATCTGCCGGCCACGACGCAAGAGAAATCGCAAGACCGAGAGCTTTTGCCAGCGATCGGAAACCCATCAATGCCATAAACGTTGTTCCATCGACATGCGATCGCTCCGACTTTCAACGCGTCTCGCCGTAATAGGGGGACTCTCCGCCTCGCGAGTCGTTCGTGTGCTCTTTCAAATTCGCGCAAGCGCAAACCGCGTCGACGCAATTATTGGAAAGCTGCTTGCGAACGAAGGAGCAGTCCGGCTTCGAATGAGTCGTCTGCGTCTTGGTGGCGTTCTCATAGGCGTAGACGGCGGCCTTGGTGTCCAGAATTTCCATGAGCCTCAATCCGCTGTTTTGGCAGATCAGCCGCTCGATCGGCTTGCTTTGCCTTTGACAATCGAGGCAGGACGGCACGTCGCCGTAGAAATCCGACAGATAGCCGATAGCGCGCTTGACCTTGTCGACGTCCACGTTTGGGCAATCGACCGCAAGGGCGCGCCCCGTTACGCTCGTGAGAAACAAGATCAACAAGGACGCCAACAAAGCTGTTCGCATATCATCCTCCTTTGCGTTCGTGCTCCGAACCGCGACGAACTCATCGAAGCGGCTCGATGCGGGTGACGCAGGATCTCTTCGTCATATCGCTCCCGGGCGTGAACAGAGAGAAGGAAAAGAAAGTCTCTCCTGGGCTGCTTTTGCCGCCATCCTCATTGCGACCGGCGCGGACAAAAATCGGCCTGGGCTCGGCGAGAAGATTGATCCGGAAAAAGGCAGTGTGTTCGTCATCGGGCTGATCGCCATATCCGTCCGTCTTGCAATTGTCGGAAAGCAGAGTCACGGTCCCGGCGCTCAGCTGCTTTTGGAGAATTTCCTGATAATTGCCGCTCGGATAAAACTTCTGAAGCTCTATTCCGCGAGCCCCTTTGGCGCTGTGGAAAATGACGTCGATCGAGGCGTCGCCTTCATTGCCTCTTTTGCTCGTCGCGCTCGCGCCGATCCCGACCGGCAGATCGACGTCGCCAAATCCCCTCAGGCGCAACTGCCCCCGCAAATGGTAAGTCACGCTGAGGTCTTTCTCGGAGTCCTCGGGATAGGCGAAGCCCTTCCATTCGATGTTCGCAAGCGCGGCGATTTCTCTGTCCCGCTTGCCCTGCGCGAAGGCGAAGAGCAGCGTTTCGAGCGGGCTGCTCGCAGCGAGCGCCTCGACCGACGCATCGAGAGCCATCGCGAGAACGAAGGAAATTACGAAACGATATTTGCGGCAGGTAAGAGCCATGGCGTCCATCGGTTGTAAGAAATTCACTTCCGAGAAGCGACGATGCTCCCGGCGACGTTATTTTCCAGACGGAAAAAGCATGAAGCGCTCGCCTTTCAGTTGATCGCCCTCGGTCGGCATGAGACTGCGTCCGCCGTAAAGATCAACCGCGAACGAAGACAGCGCATAGCGGTCGGTATTGTGGAGGAAACGCCATGATCCCTGCTCCCCAGAGTCCTGACGGGCGCCCCAACGCTCATTGCTCGTAATCTCCAGGCTGTTCGGATCGATTTTCCCATTCGGAAGTCTGGTCACGACCTCGTATCCTATCGCCGTGGGCCTCTCCGCCAATTCGGATCCGACGTCGTCGGCCCAATGAAGCTCATATACAGGCTTTGCGAAGTGCATCAGCCGGTAGCCGTGGAGAGTCCGCCACAGAAGGAACACGCGCGTCCGAACGGCGTAAGTCTCGCAATAGAGATCATAGATGATCGTGGCGAATTTGCCGCTCTGCGAGACCACGATCATTCGGTCATCCTTGATGACGTATGTGTTTTCGGTATCGTCGCATCCGGCGTCGGTCTGTGAAATGACGAATTTGCGCGCGTCTAGTACCGTTGGAACGTCCGGCGGCAATTCCGCGCTGCAGGCCGAGGTTTGCGCGAAAAGGGCCAAGACGCAAAGACGCGTGGCGAACCGGGTGGAGATTTTGTACGTCTTGCGAGTTTCGACCATCTCGCCCCCGGTTTTCCAACATTGCTGCGACGAGGCGGGCGAGAATGCGCATGCTCATTCTCGCTCTAATCATGGCTCAGTCGCTCGACAGTCCGATCGCGAGTTATTTGCCACGCTTGCCGACACAGGCGCTCAACCACTTTCGCGCCGTCGAACCACTGTGCCACTTCCCGTGGATGACTTCCTGCCCCTGCAGCTCCACCGAATAATCCTGCGCGTCCTCGATCGAGCTGAGCAGCGCCTGTGTGGAGGGGACGGCGAATATGATCATTCCGATCTTTGCCGACCAGGGCAAGCTCGCATGAGATGCGCGAACTCTCTGGATTTGCCCGGACTGGGTGAGAGTAACCATCTCGGTGCGGATGTCAGCAGTCGGTGGGATCGCCCCGCCGAAAAAAGCGAGAAGCGTGCCTTTGGCGTCGCCCACCCAATCCATGATCAACACGCCGCCATTCGACTGGAGGAATGATGCAGTGCATATCCGGCGGGGATCGTTCGGCTGCGAGCGTGAGAATTTCCATACGCCTTGCTTCAATTCGCGCAAAACAGGATTGCTCTTCAAGAGGCGCTCCTCGTTTTCCCGCGCAACTTGTTTTTCCCATTCGAGAAGCGCGCGGAACTCATCGGCATTGAAAGGAGGAGGACCGGAATCTCCGCCCTTGCTCGGCCCACCGCCGCCATCGTCGACGTCGTACATGTGGAGGCAACCCGTCCAACCGGCGTTTTCTTGTCCGGGGACCATAGCGCCGCCCGGGATAAATCCTGGTGGGCAGGCGCCTTCGGCCGACGCGCGGTCGGCGCCATGAAGCGCAAACGCGAATAGCGAAAATAGGAGGCCGTGCGCAAATCGTAATTGCCTTGCCATTTCCGTTGCTGGTCTCCCTGCATCGCGCCATGAGGCGCCTTTGACGGCCCGTCGTTGTCGAAGATCGCCAAAACTACCGACCGCATCCGCTATGAAGGCGACCGAACTGCCGCGCCAAGCTAGGCGAGATGACGACGCTCACCAAGGGACAAGATGTACCAGTGCTTACGAACGGCGTCATTTCCGGGAATCGGGCGAGGCGCGCAATCTGACGCCATGAGCCAGCTACCACGCATGAGCACGCCGAGTGCTTGCCGAACGTCGTAGCGGCGCTCGCCTTCAGCGCTCGGGGCGGCGCAGGGTCGACAGGATCTCGCGGACGGCACTGACGATCGCCTCCGGCTTCTCGAGCGGAATGGCGTGGTCGCTGTCGACCCACACCTGACGGGCTCCAGGATTGAGGCGCAGAATGTCGACGCGCTTGGCGTTGCTGTCACGAGCGAGCTCGGAGGCTTCGCTCATCGGCTTGCTCGCGCTGAGAACCGTCACCGGCCTGCCGGTGAACGGCGGCAAAGCGAGAAGCGCGGCGCCGGTCGTCTGCAGTGCGTCCAGTTCTTCGTGCGCGACCGCTGGAGACGCCACGTCTACGGCGAGCTTGACCCAGCCCGGGGTCTTCCTCACTTCCTGTTGCGCCCTTGATCGACCCGGGGAGCGACCATAGCTTAGCTGTATGGAAAGGAAATCGATTTGGTCCCTCGGGCAGGGCGTAAACATTTTGGACGCCAGGCGGCTAGGCAGCGAGTGGCGGATTTCGGCGGCGGCCGTCGGGTCTGCTGTCTGTCCGGATTGTGGAAGGCGATCAACACGCCGTCACGGCTGGCATGTGCGCGTTCTGCAAGATCTGCCGGCGCAAGGCGCCCCTGTTGTTGTGACGCTTCGCCTCCAGCGCTGGCAGTGTCGAAACGAAGCCTGCGAACGTAAGACGTTCACTGCGCAACTGCCCGAGGTCGCGGCGCCTTGAGCGCGCCGCACCGAGCGGGCCGCCGAAATCATTTATCTTCTTGGCCATGGCGCCGGCGGGCGTCCGGGAGAGCGCTTGATCAAGCGAATGGGCATGCCGACGAGCGACGACACGATACTGCGCTGTCTCAAACGACGGGTAAGGGGGCGGCGCTCGGAGGAGACGACACGAGTCGTGGGCATCGATGATTGGGCGTGGCGCAAGGGGTCCACATACGGGACCATCGTGGTGGACCTGGAGCGGCGGGAAGTGCTCGATCTATTTCCAGAACGCGCCGCGGGCACGACTGCGGACTGGCTCGAGCAGCATCCCGGCGTCGAGATTATCAGCCGTGATCGCTGCGGGTCGTTCGCCCAAGGGGCGGAGGAAGGCGCGCCGCAGGCGCGGCAAATCGCCGACCGTTTTCACATCCTGCAGAATCTGCGCGAGGCCATTCAGGCTCAACTCGGCCGCGCGGTCGGAATTTCGGTTCGTCCTTTGCTGCCGGCCGACGGTGAAGATGTCGCCAGCGTGAGAGACAAGCACGGCGGCGGCGAGCACCGCCGCCTCATCAGAGTGGCGAACGAGCGATCGAGGCAAGCGGTTTTCGATCGGGTCCGCGCTCTACACGAGGAAGGTAGAAATGTGATGGACATCGCTCGGCGAACGGGGTTCGATCGCCGCACGGTCATGAAATGGATCCGAGCCGATGCGCTTCCCGAAAGGAGCGCTGCCGCGCCAAAGACAACGTCACCAAGACATTTCGAAGATTATCTATCGCGCCGCTGGTCTGAAGGTTGCGTGCGCGGCCGTCGCCTTTTCCAAGAAATCAAAGCGCGCGGTTATACAGGGAGTTTTTCAAACGTCGAGCGACTTTTCGCGAAATGGCGCAATCCGAAATGCAAGACGGTGAAGGGCACATCGGCTCTTCCGAGCCCGCGACCTGTCGATCCCGCGACCGGACGTTCGATCTCGCCGATTGTTGCCACGGCGCCCTGCATCAAGCCGCGCGGGCTGTTGACTGGCAATCAGGCTGCGAAAGTCGATGCAATGAAGAAGGACTGGCCAGAGTTCGCGACAATGCGTCGACTCGCCATGCGATTTCGTGGCATGCTTAAAAGCAAGAACGTCGGTAAGCTCGTCGCCTGGCTGAGAGACGCTCAGAAATCGGGCTTGTACGCGATGCAACGTTTCGCTCGCACGGCGCAGAGAGACATCGACGCGGTGAGAAATGCGATCACCGAGCCGCGGAGCAACGGCCCGACGGAAGGACAAATCAATCGCCTGAAAGCGCTCAAACGAACGATGTATGGTCGAGCGGGGCCAGAACTCCTTCGTGCGCGTTTGCTTCCCGTGTAGCGGCCACCGCAACAGGAAGTGAGGAAGAACCCTACCGGGTCAATTTCGATCTGCACCGCGCGAGCGGGCTCTGGTTATGGGCTATGCTGCTCGTCTTCGTCTGGTCGAGCGTGTTCTTCAATCTGAACGGGGTCTACACAGGAGTGACGAAGTTCTTCTTCGATTGTGCGCCGCCCCCATGGGCATGGCCCGCGTGGCCCAAGCGCGACGATGCGACGAAGCCGCTCGAATGGGAAGAGGCGCAGGCGATCGGCGTGAAGCTGATGGCCGAACAGGCGCGCGCACGCGGCTTCGAGGTGGAGCGCGCCGATGCGCTCTATTACAAGCTCGGCAAGGGCCTAATTCAATACCGCGTGCGATCGAGCCTGGGTCTCGGCGACAGGCTGGGGATGACGTCCGTATTGTTCGACGCCTACACCGGCGACTTTGTCGCGCTGAGCCTGCCGACGGGCGACCGCAGCGGAGTCACGCTCACCTCCTGGCTCGCTGCGCTCCATATGGGCGCCGTGTTCGGCATGCCCTATCGCATTCTCGTCGGCGCTTTCGGCATGGCCGTCGTGATGCTGTCCGCGACTGGCGTCTATATTTGGTGGAAGAAGCGATCGTCATCCCTTCGGCGTTGACGCCGACGGCGACGATCGTCGTCGCCGACACGATGCGGCCATTCCAAAGACAGGGCCGGTCGCCCTCGAGCAGATCTGTTGCGCCGAGACGACGTCTTTGACTTTGCTTCGCAGCACGCGGCGCCGAGGACGGTGTTCTGTGGCAATGCAAATCGTGATGCGTCCTGTCGCTGCTTTTCGCGCTTTTAGATGATTTATGGATGTCGCACGCGCAATAGAGGTATCGATACTTACGAATATTTCCAATGAGACCAGGAGCGCGGTCCTCATTGGAATTGTTTCAGCAGCTGTATGCTTGTTTATCTTTCTTAACGACCGTAGTCGTCGGCCAAGAATTACAGCCGAGCGAGGTCGAACTCATGTCGCGCGTCACTCTCGAAGCATCCTCCACTGTCGCGTCGGCGCTTCTCATGTCGCTCGTCATAGGTTCCGCTCTCGCGCAGGAGGCGTTGCCGACAATCGATGTGGCGGCGCAGTCATCAGATGAAGGCGGGCGAGGGAAGGAGCGGCGGCCCATCATCGGACCGCTCGGCCCGGCGCCCGCCGAGGCCAAGAGCTTGAAGCAGATCACCCAGACGATCTCCGTCGTCGACCGGCAGCAGATCGAGCTCACCAATCCGACGGGCCTGCTCGAAATCCTCGCCCAGGCGCCCGGCGTCGCCATCGCCCGCGCCGGTGGTATCGGCGGACAGATTTATTTGCGCGGATTCAGCTCCAACACGATGCGTTCGCCGCTCTATGTCGACGGCGATCGGCTGCATGGCCGCAACACGCTGCAGCTCAATTACTTCGCGCCCGAAGAAATCGAGCAGGTCGAGGTGATCCGCGGACCGGCCTCCGTGCTCTATGGCAGCGACGCTCTCACCGGCCTCGTCAATGTCGTCACGCGGCAGCCTTCCAGCAATGTCGATGGGCCGTTCCGTTTCAGACGCGGCGGCGCGTCATTCGGTTACGCAAGCGCGGCGACGGCGCTCAGCACATATGAATGGGCGGAGGGCGCAGGCGACGGATTCTCGGTGAGGGGCGGCCTCGCAGGACGCAAAGGCCTCTCCTACGAGACGCCGTTGGGCGTGGCGCGCAACGGCGATTACCGCAGCATCGGCGGCGATTTCACGCTCGGCTATTCGCCGACGCCGGATCAACGTTTGCAAGCGAGCTTTCGTGGCTATGTCGAGACCGACGGACGCGCGGGCGGCGTCGGCGGCGCGCCCGGATATCCGTATCTCAATGTGCGGCAGAGCCCTAACGAGCTGCTGATGGGCCGCCTCGCCTATTCGGGCGATTTCACCGGCGGCCTGATCTCCCATGTCGAAGCGTCCGCCTATGTGAATTATTTCGACACGCATCTCGCCACGATCAATACGACGAGCGCAAAGCAGACGGTGTTCTCGGACAGCCATGTGATCGGGCCGGTCGTCATCGGCGGACGCGTGCTCGCCGTGGCGCCCTGGTCGATCGACGGCTTCGGCTCGGTGGTGACGAAATTCGGCGGCGACGCTTTTTACGAGCGCCGCCCCGGCAGCCTCGGAACCTCCGTCACCGCCACGCTCTCCAATGGCGTGGTGACGGCGCTGCGATATTCTCCGCTCACCCAATCCGTGCCGGAATCCTTCCAGACCAATGGCGGCATTTTCATGCTGCACGAATGGACGCCGTTCGAAGCGCTCACCGTCTCCGCAGGCGGCCGGCTCGACTATTTCAACACGCGCACGCGTCTGTCGCCGCTCGCTTCGGCCGCGCTGCTGTCCGCCTATGTGGCCAACAGCGACACCGACCGGCTGGCGCCGACGGGCAGCATCGGCGCCGTGCTGCGCGTCGCGCCCGCCCTCGACGTCGTCGGCAACATATCGACGGCCTTCCGCCATCCGACCAACGCCGAGCTGTTCAATTCGACGGCGACGTCGCTGCCAAATCCCAATCTGCAGCCGGAGACCGGCGTGACCTATGAAGGCGGGCTCCGCCTCCATGTCGCGGAGGCGACCGCCAGCATCACCGGCTTCCACAGCGTCTATCACAATCTTCTGCAGACGCAGTCGGTCACCTATATGGGCGTGTCGACCTACACGCAGAGCCAGAACGTCGGCCGCGCCGAAATCGATGGCGTCGAGCTCGAAGGACGCTGGCAGGCGACGCCGGAGCTCAATCTCTTCGGCAATTTCACCGCGCTCGAGGGCACGAACACGACGACCGGGCGGCCTTTGCCCTCTATCGCGCCATTCCGTGCGCGCTTCGGCGCGCAGGTCGCGCCGCCCGGCGCCGGCTATTCGCTGCAGGCCGTGCTCAACGCCGCCGCCGGCAAGACGCGCATCGACACGACGCAGGAATACAAGACGTCCGGCTATGTGGTGCTGAACCTCTATTCGAGCTTCGACCTCGGCGCGCTGATCTCGCCGAAGCTCGGCGACACGCGCCTCAGCGTCGGCCTCGAGAATGTTTTCAATACTGCTTATGTCGACGCCGCGACTTTCGCCAATGTGTCCTACGGCCGCAGCGTGACCAATCCGCTGTTGGAGCCCGGGCGCAATTTCATCGTCAAGCTCACGCATAATTTCTGATGCGGCTTCCGCTCGCTCGCCTCGCATCCGGAGGCGAGCGTGCCCGAGGCTCGCGTCACCAAAAGCTCACCAGAGCGGCGGGCCAACTAAAAGAAGGCGAGCCATAGGCCCGCCCTCTTTCTCGTCCTCTCGATGTCCGAGCCGATCACGAAGCCGCGTGCGGCGCCGCGTCATAGGCCTCTTCCGCCGGCAGGCTCATCAGGCGATCGGCCATGTCCTGCTTCAGCCATTCGAGCCGCTCTTTCTCGTCCGGCGTCGCGGGGCCGCGGCGAGAGAGCTCGATGAATTCGGCGCGCACGACGCCCGGACGCAGGGTCACATCGACGCTGGCGCCGCGATAGGCGAAGCGGAAGAAATAGCGCCCGCGCGGGCTCTCGACGACATCGGCCCCGCCGAGATCGAGATCGACCGTATAGCGCCCGCCGGTGACGGAGCGCGTCGCCATTTCGATCGCGTCGCGGCCGCCGGGACCCGGAAAAGCGGTGGCGATCGTCACCTCGTAGCGCTCCGGGCGGCCATCGGCGCAGAGCAGTGGAAAGGCGCGCTGCATCGCCTTGAAGCCATGCGCGGCCCCGCCGATGAAGCTGCGGCCGTGATATTTGAGAATATCCGCGAAGGAGATCGCGATCGGCTCGCCATGATCGAGCACCGTCAGCGAATCGTTGGTCATGTTTTTCAGAACTCCTCCTTCAACCACGGCAGAAAGCCGTCGAGAAATCGCGTCGCCGCCGGCATGAAGTGCGATCCGTGGTGATAGAACGGGTCGAGGCTCGTCACCAGCATGCGGCCCTTCGTCGTCACCTCGTCGAGATAGAGAACGGAGCGTCCCTCGGCGTCGCCGATCAGCGAGCGCGCGCCATCGGGCGGCGCGAAGACGCCGTGCAAATGCCAGGCGATGTCGTTCGCGCCGATTCGCGCGAACAGCGGATGGCGCGGATCGGCGATTGAAAGGCCGAGGCTCGCGCCGGGCTCGAGCCACCACCACCAATTGGTCGGCACGCTGGTGAAGCGGATCGACGGCAGCCACAAATGCTGATCGGTCTCGCCCATGGCGACGACGGCGCCGGCTGCGGCGAGATAAGCCTCGAGGCGCGCCCGATGCGGCGCGAGCCGGCTCGCGGGCGTTCGGCACGGCGCGAGCACGATGTCGAAGCGCGACAGATCGATATCGCCCAGCTCCTCCGGCCGCACGAGCGCGTCGAAGAGACGCGCATAGCGCGGCGCCTCCAGCGCTTCGCAGTGATAGGCCGTTCCCGGATGAATGGCGAGAATGCGCGTCATGACCACAGCGCCGTTGCTCCTGCGCACCAGGCGACGATTCGCTCGGCGAGCGCGACATTGACGGAAGGCTCGTCGCAGACGGTCCAGAGATCATTGCCGGCGTGCATCAGTAGCGCGCCCCCCGCGGGCCTCTCCCAGACCCAATCGATCGGCGCCGCCTGCGGTCCGACGCCGGTGAGCGCGCGGCCGCCTGGCGGCGCCGGCGCATGTCCGCGGCCATAGAAGCCGGCGACGCCGCGCCGCGTTTCCAACCGCGCGCGGTCGATTCCCTCGAAGACGGCGTGCTCGCCGAGCGCGACCAGCGCGAAATCGGCGCGGCGCCCGGCGCCGAGCGGAACGAAAGGCGCGAGCTCCGGCAGGAACGGCCGCGCGAGATGGCCCATGAAGGCGAGCCGCCCGCCGCGATCGAAGAAGGCTTCGAGCGCAGCCGAGCGGCGCGCGAATTCCACCTGGTCGAGATGCATCGTCGTGACGAGGCCGCGCGCCGCCGCGAGGCGCGAGTCGTCCAGCTCCGTCTGCCGCACCATGGCCAGCGCGCCAGCCGCGAGCGGCGCGTCGAAAGCCTTCGGCGGCGGTCCGTCACCGCTCAGCACAAGCAGCGTCTCGCGGTCGGCGGCCGTCATGGCGTGGCTCCCGCGAACAATGGGACGACGATCTCGATCGGCGCGCGGCCTTCATCCTCGAGGGTGACGCGCCGCACGGGCAGCCCATAGAGGCGCGTCAGATTGATTTCGTTCAGAATGGCGCGCGTCGGGCCGATCGAATGTTCCGAGGGTCCCAGCATGAGCAGCGCGTCGTCTGAGACGCTCAGCGCATGCTGCGGCAGATGCGTCGAGAACAATATGGCGTGACGCCCCTGCCGCTTCACCTCGCTCAGCACGGTGAGCAGGCGGTTCTGATTGGCGAGATCGAGCGCCGAGGCCGGCTCGTCGAGGACCAGCGCCGGCGAGCCGGTGGCGAGCGCACGGGCGAGCAGCACGATCTGCCGTTCGCCGCCGGAGAGCCGGTCGAACGGCCGCTCGGCGAAATCGCGCGCGCCGACGAGCTCCAGCGCCTCGAGCGCGGCGCGATAGTCGGCGGCGCCGGGCGCGCCGAACAGGCCGAGGCCGCGCGCCCGGCCCATGACGACGACATCGAGAGCGCGATAGGGAATGTCTGCGCCGATCGACTGCGACACATAGCCGATGACGGATGGCGCGATGCGGCGACCGGCGGAGAGCGGAACGAGCCCGGCGAGGGCCTTGATGAGCGTCGTCTTGCCGCGCCCGTTCGGACCCAGCACGGCGAGAATGCGGCCCGCCTCGAGCATGAAGGAGATGTCGGTGAATATCCACCGCCGGCCGCGTTGCGCGCCGGCCTTCTCGAGACCGATCATCCGGCGAGCTCCTTGCGGCGCGTCTGCCGCAGCAGAGCGGCGAAGACCGGCGCGCCGATCAGCGCGGTGATGACGCCGAGCGGTATCTCCGCCGCCGTGGCGCTGCGTGCGAGGCTGTCGACCAGCAGCAGATAGGATGCGCCGAGCGCCGCGGAAACGGGCAGCAGCGCCCGCTGATCCGAGCCGACCAGGAGACGCGCAGCGTGCGGCACGACCAGCCCCACCCAGCCGACGACGCCGGCGACGGCGACCGCCGCGCCCTCTATGAGCGCGACGGCGGCGAAGACGAGCCAGCGGTCGCGCTCGACCGAAAGGCCGAGGGCGCGCGCCTCCTCCTCGCCGAGCGAGAGGACATTGATGCGAAAGCGCATGAGCCAGAGCATTGCGGCGCCGGCGAGGACGCCGGGCGCCGCAATGCCGAGGCGCGCCCAAGTCGCGGCCGAGAAGCTGCCCATCAGCCAGAACACGATCGCCGGCAGCGAGCTGTTCGGATCGGCGAGAAACTGCAGCAGTGAGACGAGCGCCGCGAACAAGGCCCCGATGACGACGCCGGTCAGCACCAGCATCACCGTGTCGCTGCGGCCCTCGACGCGCGCCAGAACTCCGACCAGCGCAAGCGCGACGGCGCCGAAGGCGAAAGCCGCGCCGATGAGCGCGAAGCCGCTGAAGCCCAGCGAGATGGCCAGCGCGCCGCCGAAGGCCGCGCCGGGCGACACGCCGAGAATTTGCGGCGCCACGAGCGGATTGCGGAACACGCCCTGCAAGGCGGCGCCGCTCACGGCGAGCCCCGCGCCGCACAGCGCGGCGAGCAGAACGCGCGGCGCGCGCACGAGCAGTATGATGCGCTCGTCCATCGCGCTCCAATCCGCCGTCAATGGCGAGACGCGCGACAGCAATATTGCGATCGCCTTTTGCGGCGCGATCTGAAAGCGCCCGACGCAGAGCGCCGTCAGCGCGGCGACGAGAAGCAACACGAGGACGGCGAGCGCTCGCACCCAGCGTGGAAGCGCGCGCTTTTGCGGCGTGTCGCCGCTCGCGGTCACGAGCAGGCTCATTTCGACGCGCTCGCGGCGAAGCGATCATAAAAGCGCGCGTCGCCATTGATCTGCACGCGAAGCACCTCGTCCAGATCCGCTTGCGACGGCGTATGGCCGTAGAGCAGCCGATAGGCGTGCGCGATCTCTGCGCGCAGATCATAGTGGAAGGCCTCGGGATAGAGGAGATCGGCGAGCCACATCCAGGTCAGCGGGCTCTCCTGGCTGGGCGGGTCCCAGCGATAGCCTCCGATCGGCATTTTATAGACGCGCCGCTCGCGCGCGGCGCGCGTCGCCGACAATATCTCGTCGTCATAAATGCGCGCGGGCGTGAGCTTCTCCTCGAAGCCGTTGAGCAGGATCACATCCGGGTCCCATTGCGCGATCTGCTCGGCGTTGATCGCGGGCGCGCCGGCGAGACCGTCGGCGGCGTTGCGACCGCCGACGAGGCGGATGTAGAAATCATAGTAGCTGTTCGCGCCCGCCGCCGCGAGGCCGCTCGCGGCGCGTTGCAGATAGACGACACGCAGCCGCCGCGCTTCTGGAATGTCGCGCGCCGTCTTCTCTATGTCGATGATCGTCGCCGCGCGCCAGTCGATCAGCTCTTTCGCGCGCTCCGGCTTGCCGGCGATATCCGCCATCAGCGTGAGATTGCCGCGCGCGAGCGACTCCGTTCCATAGCGCAATAGCGCTGTGCGAATACCGGCGTTGCGCAAGGGGCCGACGATGTCGTCGCCGCGATCGCCCCATTGCACGACGACATCCGGATCGAGCAAAGCGAGCGTCTCGACATTTGGCATGAATCCATCCGCGCCGACGCCTGCGACGGACGCGTCGATGGCGCGCGCCTGCGGAAACATGCGTCCGAGCAGACCCTCGTCGATCGCTCTCTTCGAAGAGGGATGCATTCCGACGAGCCGTTGCGCCGAGCCGTCCACAGCGATGAAGGTGGAGGCGGAGGGCATGGGAATGGTGACGACACGCTGCGCCGGACCGGGCAAACACACCTCCCGCCCCGCGAGGTCGCCGAAACAATCGGCTTGCGCGCGCAACGGCGCGCAGGAAGCGACGATAAGGGCCGCGCCGCCGACAATCCCCACACAACTCATGCCCACCTCGCAGAAAGCGTTGCGCGAACGCACTCGTCTCGATTATTCGAGAAGCGTCCGAGCTGCATCGACCCGACTCGAGATCGCAACGGCGCGATCATCTGTTCGTTCACGACGCTCGTGGAGCCGGCCCACCAAGTCAATAGCGTCGCTTGGTCCTTGGAATTGTTGCAGTATCCATCATCGTGAGCGCCTCGCGCTCCGAGTGTGGAATGCTTCGAAAGACGCCTCGGCTCTCACGCGATCCAAGCGCCGGGACCGAGCGCATGCGCATCTAGAATGGTCGTCCCTCCTGTTCTATAATCTTCCATAATCTGGCGGGAACGCGTCGCTATCTTGGTGGAGCCATCGTGCGATCCGTCCTCGGGCGGCTGTGGCGTTTATCGAATCCTGTATGTGCTTTCTCCACTTCTGTGTCTCGCGATCATGCCTCGGGGCGTCGAGCCGGCGGTTCGGGACGTCCGCGCCGCGACACATCCGAAAGCAAAAACTGGGGAATTGGGTAGATGGGAAATCTCTTTGAAAAGTTTTTTGGATCCATGCTCAAACTGGCCATATTCGCGTATCTCCTGATCGCGCTCTGGTTCGGCGCTACACGAGACCACGCCAACCGCAGCACAATCTCGGCGATAATAGAAGGCTCGACCTGGCCGATCACTCTGATCCTCGATCGCTGGCATTCAGAGGATCAGAAGGCGATCGAGGCGCGGGTGAACGCAGCCGTCGATGATGCTCTCGCCAAGGATCGCGCGCTTCGCAAATCGCTTTCGACGCTTCCCCCCGACACGCCGCAGCCCGACATGCCGAGCGGCCAAAATCCCGCGCTGGACTGGGCCTTGTCGAAGCGACCGTCAAAATGAAGAAAAGAAAATGTCACCCTTCCAGGCCTCCCGCGCCATGACGCCGGCGGGACCTAGAATGGATCACGCGGCGCCGAGCGGAACAGCAATAATTCGCCGCCGCCTCGATAATGCGCCGCCTGAACGCGCAGCTCGGAAGCGTCGCGCGAAGAGTGCGAAAGGGGGCTGTCGATCGTGCCCCTGGAGATGGTGTAGCTCAGGTCGGTCCCGTTCGAGGGACTCCGTCATCAGTCGGTTTGATCAGGCGGCCACGGCGGGCAGCTTGACGATGGGATCATCGCTCAAAGCGGCGATTGTTTCCAGGGTCATATAGCGGCCACGCTGCACGGCCCATTCGTCATTCTGTTCCAACAAGATCGCGCCGACGAGGCGCTTGATCGCCTTCTCGTTCGGGAAGATGCCGACGACCTCGGTGCGGCGCTTGATCTCGCCATTGAGGCGCTCGATGCCGTTGGTGGACTGGATTTTCGGCCAGTGATCCTTGGGAAAGCTCGCATAGGCGAGCACGTCGCATTCGGCGTCGTCCATGAAGGCGGCGAGCTTTGGGAGCGTCGGCCGGAGCTGATCGGCGACCTTGCGCCATTGCGCCTTGGCGGCGCTCTCGTCCTCTTGCGCGAAAGCGGTGGCGATCAGCGCCGAGACGACGCGCCTTCCGCTCTTACCGGCGTGGGCGAGCGCGTTGCGCATGAAATGCACGCGGCAGCGCTGCCAGGAAGCGTTCATCACCTTGGCGACGGCGGCCTTCAGCCCCTCATGCGCGTCGGAGATGACGAGCTTGACGCCGCGCAGTCCTCGCCGGCGCAGGCCGCGCAGGAACTCGGTCCAGAAGGTCTCGGCTTCGGAGGGACCCGTTTCCATTCCGAGAACTTCACGCCTTCCATCGGCGTTGACGCCGACGGCGACGATCGTCGCCACCGAGACGATGCGGCCGTTCTGGCGCGCCTTCACATAGGTGGCGTCGATCCAAAGATAGGGCCAGTCGCCCTCGAGCGGGCGCTCGAGGAAGGCGTCGACCTTCTCGTCGATCTCCTCGCAGAGCCGGCTGACCTGGCTCTTGGAGACGCCGGAGCCGCCCATGGCTTTGACGAGATCGTCGACGGAGCGTGTCGAGACGCCATGCACATAGGCTTCCTGAATGACCGCTGCGAGCGCCTTCTCGGCCATGCGGCGCGGCTCGAGGAAGCAAGGGAAGTAGGAGCCTTTTCTCAGCTTGGGGATGCGCAGCTCGACGGTCCCGGCGCGCGTCTCCCAATCGCGATCACGATAGCCGTTGCGCTGGACACGGCGGTCCGCCGAACGCTCGCCGTGGGCGGCGCCGGTCAGGGCGCCGACTTCGAGCTCCATCAGCCGCTCGGCGGCGAAGCCGATCATCTCACGCAGGAAATCCGCGTCCGGGGACTTTTCCAGCAGGGCGCGAAGGTTCATCATATCGTCGGTCATCGGTGTTTCCTCGGTTGCGTTCGAATCGCAAACCGATGCTACCGGAGAACCGCCGATGACCGCCCAGCGGCGCTCGGACGCGCTGCGCGTCGGCCTACGGCCTACGGCCTCCGCTCCGCGCGCCCGAGCGCCGCTGCTACACCTCTCCAAGGGGCACGACCGGGCTGTCCGAATTTCCGAGGCCGGCTCTCCGCGTCGAAAGCCCAAACCGATTCCCACCTCGATGCAGAGCCATTCGATCCCACGGCCGACGTTTTGCCGCCGCCTCGGAGGCGACGAATATCGCAAAATGCTTTCCACATCGCCTGGCGAGCGCCGACACGAAAGCAGGGTGCGACGATGAGCGGATTCGACGCGCTGGTGATTTCCGCCCTCGTGGAAGCCGCACTCGCGTTTCTGGTCACGCGAACCCTGGGGTGGGAGAGTCGTGGCGATTTCCATGTCGCCGCGGCCTCGGCGGCGGCCACAGCGATCACCCATCCTCAGCTGTGGGCGGCGGCGCTCTGGGCCTATGACCGTTTTCCGTTCTGGCAATCAGCGTCGATTCTCGAATCGGCCGTCGTCGTGATCGAAGGCGTTTTGATCGCCTGGATGGCTCAATTGCGCATCGATCGCGCAATGCTGGCGTCGCTCGTCGCCAATTCGGGATCGCTCGCGATCGGCCTCTGGCTCGTCGGCCCGTCATGAGCCGTCAGAGCCGTGATCAGCACCGGAATTTCTATCCATGCATGGATAGACGCGGCGATCCCATAGACTGCGCGCGCCTGCGCGAAATTGCTGAAGAACTCCAAAAGGCCGAGCGTCGTCACGCCGACGCAGAGCAGCGCGAACAGACGACCGTCCGGTCGCGCGACGAGGCCGAGGGCGCCCGGATCGACCCGCTGCAAGAGCATCGGCAGAATGACGATGACCGAGAGGTAATGCGCGCCTTGCGCCGCCACCGAGGCGCTGAAAAGATCGATCGCCCATGACGCGTCGATGAATTGCGGCGGCACATAGACCCTGAGATGATCCGAAAGGGGACCGGCGCCGAACGGATCGACCGGCGCGAGCCCGCCGAGCAAATTCGCGAGCGCGGCGCGTGGCCAACCGGTCGCCACGACGAGCGGCGCAATGATGAAGCCGCCGATCGCCGCCGCCATGATGCGCGGCCGCCCGGCGCTCGGGGCGAGCTGCCAAAAGAATCCGAGCGGCGTCAAATTGTGAAGAATCGCCAATAAGGCGAATGCGGCGAAGGGCGCCGTCGCGGCGCCCACGCCGATCGCGCCGCCGACAAAGAGCGCAAGTCCGCGCCGCAGCCCATTTCCTCCGAAGCAGAACAGAGCCGACAGCGCCACCCCCAGAAGTTCGAGCGGAGCGCCGATCTCGGAGGAAAGAACGTCGAACACGACGCTCGAACGCACCACGACGATAATGGCGAGCAGCGTCGCGACGCCGATCAGAAATCGCCGATCGATTTGGCGTCCGAAGCGCCGGTCGACATAACGCAACTCGCTCAGCACATGCGGGAGCCCGAAGAAGGCCAATGTCGTGGTGTAGACAGCGAGCGGCGCCAGGATCACGCCGGCGACGAAAATCATCGCGCCGACCAATGCGAGGGCTACGCCCCTGTTCGACAAAGCCATCACTGCTTTTTCTGATTCACGCGCGAAACTGGCGACCGTTCGCGGCTCGGAGGGGCCGGCGGATTCTCCGGCTCTGGCGGCGGAGGAGGAGGGGGCGGAGGCCTCCTAGGAGTAGGAGGGAGAATATCGGCAAAGACCGGACTCGCGGACAGACAGAATGCTGTAAAGGTAAGTAAGAGTTGTCGCCTCGACATGATTGCTGGTTCTCCTACACAACACAATCGAGGCAGCCTGCGAGGCTGCGACAATCGCCTCTCGGAGAGGCTATACCAATCGGATCGGGTGTCAAAAGGTTACGACACGATCATGAAGCCGCATCGCGCGTCGCCGAGCTCGTAGATGCTTCACCATCCAGGCGTTCAAAGCCGCCGAGGATCGCGAGGGCGATCATGGTGGCGGCGCAATGGCCGTCTCACCGCTCCTTTTGTTTGAAAGGTAGGGCATGCGTTTGATCGTCAACACAGCCGGCGTCGCCATGGTCGCAGAGACGCCAGAAGAGGCGGATCTGATCGCCCAGGCGGCGACCAGAGTCGGACATGTTTTCGAACTCTATTCCAAGAACCCGGGCGAGTGCCGCTTCATTGATCGGGGTGCGCGGGAATTTGCCTGCCGCGAACCGATCAACGTGGTCTGGACCGAGCGCGGGCTGGAGGAACGCTGGCGCCCGATCAGCAATCTCGCGCCCACCGCTTTCGAGCTCGATGGGCAAGCCTATGCGAGCATCGAAGGATTCTGGCAGGGATTGAAGTTCAGCGACCCGTCTGAACGCACGCGTATTGCGAGGCTGAGCGGAACCGAAGCGATGCGGGCCGGTCAGGCGGTGGAGGTCGGGGAGAGCATCACCTTTCAAGGTCAGAGCCTTCCTGTCGGCGGGACCGAACACTGGTCGTTGATGCGGCGGGCATGCTGGGCGAAATTCGAGCAGAACGAGGCCGCCCGTCTGGCCTTGCTGGCCACCGGCGACCGCCTTCTGACTCATAAGGTTCGTAGGGATAGTCGTACAATCCCGGGCGCCATCCTGGCCGACATGTGGATGTCCATCCGCGTGAAACTGAGGAAACATAGGCCTGCGCGTGCGGGATAGGGGCTTTCCTCGACGCCTCATCGCAAAACCGGAGTCCACTTTCGCGGGGTCGATACAGGAGACCTGCGGTTCTCCGATCGGCTGGCGATCTCGACGGCGTTCGCACTTCTGAAGGGGCCCGCTAGAGCATTTCCAGCCGAAGTGGACACCGGTTCGGCGTTGGAAACGCGTCAAAACAAAAGACTCTATATCTCCGGCGGATCGCCGAGCGGTTTCAACGCGCCGGCGTCAACGCCGTAGCGGATGTTCGGCAGGACGCCGCCGGCGCCGACAATCGCGGTCTCATAGCGCGGGGCGCCGGCCTCCGAGGCGATCGACCAAACCAACAGACTGCCTTCGCCGGCGGAGACAGTCTCGAAGCCGATCGCCACGCAATTGCGGCCGAGCGTGACATGGCCGGGCCCGAAGGCGACGCCGTCGTCGCCGACCGTCAGCGCGCCGCCATAACTGGTCGCCAACGCCACGCCGCCGACGCCGGCGCCGACTGTCTTGAAACGGCCATCGCCGATGGCCAGACCGCCGGTTCCCGCGTGAGCCGCGCCATAGCGCTTGCCTTCGCTGATCGCCAAGCCGCCAGCGCCGGCGACGGCGACGCCATTCTCTTCGGCCATGGCGATCCCGCCGGCGCCGGCCGAGGCGAAGCCGGCGAAGCCCGCTATCGCAACCCCTTTATCGCCGACGCTGGAGTCGGAATGCGCGCCGGCGAAGGCCCAGCCGGCTCGCCCTGCATGGGCGGCGCCATGGCGACCGACCGCCGCGCAGCCGCGATCGCCAGCCTTTGCGAGGCGGCCGACGAGTTGGCGCGGATCGGCGCCCAGCGCGATCAGCTCGCTCAGAATTGTCCGCCGCGGCCCCGACAGCATAATCACGCCGGAGTGGAACTTGACCGCCGACGGGCGCCCGATCTCATCCGGCGGCGCGACGGCGACATAGGACTCGACACGGACCAGCGCCCAATCCTCGAACGTGCCGACATAGTCGATCATGCCGAGGCTCGGGTCGCCGCCGCCCCAGAGCAAGCCGAAGACGCCGCTTTCAGACTTAGGGTCTGGGTCCCAGTCCTTGGCGCGCACGGTTTGGCCGACGGTGAGAAAGGCGTTTTCGTCGGTCAGTTTGCACAGAATGACGATTGGTCGCGGATCTGTCTCGCCGCCCGCGGGCTGCCGATGTCGGCCGCCTTGCCGGTCGACGGCGCCTGGCTCGACATCGCCGCACGCCGGTTCCGTGGCGGCCTCGGAGAGACATCGATCGTGGTCGGGCTGCGCCCGCGCTGCGCGCTGTCTGGATGCTGCCAACGCCGCCGATCGAACTTGCAACCGCCCGTGTGTCTCGCTGTCCTGATCGATCAGGGCACGGATCCCGGCTTCAGTCGCCGTCCACGTCCGGACATCTCGAAACGCCGCATCGACAAAAACCGCCTCGACGCCGGCCTGCAGGCCGAGCGAGCCCGGGGTGGCGAACACGAAGCGGCGCGCGCCGTCGTCATCACGAAACCGCAGAATCACGCTGCTGCGATCGCCGACCTTGATCCGGGTCTTGCCCTCGACCGCCGCCATGACGACGACCGTGCCGCCAGCGGCGATTTCCACGCGAGCGACCTCGCCGAGGGCAAAAGCCCGACCGAAGGCGCCGAGCGTGACGGCGCGAATGTCATATTGGGAAAAGGCGGTGCATTCATTGCCGCCGCGCAATGTCGCTTCAGGCCCATCGGCGCAAAGGATCGCCACGTCGCCGCCGCTCGCCTCGCCATGAGCGCCGACCACGGCGACGCCACGCGATTGCTCGAGCGTCGCGCGTCCGCATACGCCGGCGATGGTCAGCAAGGCTCCGAAGGCTTGGCCGCACACGCCGGCGCGGGCGTAGCCGCCGCGACCGGCGACGGCGACGCCAAAATCGCCCGCATCGGCGACGCCGAAATCGTTGGGCGTCGCCAGTCGCGCCGCCAGAGCGTCGTTCGCGGCGCCAAGATTGAGTATGGCTTCCACCGCGCCGCGCCGTTCACCCGTGTAAAACACCCAGCCTTTGGCGAAGCGCATCGCAGCGATGGAGCCGTCCGCCGCTCGGACGAGCAAGCCGCCATCGGCGTCATCGACGCGCACGACGGCCCACATCTCCTCGAACAGGCCGCCGGCTTCGGGATCGCCGACACCCATCGGCAAGCCGACGAAGCCACGCTCGGCCTGTCCGGTTTCCGGGTTCAGGCAGAGGGTTGCGCCACACGCCTGCAACAGGGAGCGCCCGCCGGACTCGACGCCGCACAGGGCATAGATCGGCTTCGACGGCTCCGTGGCCTTGCTCATCGACCCTCTCGCTTCGCCCGCCCACAATAAACCGAGCCTGCCGCCGAGCAACCGCCCCGCGACATTGCGAGACCTCGCTCGCGCGGCCGGATCCACGGCGCTCCTCGGCGCTCCGGGTTCACCGACGCACGACGCGCTCCTGCGGCGCGGCGCGTCGCGACCCGAGCAGGGCGGGCAAGCGCGCTTCTCCTCGATCCGCGCCGGCGGCGGCCCGGGAAAGCAATTCCATCCGGCTGTCGTCCATGCTGAAATCGGAGAGAACCGCGGCGGCCTCAGAGGTCGGCCGCCTGCCGACAGAGGAACTCATGCGTTCGAACAGATCGAAACAGGCGGCGACACGCCGATGGGGGCGCTGGATCACCGCCTCGGCGATGATTTGGGCCATATCGGCGATCGAAACGCCGACCTGGGCCGAGGACGCCGGCGCGCTGGTGCTGCCGAAGGTCGCCGAGGGCGTCGCCGGACAAAGGATCGGCTGGCACTTCGACGAGATCGCGCCGGCGCTCGAGCAGGCGTCGAGCGACGGCAAACCGTTGGTGGTCGTCGTGGTGACCGAACCTTGTGGCTGGTGCCGGATCGCGCTGACACATGTCCTGCGTTGCAATGGGTTGAACAGTTTGGCTGGCCGGGCGCATTTTATCCTTCTCACCCACGAGCGCAGGACGTCGGCGGATTTTCGGCCGCAGCATCCCGAAGCGGCCCATTTCATCGATCTGTTGAAGATCGAAGGCTTTCCCACCGTCGAGATCGTCAGCGTCAAGAACAAGGAGATCACGCCGGTGGCGCGAGTGGCCGGTGCGGCGACCGAAGCGCGCCTGCTGCAGTTTCTGGCCGACAATGCCGCCCTGAAGGCTGCGACCGGCGCCGCCGCGGCAGATGCCGCTGTCGGTCTACCGAAGCCAGCGGCCTGTGGCGCCACGCCGGTCGACGCGGCGCTCGCCGACTCCGCGCCTCTGCATCTCCAAAAGGGCATTGCGCGCTGAACCCGCTCGAAGCCGCCGCCATGATCGCAGCGGCGGCGCCGCCGCCCGGGCGGCATCCCGCATTCACAAGGACAGACGGACATGGAAATGCTCTCGCAAGCCGGACGAATTGCCGCCTGCCTCGCTGGCTGGCTGGGGTGTCTGTGCGCATTGCCCGCCGCCGCGATGGACTGGTCAAAACAATATGATTTGGCGACCGCGAGGACCGTCTATGTCGCGACCGGCGTCGTGGCCTTCGATGACACGGAACGGCTTCAGGCGCTGATCGCCGCCAACAAGGGCGTCGATGGCAAAGACGTCGCGCTAAAGAGCCTGACCAAGGCCCGCCGGCGGCCACAAGTCAGCCTCGATTCCAACGGCGGCAATGCGGTCGGCGGCTTGCGGCTCGGCGCGTACCTTCGTGAGGCCGATGTCGACACATTGGTCGCGGCCGGCGCCGCGTGCCATTCCGCCTGCACCATGGCGTTCATCGGCGGCGTGTCGCGGACGGTGCTCGGAAAATTCGGCATTCACGCCATGTCGGTCAACCCGGACGCAACGGCGTCCGAGGGCGGCTCAGCCGCCAAGCACATGGATGAGGTGCAGGCGCTGTCGTCGATGTTCATCCTCTACACCCGCGAAATGCTCGGCAGCAGCGCCATGGCGGACGCGGCGCTGCAGTTCGGCTCGAAGGGCGTCGCGCTGGTCGATGACGCGCAACTGCGCGACTGGAACATCGTGACCATCGCCGCCAGGCCGGCGCAGATGTTCGACGCGGGCGTCGTGAAGACGCTCGACTGCGCGAGCGCGGCGGCGCCCACCACCGTCAAGACGATCGTCTGCGGCGCCCTTCCCTTTATCCGCAATGAGGTGCGAATCGCCGCCGCATTGCAGGCGCTGAACGGGAGGGTCGACGCCCAACGCCTCGACGGCGAGCAGGCGCGGTGGATCGCCTATCGCAACGGCTGCGAACGGCGTCTGCGGGCGCCGACGGCGCATATCGGCGCCAGCGGACACATCATCCAGGAGGGCTTGTTCGAGAATTTCGGCGAAGCGGCGGTCGAAACCTGCGTCGACATCGCCTATCGCCTGCGGCTGCGCGAGCTGGAATCGCTGGTCGAATACTATTCCGCGCGCGACAGCGAAGTCGCGGCCAAGGGGTGGCATGCGCCGACGCCATAGCAACAAGCCGGCTCTGTCGCGAATTTTTCTCGCGGGCCGGTTGGGGCTATGATCGCCGGGCTGGGGCAGGCGGAATAGCGGGGCGTCGAGGTCGACCATTCCACGCTCAACCGCTGGGTTGCCAAATATGCGCCTTTGCTGGAGAAGGAGTTTCGTACTCGCAAGCGTCCTGTCGGGTCGAGCTCGCGTCTCGATGAGACCTATGTGAAAGTCAAAGCTGCTGGAATATCTGTATCGGGCGGTCGACAAAGCGAGTGCGACGGTCGATTTCCTTCGGACGGCCAAGAGGGGTCGCAAAGGGGCGTTGCGCTTCTTGCGCAAGGCGATCGGCCAGCACGGCGAGCCGAAGAAGATAACGATCGACAAGAGCGGAGCCTACACAGCAGCGATCGAAAGCTACAATGAGGAGCGTGAAGCGGACATCGAAATCCGGCGCATCAAATATCTCCATAATATCGTGGAGCCGTGAAACGCGTGATGCGCCCGACGCTGGGTTTCAAATCATTTCGATCGGTTGCCGCGACGCTTTCTGGGATCGAGCTGATGCACATGATTCAAAAGGGGCAGATGCGAACGACGAACGAAATGCGTCCCGCGCAGCAATTCTATTCCCTCGCCGCCTGAGCCACGTCATTCTCACTTACCCGGCGCGCCTGTAGACAAGATTTGCGACAGAACCCAAACGCCGCCTCACCCGCAATGAATGGCGACCACGATCCCTTTTTTATCGACAGTCAAATCGAGACGATCGGCGCGGAACTCCATCTGATACGCCATCCCGAGATCCATTCGTCGAACGATCATCGCGCCGGCTCTACGTCTTGCTTCGTCGGCGAGACTGCCTTCATACGGTTTTCCGACGACGAATAGGGCATTTTTCGAATTGCACCCCTCCGCCCGAGCACGGAAAAGGCCCGGTCCAAAACAGGCTATGCCGACGAGGAAGGCGCAAATGCGCCAATTTGGCGAGACCCTTTGGTGGCGAGAAGAATTCATGGCGTGAGCCTCTTTTCCGATTTGATGCGCATCCGTCGTCCTCTCACGGCTGCCGCAATGCCGGACCAGACCTACGAAGCCGTTCCCACTTCACGCGCTTTCGCGATCCAACTCTCGATTACGCTATCCGGCAATCCTGATGAATCACCGCGGTCGCCGTAACGACTGCGAGCGATGTTCCTGGAGCGCGCCGCATCATGAGCGCGCTGGGCCGACTCCTTCGCCTGCCGCCAATCCGCGCATCCGAAGTCCCGAAACAGGACGGGGTCGTCGCCGGCCACGCCATCGACGCGACCATTCCGGACCATGATTCCGGCCGTCGGCGCCTCCTGTCCGCCACGTCCCCAATAGGCGATCGAAAACGCCAGCTGCGGAAACGCATTGGCCAACAATTTGCACTCGTCGCGAATCGACCTCGGATGGGACCAGCCGTCGAGTTCTTCGACGATCCCGATCGTGCCGTCGGCGAAGCACCAACCCAGCCCGATGGCGACTTGCGCGTTCGCCAGAGTCTCGACCGACAGCAGCCCCCAGCGCACCCGAAACGCCTCGCAGTCGCGATGAAGCTGCTCCGTATCATAGCTCTCGTCGCCCGCGGCATTCATCCAGAAGTAGTCCGAATCCCGCGGCGCGCCGAGCAAGCGCCTGACCTCGTACTGATAAACCGAGGCGCTTTTGCAACTGTGGAAGAATGTGTCTGTCCGGCGGATGATTTCATGTGCGGCATCAGGGGCGACGCTCGCGCCATAGATCACCCATGACGCATGTTTGTCGGCTGGCGTGCGGCAGACATCGAATGACACGACTATCTCCGCTCGGTCCCCGGGAGGCTCGCGATCCACAGCTCCGCGACGCGATTCGTCGCGGCGACGAACTCGAGGCAGACGGTCAACGAGCCGTCTGTGGGCGAAAAAAACGCGTCGGGTTTGCCGCATCGTAGGACATTGAGCGACGGCGGCTGCGGCCGTCCCTTGGGCGACGGCTTGTATTGGTACGCGACGCACCGGAATACATTGGTGGTCACGACCTCTTTCAGCATGCGCGCTTCCTCGATGAACTCGCCTGGCTCGTCGAACCGCACGGTGATCGCGCCGAGCGAGAGCGCGTCGCGTTTGCTACGGCCGAACCCTCAACAGATCGCGCCATGCTTTTGCTCCCGATTCGGCGTCGCGAATGCAGCGCCGCTTGCTTGTCCTGCGGGATGGACCAAGCGTCGCCGAGTTGCGGCAGACGTTCGTGCGCCAGGCCGAACGCGAGACATCTTATCCTGCCCGCGCGTTGCTCGGCGACGCCTTCCTGCGAGGCATCTGCGCTATTCCTTTTCGTTGCCGCGCGTTTCGTCAATCGGCCTTGACGCAGACTTCGATCTTGGGCTCGGTTCGGCCGCCGTCTTTTGCGACTCTGGAATAGGGCGCGACTTCGTAGCTCTTCAGACCTGCCGGGCAGGGCCGGTCGGCAAGTTTCTCGAGCGAGGGAAGGACGCATTCGACGACGCCCGGGGCGGCGGGAATTTCCAGCCATAGGGGTCCAGGGCAGGTTGGCGGGGTCGACAGATTTATTTCCAGCCAAGGGAAGAGGTAGCGCGGCTCTCCCCAGGCGGTGCGAACGTCGAGGACCGGCCTCACATCTGCCGCTGTGGAGCCGAACCTCGGCTTCGCCAATGCCGCCAGTTCCGACAGCGCGTCCTGGTTCGACAATGCATAGGGAAGCTCGCAACGATCCTCGCGCCCCGAGACGGGCGCCGAGCCCTGGGGACATTCTTGGCCGGGCTTGCGCGGCGCATAGCGGTAGGAGCGCCGCTCGTTCAGTCGGCATCGTGCGCCTTCGTATTGTGTCGTCCCCTCGGGACAGCCGCCTGCCGGTTCAGCGAAGAGCCGCTGATAGACTGGCCGCTTGCTCCATTTGCAATCGGACGCAAAAATGAAGTGGCTCACAGGCATGCCTTCGCGGATGATCTCGCGATAGGCGGCAAACGGCCACATCAACCCGTGCTTGATCACATAGACGAGCGGCGAGTCGCTATCGGGCGTGACGATATTGCTGTCGACTTGCGAGCATGGGCTGAATGTCCGCGCGCTCTGCGTGATCGACAGCGTGGCGCCGACCCCGAGATAGGCCAGAATCGGCAGGGCGAGCAATAGCTCTGCGGTGGAGGTCCAGAAGTCCTTCATGGTGGTTTCCCGTGCGTTGTGCTGTGGCCCTTCAATGGCGCAAGAGGTTACTCCGCAGGTCCGGCGCGTTGAATTCTCGCCTGACATAATTCGAAGTCTTCGATCAGCCAGCAAAATGATGGCGAGCGGGCGGTCGGTTCGATATCCGCCCCAGTTCCATGCGTCGACGGCAGCCGCCTTTGGAGGTCGCGCGCCAGCGCGCGGATGTCGATCCTTCCTTCTTGTCGCAGCAGCTCCCGCGCTTTTCGGTCCTTGTCGCCCAGTCGGACGAGGATCGCGGCAATATTCGATTTCACGCGGAGCCGACTGCGCAGCGGACTCGATGGACTTTCGGGTATCCCGTCGAGCACGACCATCATCGCATGGAATTGCCCGGCCAGTTGATTGAGTGGGCCGGATGTCAAAATATCCCTGATGGCCGATCGGCACTCCGAGCAGGAGATCGAGGGCGACGAAAGAACCAACAACACCGGCTTGCCGTCCCGCTCGCCAGCGGCGAGCGCGCTCATATCCGAGCGCCAGCCGACCATCTTGCCGGGAATCTCGTCTTCGGGACGAGGAATGTGCCAGGTGGCGACTTCCGCCGCGGCGCGGGACACGCCGTGGTAGGGATTTCCCTCGACGGAATCGCGCCGATACAACCCATCCATCAGAAACCAGTCGTCGGGAAGACCGGTCATGGCGCGGCGCTCCCGCACGATCATATCCTCATTCGGCTCGACGCTTCCGGCCGGGGCCGATAGCAGCGCCGTGAGCGTGCTCGCAACCGCTCGGGAGACGGACGCGGCGCAGGCGTTATTCTTCAGGAATGCGGCGGCGTCATTCGAGCCAGCCTCGATCCAGCCGGCGAGGACCCGAGCGCCCTCCCCGTCCTCTATCGTCCTCTGGAGTCGCGGCCCGTCGGGCTCGATCTTTTGGCCGAGCGCCGTCTTCGCCGCAGCGAGGGCGCTCGCCGCCTCGGCGCCCATTTCGTTCGGAAGCGTCGCGCAACCGGCGGAAAACCGGGCCGCGAAGGCGAATATATAATGGGACCGGAAAACGAGTCGGCGCCGATAGGCGCTCTCGGCTGTGCTGAGCGGCATTCCGGACTCTCTCGCAGCCATGACCGGTTCGGCGACCCAATCGCGCGCATCTCGCGTCGCGAGTCTCGCCGTATTTCCGGCGATGAGCGCTTCGACATATTCAGGCGCGGCATAGGGCGGCGACTGCGATTGCGCGATCGCCGAGAGGCTCGTCGCGGCGGCGAGAGCGGCGATCGGGAGACATTGTCGCAAGGTGCGAAGCGGGTGGCTGGACATAAGCTCGACATGGCGATCCGGAAGATATGGAAATCGATAGCTCCCCCAAAGCGAGCCCGCCATTGCCGATGATTGCCGATGATTGCTCAGGCCGTCGACAGCCGGGAATTCAAGAAAGTGGGGAACCTGCTTTCGGACAAAAGTTCCACTCAGGCTTTGACCAAATATTCCGCGCTCAGCGTCGTGACCGCGCCGGCCCATTTATGGCGGCGATATTTGTGAAACCGACCCAATTTGGTGAGGAACTGTGCGGTCTCGTTTTCGTCGGGGCGTATGGATTTGGATCGAGGATCCAGTTCGTCCAATGCTTCCCCCGACCAAACCAGCGCGGTCGTCACTGTGAAGCGGCCGGGTTTGGGCTGGACGGGCTGCGGGCTGGACATCAGGAGCAGGCGGTCGCCGTCCAGCGACGGGCGTGATGGAGCCGGCAGCCACAACACGGCTTCGCCCCATGGGAGCTCCCAAAGATGCTTGCCGACCGGCGCGGGGTCGCGAACGAAGACCGTGAAAGCCGCCAAGGACGTTTTCGTTTCTCCGAGGACTGCGACCTGGCCTTTGTGCCTGCCGACCTCGAAAACGAGCGGGCCTTGTCCACCCGACGGCAAAACGTCTGGGCCGAAGCTTCTCGTCATGTCGAAACGGTCCACGACCAGGACGGCGGTCCCCTCGTCCGAAGGCGGCGCCCGCAGCCCCTCCAACAGGCTCTTGTGCATCCGCTCGAGCGTATAGGCGTCGGCGCCGGGCCATAGCTCGAGCAGCCGCGCCGCAAAGCCGAATGTCGAAAGCTCGAGGTCGGACGGCGTCAGCAAGGGAAAACTGCCCGCGACGCCCTTGCGCTTTCGCAGTCCCGAGATCTGATGGTTCATATGATCGACGAGCGCGTCGCTGAATTCCGCCTCCAGCCCGACGTCGCCGCGGAGCCGCTTGGCGAATTTGCTATCCGCTTTCGTGCTTCGATCGGGATCGCCGTCAGGGTCGGCCAGCTCCGGGAAAAGCTTTGATTCCGCGATCGATTTGCCGCTGCTGACATCATCGACGAACGCCTGAAACGCTCGCCACTTCAGGTGCAATGTCGGCATCCGCACGGTTCGTCTCCTGCGCCGCCTCGGGCGCCGCAGAGTAACCTCCTGTGGAGTTTTGGGAAAGATCATGGAACGCTCTGGCGCGCCGCGCTCATGTCGGGAGTCAGAACGGTAAAGCGAGGAAAGTCCCGCTGATCAAGGCTCCGGCGGCAGGAGCGGCGTCGGGTCGATCGCCTCACGGAGCTCGAAGTGCAGACGCACACCCGTGGTGACGCCCGTTTGCCCCATAGCGCCAATGGCTTGGCCGCGAAAAACGCACTGCCCGGCCGCAACGTCGGCCCTGTCGAGATGCGCATAGGCGGTTTCCATTCCGAGGTCATCGTGACGGATGACGATCACGAGCCCATAGCGGCCTTGCACACCCGCAAACACAACCTCCCCGGAGGCTGCGGCGCGGACGACGTCCCCTTTGGCTCCCGCGTAATCGACCCCGCGATGCGAGGTGAGCATTCCGTCGAGGGGACTGCGCCGCAAGCCGAAGGGCGTGACGATCGGACCCGGCGCGGGGCGGTCGAAACGGGGCGGACCGGCCTCGTCATCTGTGCTGACGCAACTCGCCGCCGCGGCCGGGCCGATCAGCGTCAGAGCGAGGAAAGATGCGAAAATCGCTGCGCGCATCGCCAAATCCTCTTTCAGCCCGAGCAATTGGATCGAACGATGCGGCAATCGACGCCGCCTTCCGCGCGGCAGGCGGCCAGCGCGCGCCGGATGGCCAGCGATCCCGAGATCTCGTAGCGCGCGCCCCATGCCTTATTCTGACCGATCGCGAGCGCCGCGCAGCGTCGGTCGAACCAGATCGCCAATTTGCAATCATTCGCCTGACCGGCCTGCGCCCGGCAAACGCCGAGCGCTTGCTGTTCCGCCGCGGATCGCGAGGCCCGTCCGGATGAGAGACCGGAAGCGCCGGTGCTCGACGAGATATAGATCGCGCCGAAGCTCGCACTTGTGTCGTATCCCGGGCTGGGTCCTGAGCCGCACGACATCAGGCACATGGCGGGATCGGAGGAGTAGCTGTAACAGCTCGCCCGGCACGACGCCGTATCGGCTCGGGCGCCGGAGGATGCGGAGAAAAACGCGAAGCCGGCGAGGGCGACGGTGATCGAAGCGATGCAGCGAAACGGTTTCATGTCTTTCCCGAAGTTCGAATGGATGCTCCAGCGCGATATGGCCCATTGCCTGCGGGCGAGACGATTGCCGGCGATTTCCCGACATTGCGCTTTGCGCGATAAATGCCCTATCCCGGAACGGACAGTCACCGCGGCGCGGCCGATCCCAGCGGCGAAGCGCGCAAGAGCTTCTCGATTTCGCGTCTGAGATCGCCGAGCTCGGCGCTCCTCTGCTCACGACCGTTCAAATAGATCGCCGGAGCATCGGCCACCCGCAATTGTTCGGCCTCACGAATACGCGTCTCTATCGGCGGCGGCTCCGTGATCCCGAACCTGCGCTCGACGGATGGCTGGGGCCGCAAGGCCTCTGGATCGAAGTCCGCCATCAGATCGAAAAAAGGATGCCCGGTCGGCCGCGGCCGGATGGGCATATTCGCGCGAAACCAGCGGGGCTTGCAATCGCTACGCAGGAACGGCGCCGCAAGGCTCGCCAATCGCGCGCGCCGCTCGGTCTCGGGAAGCGCCGACCATTCGAGAAAGGTTTCGATCAAGCGAACATATAAATCTGGCCGCAGCGCCATCGGCGCGCAGCGCGGGATGTCGTCCGCATCGAGGCTCTGGGCCGCGATCACGCGCGGATACGCCGGCATGACGCCGATCCGCAGCTGTCGGGGCTCTGAAAACGACGCTTTCAGCGCGGGAATTGTGCGGGCGATCAAATCGGGGCAGCCGGGGCATCGCCATGGCAGGATCACGACCATATCCACCATCGCCGATATCGCGCCGATCTCGATGCGATTATGGGTTTGATCGAGCTCGGAAATGCTGCGCGCCTCGCCGCCGCTCGGCGCTGGGCAGCGCGCGAGGTCGCCTTCCGTGACCACGGTATGGCCTCTCTGCACGATTGTCGCCAACAGCTCGGCGGCGTCGGACCTCTGTTTGTCGCAAGCGAGAAGCAACAATTCGACGGCGCGTTGCGGGTCGCCCGAGAGGCGCGCCGCACGGGATCCTTTCAGCACGAGACCCGCGAAGCGAACCGCCGCATAGCCTGTCGGGTCGAGGTCGAGGGCTTTGGCGAAATCCTTTTCCCCGCGATCGAGACCGCCATTCTCCCAGGTCGCGGCCGCAGTCTCGATGATCGCCGGCGCGACGCCAGCGGCGGCGGCTAGGTACACGCTCGCTGGCGCCGGCGAGCTCCGGCCCGGCGTGTCGGCGCGCCGATCCTGCTCCCATGCGACCATCGCGGCCGGCGCCCAGCCGGCGGCCTCGGCTCGTCGCGGGTAGCTGCGCGCTTCGAAGTCAACTCGCTTCGCGCCCTCGGGGTCGACTGCGGTGCGCTCGCCGAGCTCCTCGGCAAGCAAGGTCATCGCTATAATATCGCCGCGCTCGGCCCGCTCCCGCGCATCCTCGTTCCGCCACCGTCCGCGCTCTCGGGCAAATTGCAGAAGCGCATGTAAAGGATAGCGGCACCATTCGGTTTGCGTCAGCCCGAAACTGTCCGGCTCACGGCTGCTCCTGTCGCAGAGGAACTCGAACATGCCGTTTCGGACGACGCCCCAATCATGCAGGCGCTTCAGCCGCGTTTCGGGATAGGCGCCGAACCAGGCGACCGACGCCCCCAGCAGCGCCAGCGTGAGAATGCCGCCTCCAACCCATTGCAGCCCATGCTCGTGCCATCTCTTGGGACGCGGCAATCGATATGTCGCGAACCGCCTCCGATCGTTTTCCGTCACATCCAGAGCCGGCAATGCGCCTTGCAGATAGAGAGCCGGATTTTGCCTGCCTGCCGTCGACGTCCGTACGCGCTCGGCGACCTCGACGAACACATCATGCACGCGCCGATCCGGTTCGAGCAGACCCGGCAGAGATCGAGCGAGCGCCTCGGCATAGGGGCTGTGTGCCCCGGCGCCGTCGATCGCAACGGCGCCGGCGGCGGTCGAATAGACGATCAGCATTCCGTCCGGCGGAAGTTTCAGCGCGGCTAGCCCCTCGGTCAGATCGCGCTCGCCGGCGTCGAAATCGGTCGAGACGTCGCGGCAAGCGTCGATCACCAGCACCGTCGCTTTGCGCGGCGCGCGCGCCAAGCTCGCAACGACAAGATCCAGAGGCAGAGCGCAGGCGGGCAGATCGACCCGCGAGGTTCCTGTCGCATCGACCGGCAATAGGTAATTGGCGCCAAAATCCTGGACGCCATGTCCCGCGTAATAGACGAAGGCGACCGTTTCCGGCCCGGCGTCGGCGATGCGAGCCGCAAATTCGTCGATGGCGCGGCGCATGGCCGCGAGCGTGGCGTTCTCGACGAGATTCGTGGAGAATCCGAGCGCGCGCAGCACTCCACCGATCAAGCGCGCGTCTCTGATGGGATTGGAAAGCGGCTTCGACCGGTAGCGCGCATTGCCGATCAACAAGGCGAAACGCCGCTCACCGCCGGCGGCCGCGCCGGACGGAACCGACAGCGGTTCGTCTGCGCCCGTCATTGCGGAGGCCACGCTGTCGTCGTCCCCAAAGGATCGGCTCGCCATAGATCACTCGGCTGGAAAGGATGACGCGCAGGACGTGACAACAGATTGTAACGAAGCGTCCCATCGCCTCGCAAGGCCTCGATCTGTCAAACGGACGGCGTCTCGGTCGCAAAATTCATCGGCTGATAGCGCGATGGAACACCCAGCCGGCGATCGCCCCGGCGGCGATGGAAACAAACCCTGTCACGGCGATCGTTTCATTCTCGGTCGGCGCTGTGTCGAAACGACCGCGCTCCGCCAAGACGATCAGCGCCGTCCCGACCGAAAATGCGCCGACTCCGATCAGACTGCCGGCGACCACGAAGGCGCGCCGTGAGACGAGCCGCCGATGATAGATGATCCAGAGCGCAAGCATGACCGGAACGAGCGAGACGATCGCGATGGCGGCGGCGAGCAGACACCAGAACCGGACGAATGGAAGGATCAAATCGGGTTCCAGCTTCTGGAACCCAGACAGGAAACTATAGGCGCTCAGTCCGAGCGCCATGATCGTGGTGGCGGCCATCGATGCGAGGACATATCCCCACACATGGCTGATGAAGCTGGAAAACCGACCCGCCATGGAAATCACTCGCCTTTGGAATCTGCCGACGCCCCAGCGATATCGGCGCGCCGTCGAATATGCGATTCGGCCAGCAAAAACTCGCCATCGGCACGAATGACTGATGCGCTCAATTCATCAAACGACAGCCCACGCCCTGTATCGCCCGCGTCCGGTCAACTCGCGAAGGTTCGACGAGAGTTCGCCGATCATCGTGGTCGCGGCTTGTTGTGAGACCCGGAGCTCCTTGGCGGCAAAAGGGACGGTGACGACCGGCGAAGCCAGACACAAATCGACGAGTTGCGGCATCCTCGAATTCGCTCTTCGGCCTTTGCATTTTCTGAGCAGGAGCTCGCGCGCGAGCGTCAATCTGTCGAGTTCCTTCGAGTCTGCCTTCGCCATGGTTTCGATCGCACACGCGAACGCGACCAATCGTGATTCGAAATCATCTCGCCCAGCTCGGCGATATTTGGCCTGTCGGAATCCCGAATGCAGCGCTGTGAGACAGTGCCGCGTCTTTCCGCGGGAACGTAGCAAGGCCGCGGCGAGCAAGGGGCCGAGCCAAGCGCTGCGCTGTAACGGCTCGATCTCCTCCCAAGCATCGAGCGCGACGCTTGCCGCCATCAAGGGCGGGAGGTTCTGAGTGCGGCCCAGACATTCGCGCCACTCCGCGAGGCGGGCCTCCTCGTCCCAATCTTCGTCGTAGACCAAACCAGAGTCGTCCCGCTTCAGAGGCGGGGGCTCGCTTCGCTCTATCACCCGCGACGTTCGCGCCAGCAATTCATCGATTTCGGCGAATTCTCCTGTAAGGATCGTCTCGTCGTCCTCGTCATCCAGCTCCCGATCCGCCGCTTCGCCCATGGCGCCCGAACCAGTGGCTGGCTCGTGCGCCGCGCCGTGCGGCCTCCCTGCGCCACGCAGATTGGCGAGGCCATCGGTCGTCAACGCCCATCCCGGCTCGCAATCGGCAATGCGACGGCGCGTCAGCAGAACGGCATGGGCTCGCACGAGCTCGTGCGTCGGCGTGCGCACGTCCGTCCCGGCGTCATGAAGCACGAGATCTTCGAGCTGCACGAATTCGCCCGCGCGCCACAAGGCGGCGCAGGCGTCGTGGAAATGCGCGCGGAGAACGAACGCTTCGGCGACGGGACTGGAGCGAAGCCGCTCGTCGAAACGCGCGAGGGCGTCCGACGCGCTCTCGAAGGGCGCTTGCAGGCGCTCGAATGAAACAGAGGCGGGAAAAGCTGATCCCATTTTAATCCTGTACGAATCAAGACGACTATCAACTTATCTTCAATTTAGCTTTAGTGATAGAAGATGCTTCCTTCGATTTCGTCGGCCGGATCGAAATGCGCCGCCGCGGCCGCCGAAAGCAAGCCTCTGAACGGCTCTGAAGGCGAGCTTTCGGCCGCAAATCGACGAAAAGGGCTGTTTCTCGGGCCTTTCTTCTGCTCACCACTATGTCGCGGCGGCGAACTTCGGCCCTCGGATGCGGTTTCAAACGACCGATTTGTAATGTCCTCCAATTCTGCAACATATGTTGCAAATTCTAGGTGTTTCGTGATACCAACCTGACAAATGCACCTGACGCCCGCGATCCAGGCCAAAAACCTCAGGGAACTCGTTCTCGCCGTCGCTCGCGACCGTGGGATTGCTCGTTCGCGTGATTTCGAAGCAGCAGGAGTCCCGCGCATCTACCTTCAACGCCTCCGAGACGAGGGACTGCTCACGCAACCCGGAAGGGGCCTCTATGCACTCGCGGGCGGCCAGATCAGCGCACACCATAGTCTCGCCGAGGCCGCCAAAGCCGTTCCCTCCGGGGTCATCGGACTGCTGTCGGCGCTCCAATATCATGAGCTGACGACCCAGCTTCCGTCCCAGGTCTGGATGCTCCTGCCCTCAAAGGCATGGGCGCCGAGGCGACCGCCGGTCACACTGAAGATTCTTCGCGCCAGCGGTGAGGCGCTGAAGGCCGGCGTCGAGCAGCAGCTCGTCGATCGGGTAGTCGTCCCCATTACATCGCCCGCGAAAACAGTGGCTGACTGTTTCAAATATCGCAGCAAAATCGGCCTCGACGTGGCTATCGAGGCGCTACGGGACTGCCTGACGAAAAAGCGGGCCACGCGCGACGAAATCTGGCGCTATGCCGCCATCGATCGCGTCCAGAATGTCATGCGGCCCTATCTGGAGGCGCTTTCGTGACACGAGAGCCGCTCAAAAATCTCCCGGCCTCGGTGCGAGACCGGCTGACCCAGCGTGCGCGGGCCGCCGGCGAGAATGTTCAGCTGATCCTCACCCGCTACGCGATCGAAAGGCTCTTGTATCGGTTGAGCGTTTCGCAGCATCGAGAACGATTCATCCTGAAAGGCGCTATCCCCTTCAGCCTGTGGGGGCCGACGCCTTATCGCGCGACCGGCGACCTCGATCTTCTCGGCGCCGGCAACCCAGAGCGCCGCGGAACAACGCCGCCGATCGAAATTCCATTCGGACTTTCAGAGACCTTCGCCGCGGATCCGGTGCAGCAAACGCAGTGGCAAGCCTTCCTTCCGCGCACCGAGGTCGCGATGGCGCGGGAGCCGCTGAACCAAATTATCCCGTCGATCGCCTCATTTCTGATGCCAGTCTTTCTGGCCGCCGCTGACGAACAGACCAGTCTTGGAAAATGGCCAGTCGGCGGGCCTTGGGGAGATTGACCCATGCCCCTCATCGGCTACGCCCGCGTCTCGACCGAGGATCAGGTCACCGACGCCCAGACCGATGTGCTGAAGGCCGCCGGCTGCGTCGAGATTTTTCGCGAGCATATGTCGGGCGCCAAGGCCTCGCGGCCGGAGCTGGCCAAGGCGCTGGCGCGGGTGCGCCGCGGCGACGTGCTGGTCGTCGCGCGGCTCGACCGATTGGCCCGCGCACTGTCGCATCTCCTCGCCGTGATCGCCGAGCTCGACGCCAAGGGCGCGCATTTCAAATCACTCGCCGATCCCATCGACACCACTACCCCGCAG
>NZ_SOEJ01000021.1:0-46033 GCF_004366495.1 Methylosinus sp. sav-2
AGCTTCGGCGAATGGGCCGCCGTCTTCGGGGACGCCAAGATGACGACGGCTCTGCTCGATCGCCTCACTCACCGCTGCCACATCCTCGAAACCGGGAACGACAGCTTCCGGTTCAAGGACAGCTCCGCGAAGGCGGACAAACCTGCAAAGGAGAAGACCAAAACTTGACGACTGACTGACCCGCAAGCCATCTTCAACCCGGGTCGGTTCTCAACGGAAATCCTGGGTCAAATCTCGACGGAAATCGACACCCCTTTAGTCGTCGCCTCGACGAGCCTGCGCCCCGCGGGGCGCGGGCCTCGCGAGCTCGATGATCTCTTCAGTGATCTCCTCCTGACGTGTTTGCCGATGCCGCGCCTCCAGTCGCTCGAGCGTCTTGTGCGCATTGTCGCGGGCTTCGATCATCGCGCGCATTCGCGCCTCGTTCTCCGCCGCAAAGGACAGCACCGCCGCCTCGCATAATTCGGCGAAGACATATTCTTGCGCGAGGCCCTCGACGAGCGCGCGCGGCGGCAATGTGACGAGGGGCGGAACCGCGGCGGACGCCGGCGGAAAGCGGGCGAGGTCGAGCGGCACGAGCGAGCGCGCGACGATCTCGATTCCGGCCGCGCCCGGCGCGCCGTGGATGAGCGTCACGCGATCGGCGAGCCCCTCCCCCAGACGTCCATAAAGCTCTTGCGCGATGCGGTCGGCGAGCGACGGCGCGTCATCGACGCGCGACGCCATTGGCAGAGTCCAATCGGCCCGTGATCCGCGCTCTTGCGCGAGCGTCGCGCCGCGCTCGCCGATGATGAACAGAGCAGGCCGCTCGACGCCGTCAGCGAACCGCGCCGCCGCGTCGAGGATGCGCTCGTTGAATGCGCCGACGAAGCCGCGCTCCGAGCAGAACGCCAGGACGATATGGCCGCCGGCCGGCCGGCGCTCCGAGACGAGCCGCGAAGGCGGCGCTTCCTCGCTCAGCGCCAGCGCCGCGCAGATGGCGTCGCCCAACGTCCCCGCATAGGCGCGCACGCCGGAAAGACGCGATTGGGCTTCGCGCGTTCGGATGGCGGCGACGCCGCGCATCGCCGTGATGACGCTCTCGAGCTGCCGGGTCGCGACGATGTGGACCTTGATGTCGGCGGAGCGCTCGCTCATGAGGGACGCGCCGCGAGCTCTGTCGAAAGATCGCGCACCCGCGCCACGAGATCCGCGCGCATGGCGTCGTCGAGCGGGGCGTGACGGGAGATCGCCGCGACGCTCGGCGCGGCGACCGAGTCGAGATGCGCGGGAAGCCTCGCGGTCAGCGCAGGAATGGCTCGCGCCGGAAGGGAATCGAGAACGCCGGCGTCGAGCGCCGCGAGCAGAGCGACCTGATCGGCGAGGCGCAGCGGCGAAAAGCGCGGCTGCGTCAGCAGGCCGCGAATGCGCTCGCCCCGCGTCAGCTCCCGCTCGATGCGGGCGTTCGACATGCCGCCGAAGCGCGAGAACATCTCGAGCTCCAGAAACTGCGTGTATTGCAGACGCAATCGTCCCGAGACGTCGCGCAAGGCGTCCGGCTGCGCGCGGCCGCCGACTCGGCTGACCGAGAGGCCGACATCGACGGCCGGACGATGGTTCGCGGCGAACAAGCGGCGGTCGAGCACGATCTGTCCATCGGTGATGGAGATCAGATTGGTGGGAATATAGGCCGAGAGATTGCCGGAATCGGTCTCGGCGATCGGCAGCGCCGTGAGCGAGCCGCCGCCGAACGCCTTCGACAATTTCGCGGCGCGCTCCAAGAGTCGCGCATGGACGTAGAAGATATCGCCGGGATAGGCTTCGCGTCCGGGAGGCTCCCGGGTCAGCAGGGCGAGCTCGCGATGCGTGACCGCATGCTTGCTCAAATCGTCGATGACCACGAGCGCATGGCCGCCGCGATCACGGAAGAACTCCGCCATGGCGAAGCCCGCGAAAGGCGCGATCCATTGCAGGCCAGGCGGCGAAGCGGCGGGCGCGACGACGAAGATCGTGCGATCGGCGGCTCCTCCGCTCCTCACCGCCTCGATCGCGCGCTCGACCGAGGTCGTCCGCTGGCCGACGGCGACATAGACGCAGACGATGTCCGAGCGGCGCTGGTTGATGATGGCGTCGATGGCGATCGAGGTCTTGCCGGTGGCGTGATCGCCGATGACGAGCTCGCGCTGACCACGCCCCAGGGCGAACATGGAGTCGACGACCAATAGGCCGGTCTCGACGGGCTCGGTCACGAGATCGCGCGCGATGATGCTCGGCGCGTCGCGCTCGACGGGATGAAAGGCGGCGGCGGCGATCGGCTCGCCGCCGTCGAGTGGGCGGCCCAGCGGATCGACGACGCGCCCGAGCAGCCCCTCCCCGACCGGCGTGCGCGCGACCTCGCCGGTCGCGAAGACGCGCGCGCCGGCTTCGATCTCGTCGCCCGGATCGAGCAGCACCACGCCGACCCGATCCGCTTCGAGCACGCGCGCGAATCCGAGCTGGCCGGTCTCGAAACGCAGCAGCTCGTCGAGCGCGACCTGCGGCAGGCCGGAGACGAAGGCGATTCCGTCCGCATAGCTCTCGATGCGGCCGACCGTCTCGACCTTGGGCCCGAGATCGATCCTCGCGACCGCCTCGCGACCGCGCGCGAGCCATTCGGCGACGGCCGGCTCATCGCTCATTTTCCGGCTCCGTCAGCAAGGTCGCGGAAATTTGCTCGAGATCGGCGCGCAGGCTGTTGCGAATGCCGGTGTGGGCGTTCTCCAATTCGAGGCCGGCGAGCAATGTCGGATCGACGCGAAGCTCGAATTTCAGCGGGCGGCCGAAAGCGCTTTCGAGCCTGCCGCGGCACAGCGCGTCCTCCTCGGCGGTGAGCGGACGCGGCGCGGTCAGTATGGGCTCGCCGCGCGCGGCGAAATCGGCGCGCGCGGATTCCGGCAGAGCCGCGACCGCGTCCGCGAGACCGTCGATGAAGCCGGCGACGCGGGATGATGCAGGCAAGCGTTCGAGCAGACGCCGCGCAATGTCGACGGCGAGCAGGCTCGCGCGCTCGGCTTCGGCGCGACGGGCCGATCGTTCCGCGCGCTCGATCTCGGTCCGCATGTCCGCTCGCATGCGATCGGCGTCGGCCCTGGCGACCTCGAGCAGCCGGTCTCGCGCGTCCTTCGCCTCCGTCGTGGCGGCGTGGATCGTCGCCGCGCGATCGGCCGCCATCGCGTCGACGGCGGCGCGCGCGCGTTCTTCCAGAGTCAGGGCCGAGGCTTTGGCGGCGGCGGCGGCGTCCAGGAGCCGCCGGGCCATCGCCTCGCGCTCGGCGAGGATCGATGCGATGGGGCGGAAAAGGAAGCGGGAGAGCAGCCAGATCAACACGAGGGCGTTGACGGTCTGCAAACCGAGCGTCCACCAGTCGATCTGCATGCCTGCGAACGCCCTATTTGACGAAAGGATTGGCAAAGAGAAGCAGAAGCGCGACCACGAGACAGTAGATCGCCATGGTCTCGATCATCGCGAGGCCGACGAACAGAGTGCGCGACAGGACGCCGGCGGCCTCCGGCTGACGCGCGATCGCCTCCATGGCGGCCGCGACCGCCTTGCCTTCCGCGAGGGCGGGGCCGATCGCTCCGAAGGACACGGCGACGGCGGCGGCGATCACGCTGATATATTGAATGTCGTCCATTCTTCCTCGCTCTCGTCTAGCCGCGCGCCCGCGAGCCGTGTCCATCGACCGCCGAGCCGATGAACACCATGGCGAGCGTCGCAAAAATGTAGGCCTGAACCGCGCCGGTCAGCAAATCGAGCGCCATCAGCGGAATCGGCACGAGCAGACCCGCGAGCGACAGCACGACGCCGATGACGAACACGCCGCTCATGATGTTCCCGAACAAGCGGACGACCAGCGAGAAGGTCCGCGTGATCTGCTCGACGAGATTGAGCGGGATCATGATGATGCTCGGCTCGGCGAATGTCGCGAGATAGCCGAGCGGGCCGCGCGTGCGCAGGCCGTGATAGATGGTCGCGAAGAAGACGATCAGAGCCAGCGCCGCATCGGTTTCGAGCCGCGCCGTCGGCGGCTCCACGCCGGGGACGAGCGACGACCAATTGGCGACGAGCACGAAGAGGAAGATCGTTCCGAGCAAGGCGCGATAGGGGGCTGGGTCCACGCCGATCGTGTCTCTTATCTGCTGGTCGAGCGTCTCGACGATAAGCTCGAGCGCGGATTGTCCGGTCCCCGGCCGCAACGAGAGCCGCCGAGTTACGAGAAGGCTCGCGAGAGCGAGCGCCGCCATCAGCGCCCAAGTGACGATGACGGGCTTGCTGACGGGCACGGGTCCGAGCTGAAAGCCGGGCTCGAGCGCGAGCGGCGAGGATTTCATTCGAGACCTCCCAGACGACGCAGGACGACGCGGCGCGCCGCGAGCAGTCCCAGCGCGCCGGAGAGCAGAGCGAGGGCGCCGATCTTCGCGAGGGCTGCGAGCGCCGCGGCGAGCGCAACGAAGCGCGCTATGAGCAAGAGAATGGCCTTCGGCGTCACCCCCTGCTCGAAGAGGGCGACATTCCAACGCAGGACCCGGAAGTAAGCGAGGCCCGCGGCGAATCCCGCGCCCGCGCCGAGGACGAGCTGGAGAGCGAGCGGGGCGGCGGAAACGGTCATTGGCGCGACATCCATTTCCAGGCGAGCCAGAGGCCGGCTCCGGCGCCGATCATGACGAGAGGCGCGGAGAAGAAGACGCCCATGTCGTACATCTTGTCCAGCCAACGTCCGAGGAACAGCCCCGCGAGCGCCGGCAGGACGATGGTCCAGCCGAGAACGCCGATCTGCCCCAGCCGGCGTCCGAGCGAGGGCTCGGCGTTCCTGCGCTGCATCTCGCGCCGCTCGGCGGCCAGTTGCGAGGCCTCCGCCATCGAATCGCGCTCCCGTTCGGGGCCGGCCTCGCTCATGGCGCGTCCTTTCCATCGCCGAACAATTCCGAGGCGCCGGACGGACGCAGATAACGGACGAGGCGACGCACGGCGCTGACGTGCAGCCGCGTCTCCTCGACGCGCGCGCGCGCCGCCGCGTCCTTCTCGGCCGCGCGCGCGGCGCGCACCTCGGCGTCGAGCTTGCGCAGATCGCGACCGAGAAGTCCCTCCCGGCAGGCGACCGACACGCTCTCTCCGCCCCTGACGGTCAGCACGCCCCCCCGGATCGCGCAATAGCGCTCGGCGCCGTCGGCGGATCGCCAGCGCAGGACCGAAGGCGGCAGCACCGTCAGCAGATCGGCGTGGCCCGGCAGCAAGCCGAAACCGCCGCTCTCGTCCTCGGCGCGGACGGATCGCACGCCGGCTTCGTCGAGCAGCACGGCGTTCGGCGTGGTGATGGCGAGCCGCAATGCTCTGCTCACGGCCGGCCTCCCGCCGCCTCGGCGTCCATGCGCGCGGCAGCTTTCTCCTTCTGCTCCGCCTCGTCGATGGACCCGACCATATAGAAGGAGCTCTCTCGCCAATCGTCGCAGGCGCCGGAGAGAATAGCGCGGCAGCCGGCGAGCGTGTCGGCGAGGGGAACCGAGCGGCCAAGCGCTCCGGTGAAGGCCTCGGTGACGGTGAAAGGCTGGGTCAGGAAGCGCTGGAGGCGCCGCGCGCGCCCGACGATCTTGCGGTCCTCGGCTGCGAGCTCCTCGACGCCGAGCAAGGCGATGACGTCCTGCAGCTCGAGATAATGCTCGATCACCCGGCGGACCTCGGTCGCGACTTCGGCGTGCGCCTCGCCGACGACCAGCGGATCGAGCAGCACGGAGGAGGAAGCGATCGGATCGATCGCCGGATACATGCCCTCGGCCGCCATTTGTCGGGAGAGTACGATCATGCTGTCGATGTGGGTGGCGATCGTCGTCACCGCAGGATCGGTGAAATCATCCGCGGGAACATAGACCGCCTCGATCGCCGTCACGCCGACCCCGCCGACCGAGGCGATCCGCTCATGCAGGGCCGCCACTTCGCTCGCCAGCGTCGGCTGATAGCCGACGCGCGACGGCAATCGCCCCAGGAGGCCCGACACTTCGGCCCCGGCCTGGACGAAGCGGAAGATATTGTCCATCAGCAGCAGCACGTTCTGGCGCTGCTCGTCGCGGAAATATTCCGCGATGGTGAGAGCGGCGAGCGGCGCCCGCCAGCGCGCGCCGGGGGGCTCGTTCATCTGGCCATAGACCAGAACCGTGCGCTCGAGCACGCCGGAGCGGCCCATGTCTCGCAGAAGCTCATGGCCCTCGCGCGAGCGCTCGCCGACGCCGGCGAACACCGATACGCCCCGATAGCCCGTCACCATCGCGTGAATGAGCTCCATCACGAGCACGGTCTTGCCGACGCCCGCCCCGCCGAACATGGCGGCCTTGCCGCCCTGAGCGATGGGCGTCAGCAGGTCGATGATCTTGATCCCCGTCGCGAAAATCTCACCGCCGCTCGGCCTCTGGGCCAGCGGCGGGGGCGCGCGATGGATCGGCCGGCGCGGCGCGTCCGCCGGCAGCGGCGGTCCATTGTCGCCGATCGCTCCCGTCACATCGATCAGCCGTCCGAGCGTCGCGTCGCCGACCGGAATCTCGATCGGCCCGCCGGTCGCTTTCACCCGGCGTCCGCGCGACAGGCCGACCGTCGATTGCAGAGCGATGGCCTGGACGCTGTTCCGGTCGAGATGAGCCTGCACCTCGGCGTAGATTTCACGTCCGCCGTCGGCCTCGACGAGCAAGGCGTCCTCGATCGCCGGCAATTCGCCCTTCTCGAAGCGCACGTCGATCACGGCGCCGCGAACGGCCGAGACCGTGCCGTGACGCGCCGCGCTCGTGTGAGAAGAAGCCGCCTCGTTCATTTGCACGCCGATCGAGCATCTCGCCGATTGGTTCGAAATCCTGGACATTCTAGCGCGAAAGCGCCCAAGTCGCCGAGACCCTGGCGGTGAGCCGTCGCGCGCCGGGCCGAAGACGCAGAAACGCCGCTCCGCTCGCGGAAGCCAAGGGCTCCGTTCGGCCGTTCGCCTCTGTGGCCGAAACCGCCTCCTGATGATCGATTTCGATGATACGGCCGAGCTTGGCGCCCACGGCCTCGACATAGTTTCTCGCCCGCTGTTCCGCATCTTTCACCGCAGCGATCCGCAGTCGTTCGAGGCGCGTCCTTTCGTCGCTGACGACGAATTCCACGCCGCGAAGGTCGTTCGAGCCGGCGTCGATCGCCCGAGACAGCAAAGACGCGGCCTCATCGAGCGAATTCACCGTCACGCTCAACTCGCTTCGCGCCCGAAAGCCCCTGGAGACGCGCTTTCCATGCGCGCCGCGCGCCGCGGCTTCCTCCGCCGCGACCGCCTGGAGCGTCGCGCCGACGACGCGAATGTCGTCGATCGGCACGCCTTGCCGGACGAAGCCCTCCGACAAGGAGCGCGTCTTCCGCTCATTCTCGGTCACGGCCTCGGTCGCGGTGAGCCGATCCGCGACAATGTCCAGGTGGAGGATCGCTCGATCGGGAAGCGCCTCCTCCGAGGCTTCTCCCGTCACGGAAATATGCGGAAGAGTGTCCTTCAATGTCTCGGCCGAAGCGCTCCCGAGAAGGAGCGCGCTCGACAAGGCTGCGGCGAGTATTCGGGTCATCGACTTGCCTCGCTCGACGCCGCTGGCGGCGAAATCGCACGCTCCACGCTTCCGGCTTCCCCCGACTCGGCGCACCGAAGCCTCGGCGACTGGCGGAGCGTGGACTTTATCACGCTACATATCGCCCCAGCTTCACAAAACGACGAAAAAGCAAGAGAACGGCGCTCGAGCTCGTTCGCGCTACAGTCCCGACTTCAATCGGATCGAGAAGCCATTCTCCAAGCTCAAAGCTCTGCTCCGGAAAGCCCCCGAGCGAACCGTCGACGCCCTATGGAACAGGATCGGCTCAATGCTGAAGGAGCTCTCCTCCGCCGAATGTGCAAATTTCTTCTCCGCCCTCGAAAATCTACATTCCCCCACGATATTGCATGGTCTCACGAGGAGGCCGTCGCAATGAGCACGCTGACCAAGCTCGCGCTCGGCATGATGGGGCGGCTGCGTCCGAAACCTGCGCGAGACGCCGCTGCGGCGCAGATCGCGCTTCCCCCTCCGCATAAGGAAGGCGGCATGCCATTGATGGAGGCGATCGCCGAGCGGCGTTCGTCCCGAGAATTCGCGCCGGACGAGCTGCCCTTGCAGCTCCTGTCCGACCTGCTGTGGGCCGCGGACGGGGTGAATCGAGCCAAAGGCGGACGGACCGCGCCCTCCGCTTTGGACGCTCAGGAAATCGACGTCTATGTCGCGCTGCCCTCGGGCGCTTATCTCTACGTCGCCGCGGCGCACACCCTGGGGTTGGTCGCAGCGAGCGACATGAGGCGCGTGACCGGCTATCAGGATTTCGTCGACGAAGCGCCGCTCGATCTGGTGTTCGTCGCCGACCATACGAGAATGGCGCTCGTGCCGGTCGCTCAGCGCGAGAGCTTCGCCTCGTTCGCGGCCGGCGCGATCTCGCAGAATGTGTATTTGTTCGCGGCGAGCGCGGGCCTCGCCACTGTGATCCGCGCCTGGATCGATCGCGAGGCGATCGCGCAGGCGCTGGGGCTCAGCCACGACCATCAGGTGCTTTTGTCGCAGACGATCGGCTATCCGAAGAAGATGGAGTGAACTCCCGATGCGCATCGACCCGGCCTTCCTATTCGACCTCGACGGCACGCTGGTCGACAGCGTCTATCAGCACGTCCTCGCCTGGAAAAAGGCGCTCGACGCGGAGCACATCGATTTGTCGGTCTGGCGCATTCATCGTAAGGTCGGCATGAGCGGGGGCTTGTTCGTCAACCAGCTGCTGCGCGAGACGGGCATGGAAATCGACGCCGAGCGCGTGCGCCGTTTGAGCGCCGCCCACGCCTCCGCTTATCTCGAGATCGCCGACGGCGTGCGCCCGCTCCCGGGCGCGCGGGAGCTCCTCGCATGGCTCACCGACGCCGGCGTCCCCTGGGCGATCGCGACGAGCGGTCGCATGGAGACGGCGCGCGTCAATCTCGCCGCGCTCGGCGTCGATCCCGCCCGCACGCCGGTCGTCACCCGCGACCAGGTCGCGCACGCCAAGCCCGACCCAGACCTCTTTCTCGCTGCAGCCGAACGGCTGAACGCGCCCATAACGACGGCGTTCGTCGTCGGCGACAGCATATGGGACATGCTCGCCGCGACCCGATGCCGGGCGCTGGGCGTCGGCCTTTCGAGTGGGGGCTACGGATCCGACGAGCTGCGGCAGTCTGGCGCGTTTCGCGTCTATGACGATCCCGCCGATCTACTGTTCCACATCGACGAGATCGGTGGAAGGAAGTGACATTCGGTCGCTCTACTCGCACTCGCTAGAATGAGCCATAGATGGTCGTCGCGGACGTCGTGGTCCGACGACAAGAAGAGCGGACTTCGAGATTCGAAGCGAGGGAAGTCGCATGATCGACGCGGCGCGGCAAATCGTCTGGTTCGAGGAAGTGACGCGCGACGATGTTCCGAGCGTCGGCGGAAAGAACGCCTCGCTCGGAGAGATGATTTCCCGACTCACAGAAAAAGGCGTTAGGACGCCCTCTGGATTTGCGACGACAGCGCAAGCCTATTGGCGCTTCATCGACAGCAATGGCGCGCGGAATGTCATCGCTACGACGCTCGACGACCTCGAATCCGGCCGCATCGCGCTCGCCGACGCCGGTCGAACAATTCGTAACGCCATTCTACGCGGCGAATGGTCGAGCGAAATGGCGAGCGCCATCGTCGAGGCCTATCGCGAGCTGGGTCGGCGCATCGGCAGGGACGCGCCCGATGTCGCGGTGAGGTCGAGCGCAACCGCCGAAGACCTGCCGAATGCGAGCTTCGCAGGACAGCAGGAGACCTATCTGAACATTCGCGGCGAGCGGGCGTTGCTCGACGCCTGTCGGCGCTGCTACGCATCGCTCTTCACGGATCGCGCGATAAGCTATCGCAAGGCGCAGGGTTTCGACCATATGAAAGTCGCGCTGTCGGTCGGCGTGCAGATCATGGTCCGGTCCGACACAGGCGGCGCGGGCGTGATGTTCTCGCTGGACACGGAGACGGGCTTCGACAAGGTCGCGCTCATCAACGCCTCTTGGGGCCTCGGCGAGAATGTCGTGCAGGGCGCGGTGGACCCCGACGAATATGTCGTGTTCAAGCCGTTCGTCTCCAATGCGGCGCTGTCGCCGATCATCGAGAAGAAGCGCGGCGGCAAGCTGGTGAAGATGATCTATGCACAGGGCGGCGAGCAGCCGACGCGCAATGTCCCGACGTCCAAGGCCGAGCGCGCCTCCTTCGTGCTCGCAGACGAGGACATTCTGACTCTGTCTCGCTGGGCCTGTCTGATCGAGGACCATTATGGCCGGCCAATGGATATGGAATGGGCCAAGGATGGCGAGACCGGCGAGCTCTTCATCGTCCAGGCGCGTCCGGAGACGGTTCAATCGCGACGCGAGGCGAGCGCGCTGAAGTCTTATCGCATAGGCAAGAAAGGCCGCAGGATCTGCACGGGATTGGCGATCGGCGACGCGGTGGCGACCGGCAAGGTCTGCGTCATCGAGGATGTTCGCGACATTGGTCGTTTCGTCGATGGCGCCATATTGGTCACGCGCACGACCGATCCGGATTGGGCGCCCATCATGAAGCGGGCCACGGCGATCGTGACCGAGCATGGCGGACGCACCTCGCATGCGGCGATCGTCAGCCGCGAGCTCGGATTGCCGGCGATCGTCGGCGCGCCGGATGCGACGCGACTGCTCCACGACGAACAGATCGTCACCTTGTCCTGCGCCGAAGGCGACACGGGATTCGTCTATGATGGCGTCGCCGAGATCGAGATCGAGGAGCTCGATCTCGCCGCCGTTCCGGCGACGCGCGTCGAGGTCATGCTCAATCTCGCCGATCCCGCCGCGGCCTTTCGCTGGTGGCGTCTCCCTTCCGACGGAGTGGGCCTCGCGCGGATGGAGTTCGTCATCAACAATCACATCAAGATCCATCCGATGGCGCTGGTCCATTATGATTCGCTGAAGGATGAGGCGGCCAAAAAGATCATCGCCGAGGCGACGGTCGGTTACGAGAACAAGAGCGATTATTTCGTCGAAGGGCTCGCGCGGGCGCTCGGCCGCATCGCCGCCTCCGTTCATCCGCGGCCGGTCATCGTGCGCATGAGCGATTTCAAGACCAATGAATATGCCTCTCTGGTCGGCGGCGCCCAATTCGAGCCGAGGGAAGAAAATCCGATGATCGGCTTCCGCGGCGCGTCGCGTTATTACTCTCCGCGCTATCAAGAAGGGTTCGCGCTCGAATGCCGCGCCATACGCCGTCTTCGCGACGAAATGGGATTCACCAATGTCATCGTGATGATCCCCTTCTGCCGGGCGGTCAAAGAGGCGGATCGCGTGCTCGAGGTCATGGCGGCCAATGGGTTGAAACGCGGCGAGAACGGGCTTCAGGTCTATGTCATGTGCGAGATTCCCTCGAATGTCATTCTCGCCCGCGCCTTTGCGGAGCGCTTCGATGGTTTCTCGATCGGCAGCAATGATCTCACGCAGCTCACTCTCGGCGTCGACCGAGACTCGGCGGAGCTCTCCGATCTGTTCGACGAGAGGGACGAGGCGGTGAAATGGATGATCCGCACCGTCATCGACGCCGCGCGCGACGCGGGAGCCAAGGTCGGCCTGTGCGGGCAAGCGCCGAGCGACCATCCCGATTTCGCCGAATTCCTGGTCGAATGCGGGATCCATTCTGTGTCGGTGACGCCCGACAGCTTCGTCGTCGTGAAGCAGCATGTGGCGGCCGCGGAGAGTTGATTGACCGCGACCCGTTCAGTAATCGATGACCATCCGGCTGAAATTCGCCGAGGAGATCACATCACCGTCGATAACGCAGGATTGTCCGTCCGCACATGCGCGCTTGGCCCCTGGGTAACCACTTGTCGCGAATATTTCGTATGGATCGGCTGGCTGTTGTCGCAAGGCCGACCGCAGAAATATTATCCTTCGCTGTCTTCAGTATTTCGCCAAACTTATGATGCTTTTGCGGCCTCTTCTTTTTTGACCAGGCAGCTTATACCTCATCTTTCAGCCCTCCCAGTTTGAAAGACTTTCTTTTTCGATTAGGTCGGGGACTGCATTGAGAGCCGTTAACCGCCATAGAAGCGCCGTCTGGCTTCTTGCTCTATGTCGAGCCGCAACTGAAAGTCCGCAAGCTTTTTCATTTCACGTCTACGCGCTTCTTCGTCTGGAGCAGCGCGCAATACGCGGGTCTGCTCTTCGACGGCTTTACGCAATTCGATTTCACGGGGTAAGGCTCCAGCTTCAGACATGATGCGGAAGCCGATGGCGTCCACACTGCTACCACCGCTCAGATCTAGGGGTTTTCCTGCCCCCTTTAGGTTATCGAATTGACCTTCGATTTGAGCCTTTAGAATTTGCCTTTCAGCCAGACTGGAAAATTTCACTGTTGCTTTCCCTTTGCTCTTGATCAAGCCAAAAATCCTCGCTCCAGCTCGTCGAAAACGGGCCAGAACATTTCCAAGTCGTGAGGTTCACGAGCGCCAAAGGCCGTCAATGCACCGGTGATGACCAGCGCGGCGGGTAGCGCTGTCAGATCGGAGCGGAACGCACCTTGCTGCTGCCCTATCGTAATGATCTCCGCGTAACGGCGGCACCATTCCTGTGTGAAGGAATCGATCATTGCCGCAACTTCTGGCTCGGATCGACCGACCTGTCTGAGTTGAGCCAAGCAAGCCGCCAACTCAGGACTGTCGCGAAGACTGTCGTGATATGCCTGCGCTTCAGCACGAAGCTGCGCACCGGCAGGCCTCTCCGCATCGGGGGGCGGCGGCAATTTGCGAAGAAAGTCATCTCGCGTGGTTTCAGCGACCAGCACAACCAATGCGGCCTTGTTTGGTACATGAAAATGCAAGGTGGAAATGTTGATGCCGACACGCGCCGCGACGTCTCGGGTCCGTAACGCAGCATACCCGTTTTCCAGGATCAGCGCCCTTGCGGCTTCAGCGATCATCGTCCGGCGTTCGTCTTTGCGAATATAGGACTGCTTTTGGTCATGGCTTGGCATAAATCAATCATATGATTGATTTATTGCTCTGACAAGGGATTGTTCGCCGATTTCAGAGAGAAGTCGCGTCTGAAGGGGGTCTTCCTCACTTTCCGTGCTGCTGATAGCCGCTTCGAATTCGTAACACTCGGAAAACACATGGGATATTGAAATGCGCGCCGCTTGAAAAATCGGGAGTAACAAGATCGCTCGAGTGGCTAACATTTGTCCATTCTTTCAATACCTTTCGGCAGGCTCGCGCGACAGTATGAGCACGGAAAGTGAGGAAGACCCTCCTAACGCAGGATTCGCGGAGTTAAAGGCAACGCGACACCAGTGGCGGGTCCTCTCGGCCCCGGTGTCGCCGAGGCGCCTGTCGCTCGCGCTTCACGAGCGGCGATAAGGCGAATTGAGATGCGCGAACTCGTATCGACCGCAAATGGTCACGAGTTAAATCAGATTTGAGCGGGCTGCTCGCCTTTGGGCTCGATGCGGCCGGTTTGATCAACCTCCTCGTCTCGGAGGGCGATGCGCGCGATCCGATCGACGACGCTGCGCGACGCGAGAGCGCCTCACGTCTTGGGCGCGGGCCGGCGACGTCGTTCCGGCGCGTTTGCGGCGCTTGACACTGTCGCGACGCTACCCTGGCCATCCGTCGGCCTGGTTCTCGAGCCACGCGCACCACCGACGGCCGCGGGAGGAGGGGGGCGCTCTCGTCGACGCGCCGCTTTTGTTTCAGGATCGGATCAGCGCGATCGTGAACGGCGCACAGGAGAGCCGCTCGCGGCGCGACCCGGCCCTGGCGACACTCTGGGCGCAGCTCGACATTCTGGGGATTGCGCGGCCGATTCTGGCGCTGCGCAGCGCCAGCAGGTGGCGACGCCCGGAACGTCATCGGCTCCCCCGATTCGCTCGGGTGCTCACCGCTCCGATTGCGCATCCCGACGCTCAACGCGGCGGACGCGGTTCTCGATCTGGTTACCGACCCTGTCGAGGCGCTTCGAGCCCCCCGCGCCGTTGCGAGGTCTTCCGGCGGGACTTCGCTCGGCGCACGTGTATAGCGACGGCGGGGCGGGCGAATTCCGACGCATCACGTGCGAGATCCTGGCAAATCCGAGATGGCGGGACGCCGAAGATCTCCCGCAGCGACGGCGACGACGCGTTCTGTCGCGGCCGATCGGCGCCCCGCGCTCGCCGCTCGGCGCAGGCAGAGCGGCGTCGGCCGGACGGGGCTGGGGCCATGGATGTCGTGTCATCGGAAGCGCTCGAAGATCTCTCTCCTGTCCAAGGGCCGTCCCGCGGGCACACTCGGATGCCAAAAATCCGACGCCGCGGAGCACTCCCGAGCGCGGAAACCGCCTCGATCGCCCGGAAATCCAGGGCTGTGGGATTATGTCCGATAAACCAACCTTATCGGACTTGATGGGATCGACCCGAGAAATCGCGAGTGTTGTCAATTTGCATTTCAATCCGGGACTTGCCCATTAAATGATCTCAACAAGATAGCTGAGACCGAAGTGCCCGCCCAGACAGTTCAATCGAGACTGGCGCGGACATTCCGGGCACTCGAAATCGAACTCGTCGACCGGTCGATCGACAGAGGCATTTTCGAGGGCGATGCCCGCTTCACCCAAGGAATTCATGCGCCGCCTACCCTTTCAATCGAGACTCAGCACGCAAAAGTCTCATATGGCGTGCCGCAAATCGTAACATTCATCCCGAGTCCCGGATTGAAGCGCCAATCGACAACTCTCACGTCGCACGGCCGTGTTCAACCTGAGACCGCCGGCGGCGATCTCAGTCGTTCTTCTGAAAAGCGAGCTTGAAGGTCGCGCCGCCGCCCGGCGTCTCCTCCACCCATATTCGGCCGGAGAGCTTCTCCATCAATTCACGCGCTATGGCGAGGCCGAGGCCGGCGCCGGGCGTCGCCTCGCTCTTGCGCCAGAAGGCCTCGAAAATCGCGTCGCGATGGGCGGGCTCCACGCCTTCGCCATGATCCTCCACCTCGACCACGGCGTCGGCGGTCACGCGCACGACGACGGCGCCGCCCAAAGGCTCGGCACGCACGGCGTTGGCGATGAGATTGCCGACGACGCTCTCCAGCGCCCATTCATAGGCGCGCGCGACGACCAGCGTCGGCGGCGGCTCGAAAGCGAGGCGGCGGCCGGCGCGGAGCGCGATCGGCGTGTAATCGGCGGTGACGGTCAGCACGGCCTCGCCGAGATCGAGCTGCGGCGCTGCGCAAGTCTTGGCGCGCTCCTCGACTTGCGCCAGCACCATGAGCTGCTCGAGGATCGTCTGAATGCGCAGCGAATCGCGCTCTAGCTCTCGTTTGATCGGCGTGTCGTCGAGCTGATCGAGCCGCGTGCGCAAAATGGTGATGGGCGTGCGCAGCTCATGCGCCGAATTGGCGATGAAGCGACGCTGGCGGGCGACGCCAGCGTCGACGCGCTCGAGCGCGCCATTCAGCGCCTCGACGAAGGGAAGGACCTCGGAGGGCATGTCGGCCGTGGGCACGCGGCGATCGAGCGAGTCGAGGTCGATCTCGGCGAGCTTGGCCGCGCTGACGCGCAGAGGCGTCAGGCTCCTGCGCACGACGACGAGCGCGACCAGCGACAGCACCGCGCAGAGTGGAATATAGGCGAGGACATTTGCCGTGGTGGGATAGTTGTAGAGCCAGAACAGCATATCGTCCCAATGGAATTGCGCGCCATAGACGACGGTGCCGAAACGGCCGAGGGGCGTGCGCACCATTCGGGCGGAGCCGCGCGAGTCGGGGTCGGCGTCGCCTAATATGTGGAAGGTCGCACCGAGCATTTCGAGCTTGCCGAGCTGGCTGCTGAAATAATCGACGAGCTGCTGCGACGAGCCGGCGAAGGCCTCGCCTGTCTGCGCGTCGAAAGCCGCGAAACGGAAGCGCGGATTGCGCGCCAAATAGTCTCGCAGCTCCGGCGTCGGCTCTATGCGAAGCCGGCCCTCCGGCGTCTTGCGGACGGCGTGCATGACGATGACGCGCGCGCGCTTCACCGTATGGCCCTCGAGCCGCACATAGCCGACATCGTTGACGCCGAACGCCGCCAGCGGCAAGAGCACGGTCGCCGGAACGGTGAAGAAGGCGATGAGCGAGAAGACGACCCAATTGAAGACGAGCCGGGAGGAGAGCGAGCGAAGCAGCCTCACGCGCGCGATATCTCGATGAGATAGCCGATGCCGCGCAGCGTATGGATCTCGACGCCGGCCTCGCATTCCTTCAGCCGCTGGCGCAGGCGCGAGACCGACATTTTGAGCGCGTCGAGCTGCACATTGTCGTCGAGCCCATAGATTTCGTCGAGCAAGGTGCTGTGCTTGACCGCTCGTCCGGCGCGCCGCATCAGCGCCTCGAGCAGCAGCAATTCGCGCTTGGCGAGGACCAGGGGGCTCCCGCGCACGAAGGCCTCGCGCTGGTCGAGATCGAAGGACAATTCGCCGAGCGCGACCGGCGGCAGAGCGGCGCCCTGTGGACGTCGCAGCACGGCTCTTATGCGCGCCAGCAGCTCGTCGACGTCGAAGGGCTTGGTGAGATAGTCGTCGGCGCCGGCGTCGAGCCCGTTGATCCTGTCGTCGATCGAGCGCGCCGCCGTCACCAGCAGCACGCGCGAGCGCGGCTTGGTCGCGCGCAGCTGCTTCAGAATCGACACGCCGTCGCCGTCGGGCAAGCGGCGGTCGAGCAGGACGACCGGATAATCGAATTGCGCGACCGCCTCCACCGCCTCCGCCAGCGTCGCGACGCTGTCGGCGACATAACCCGATTTGGTGAGCCGCCCGGCGACGAGCATCGCCAGCTCCGGCTGGTCCTCGACGATCAAAATCCGCATCTATTCTTTTCCGCCCCGCCGCCGAACGACAGCCTAGCCGCCGGTGTCGTATCTTTGCAACAGGTCGCAGCGAATTCGCGCCGCCCGGCCATCGCCGGGGCTGTCGTTACGCTACCGTTATGCGAATTTTGTTAGAGGAATTGTCCTCATCTGGCGTGAGGATGCAATTTTGCGGCGTCTGGTTCGGGTTTTCGCGCTTCTGCTCGTTATGCAGGGCTTGGCTATGGGCCTCGGCCGCGAAGCCGCAGCCGCGCATGCGGTCGGGATGGGCCGCGTCGGCGCGGCCTCAGGCGAATGCCGGCCACAGGGCCGCACGACGCCGGGGCGGCCGCACCCGGCCGATTGCTGCCTGATCTGTTCGGTCGACCGCGCGGACAAGCAGGCCGATCTGCTCGCCATTCTCACCAGTCGCGCGCCATTTCCCGAGCCGCGCGCCTCCGGCTGCGCCGCCCGCGCCGAAGACGGAGGGCCTCGCGCGCCTTCGGCCTGCGCCTGCTCCGCCTCGGCCCGCGGCCCGCCGCCCGTCTCTCCGCCGATCGAGCGCAGCCGTCGGGCCGCATGATCTGTCTGCTTCAAGCGCGTCCCTCGAAGACGCGGCCGGAGACCATCACAATGCATATTGTTTCACGCGCGGCGCGGCGCGCCCTCGCCAGCACGGCGCTATCCCTCGCTTTTCTGGCTCACGCGCAGACGCAGGAGCTGCTGCCGACGATCGACATCGGCACCGCCGCGCGCCGCCCGGCCGGCGCCGATGATCCGCGCAGCGCGCGATCGGGCGACCGCGTGACCGGCTACGCCGCCGCCAGCGCCGCCTCCGCCAAGCTCGACGCGCCGATCCTCGACACGCCGATCGCCGTGCAAGTGGTGACGCGCCAGACGATGGACGACAAGCAGGCCATCTCCATCAATGACGCCGTCGTCGGCGCGGTGAGCAGCACATCCTTGATGCCGACCGGCTGCACATTGTTCCAGAATCTCATCATCCGCGGCTTTCCGACCGGCAATCTCCAGCTCTCGCAATCCTATCGCAACGGCCTGCTGCTGCCGGCGCAAAAATGTCCGAGCACCGCCAATGTGCAATCGATCGAGGTGGTGAAAGGCCCGGTCGCAATGCTCTACGGCCGCATCGAGCCCGGCGGCCTCGTCGACACGATCATCAAGCGCCCGCTGGAGACGCCCTATTATTCCGTGCAGCAGCAGGGAAGCTCCTTCGGCGGCGCGCGCACGACCATCGACGCCACCGGCCCGATCACGCCGGATAAAGTGTGGCTCTATCGCGTGACGGCGGAATTCAACCACAATCCGTCCTTCATCGATTATGTGACCGATGATCGCTGGTTCGGCTCGGCGACCATCACCTATCATCCGAGCGAGCATTTCAAGCTCAATGTCGACGCCGAATATACGGATGTGAAGGGCGTCGACAACAATCCGAATATTCCCGCCATCGGCTACAACGCCGCGCCGATTCCGATCAGCCGCTATCTCGGCGATCCCAGCATCACCGTCGACAATCCGAGCCACGACATGCGCCGGCAAGTGGCTTTCGACTGGACTTATGATCTCGACCAGGATTGGAGCGTCACCAATCGCTTTCTCTATTCCAACAGCCGCGCCATTCAGACGAGCTTCTTCCTCGTCTGCGCCAATCAGCCGGGCCAGCTCAACAACACGCCGGCGGCCTGGTGCCCGACGTCATGGCCGGTTGGACAATCCAATGTCTCGCTGAATTGGGGCCCGGTCAGCTATCGCACCATCACCGGCAATCTCGATGTGAAGGGCAGGTTCGACACGGGATTCCTGCATCATTCCGTGCTCATCGGCACGGATCATATGAGCTATTCGCAGGTCGGCGACATTTATCAGTCGAACCAGGCGCAATCGCTCAACATCTATGCGCCCAATTATTACGATGCGAGCTTCGCGCCCTATAGCGGCCTCGGAATCTCGCGCTTCATCACGCCGGCTAATGGCACGGCCTTCATTCGCAAGCAGGAATGGCAGGGTCTCTATGCGCAGGACATGATTTCCTTCTTCGACGATCGCGTCCATCTTCTGCTCGGCGGCCGCTATGATTTCGCCAGCGCCGTGAGCTCGGGCCAGTCCTCGACCTCGGCTGTGCTGAACAATGCGCTGATGCGCGCCAATTATCTCGCCGTGCGCGTTGCCGATCACGCCTTCAGCCCGCGCGTCGGCCTCTCGGTCCAAGCGCTACCCTGGCTCGCCTTCTATGGCAATTACACGGAGTCCTTCGGCGTCAACAATGGCGTCACGCGCAACAATACGCCGCTCGGCCCACAGCGCGCGATCCAGTGGGAAGGCGGTGTGAAGGCGGAGCTCTTCGACAAGCGCCTCGTCGCCACGGCGGCCTACTATGTCATCGACAAGCATAATATCGCGCAGGCGACGCCGAGCGCTCCGGCGGCGCTGCGCAATTTCGTGTTCGATCTGCTCGACGCGCGCAGCGAAGGCGTCGAGCTCGATGTGACAGGGCGCATCGACGACAATTGGAGCGTCATCGCCAATTTCTCCCATATGTCGACGCATGTGACGAAGGGCTCGATTCCCTCGGCGACGGACCCCTTCGACGTCACGACTCAGGCCCCCATTGTCGGTAAGCGTCTGCCCGCAGTGCCGGACAATATGGGCAATGTCTGGGTGAAATATGAGGCGGACGGTTATTTGCGCGGCTTGAGCGGGGCGATCGGCGTGTCGCGCGTCGGCAATGCCTTCGTCGATCCCGCCAACACCTTTCTCGCGCCCGCCTATACGAATCTGAAGGCGATGGCCTCCTATCGCTTCCAGCTCGGGGGGAGCTTCGTGACGGCGCAGATCAACGCCGACAATCTCACCAACTCCACCTATTACTACGGCACGTCGCAATTCCCCGGCCGCTTCGCCGGCACGCCCGGCGCGCCGCGCTCCGTCATCGGCTCGCTGCGCGTCGAATATTGATCCTCCGGCCGCCGCGGGTCGCGGCGGCCGCCTCTTGGAACCATGCCCGCGCGCGGGTTCTGTCGCGAATTTTTTGTCGCTGGTCGGTTTGGGCTATGATCGGTGGCAGTGGAGCTGGCGGACGTGTGCGATGATCGATTTCAAGGGAAGCCATTTTGAACGCGACGTGGTCTTGTGGGGCGTCCGCTGGTATGTGGCGTATCCGATGAGCTATCGCCAACTCGAGGAAATGATGGAAGAGCGCGGCGTCGATGTCGACCATTCCACGCTCAACCATTGGGTCGTCAAATATGCCCCTTTGCTGGAGAAGCGGTTTCGTGCTGGCAAGCGCCCGGTCGGTTCGAGCTGGCGACTCGATGAGACCTACGTGAAAGTCAAAGGCAGCTGGAAATATTTGTATCGGGCTGTCGACAAGGCAGGCGCGACGGTGGATTTTCTGCTGACGGCCAAGAGGGACTACAAAGCTGCGTTGCTCTTTTTGCGCAAGGCGATCGGCCAGCGTGGCGAGCCGCAGAAGATCACGATCGACAAGAGCGGCGCCAACACGGCAGCGATCGAACGCTACAAAGCGGAGCATGAAGCTGACATCGAAATCCGCCGCATCAAATATCTCAATAATATTGTCGAACAGGACCATCGAGCGGTGAAGCGAGTGACGCGGCCGATGTTGGGTTTCGAATCATTTCGATCGGCTGCTGCGACGCTCTCGGTGCAACCCTATCCGTGGCTCTCCTTCTACGGCAATTATACGAAGTCTTTCGGTCTCAACAACGGCGTCACGCGCGCCGGCGCGGCACTCGGCCCGCAAACCGCGATCCAGATGGAAGGCGGCGTCAAAGCCGAACTGTTGGACAAGCGCCTTTCGGTGACGCTCGCCTATTACGATATTAAAAAATACAATATCGCCCGGAACACGCCGGGCCTTGCCGGCGCGTTGAGAGGCTTCGTGTACGATCTGCTCGATGCGGAAAGCAAAGGCGTGGAGATCGACGTTACGGGCCGCATCGACGACAATTGGAGCGTCATCGCCAATTTTTTGCATATGAACACGCATGTGACGAAAGGATCGACGCTGCCGGCGAGCGATCCTTTCGATATCGTCACGCAGGCGCCTGTCGCCGGCAAGCGCCTCCCCGCCGTTCCGGAGAATATGGGAAATCTCTGGGTGAAATATGACGCCGACGGCGCGTTCCGAGGATGGAGCGGGGCGATCGGCGCATCGCGGGTCGGCACGGCTTGGGTCGATCCGGCGAACAGCTTTATCGCCCCCGCTTACACATTGCTTCGCGCCATGGCGTCCTACCGCTTTGCGCTCGGCCCGACCCATGTCACGGCGCAAGTGAACGTCGATAATCTGCTCAACTCGACCTACATCTAACGTCTCAATTTCCGGGCCGTTTCGCCGGCTCCTTCGGGGCGCCGCGAAGCATATTGGGATCGTTGCGCTTCGAATATTGAATACGTCCGGTCATCGAAGTCAGCCGTGTTCTCGTCGACGCTCGACGACCGCCGTATCCGAATGTCGTTTCCGGCAATCAGCGTAACGATCGGATCGGGCAATCGATCGGCGCAAGCCGCGGCCATTCATCGGGTAACATTCAAACCCGAGCGGCGAGGTCGACATGTTATCGAGGCACGCCGCGTTCCGCATCGCGGCGATCGCATGGCTGCTATTTCACATGCTTCTTCCCGTTGCCGCGGGGGGAGGCGCATTCGGCCTTTCGCCTCGCCAGATCTGCGCCTTGGACCCGTCCCGCGCGCCGACGCCGGCAGATTTTCAAGATTGCCGGCTCTGCTGCATCTTCGCCGGCTTTTCCTGCGGCGGCATAGACGTGCCGGTCTATTTCGCGACCCTGTCGCCTCCGTTGGCGTCGACGCGGCTGACGCCCTGGCGCGACGAATCCTCGAATGGGAACGCGTTACGCGTCGGCGTGTGTTTTCGAGCGCGAGGACCGCCGCGCGCCGCCTAAACGCATTTTCACCCGGATGCGCCTGGACGAGATGCGGCTGAAGCGGCGGGACCCGAACGCTGGCATCTCGCGCCGCCCGCTCGCTTTCCGCCGCCAGATCGAATTGCAAACGGGTCATCTCGACTTGGACCGACAATAAGCTTCGCGGCATTCCACCACGCCGCTCCAATCGACCACCCATGCCCAGTATTAACGATGGAGCCCAGCTCATGTCTCTTTTGATAAATTCTATCGAGCCATCGCCCGAGCGCCCGATCGGCGACTTCGGGCGTCTTTATCGAGCCCATGCTCCGGAATTGCGACGCTTCGCGCGCCGTCGAATCGGCGCGCAGCAGGCTGAAGACATCGTGCAGGACGCATTTCTGCAATTTCTCCAGCACGCCAAAACGCAGCAGGTTGAGCATCCAAGAGCCTATCTTTTTCGAACGGTCGCGAATCTCACTGTGGACGCGATCCGCAAGGTCCGGATCCATTCCGGCTACGACGAAGCAATCGATTTCTTTCTCATGTCGGACGCCCATGCGTCGGATGCGGACACCGCGCTCGAAAGCGCAAACGAGCTGCGCTTGTTGTTCGCATGTCTTGCCGAGCTTCCGCCGATCTGTCGAAGAATTTTCCTGCTTTACCACATCGACGATTTCAATCAAACGGAAGTCGCGACGCGCTGCGGCGTCGCCACGAGAACCGTCGAACGCAATCTGGTCAAGGCGCGCGAATTTTTACTCGGTCGGCTCGGACGCAAGTCGACGACGACCGCATCGAGGCGCGCGCCAGAAACAAACAATTCGAATTCCATGTCGGGTTTTCCCATGGAGAACCGTCTCAGTTTTTCGGAAGGCTCGCGCAGGCGACCGACCCGCCGCTCCAATGACAGATGCGGCGACATCGACCGATCGTCCAAGGAGGCTATCATGGCTATCAACATCGTGAAGCGCACCACTCTCGTCGTCAACGGCCGCACCGGCGCCGACTGCGGCACTGCTTGCTGGGGCTAAGCATCGCAGCTGTATCGTGCGCCGTCCTCCCTTCGGGCGGCGCACGATACATTCCATTCTTCATGCGCTGGCACAGGTGAATGCGATGCGGATCGGATTCAATTTCACACTCACGGAGACGACAGAAATGGTTCGGCGCATGATCGCCGAAGGACATATTGATTATTGCGAATTGCTGATCGATAATTTTCTTTGCGTCCCGCCGGCGGAGCTGGCGCGAGCGTTCGATTGCCCGACAGGATTTCATATCATGTTTTCGGAGTTCATCGACGAAGATCTCGACGCGCTCGAAAATTTCGCAACACGCCTTCGTCCGTTCATTCGCGACATGAAGCCGCTTTATGTCTCCGACCATGGCGCGAGCTTCACTCATCACGGAGTGAATCTCTTTCATTTGGGAGAACTGGATTACGCGCGGGATTATGATCGCGTGCGCGTGCGGGTCGATCTTTGGCAGGAAATGCTCGGCCAACGCATTTTCATCGAGAATTATCCATCGATCATGGAAGGAGGATGGGAAGCGCCGCGCTTTTTCGAGCGGCTGATGCAGGACACGGGAGCAGGCGCGCTTTTCGACGCATCGAACTCGGTCTGCGCCAATCTCAATTGCGGCGCGCCTCTCGAAGCCTGGGACAAGGTGATCGCGTCCACAAATCACTTTCACGTCGCCGGCTACAGCCGCGCGGTCAACCCGCCGCATATTGTTCACGACTCGCATGCGGAAGAGTTGGCAGAAGATACGCTCGCCTTCCTTCGCGGACGCCGGCATATTTTCGACAAGCCGGACGCGACGATCACTTACGAGCGCGACGGCAATATCGAATACGACTCGATCATCGCCGATTTGCGGCGCTTGCGCGAAATTTTCACCAGCGGGACCGAGGAGCGGCAGGATGAACGAGCCATCGCTTGCGCGAACTGATCGTGAGTTGTTCGACGTTCTGACATCTCCTTCGCGGATATTGGACTATCCACCCAATTCTCGCGCCTATGGCCGGATCGACGTCAGTCTGCGCGCCTATTGGCACTCGACTTTCGATATCTGTCCGGAACTGCTGGAGTTGTCTGGTCCCGACGGCATGACGATTTTCGCGCCTTTCATGGAGTGGGCGCGCGAGCAGGGCGTTCGCTTCACCTGGTCTTACTATCTCTGGCTGTATCGATGGCTGCGGCAATCGGTGTTCCGCGACCGCCTCGGCGACGAACTTTTGATTTCGCTCATGGGCGCCTCGGCCGCGCGTTGGGCGATTAGAGACCGCGGCGCGGCGCATGGCCTCGCTATCGGCTGCGCGGCCACGCCGACTTTTGTCGTTGGGTGGAAATGCCGCAGCCTGAGCGCGGGCCGTCAGGTCGAATTGGTGGAACTGGACCAGCCAATCGCCGTCGGAGATGCGTTTTTCGGCTTTTTCACCACTCCCGGATCGGAGATTGCGGAGTTCCCCGGCTGGCGGAGCCTCCCGCTATGAACGGAAGGGGATTCTGGCGAGGATTTTGTCCCTTGCTCGCGACCCTGTCCATCGCGCCGGTTTCGTTTCAGATCGACTTGGCGATGATCGCAAGATTAGGCGCCGGCGCGCCGGCGGCATATGCCCTGCTCGCGCGCGTCGCCCTCCTCGACGCCGTACTCGTCGCGGCGGTGGGGGGCGTCGCCTCCGTCATCGTCGCCAAGGAGCACGACACTTGCGGAAGGTCGAGAATCGTCGCGCAATTATGGGTTGTGGCGCTTGTTGTCGGCGGGGGCGCCGGTGCGATTGGCTGCTTGACCTATCCGTCGGGGCTGACCCTGATCGGTGGAACGACTGACGCCGTCCGTCTCGCTCGATCCGCGCTCGGCTGGTATCTGGCCGCGATCCCATTCCGCGTCCTCTCCGGCGTCGGCCTGTTCATCCTGTTCGCGACTGAGCGCGGGCGCGTCGCGCTTTGCTGGAAATCCTTCGAGATCGTCCTCAAGGCGGTGGCCGCCTATACGCTCGTCTATCCGCTCGGTTTCGGCTTCAAGGGATGTTTCATCGCGGGCTTGGTCGCCGCGACGGCCGGAGCGACTGTGACGTTTGCGGCGGCGCGCCGGGATCACGACGCGGCTCCGCGGCTTCCCTCCTGGGCCTTCGCGCGGTCGTTTCTCGCGCAATCGCTGTGTGAAGCGGCGAGAGTTTTGTCGCCTCAACTTCTCGTCCTGACATCGCTCGCGCTTTTTGCCGCGCCATGGATCGGGCGTTTCGAACCGGCGCGCGCGGACGCTTACGCCGCCGGGCAAATTCTCGTCCTGCTCCTTTTCACGCCCTTCACCGCGCTCACTAGATTTCTCGCATTGCGTCTTTCGGATTGGCCGCGACCGGAGATTGCGTCCCAAATCGTTCATTTGTGGCGACAGGGAATTCCCGTCGCCATCGCCGCGGGGACAATCCTGCTGTTGAGCAGCGGTTGGATCGGACAGGCCATATACCAGCAGGAGGGACGCTGGTGGTCGACATTCGTCGCCGCGCTCGCTTTGTCGCTTCCCATCAGATTTGCGACGAACGTCATGCGCGGGGCCTTGCAGGCCGACGGCCGCTTCGCCGACGCGGCGGCGGTCGACGGCCTTGTCGCCTGTTTCGTCGCCTTGCCCTTGACCGCGCTCGGATTGCATCTCGACGAGCCGGCGGTCGCTTATCTCGCCTTGATCGCGCCGGAAGCGATTTGCGCGGCCGTTCTTTGGAGACGCCTCTCGGACCCACGCGAGCCGACGCCCCAACCCGCTTTGCAATGTTGAGCCCGCCGGGCGCGGCGCGCAAAATCGTCGCGATGGCTGACTGCGCGACCATGAAAAGGAAAACGCAATGAGCGTCGAACGCATTCGCACACAAGTTCTCATTCGCGGAGGCGGCTACGCGGGGCTGACGGCGGCAATGCTCTTGGCGTGGCGCGGAATCTCCTGCCTCGTGGCGGAGCGCCACGAGGCCGCCTCCCGCCATCCCAAGGCACATGGCATCAATCGGCGCAGCATGGAGCTGCTGCGCGTCGTTCCGGGCCTGGAAAAAGATCTCTTCGGCGCGTCCCGCGCGGCGGCGAACGACGCTCTCGCTTATATCGCGGCAACGGTCACGGGACCGAAAATCCGAACGCTCATCGCCAAAAGCGATTTCGACGGCCCCAACGTTTCGCCGGCGCAGGTCTGCACGGCGGGGCAGGATCGGGTCGAGCCCATTTTTCTCGAGCATGCGAGAGCGCTCGGCGCCGATGTGCGGTTTTCGACGATGCTCACGCAATTCGTTCAGGATCGGGACGGCGTCACCGCGCGTCTCCACGACGTGGCTGCCGAGGACGACATCGAGGTGCGCGCCGACTATATGATCGCGGCGGACGGCGCGAATGGCACGACGCGGGAGCAACTCGGGATCGAGATGCGGGGTCGCGGCGTCATCTCGCACTCCGTGTCTATTCTGTTCGAAGCCGATCTGGCGACGATTCTTCCCGGCGCCGGTTTCGTGCTTTGCTATCTGCGCAATGCGGTGTTCACGGGAGTCTTCGTCAGCTGCGACGATCCCAATCGTGGGCAGCTCAACATCGCTTTCGATCCCGCGGCGGAGTCGCCCGACGAATTCGATGCGGCGCGCTGCGCGGCGCTCGTCAGGGCCGCTCTGGGCGCCGGAGACATTGACGTGAAAGTGATCGATATTCTGTTTTGGCGAAAATCGGCGCTAATCGCGTCGCGCATGGCGCAGGGTCGCGTCTTTCTCGCCGGAGACGCCGCCCACCTCATGCCACCCGTCGGCGGGCTCGGCGGTCAGACCGCGCTTCAGGACGCCGCCGACATCGCCTGGAAGCTCGCCTATGTGCTGAAGGGCGACGCAGGGCCGGCGCTTCTCGACACCTATCAGGCGGAGCGCCTTCCCGTCGCCCATATCGCCCTGTCCCGCCAGCTCGCCAATTATGTGGAACGCCTGCAACCTGATCGGGACGAGATCAGAGTACGCGCGCATGAAACGGACTATCTGAGCGCCGCGCTCGGCTATCGCTATCGCTCCGCCGCCATCGTCTCCGATGCGACGGACGACGGCGCGGCGACGGAACACCCGCTGCAGCCGTCGGGCTCGCCCGGTACGCGCCTGCCGCATGTCGAGCTGCGCCGAAACGGCCTGAGCGTCTCCACACATGATCTCATTGGGCGTGACTTCGTGCTGTTCGCGGGTCCGCGCGGCGGCGCGTGGATAGAGGCCGCGCGACGCTCGGCGGAGGGAGGCGCGCCGCTCGACTGTTTCCGCCTGGACGTCGATGTCGACGACCCGTCCGCAACATTTCTCGATAAGGTCGGGCTCGGCGCGGACGGCGCATTATTGGCGCGACCGGACGGGTATATCGCCTGGCGCTCGCCGAGCGAGGACGAGGACCCGTCGCGCGTCCTCGAAAATGTTCTGGCGCGCATTTGCTGTCTCCCCGTCGGCGCCATCGGCGCGACTCCAAAGGCGCTCGCCGCGGAGCATCGGCGATGATTCCGGCGGCCGCTTCGCTGGCGTCCCTCGACGCGATCCGGGAAAAGATCCGCGACCACGGTTATTTCTTCGCGCCCGATCGCGTGGACGACGCGGATTACGACGACATCTGCAACAAGCTCGGGCCGATCATCCACGAATGCGAAATTCGAGTCGAGGCGGGAGCGACGAGTTATTTCAAACGGGAGGCACCTCTTGCCTATCATACCGACTCGCCCTTCGCCCGCTACGTCGTTTGGCTATGCCTCGTGCAGCAGGATATTGGCGGCGAAATGCTTCTCAAGGACACGAAGCATGTTTTCGACGGCGCGACGCCGGCGGAAATCAACGCCTTAAATCGCGTCGCGGTGCGGTTTCCGGCGATCGAGGGCGCGCATGGAGCCGGGAGTCTGCCGCTTCTTTCGGGCGATCGACATGGCGGCTGGCGCGTCAATTATGCGCCCTGGCTGATTGTCGAGGAGTCGCTTTCGCCGGCTGCCTGCCGTGTGCTCGCGGCGCTCGGCGACTTTCCCGGGGAACACGGCGTCGCCATCGCGTTACGCCCGGGAAGCGTGTTGATCATCGACAACAGGCGTATGTTGCATGGTCGCGGAGAGCTTGCCGGCGACCGGCGGCGCCTGCTGCGCCGTTGGATCGGCGACTGAGACGATTGCGAAGGTCGGCGCTTCACGTGGTCTGGCGTCGATTCCGCGCCGAAGGGTCCCGCCGCGAATGAACCGCGACTTCGTCTCCAACACGGACAGAATGAACGGGTGATTGCACCTCGGGCGTAAGAATCATCTCTTCGCCGGGCGCCGCCGTGCCCGCGGTCGTCGCGCAGAACGGCCCAGAGATAGCCCGTCTTCGTCCGGCCGCGGCCGGGATCGAGCGCCGGCGCCCAAGTCTCGCCATGAACAGGCGGCCAGACCGCTTCATCAGCGCGCTCATGCGCTCGACGATCGGCGCGAAATGGAAGGCCGTCGTTTCCATCAACGTCCCCGCCGGTTGGCGATCAGCTACGCGACGGCGCGTAAGGAGAACGGCGTGGGCCCGCACGAGTTCGTGTGTCGGCGTGTGCATGAACCGCGGTTCAGACTATTTGCGCTGGTACGACAACGGAGCGTCGCGCGACGCTGTCTGCGCCACTCGCGCGTGGCTGAATTTCGGCGTCGGCCGCGCCGCGATGCGCAATTTCGGTGTGCTGATGCGCGCCCTGAAAGGCTGCGGAACACCGAACGAACTCGTCGACCTCGCCGAAAAGGAGGTCAGCTCAAGGTTTGTGATTTTTTGTACGGTAACTTGGACAGAGCGTGAACACCCGCGATTATGCTGCTTCGTCGATAAGGTTGAGGGGTCGGAAGCCGTCGCCTGAGATATCCGGCTCGGTCCAGAGGTAGTCGCCCGTCAGGCTGATGCGCCGGGCCGGATTTGGACGGCGCCATCGGAGGTTTGAGGCGCCGCGAGGATCGAGCAACGAGCTGCCGAAAGGGGAACGACAGTCGATAACGCCGGAGTTACGCGCGATTTGCGGTGACGCGAGCGCTCGCGATCTCTGGATGGCGGCATCGAAACGCGCGCCGCGGCGATCGCTCCCGTTCGGCGCGGGAATGCGTCCGTCGAAGTTCGCGGATACGGACGAGCGGTGATCCATCGGCCTCATGAGGTGTCGCATCTTTGCGTCGAGTGGCGCGGCTTCGAAGGACGCGGCAGAGGGCCGAGATCAACCATGCGGCCGCCGCAGCAGGGGCAGATGTCGATGCGCTTGCCGGTGAGCGTGGCGTAGCGCTCGCGATAATCGGCGGGCTCGGCGCCCAGCGGCGGTTCGGCAATATCGAGAGCGGCGCGGATTTTCGCGAGCTTCTGTGCGCGGCGAGCGTTGGCGAGAAAGCCGAAATGACGAATGCGCCGAAAGCCCTTGGGCAGGACGTGCATGAGGAAGCGGCGCATGAACTCGCCGGCGTCGAGGGTCATTGCCTTGGACTTGTTGCTGGCGCGATAATCTTTCCACCGAAAGCGCACGGCGCCGTCGTCGCACGCCAGCAGCCGTCCATTGGCGATAGCGACACGATGCGTGTAGCGGCCGAGATACTCAAGGACCTGTCGCGCGCCGCCGAACGGGCGCTTGGCGTAGACGACCCATTCGATGTCGTACGACGGGGCGAGATATCGCGCGAACGCAGCCGGCTCTCGCAGCGCCGAGAGATCGCCGAAGAACGTCAGATCGCCGGCGTCGGATGCTGCTGTCAGGCGCTCGAGAAACAAGCGACGATAAAACCGGGACAGAACATGCACGGGCAGAAAGAAGCCGGGCCGGCAAGCGACCCAGCCTCCATCCGGCCCGAGGCCGCCGCCCGGCACGATGCAAAGGACATGCGGATGATGCGTGAGAGTCTGCCCCCAAGTGTGCAGGATGGCGATCATGCCGGTCTCGGCGCCGAGATGTCTCGGATCGGCGCCGATGACGCGGATCGTCTCGGACGCCGCCTTGAACAGAATATCGTAGACGAGCGCCTTGTTCTGAAGAGCGATCGCAGCGATCGGCGCCGGCACGGTGAAGACGACGTGGAAATAGGGAACCGGCAGGAGCTCGGCGCGACGATCGACGAGCCACTGCGCGCGCGCGAGCCCTTGGCAATTGGGGCAATGCCTTTGCGACAACTGTTGTACGAGACGCGAACCTCGCCGCAGTCCTCGCACCGCTCGACATGCCCACCGAGCGCCGCCGTCCGGCACGTCTCGATGGCCGCCATCGCGCGGCGTTGGTCGAGCGACAGCCGGGCGCCTTGCGCCGCGCGAAACACAGCGCCGTAGCGGCGAAAAATATCGGCGCGCCGCCGATCCGGGATGGCGGCAAGGCAGGATGCGAGATCGATCGTCGTCATGGGGCAACCTCTGATTCGGGTTGCTCCCCATAGATTCAGACACTTCCAGGCATGAAAAGCGAAAAATAACATCAATTCATCAGACAAAGTATAGAGCGTTGAACAGCCCTGCTCGCCCATGCCACACGAGTCCAGACGCCGAGCGTTTCTTCGCATCCACTTCGACGTGCATGTAGAGCGGCGCCAGCCGACGTGGACGCGGTTTTTGTGTCGGAAACGTATCGAAACAGAAGCCGAGTCGTCCGCCGTTTCAATGAAAAAGCGGAACGACTTCATGCCCCGATGCGCCATGACCCGAATGGAGGAGCCCGACATGCCCTCGAGGCGCATGCTTTCACATGCGTGCTTTACAGATCAATTGCCGAAGCGATAGCTCAAGCCGAGCTTGATTTCTCCCTCGCCGGACTCGCGCCTCAACTTCACGCCGGGTGAAATCGGCGTGAAATATTCGCGTTGCGTCGGTAGACCATCGACGCGATATTCGATCTTGGCGCGCCATCGGTCGTCTAACGCATATTCAACGCCGAGGCCCAGCGTAGGGCCGACGACAATATCGTTGCGATGAGCCGCAAAGGCGCCCGAGTAGTAATGTCTCGAGACATCCGCGAGGAACAATCCGCCTGTTGCATAGAAGAGAATGCGATCGAAGGCATAGCCGACGCGGCCACGCATCGACCCCTGTAGGCCGACCCTGTCCACGACGCTGTCGCCGAAGACCGTCTCCGCCGAGCTGCGGGCGTTCGCGAAATTGATATCCCCGATGAGGCCGAACACAAGCGGACCGCTGTGCCAATCATAGCCTGCGTGTAGGCCACCGATTAAACTGTCGCCGTGAATGGTCCTCGACGTGAGCGTCGCTCCGGTCGGGACAAACACATTCCGCAGGCGGGTCGCAGTCCGCGCATAGCCGATCTGTGCGCCGACATAGAAGCCTTCGAACAGAAAGACAGGCGGCGGGGGAACGAAAACAGGCGGGGGAGGGACGAAGTAGCTGCGCGGCAAATCAGCGGCGTCGGCGGCCGTCGTGCAGAAAATCAGGACCAGGGCGGTGAAGCGGTGTTTACATGTCATCTGCTGTTCTCGGTGGAGAAGATGAGAGTAGGTATGCGTAACGGACCTTCCAGGCATGTGCGGTCTGACCGCTAAATGAAGTCTATGCTTGCTAGATTGCATGAACATTGCAGCGACAGCGTCGATTGCATAATAAAATCTCTTGTCAGATAGATTTTTAATGCAGACATTATTTTTCTCCCGTTCGCTCGAGGATCGTCATGCGCAATCTTTTCTGTTCCGCCATCCCCGCTTTTTGCCTTGTCTGCGCCCGCCTGCAAAGGGGCTGGGGACGCACACTTCTGTCGCATAGCGACAGGCGACATCGCCTCGTCTGAGCAAGGCCGCAATCTGCTCGCCGAATAACACGCCAACGCGCTGCCAACCGCCAGCAGCCGGGCAGTGACGCTAAACGGGATCCGCCATGTCTTCCGATACCATTCGCGCTGCATACGCGGCCGCCGCGCTCGCCTCGACAACCCTTCTTGTCGGCTGCGCTTCCGACATCATGAAGAATTATGTCGGCAGGCCGGTCGAAGATGTCATCATCGATTACGGCCCACCCTCCACCGTGCTCGAACTCGGCCGTGACGAGCGCGCATATCAATGGCGCAAGGTTTCAACCGATGTAGTGGCCGGCTCGACCAGCGGTGAGATCAAGAATACTTGGCGCGGCGCGCGCTACGAAGAAACGGTGACACCGGGTTATGTCCAGGAGCGGGAATGTTTCTACACATTTTACGCACGCGGCGGGGGCAAGGATTGGTATGTGACGAGCTTTCGCAAGCCGAGGCTCGAATGTGAGTGAGGCGTTCGAGCCTGTCGGAAAATCGCCGCAAGGCAGCCTCGGATATCCGCTACGGGCGGCGCCTGCGCGTGACGAGACGTGAGGGATACAATGCGCATTCTGCTGCTCGAAGACGAGCCGGAGATGGCTTCCGTGCTGAAATCGGCGCTGGGTCGCCGCCATATCATCGTCGACCATGTGGCGACGATCGCCGACGCCGAGGCGGCCGCCGCCTTCGGTCTCTATGACGCGCTCGTTCTCGACCGCCGCCTGCCCGACGGCGAGGGGCTCGATTTGATCCCAAAGCTGAGGGCCAGCCATGTCGATGCGCCGATCTTGATGCTGACGGCGCTCGGCGGCCTGGACGACCGTGTCGCTGGCCTCGATGGCGGCGCAGATGACTATTTGACCAAACCCTTCGCCGTCGAGGAGCTGATGGCGCGGCTCCGCGCCTTGAAGCGCCGGCCAGCAAACCTGCGTTCCGAGACGATCGTGATAGGCCGCCTCACCTATGATTTTCACCACCGCGAGGCGCTGGTCGGCGACAAACCACTGGAACTGCTTCGCCGCGAGCAACTGGCCTTGGAGGCGCTGGTTCGCCGCCCAGGCAGGGCGGTGCTACGCGCGACGCTGGAGGAATCGGTCTACGCCATGGATGACGAGATCGGCTCCAATGCGCTGGATTCTCATCTTTCACGGCTTCGCCGCAAGCTCGACGAGGCCCGCGCCGGCGTCGAGATCAGGGCGATCCGCAATCTCGGCTATCTCCTGCGCGCCACCTCATGAAAAAGTCCAATCCATATTCGTTGCAATGGGTGCTGGTGCGCAGGCTCATCCTGCTGCAGGCAGCCACGCTGCTCGTCTTCCTCGGCCTGCTCACTCTGGTGTTTTTCATCGCGCAGCCGCGTCTTGCTGTCGATAACGAGGTGGCTACGCAGCTGGTGGCGGGCGCCTTGGGCCGAGACGGCGATGGTCGGCTCATTTTGCGCGACACGTTTGAGCTCGAGAGCTTCCGCAAAAGCTTCCCCGGCCTTTGGTTCGTGGTGCGAGACGAAAAGAGCCAGGAGCTCAGGCGAGGCAATGTCCCTGCCGCCTATGTTAGCGGCGGCGACGAGCTGCTCAGACAAGTCGATCGTGCAACCTTGACCTTCGAGCCGGAATGCCCGCACCCTGCCGCTTCCTACGCCAATCTGGATTCGCCCGCGGGGCGAGTAGGCGTGCTGGCGTCTACTATCGCCTCACGTGACGAAAATACGGGCGTCGAGATCAATGTCGACCTGCATATCGATCTCGCCCGTAACGCTGATGGCAGCACCAACTGGCTGCGCGTCGGGCCGATCCTGGTCATCGTCACGCTCGTCGCGCTGCTACCGATCGTCACTGTCATGGGTTTCACGACGCTGCTGACAACGCCGGCGGTCGTGCGCCGTTCGCTCGCCGGGCTTGTCGCCACCGCCGAGGAAGCCGGCGCCATCGACATCGACAATCGTGCCGTGCAACTGCGGACCGAGGACGTGCCGCAGGAGATCGCGTCGCTGGTGCAGGCATTCAACCGTGCGCTCGCCCGCCTCGGCGAAGGCTATGAGAAGCGCAATCGCTTCCTCACGGACGCTGCACATGAACTGCGCACTCCGATCGCCATATTGCGCACACGCGCTGAATTGCTGCGCGAGGATCCGGAAAGCCGGCGCCTGCTGAAGGATATCGAGCGGCTGTCGCATCTAGCGCAGCAATTGCTCGATCGTCAGGTGCTCGATCATTCTACCGGCCCGCGCGACGTGGTCGATCTGGTCGATCTGGCGAGGATGCTCGCCGCCGATTTCGCGCCGCTGGTGCTGGAGGCCGGGTATGAGTTCTCGTTCGAACCGTCCGACGGCAAAGCGCCGGTCTGCGTCCGGCCGCAGCAGATCGAGCGCGCCGTGGCCAATCTTTTGCGCAACGCCATTGAGCACGGCGGCGGCTCGGGCTGCATCACTGTCGTGGTCGACGAAACAGGCGGAGTGGAAGTCCACGACGAGGGACCTGGAATCCCTCTCGACGAGCGCGAACGCGTGTTCGATCCGTTCTATCGACTACGCCCGCGCTCGAGCGGTGCAGGTCTGGGCCTGAGCCTCGCTCTCGAGATTACGCGCCTGCACGGCGGCGCCATCGAAATCCTCGACGGCGCGTGGATAGGCACACATATCCGGCTGCAGTTGCCTCTGGCGGAAGCTAAGAAGCCTGCCATCAAATCCAGTTGCGTCGCGCGAACCAGTTGAGCTCCGCACTGCGCTCGAGACAACCTGACGAGGATCCCTCATTTAGATACGACTCTCGACACGGCCGCATTCTTGGTGGCCGCGAAACATCAGGAAACCAGTCGATGCCGTGCGAGGAGCTATGCCGGAAAGTGGGTGATGACGGCGTGAGGAGAGCGGCGTAACGGGGTTGGTGTCCAGCCTGTCACGTTGCTCTTAACTGGGCTCTGCTTCACTCTCGGTGCAAATTAGCGGATTGTTGCGGTTTGGCTTGAGATGTCGCATCTTTCGGAATGAAAACATCAACTCGCTGGGCTCCTGCGCCAAATTTGCAGATTCTGACAGTCGAGCGTTTGGAGGCGGAATGGGCGGTCTCTCTGACCGCCGACGCGCATGCAATATGCCCAGCATGCGGGGTGCAATCGAATTCGCGGCATAGTTCCTATCATCGAAAGCTCCGCGATCTTCCCGCGCAGGGGACGCCAATCGACGTTCGAGTTCGCTTGACGCGCTGGCGATGCCGCAATCAAAATTGCGACCGGCGCATCTTCGCCGAACGCATTCCAGGGCCCGCAGCCCCGTTCGCGCGACAAACAACTCGCCTTGCGGGAGTTGTTCGCCTATTCGGGCATAGCGTCGGCGGACGGCCATCCGAAAGGCTGATGGGCCGCCTCGGCATGCGGGTCGGTCACACCACGATTTTGAGAGAGATTAAGCGAAGCGCACGCGCGGGCGCTGCGCCTGCCCATGTCAAAGTCGTCGGCGTCGACGATTGGGCATGGAAGAAAGGCACGAACTACGGAACGGTGATGGTTGATCTCGAGCGGCGACTGGTCGTCGACGTTCTTCCTGATCGCTCCGCGGCGTCGACCGCCGCGTGGCTCAGGGAACATCCCACTATCGAGATCATAAGCCGCGATCGCGCCGGGCTCTATGCCGAGGGCGCGCACGAAGGAGCCCCGCAAGCACGGCAGGTCGCCGATCGCTTTCACCTCCTGCAAAATTTCCGTGAGGCGGTCGAAAGGCATTTGATCCACCCTGGACCGCCGCTGAAAAGAGCAAGCGAGGTTGACGCGAATGGTTCGACGGGGCCAAATGCCAAGAATGGCTCTCGCACCGTTTCCGACGGCGAGAGGCATCGGCGCTCTACACAGCGAGCGGCGCGCGCCGCTCGCGAGGCCAGGTTCGAAGAAATCAAAGTTCTGTTCGAGGCTGGCAAGACAATCACCGCGATCGCGAGGGAATTGGGGCTTGGGCGCCGGCGAGTGGAGCGTTGGACGCGCTTTCTTGTTTTGCCGGAGCGCAACGTCATGGCGCCCACGGCGAGCACGCCCGCCCGTTTCGAGGCATTTCTGGCGCGGCGCTGGGCCGAAGCGTGCAGGTCCGTCCGCCAGCTGTTCGAAGAAATCAAGCAACAGGGATACGCGGGCTCCTACAGCAATCTGGCGCGCTTTCTCGCGGCATGGAGAGATCCCGACGGATCGCTCGACGTCGTCGCCGAAGCGCCTTTCGTTTCATCACCGTCAAAATCGGCGGCGTCAGACTTCAACGCGTGCGCGAAGGCGCCCGCAATCGATCCAATGAATGGTCGCCGTATTTCTCCGCTGACCGCAGCCGCGCTTTGCGTCAAGCCGCGGGGACAAATGACGCCGCGGCAAATCTGCATTGTCGATGCGCTAACGGCGGAGTCGATGGACTTCGCGGTGATGCGCCAGTTCGCGATGCGATTTCGCGGCTTATTTCGTGGCGGCTCGCTGGAAAAGTTGGACGAGTGGATATGGGACGCGACTTCTTGCAGCGTTTACGCCATGCGCCGTTTTTCGAAGACTCTGCGACAAGACATCGACGCCGTGCAAAATGCCGTGGTGGGGCCATGGAGCAACGGACAGACAGAACGGCAGATCAATCGGTTGAAAACGCTCAAGCGCTCCATGTACGGACGCGCGAGCATCGAACTCCTTGGTGCGCGGATGCCGCCTTTGCAGGATTCTAATTTGCACCGAGAGTGAAGCAGAGCCCGGAAACCGCGATAAGACGACCCATCAGCTATGGGCCCGGCATTGTTTCATTTATTCCCGGCCGGAACAACTGCCCCGGGTACAAACGAAAAGAGCATCCACACGGGCGTGCGGATGCTCCCATCGACCGGCAATCTATGAAAGCGAGCGGATCAGCCGCGGAACACCGGCGTCGGGCCGGAGCCGCGCTGTGCCGGCAGCCGCTCGCGCAGCGCCGCGATCCGCGCCTCGCCCTGGATCAGCGCCGCCTTGTTGGTGTGGACCGAATAATAGCCGGTCACCAGAACGTGCGGGTGCTCGATAGCGGATGCCACAACGAAGCGGGCGCCTTCGGCCGATGCCTGGAGCGGGATCGCCCCTACACCCTCGAGCAGCGCCAGTTCGCCGGTATGGACGACCACGTCGCCCACCAGCGCGCCGTGGCTGATCGCCAGCCACGCCACGTCGTGATCGGCCGGGGGCGTGTAGGTCCAGCGTTCGCCGGGCGCGAGCGTCACCAGCAGATAGTTGATCCCGGCCGGCGCCCGCACCGGGCTGACGGCGCCGTCAAGTTCGCCCAGGATCACCGTTGCCGGGCCGACCACCGGCATGTCCTGCGCCTCGATATACTGGCTGTCGACCGCCGCGTTTTCCAGTTCGGGCGGCAGCGCCAGCCACAGCTGAAAGCCCTTGATCTGCGGCGAACTGCCCTTCGACATTTCCTTGCCGTGCCACACGCCGCCACCGGCGCGCATCCATTCGACACCGCCATAGCCGATCGAGCCAGAGCCCGCGACGGGATCGTCGAAATGCAGGTCGCCTTCGGTCAGCACGGTGACGGTGGCGATGCCCGAATGCGGGTGGATCGGCATGTCGCCGATCGATGCGGCCTCGGGCGAGAACAGGTCGAGGAACACGAACGGCTTCAGCATCTGGCCGAGATCACCGGGGCTCATCAAGCGGATGATCGGGCGGTGGCCCTGGCCCGACGTCTTGTAGCGGACACGGCGGTGCGTGGAGATCGCGGCGGGTGCGTTCATGGCTGCATTCCTTTCATTGCGCCTCGGGAGCGATGCGCAAGAAATGCCGCAGCGAACGCCATCGTAGAAGCCTCTGATAATCGATTGCCGCCATCGGAGTACCCGATGGGGCATCGCCGCACTATTCGGCGTTCTGGGTGCAACGCTTCAGGCGCTCGATCATCCACCGTCCCGCTGGCCCCGGCGGGTCCGCGGCGCGATAGATCGCCGACATGGGCAGCGAGGCGCCGCCAGGCGGAATATTCTGGATCGACAGTTCGACCAGCCGGCCTTCCTCCAGATCCTGCCTAACGGTGTGATCCGGCATCCCGCCCCAACCGAGACCGCGCAGCAGGAACGCGTGCTTGGCGGCGAGATCGGCCAGCCGCCATGTCGATGGCGCCATCACCCCGAATTGCTGGCCGTCGGACAGGCTGGATCGATCGGTGAGGACGAGTTGCGTGTGCCGCGCCAGTTCCTCCGGCGGGATCACGCCGCGATGCAGGCTGAGCGGATGGGTCGCCGCCGCGACCATCAGCAGCTTGACGTCGGCGATGCGTTCGGCGGTGACATCAGGCGGAAGCACGGGCAACGAACCCACCAGAGCAAAGCCCGCCCTGCCTTCGAGCACCGGCTGCACCGCCGAGCCCAATGCCTCAACATAAAGCCGCAGTGGCGTGGAGGGAAACTCGGCGCCGAATTGCTCGGCCACATCCGCCACGACATCGATCGGCACGAACACGTCGATCACAGCGATCAGTTCGGGCTCCAGTCCCCCCGCCATGCCCTTGGCGCGAGCGCGCAGCTTGTCGAGCGCAGTCGCCACCGCGCGCGCGTCGGCGATCAGCGCCGCGCCTTCCGGCGTCAACCGCGGGTAGCGGCCGGTGCGATCGAACAGCGCCACCGACAATTGCGCTTCAAGATTGGCGATCGATTCGCTGACCGCGGACTGGGTACGCCGCAGCGCGCGTGCCGCCGAGGAGAAGCTGCCTTCGTTCACCACCGCGATGAACGTGCGCAACTGGCCCAGCGAAATGGCGTCGATCATCGGCACACTCCCACCATCGGGAAATTCGATGGTTTCGATCGAATAATAGAGGCTGCCGCGGCCGCCGCAAGCGTGCGATCTGGGTTTCGGCAGGGAGCGGCGGCGCTTCGATTTCCGCAGAACCGAAGCCGAAGACGCCGTCTTGCCCAGTAAAACGGTAATTGTGAATGTTACACACCATCGAAAGGGTCGGTCGCGTGCCAACCAGTTCCCGCTTCGTCGTTGCCGTCCACGCGCTTGCTGCCATGGCGGTGGGCGACGGCGCGCCGCTGCGATCCGAGGATCTGGCGGCGTCGGCCAATACCAGCGCGGTCGTCATCCGGGGGTTGCTGTCCCGGTTGCATCAGGCGGGGCTTACCACCTCGCAACTGGGCGCCGGCGGGGGAGCCTTGCTGGCGAAGCCGGCATCCCGGATCCGCCTGCTCGATGTCTATGCAGCGGTGGAGGATACCACGCTGTTCACGCTGCACCGCATGCCGCCGCTGGGCGGCTGCGCGGTGGGCGGGAATATCCAGGAAGCGATCCGCCCGGTGCTCGACCGCGCCCGCACCGCCATGGAGGCGGAGCTGGCCGGGGTGACGATCGCCGACATCGCCGCCGACGTCGCCCGCCTCGGCAAGTTCGCAGTCCCGCTCAAATGGGGCTGATCTGCCAGTAGAAGCTGGCGCGACCCTTACACTTTCAGCTTTCGGTTACGGCCAGCCCATGGGGCGCTGCCGTCCCCTTTCGCATGCCCCATTTCCTCAGGAGACATGACATGACTATCGGTATCATCGGATCGGGCGCACTCGGTTCCAACGTCGCCCGCGCCCTCGCCAAGAAGGGCATCCCGGCTATCATCGCCAACAAGCGCGGTCCGGATTCGCTCACGGCGCTGGTCGCAGAACTGGGCGAGACGATCACGGCTAGCACGGTGGCCGAGGCGGCAAGCGCCGACATCGTCGTGCTGGCGATACCCTGGGTCGCGCTGGAGGACGTGCTCGGCGGCCTGCCCGCCTGGAACAACCGCATCGTGATCGACGGCACCAACCCGGTCCTGTTCCTCGAACCCGGCTCGGCTGAAGCGAGCGATCCCACCAATCCGCTGGCCGCCTATGGCATCAAGGCCGTCGATCTGGGCGATATCCATTCGAGCGCCCTGGTCGCGAAGCTGGTTCCCGGCGCGCGCGTGGTGAAGGCGTTCAACCATCTCGACGTCAACGTCCTGTCCGAGCCGGAAGCCGCCGGTGGCCAGCGCGTGCTGTTCTATTCGGGTGACGATGCCGACGCCAAGACACAGGTTCGGGGCATCCTGGAGACGATCGGTTTCCTGGCGATCGATCTCGGCTCGCTGGATGTCGGTGGTCGGCTGGCTTCCCTGCCGTTCGGCGTGCTCGCCATGCACAATCTCGTGCGCATCTAAATCCCCACTCCCGCCGTTCCGGCCGGAGCGGCAGGCCTGGGCGGATTTCGTTGAAAAACTCGGCGACACGGCATCGGCGACCTCCGTTCGAGGCGTTTTTCAAGATTTGGGCAAGCGATCCTCGGCGGGATGGCGGCATGGGCCGCCATCGTGGGCGGCTTATGCCGCCATCGGCATGGTCGGCGGCCTCAGTCGAGCGAGCCTTCTCAAGTTCTGTGCGGTCGCGGCGAGCAGGAACTCGTCTTTGGCGCCGCACGGTCCGCGTAACCGCAAGCGCCCAAGGCGCAATATGCGCTTGAGATGAGCAAACAGCATTTCGACCTTCTTCCGCCTCTGACAGGCCGTTTCATATTCAGGTGTCCCAACGAGCGCTCGCGCAACGTCGCAGGAATCTTCGTGCAGATCGCGTGGAACCTTCCGCGCCACGGCGTTGGGGCAGCACTGCGCTTTGAGTTCGCAAACGTCGCAATCCTTTTTGCTAGCGCGGTAGCGGCGCGTGCCGTCTGCCGCAACTCCGGTTCGCGGCGTCGCGTAGGTGCGCCGGAACTGGACCAGCTTTTTACCCGCCGGACAGATATAGCAGTCGGCCTCGGCGTCGAACGCGAAGTCCGAACGCGAGAACGTGCCGCCGGTTCGCGTCGACTTGTCGAAAACGGGAATGTAGGGCGTAATCCGCTTGTGTTTGACGAGCCAGGCGAGATTGTCTGCCGAACCGTATGCAGTGTCGGCGACAAGATAACCCGGCTTCAGCCCGAAGCGCTCCTCCGTGCGCTCTACCATCGTTCTCGAAAGCGCCGACCTCGGCCTGTCGGATGGCGCGCGTCGCTTCGACGTCCACGATTACTCCGTGATCCGTATCGATCAAATAATTGGTCGCGTACGCGAAGAAGGCGTGGCCCTTATGCGCGCCGGTCCATTGCGCCGCGGGGTCCGATCGCGCGATGAACTTCGGCGTCACGGGCGAAGCAGCTCCGAATGCGGCGTCATCGAGCGTCGCAAGATATTCGCGCGCCGCGCGGCACGCGTCATCTTTGATTTCGGCGGGGTCCCATTCGCTGCTCGGAACGGAGCGTTGCTTGTTGGCGTCGGCAGCGATCAGACTTGCATCGACGGCGAAGCCGCCGGCACTGACAAGGCCTTCGGCCATGCAACGCTCGACGATAGATTCGAAGAGCTGGCGCAAAATGTCGCTCTCGCGAAAGCGACCGTGCCGGTTCTTGGAGAAAGTCGAATGGTCCGGGACCTTGCCGTCCAGCCCGAGGCGGCAGAACCAGCGATAGGCGAGATTGAGATGCACTTCCTCGCACAGGCGGCGTTCCGAACGAATGCCCAGGCAGTAGCCGACAAGAAGCATGCGGATCATCAGCTCCGGATCCACCGAAGGACGACCGGTGCTGCTGTAAAACGGCTTCAGCGCGGTGCGAATGCCGTCGAGATCGAGATGCCGGTCGATTCCGCGTAACTGATGGTCCTTCGGCACATGGTCATCGAGGCAGAAATCGTAGAAAAACCGGGCGGTTGCTGCCTGAGTCCCCATCATCGCCACATCCTCCGCAAATCAGCAGAGGAAGTGAATCACGAGCCCCGGCGCCCGGCAACGCCAGAGTTTTTCAACACAATCGGCGCATTGCAGACGCGGCGCCGTCCTTCCCGCTTCGGCCGGAAGGGCGGCGTTCGTCCGTGTCGTGCTGGGCTGGCTCTTCGGTGGCAAGCGCGCCAACGGCCTCGCCGATGCTCGGCTGGAAGCGCTGCGCCGCTACGCCGTGATGTGTGAATCGGCTCGACGCCTTGACCCCCAATCGGCAAGGGGGCACAAGACCAAGCCGTTGCCTGTTCCTATATATTCTTGTGGCCTCCACGCCGATTGGGGGTCAACGTGGCGCGCCGAATGACAGGCGCGCAAGCCACGCAAACTGGTGGCGATCGCGTTGGCCAACAAGAAGGCGCAGGCGGTCTGGGCCATGCTGACCAGGAAAGAGGATTACAGACAAGCAGACCCCGTTCCGGCCTGATCGGCAACGATCCGGTCCGGGCACGTCGGCGTGCGAGGAGGTCAGTGAACGGTAAGGGCAAAGCGATCGGTCAGGGCGGGCCTGGAAAAGCATGCGAGTCATCGAGCTTCAAAGCTCGCAGAACTGATCTGCACTAGGTCCGCGCTTCTCCATACCGGCCAGCGGTCTGCATCCGGCCGCAAGTAAAGGCCTGATACATGACCGCACCCGATCGTACGCCGGCGCCGATCAAAGACCACTTGCGTGAACGGGGTCATCCATACATGACCCGGGTTGAAGATGGCTTGCGAGTCAGTCGGTCGTCAGGTTTTGGTCTTCTCCTTTGCAGGTTTGTCCGCCTTCGCCGAGCTGTCCTTGAACCGGAAGCTGTCGTTTCCAGTTTCGAGAGCCCGTCAATTTCAAGGCTCCGAGGGCGCGGCGATGGGGATGAAATTGTAATCGGCGAAGATCGCCTGCGCGCGCGGCGTCATTAGATACAGAGCAAAACGGGCCGCCGCGGCCTGCTGCTCGGGCGCTTTGTCGCGCAATAGCGCCAGGGCGTAATCGGCGCGCATGGCGAGCGCCTCCGGCGCCGGCACGCTGACGAGATCTGGATCGGGATGCGTCTCCCGCCGGCTGCAATAACCGATGAAGAGATCGACCGTTCCATCGAGCAGAAACTTCTTTGTCGGCGCGGGGGCGCTTTGTCCGGCTCGCGCATTCGGCTGCATTGCCGATGGCTCCGGCGGGGCTCCACCCACGAGGGCTCTCGCTTTCGCTCGCAGGATTTGCTCTGCGCCCTTATGCGCCTTCTCGGCCCTGGCGAACAGAGCCATGGCGTAATCGCCGCCGGGATCGGCTTTGGGAGTCGACGTGCCGATCTTTGTCGCGGGATCAAGCATGTGGTCGAGAAGCCGGTCGGTCGTCAGCGCATGATCGGCGCGCGCCGTGGCGCAGAGCGTGTTGCGGACGAAAATGACCGGCGGCGCAGCCTTTCCCTCGGCAGCGAGCCGCTCGGGATGCTGCCGATCCGCGGAAAGGAAGAGACCGGCCTCATTCCCCTTTTCTATGCCCTCGCGCAGCAGGCCCGAAGGGCCGAAAACCATGGTGATCGTCTCGCCCGTCTCCTGTTGGTAGCGCGCGACAATCGCGCGCAGGGCGCCGCCGAGGCTGCCCGCCGCATGAATGTGAAGCGGAGGCCCGCCAGGAGCCTCCTCCGCCACGCATGGCGGGAACGGAGAAAGAAAGAGTGACAATGCGACGATGCGCCGGACTCGTGAGATCGACATGATCAGAGCTCCATCTGCATGGAAAGACGCAGCGTGCGTGGCGCGCCGAGTGTGCCCGAGCCGAAGTCCGTACTGTTGTAGCCGTTCTGGCCGGTCGGCGTGACATTGGCCCAATAATGCGCATTGGCGACATTGTAGACGTTGAGGCGCCATGTCACAGCGCGATCCAGCAGACGCGCGCTGTAACGTAGACCGAGGTCGGCGACGGTGTAGCCGTCGACGAAGGTCGTGTTCGCGTAATTGCCGGGCCTGTCGCTGGCGAAATTGATGTTGGCGTTCGCGGCGAGGCCGGGCGCGAACGGGATCTGATAATCCATGAGAATGTTGAATACGACATGGGACAGGCCGAGGATCTGCTTGTTGTTCGTCAGCGCCGAGCCGGTGTCGTAGAGCCTCGGATCGAGCAAGGAGAGACCGGCGAAAATGGTGAGGTCGTCGGTCGCCTTTCCCGAGGCGGTCAGCTCGACGCCGCGATTGATCTGCTTGCCGTTGACGCCATAGACATTGTTGACCGTGTAGGCGTAGGGTCGCTCGATCTGAAACAGAGCCGCTCGCAGATCGATCCGGTCGAGATCGATCTTATAGCCGAGCTCCCATTGCTTGGCGCGGAAGGGAGCGAGAACGGCCCCGGCGTTGGCGACGCCGTTCGGCGCCGTGTCGCCCTGCTGCAGGTTTTCCGAATAGGTCAGATAGGCGGTCTGATTGCGCATCGGCTTGAACAACAGGCTCGCCGTCGGACTCACGCCGCTCGTGTCATAAGCGCTGGTCGTCACGCCGGCGCTGTTCAGGTTTCGCGCGTTGATCCAGCTCTGTGAAAGAGCGAATTGCGCGCCCCAATGTTCGCCGAAGCCAATGACGTCGCCGACGGTGAGCGATTGCTGAAATGTTTCGACCGAAAGAAAGCGATTCTTGAAATCGGGAAAAGAACGGGCGGCAAACAGCGCCGGATTGGCGAGATTGGCGCTGCCGAGCGTGACGGCGCCCAGCACATAGGGGCGATAGCGGTCCCAGATGAAGCCATTATTGGCGAAGACGACATCATGAGAGACAGGTCCAGTGAAGAAGCGCCCGTTCAGGGCGGCCTGATTGCTGAGCACCGTGTCCAAGGAAAATGTGGTCGTCGCGGCCGTCGTCGTATAATTTCCAAAATTGTCGGTCAGCGTATTGGTCGGAACAGTCGAGGCGCGATCGTTGGATTGGCGCAAGAGGCCCAATGTCAGACGCCAGTCCTGATCGAAATCATGACGCAGCCTGCCGCTGAAGATCGCCGTCTGATTGTCGTCGCCCCAAAGGTCTGCCCATAGCCCTGCCGGGAAGGATCGGGCGCAGCCGGAAAAATCGTGGCGTTGCGGCCGAGCGTGAATGTGCCCGGCAGGTTTTTCGTCACGAAATTGTAGAAGCTCGCATTGGTTTCGAGCACGGTGCTCGGCGTCGCATGAATGTCGAAGGCGAGACTCGCCAGTTGGCGCTTCGACTGGCTGCCGTCGACATACGTATCGCCATTCTGCTCTAGCAGATTCAGTCTGTAGCCGAATCGGCGTTCGGGGTCGAGAAAGCCGCCGAGATCGGCGTGGCCGAGCCAGGCGCTTTGCGACAGATAGGAAAAATTGAATTCGCGCAACGGCGCCTCTGTCGGCCGCTTGAGGATGTAGTTGAATGTGCCTGCCGGATTGGACGGACCATAGATCGCGCTCGACAAGCCGTTCAGCACTTCGATGCGCTCGAATTGCTCCAGCGGATAATCGGTCGTCGCCGCGATATTCAGCCCGTCGACGCGCGTGTTCTGCACCACTCCCGCCTGCATCCCGCGCGTCTGCGGACGGATATTTTCGCCCTGCACCGAGGGAATGAGCCGAAAGGCTTCGCGCAGGCTGAGCAATTGCTGGTTCTTCATGAGATCGAGCGGAACGACGGTGATCGAAAGCGGTGTATCGACCAGGGCCCTGTCGCCGAACGGCCCGACATAGGCGTTTTTGACTCGATAGCCGCCTTCGACGGTCGCGGCGCTGGTCGGCGCGCCGGTCGCGGCGACATCGACGGTCGGGAGCTCGGTCGGCGCGTTCTGCGCTCGAACCGCCGAGATCGAAAGCGCCGCGAGACTCACGCCGAGCGCGGAAATGCCGAGCGCGCCGAATTGTCTCTGTTTCTGCGCAAAGAGCATAGGCGTCACGCGTCGAGCGCGTCTGCGGGGGCCTTCGATAGAAATGCCGGCTCTTTGGCCCATTGCGTTCGCTCCAAATCGTCGCCGATCCGGTGGCGGGGAATCTCGACCGGCGTCCGGCGCATCTGAAGTCGACGCATTATGTATTTCAATTACATAAATAATGCACTCCGCCGAAATATTGAGCATCGGCTCTCGTGAGCCGAGGCGGCCCGGCTCCGCTTTTCCGGCGCGGTGACCGGCTGGCTACGGCGCGAGCGGGAAGACTATTCGCCGCAGGCGCATCGCCACTCTCAAGGCATATGCCATTTGCGGGACCGCTTGCGCCGTCCCACCGGGGCGCCTTCTTCACGTTTGAGCGAGCGCATTTGCTCAACGGCACACGGGGTCGATCGCGCCCTTGCCACCCATCCCCACCGGACAGGCCGCGAGACGCTCGATCATCCAGCGGCCCGCCGGTCCCGGCGGGTCGGACGCCCGATAGACGACGGACATGGGTAAGGCGAGCCCGCCAGAAGGTATGTCCTCGATCGCAAGCTCGACCAGCCGGCCGGCGTCGAAATCGGATTGGACGGTATGACGAGGCATTCCGCCCCAGCCCAGTCCGTTCAAAAGAAAGGCGTGCTTCGCGAATAGATCTGCGAGGCGCCAGGTGGTCAGCGCAATGACTCCAAACTCACGCCCGGCCGTCAAGGCGGAGCGATCGGTCAGGACCAGCTGGACGTGCCGGGCCAGCTCCTCCTTCGGAATGACGCCGCTCCAAGCGGCCAACGGGTGGTTCGCTGCGGCGACCATTATCAAGCGCACGTGGGTCAGGCGCTCGGCGACGAGCCCGCCAGGCAGCATGGGCAAGGGTCCCGCGATGCCGAAGCTCGCGCGTCCGTCGATCACCG
>NZ_SOEJ01000022.1:0-43433 GCF_004366495.1 Methylosinus sp. sav-2
CCTGACACCAGGCCGGATGAAAACCGGTCGCCGGCCGCCCAGATCACAGCCGTGAACAATTCATCCCGGCTGCCATAATGCGCGTAGAGCGTCGCTTTGCTGACGCCGGCTTCCTGAGCGATCGCCTCCATCGATGTTTCGGCGAAGCCTCGGCTGAGAAACAACCGGTGAGCCGCCTCGACGATGCGCTCGACCGTTCGCGGCCCTCTCGTCCTTACTTTCGGCCTGCCGGGCTCCGCCATTGCGATCCTCATTCGATATCCATAACTGAACGACATCGTTCAATAGTTGACGGTCGGCTTCGCTATTGATAGCCTTTTGCGGTGCAAATACAAAACCTAACCGTTCATTTGAACGGGGCGCGATGTTTCGGAAGAGATGGTCGCGGGGCTGCGCGCGCCCGTCCAATCCCACAAAGCACGCCGTCGCCGTCAGGGTAGGCAAGAGGGAATCATGAGCAACATTGTCTGCGACAAGCTCGGCATTCGCTATCCGATCCTGCAAGGGCCGATGGCCTGGGCCTCGGACAGCAAGCTCGCCGCAAGCGTTTCCAACGCCGGCGGGCTGGGGATCATGGGGCTCGGCTTCTGCCCGCCGGCCGTTTTCGAGGCCGAGATCCGCGCGGCCCGGGCCCTGACGGAGGCGCCTTTCGGCCTCAACATCATCACCTGCCTGCCCGACGCCGACAAGCTGCTGGAAATCACCCTGCGCGAAGGGATCAAGGTCGTCGAGATCGAGACGTTCCCCGCCTATTTCGACACGCTTCCGCGTTACGTCGAAGCGCTCAGGAGCCACGGCGCCGCGACGATCGGCAAGGCGTCCTCGGTGTCGGAGGCCAAAGTGTTCGAAGCGGCCGGGGTCGATTTCATCTCGGTCAAGGGGTACGACGGCGGCGGTCACATCTTCGGCCTCACCGGCACATTCTCCCTGATCCCCCAGGTCGTGGACGCCGTTTCCATCCCCGTGATCAATTCGAGCGGCGTCGCTGATGGACGCGGCGTCGCCGCTTCGTTCATGCTCGGCGCCGCCGGCGTCGAGGTCGGAAGCCGCTTCCTGGTCGCCGAGGAATGCCCGATCCACGCCAACTACAAGAACGCCATCGTCGCCGCCGGGGAGGGCGACACCGTTCTGACCGGCGTCAGCGCCGGCGACGGGGTGCGTGGCGTCAAAAACCGGCTGACGGATGAAATGCTGCGCCTCGAACGGGAACTGCCGCCCGACGACGCCGCGGAGCGCATCCGCGAGATCGGTCGTGGCGTCTTGCGCGCGGCGGCCGTCGACGGCGACGTCGAGAACGGCAGCCTCGTCGTCGGCCAGAACCTCGGGCTGCTCGACGCCATCTTGCCGGCGAGCGTCATCATGCAGGAATTGATCGCCGGCTATTCGAGGGTCGCGCCTCGAGCAACGTGAACTGGGCAAGTTCGAACTGCTCCGCAAACGAGCGTCCGGGGAGACGAGTCGGCGTTACCGCCGCCCGTCGAGCGACGAGGCGTTGCCTCCATGGCCCGGACCGTTGTCGTAGCGAGCGTGCGATCACGCGTCATCGAGCGGAGAAAATCCATGACGACCTATGAAATGCGCATCTACACGCTGAAATCCGTCGAGGCCGCCACGGCCTATCGCAAGATCTGGATCAAGCATATCGAAAGCCTGAAAGCATTCGGGATCGTCACACATGGCGTGTTTACCGTTGCGAGCGATCCGGCGAAAGTCGTCGCGCTCGTCGGCTATCCCGAAGGTGTCGATCCCAAGGCGGCCTCTGATCGCTATATGGCCAGCGATCTGTTCAAGGTGGACATGGCGGGTTTCGACATCGCCTGGCTCTCCTGCGTGGAGACGATATTGCTCACCCCCGAGACATTCTCTCCTCTCCGGTGACGAAACTCTCGAAATCGCTCCCGAAGCCTTCCAGCTTCTGAAAGACCGCTTTGAGCCGGTCGCGCCGGACGAGGGTCGCGTGGAGACGTGGGCCATTAGAAATGCGCGACGAACCAGTCGCGCGCCGCCGGACAGGATTGGGCGAAGCTCTCGCAGTAAGGAGCGAATTGACCGCAGGGTAGCGTCGCAAATTTCTTTGGTTCGCCGGCCCGTTCGAATACTTGGCGCGAGACCTCGAATGGCATCAGCGTAAGCAAAAGCATTTTCTCTTGAGCGACGCGATCCCGCAGCCGCTGCAGGACGCCCGGCCCGGGAATGTCGCCTTTCGGCGCAACCCGACGTTGGGCCTGTCGGCGCGACAGGTCTGCAAGGGGTCAACAGCGGTCTGGTTCGCCCTTTATTTTTCTCGCCTGCCTGGGTCTCGGACCCGCGCCTTCCGCCTCCCTCCGCTTCCGCGAGAACGGCGGCGGCAGTTTTTCCTCCACCCATGGCAGCAGGCGGATCGGGTGAGGCTGTAGATGCGCCGTCACGATCGGAATCTTCATGATGCTCGGCAGCATTTTGGCGAGCGCAATCGCGTCGCAGTAGATTTCCTCGCTCGGAGTGGCGCCCGAATGCCCCATGATGTCGCCCCGAATTTCGCTGTGTATTCCCTCCTGCTTCAATGTATTGCCGAAAGACTTGCGCATGGAATGGATGACCTTCTTGCGCTCCTTGGCGTCGGGAATGGCTTGGTGTAGCCCGTCGATCAGCTCGTCATAGAGCCGATCGCCCAGAGGTGACGAGGATGTCGGCGATTTGAGATCGGGGAAGACCATCTCATAGCCGAGCGCTCTCACGGCTGCGACATAATCGAGAAAGCCGAGGCAGATGAGCTCTGGATGCAGGACGACCGAGCGCTCGGAATACAGATTCTTGATGCGCCGAACTTCGCTCGTTCTGATCGTTATATAATGGAGGCGCTGCGTCGAGGCAGCCGCGTGAAGACGACGCGGAACACCCTCTGGATTTGCGGCTGGGAGAGGCGACTGGTCATGGCGGCCGGAAAGAAACAACGATCGGCGAGCGCGGAAATCTGGCCCGCGAGGTAGCGCGCTCTCCCGGGGTTGCTGGCGCCCAGGCCGAGAATCAGGGTCGCAGAATTTCTCGATTCGGCAAGGGCCGATGGCAGTCGCCGCCGCCAATAATAGTACGCGCCGCGACGCACGACATGGGGGATGGCGGGCACGAAAATCTCCGTGGTGTACCAGCCATGTGTCACAAGGGATGTGGAAACTCGCCCCAGCTGAGGCGATTTTCAAGCGATTCCAACGATTTGCGGAATTCTGGCTGGGGCGGGAGGATTCGAACCTCCGTATGGCGGAATCAAAATCCGCTGCCTTACCACTTGGCGACGCCCCAATGCGCCGACCAGCCGAGTCGCCGGGCGGCGGCTATCCCATAATGCCCCGGCGTCGCCTCCGCAACTTTTTCGCGCGCCTCTAGTCCCAGGCGCGCAGCGGCGTGAAGCGGGCGAATTTTTTCGATTGATGGCGATCCATGCGGGCCAGCACGTCGCGCAGGAATGTCACCGCCTCGGCGAGATATGGCCCCTTGTTCAGCATCACGCATTCGGCGCGCTGCGCCATGGCGGCGTCTGTGGTCTCGGCCCGGCTCGGCGCGCCGTCCTTGATGAACTGGTCGAGCACCTGCGTCGCCCAGATCACCGGCACATGGGCGGCCTCGCAGAGCCATAAAATCTCCTCCTGCATCTCGGAGAGCCGGGCGAAGCCGAGCTCGACCGCGAGATCGCCGCGCGCGATCATCACCGCTGTCGGATGATGCAGCGCCGAGCGCAGAATGAGCCGCGGCAGATTGCGCACGGCGAGCGGCGTCTCGATCTTCAGCACGATCGTCTGCTTGGGCAGCGCGCCGCGCCGCGCCGCGAGATGGTCCTGGAGGAGATCGACGTCGGCGGGCTCCTGCACGAAGGAGAAGCCGACGAGATCGGCCTCGGCCGCGACGAAATCGAGATCGCGGAAATCTTTTGGCGTCAGCGGCGGCAGGCGCAGATCGATGGTGGGGAAATTGAGGCCCTTCTCGACCTTCAGCCGCTCGCCCTTGCCGCGGGCGCTGAACACTTCCAGCTCCACGGCGCCCGCGCTCGCGCCGACGACGCGCGCGCCGATCTTCCCGTCATTGATCCACACTTCCGCGCCGAGCGCCAGCTGGCCGATCGCCTCCGGAAAGGAGGGCCGGATGGCGACCGGCCCGCCGGCGCGCGGATCGAGCGTCGCGACCATGGCGAAGCGGTCGCCGCGATAGAGGCGCAGCTTCTCGGGCGCGCGCAATTGCTCGATCCGGCATTTCGGCCCGGCGATGTCCATCAGCACGCGGCAATTGCGGCCGAGCGCGCGCTCGGCCGCGCGTATGTTGGCGATCATCGCTTTCCAGGCGGTAGCGTCGTCATGCGCGCAATTTATGCGCGCGCAGCCCATGCCGGCCTCCAGCAGCCGGCGGATCAGCTCGGGCTCGCTCGCCGCCTCGCTCGGCAGCGTGACCATCACGACAGCGTGCGGCGTCGTGGGGACTGCGCCGAAAATCCGATCGCGCGCGGCGCTTATGGCGTCCTCGCCGGCGCGCATGGCGGCGGCGGTGGGGTAGGGGGCGTCTGCCTCGCCGGCGAGCCGCCGCAGCGTCGCCAGAAGCGCGTCCAGAGCCTCCATCACCTTGGCCTCGCTGCGGCCGAGCGACGAGAGGCCGAATGCCGAGAGGCGCGATTGCAGATCGCTGAGATCGCGGCGGCGCAGGGCGAGGTAATGGGCGAGATTTTCCGCCGCCGGCGCGGCTTCGGCCGGAAACGGTCCGCCCCAGCTCTCGATGAGCCTCTGGCCGTCGGCGACGACCTCCTCGCGCAAGCGCGACAGGGCGGTCAACAATTCATGGAGATCGGCGCGAGCTTCGCTCGCCTGCCTGAAGTCGTCGTTCATTCGGGTCCACTCGCGGCGGGGGCCAGAAGCTTTCTCCCTCCATCGTGACGCTTTCGCAACGCTCCCGCGCGGCGCGTCGTCACACGGCCAGCGCGCCGGCGGCGGCGGCCGCGCCGCGCAGAGCGGCGATATTCTCGCGATAGACCGAGGCGCCGCTCCCGGCGAAGACGGCGGAGCCGGCGACGAGAACATCGGCGCCGGCCTCGACGATCGCCGTCGCCGTCTGCCGCGTCACGCCGCCGTCCACCTCGAGGAATATTTCGCGCCGGCCGATCATCTCCCGTATGCGGCGGATCTTGTCGATCTGCGAGGGGATGAAGCCTTGCCCGCCGAAGCCGGGGTCGACGCTCATCACCAGAATGAGATCGACATCGTCGAGCACATAATCGAGCGCGCGCTCGCTGGTGCCCGGATTGAGCGAGACGCCGGCCTTCTTGCCGAGCGAGCGGATGAGCCGCAGCGAGCGATGCAGATGCGCGCCCGCTTCGGCATGCAGGGTGATGATGTCGGCGCCCGCCTCGGCGAAGGCCGCGACATAAGGATCGACCGGCTCGATCATCAGATGCGCGTCGAAAATGCACGACGCGTGCGGGCGCAGCGCCTTCACTACGCCGGGGCCGAAGGTGATGTTGGGCACGAAATGCCCGTCCATCACATCGAGATGAATCCAATCGGCGCCGGCGGCGACGACATCGCGCACCTCCTCGCCGAGCCGCGCGAAATCGGCGGAGAGAATGGAAGGGGCGATGATGATGTCACTGGTCATATGAGGGGCTCCGTCGCAGCCGGCAGTCGAGTTGGTGGCGGGTCCCGCCGAGGGCGAATGCGCTCCGGGGGCCGCGTCGGGCGTCACGCGGATTTCGTAATGACCGTGCACCAGTGGGTTGGCGGGGCGCGCCCTGAACCGCGCGTCCGCCGCACATCACATAGAGGGGGGATCCCATGAAAAAAGCCATTGCTCTCGGAGCGCTGCTGGCGCTGTCGCTCACGAACGCTTTCGCCGCCGATTGCGTCGTTCACATCAAGCGCACGGCCTGCGCCGGCCAGGAGGCGGAATCCTACAAGAAGTGCAACGGCAAGCAGGAGTGCGACACGCAGGAATCCGCTGAGAGCGAAGCCGAATGCTCCGCGTCGGCGTTGAAGCACTGCGACAACTCCCGCCTGGACATCACGAAATACAAGGTCGTGACGGCGACCTTCAAGGGCGCGGCGCTGACGGGCGGCTTCGCCTCCAGCGGCAAGCCCAGCTCGAAGGGCACGAATTTCTGCGCCGCCGATCGTCCCGACCTCAATCAGTGCAAATAAGCGCGAAGCGCGCATCGGCGCGCCCGATATTTGCGGGCGCGCCGGTTTAGACCTCACTCCGCGGCCCTCTTTTCCGAGAATTGCGGATCGAGCGCGCCGCTAGCGTAACGCTTGGCCATGTCGGCGAGCGGGATCGGCTTGATCTTGCTCGCCTGGCCCGCGGCGCCGAATTCCTCATAGCGCTGCTTGCACACTTTGCGCATCGCCTCCTGCGCCGGCTTCAGATATTTGCGCGGGTCGAACTCGCCCTTGTTCTTCAGCAGCGTCGCGCGGATGGAGGCGGTGACGGCGATGCGGCAGTCGGTGTCGATGTTGATCTTGCGCACGCCGAATTTGATGCCGCGCTGAATCTCTTCCACCGGCACGCCCCAGGTCTGCGGCATCTCGCCGCCGGCCTCGTTGAACGCGTCCTGCAAATCCTGCGGCACGGAGGAGGAGCCGTGCATCACCAGATGCGTGTTCGGCAGGCGATTGTGAATCTCCTCGATCACATGCATCGCGAGAATGGCGCCGTCGGGCTTGCGCGAGAATTTGTAAGCGCCGTGCGAGGTGCCCATGGCGATGGCGAGAGCGTCGACCTTGGTGCGGGCGACGAAATCGACAGCTTGGCTCGGGTCGGTCAGCAGCTGGTCGTGGCTGAGCTTGCCCTCGGCGCCATGGCCGTCCTCTTTCTCGCCCTCGCCGGTCTCCAGCGAGCCGAGCACGCCGAGCTCGCCCTCGACCGAAGCGCCGACCCAATGCGCGAGATCGACGACGCGGCGCGTCACCGCGACATTGTAGTCATAGCTCGCCGGCGTCTTGCCGTCGGCCTCCAGCGAGCCGTCCATCATCACCGAGGTGAAGCCGAAGCGAATGGCGCTGGCGCAGGTGGCTTCGCTATTGCCATGGTCCTGATGCATGACCAGCGGAATGTCGGGATACATGATCGCCAGCGCCTCGATCATCTTGGCCAGCATCACGTCATTGGCGTAGGAGCGGGCGCCGCGGCTCGCCTGGATGATGACCGGAGCGTCGACCGAGGCGGCGGCCTCCATCACCGCGAGGCCCTGCTCCATATTGTTGATATTGAAGGCCGGCACGCCATAGTCGTGCTCGGCGGCGTGGTCGAGCAATTGTCTCAGGGTGATGAGCGCCATTTGCGGTGTCCTCCCAGTGCCGGAATTCGATTAAAGTCTACGGCGGCGCCGCCAGAGCAATGCGGGGGCGCAGGCCGATTCCGTTGATAGCGATATAGCGGAGCGCGGGCGATGTCATCACCTCCCGCGGCCGCTCGCCGAGAATTGCGGCGCCCTCTCGCGAGGGTTTCTCTTGGTCTATTCGTTCGAGCTCGAAATCGACTATTCATTCCCTGCCGGCGCGACGCCCGCGAAGCCGCGGGCGCCGTTCCGATTACGCCGATCGTCAGAGCAGCGCTTGCGCGGTCCCGGCCACGCCTTCGGCCGTTATGCCGAAGCGGGCGTAGAGCGCATCCGCCGGCGCGCTCGCGCCGAAGCCCGTCATGCCGACGAAAGCGCCGCGCTCGCCGATCCAGCGGTCCCAGCCGAGGCGCGCGGCGGCCTCCACCGCGACGCGCGGCGCCGAGCCGAGCACGCTGGCGCGATAGGTCGGCGATTGCGTCTCGAACAGCTCCCAGCAGGGCATGGAGACGACGGCGGCGCGCACGCCCCGCGTCCACAGAAGATCGGCGGCGGCGAGCGCGATCTGCACTTCCGAGCCGGTGGCGATGAGCGTTACATGGCGTCCGCCGCTCGGCTCGCGCAGCACATAGGCGCCGCGGGCGGTGAGATTCTCGCCGAGCGGCCGCTCCAGCGTCGCCAAATTCTGACGCGACAGGCTCAGCACGGAGGGCGTCGTCTTCGCATTGAGGGCGATTTCCCAGCTCTCCGCCGTCTCGATCGCGTCCGCCGGGCGGAACACATAGAGATTGGGCAGAGCGCGCAGCGAGGCGAGATGCTCGATCGGCTGATGCGTCGGCCCGTCCTCGCCGAGGCCGATCGAATCATGCGTCAGCACATAGACGACGCGCTGGCCCATCAGCGCGGAGAGGCGGATCGCGCCGCGCGCATAATCGGAGAAGACGAGAAAGGTTCCGCCATAGGGAACGAAGCCGCCATGCAGCGCTATGCCGTTCATCGCCGCGGCCATGCCGTGCTCGCGCACGCCATAATGAATGTAGCGGCCGGCGAAATTCTCCGCCGAGACGGAGCCGAGCCCTTTGGTGATGGTGAAGTTGGAATGGGTGAGATCGGCGGAGCCGCCGATCGTCGCGTCGGTCGCGGCGTTGATGACGCCGAGCACGGTCTCGGAGGATTTGCGCGTCGCCACCTTGGGCCGCTCGGTGGCGAAGCTCTCGCGCAGCGCGCGCAGCGGCCCTGCCACCGCGCCGGAGACGTCGCCCTTCAGGAAATTCTCGAATTCGTCGCGCTTGCCCGAGGCGGCGAGGCGCTGCTCCCAGGCGAGCCTTGCGCTCTCGCCGCGGCGGCCGGCGGCGCGCCAGGCCTCCAGCGTCTCCGCCGGAATCTCGAAAGGCTCATAGGGCCAGCCGAGCTCGGCGCGGGCGAGCTCGATCTCCGATGCGCCGAGCGGTGCGCCGTGAACCGTCTCCTTGCCCTGCTTGCCGGGCGCGCCATAGCCGATGACGCTGCGGCAGGCGATCAGCGAGGGGCGCGCCTCCTGCTGCGCGGCGGCGAGCGCGGCGGCGATCTCCGCCGGCGCATGGCCGTCCACGCGCTGCACATGCCAGCCGGAGGCGGCGAAGCGAGCGAGCTGATCGGTGGAGGTGGAGAGCGTCGTCGGCCCGTCGATGGAAATGCCATTGTCGTCCCAAAGCACGATCAGCCGGCCGAGCTTCAAATGGCCGGCGAGATCGATCGCCTCATGGCTGACGCCTTCCATCAGGCAGCCGTCGCCGGCGATGACATAGGTGCGATGGTCGACGATCTCATCGCCGAAGCGCGCCGCCTGCAGCCGCTCCGCAATGGCGAGGCCGACGGCGGTGGCGAGGCCCTGGCCGAGCGGGCCGGTCGTCGTCTCGACGCCGACGGTATGGCCGAATTCGGGATGGCCGGGGGTCTTGGAGTCGAGCTGGCGGAAGTTCTGCAGATCGTCGATCGTAACGCCCGGATAGCCCAGCAGATAGACGAGGGCGTAGAGCAGCATGGAGCCATGGCCGGCCGACAGCACGAAGCGGTCGCGATCCACCCAGTCCGGCGCGGCGGCGTCGAATTTCACGAACTGACGAAACAGCACCGCGGCGACGTCGGCCATGCCCATGGGCATGCCGGGATGGCCGGATTTGGCCTTCTCCACCGCGTCCATCGCCAGCGCGCGAATGGCGTTGGCGGCGCGGCGCTCGTCCTCGGCCGCGGCGACTTCGACGACAGTTTCCAAGACATTCGACATCGGGTTCGTTTCCTCAGGCTTCGCCACGTTTGCGTTTCATCAGCTCCAATATCCGCGGCGTGAGTATGAGCTGCATGGCGAGATCGAGCTTATTGCCCGGAATGACGATGGAATTGGCGCGCGACATCCAGCTGCCGGCGATCATCGTCACGAGATAGGGAAAATCGACGCCGCGCGGATCGCGGAAGCGGATGACGACGATCGATTCGTCCGGGCTCGGGATGGAGCGCGCGACGAAGGGATTGGAGGTGTCCACCGTCGCGGCGCGCTGGAAGTTGATGTCCGTCTCCGAGAATTGCGGGCAGATGTAATACACATAATCGTGCATCCGGCGCAGGATCGTCTCGGTGACGGCCTCGGTGGTGTAGCCGCGCGTGTTGCGGTCGCGATGGAGCTTCTGCGTCCATTCGAGATTGATGACCGGCACGACGCCGATCTTGAGATCGGCGTAGCGCGCGACATTGACCTCCTCGGTCACGACCGCGCCATGCAGGCCCTCGTAGAACAAAAGGTCGGTATTGGCGGGCAGCTCGCGCCATGGCGTGAATGTGCCCGGCGGCGAGGCGAGCACGGCGCCCTCGTTCGCGTCATGGACATAATGGCGATATTGCCCGCTTCCGGTCTCGCCATATTCCTTGAACAGATTCTCGAGCTCGCCGAGCAGATTGGCCTCGGGACCGAAATGGCTGAAATGCTGATTGCCCTGCGCCTGAGCGTCGCTCATGGCGGCTTTCATCTGGTTGCGGTCGAAACGGTGGAAGGAATCGCCTTCCACATAGGCGACCTCCACCTTCTCGCGGCGGAAAATCTGCTCGAATGTCTGCTTGACCGAGCTCGTGCCAGCGCCGGACGAGCCGGTGATCGAGATGATCGGATGCTTGATCGACATGACGACGCTCACCGCAGGCCGGAACGGGACGCGCAGGCCGGGAGGGCCGCGCGCGGGTTGCGCGGCCGCCGTCTTTCGCCGACGCGGCCGCGCTGCAATTCTCCTACAAGAAAAGCCGGGCGTTTGCTCGGCCCGCGCAAAAAATAATCTCGGCCGCCGCCGCCGGCCGTCCCATGCGCCGGGCTGGATTTTATTTTATTATTATATATCAATAATTTATGTTGGTATCTCGGTCTCCCTCCCTCCGGCCGTCGCCACGGCCCTGCGGTGGAGCGGTCGAGCGCTCGGTTGACCTCCCGGCGGGGTCGATTAGAGAGAGCGCTCCGGCGCTCGCGCCCCCGTTCTGCAGCAGGTGATTTCATGTCCGCCACCTATGACGTCCTCGGCGTCGGAAACGCCATTGTCGACACACTCTCGCGCGCGGAGGACGATCAGCTGGTCGCCGCCGGTCTCCACAAGGGCGCGATGCAGCTCGTCGATGAAGCCCGCGCCGCCGAGATCTACGCGGCCATGGGGCCGACGACTGTTATGTCCGGCGGCTCGGCAGCCAACACTCTGGTCGGCGTCGCCGGCTTCGGCCTGGCCGCCGCCTTCATCGGCAAGGTGAAGGAAGATGACGCCGGGCGCGAGTTCGCCCATGACATTCGCAAGGCCGGCGTCGCCTTCGAGACGCCTGTCGCCGCCGATGGCGCCGCCACCGCGCGCTGCCTCATTCTGGTGACGCCGGACGGCCAGCGCACGATGAACACTTTCCTCGGCGCCTGCCAGGCTCTCGGTCCGGAGGATGTCGACGAGGCGCTCGTGCGCTCGTCCAAAATCCTCTATCTCGAAGGCTATCTCTGGGATCCGCCGGCCGCCAAGGAGGCTTTTCTGAAGGCCGCCAAGGCCAGCCGCGCCGCCGGCAATCGCGTCGCGCTCTCGCTGTCCGACGCGTTCTGCGTCGATCGCTATCGCGGCGAGTTCTTGGGGCTGGTGCGCGACGGCCTCGTCGATATTCTCTTCGCCAATGAGAGCGAATTGCATTCGCTCTATGAGACCGCCGATTTCGCGACGGCGGCCAAGGCGCTCGGCGCCGAGGCCAATCTTCTCGGCGTGGTCACGCGCTCCGAGAAAGGCGTCGTCGTCGTCGAGGGGAAGAAATGCGTCACCGTTCCGGCCTATCCGGTGACGGAAGTGGTGGACACCACCGGCGCCGGCGATCTCTTCGCCGCGGGTTTCCTCGCCGGCCTCGCACGCGGCGCGCTCTATGAAGGCGCGGCCTCGCTGGGCGCGCTGGCGGCGGCGGAGATCATCGCCCATGTCGGCGCGCGGCCGCAGAAGGATCTGCTCCAGCTCGCCCGCGACCACGGCCTGCTGGCCTGAAGCGGCGCGCGCTTTTACCTCCCCCTAGAGGGGGGAGGTCGAGCGCGAATGCGCTCGGGAGGGGGTGAACCCCCCGAGTCTTTGTCGTTGAACCCCACCCCGGACCGCTTTGCGGTCCGACCCTCCCCCTAGAGGGGAGGGTGGCGCCCTCAGCGCTTCGTCGCGGCCAATTTGTCGGCGAGCGCCTGCGCTTCCTGCGTCAGCGCGGCGAAGAATTTCTCGGATTTCGCATGTTCGGCGAAGCAGTGGCGGAAGGCGGAGGAGCCTTCCTCCTGCAGCTTCGAATATTTCTCGAAATCCTTCTCGTCGGCGAGGCCGGAGGCGGAATAGGAATCCATCGCCTTCTTGGCCTTGGCCTGATGCTCGCTCCAGATTTTCTCGCAGGCGGGCGCGGATTCGATCTTCGCCTTGGCGGGCGTCGAGGCGATATAGAGCCGCCCTTCGCTGGCGACGGCGACGATGATCTCGTCCGGCAGCGCGCCGCCGGCGTCGTCCTGGCTGCGCAGATCGAGGAGGGCGGTCGCCAGCGTCGCCGCGGAGGGCTTGGCGATAGGCAGATCGGCGTATTTCTCGACGCCCGCGTCCGGGCTCACCGCCAGAGTGTAGAAATAGGGCGAAGGCAGCGCCTCACCGAGCGACTGCGGCGGCTTCTCGCCCTTCAGCCAATTCTTGCGATGGGCGCGCAAAAAGGCCTCGGCGAGGCCCTGTGTCGAGACGGTGAGCTGCGATTTGTCGTCGTCGCCGGAGAAGGCGAGGCCGTCGAGCTGATCGGCGCCGACGCCGTCGAATAGAGTCTCTATGCTGTATTTGCCGAGCTTCTGAAAACCAGGTACGGAGACGGGGCCGATGATCGCCTCCATCTTCTCGCCGAGCTCTTTGAGCGTCTTCTGCTCCTCCGCCTCGGCCGCTCCGGCGGCTTTGCCGGCGGCCTCCAGCTTGCGGAGCTTGGCGGTCGAGCGGTCGCGGAGGGAAATATAGGCTTCCTCCGGCGTCGCGGCCGTGGCGGCGAGGGGCGTGAAGGCGAGCAGGAGCGCGAGCGAAGCCGTTTTCGCCATCATCGATCTCACCTCATCCAGTGAATGGCCAGCAGCGCCACCAGCACGACGGCCAGCATGAACCAGCGATCCGACCGCCGCCGCGCCCGCGCCAGACCTTCGAGCGAATCTTCCGACAGCCGCAGGCCCTTCGTGCCGGCGGACGCCAGCATTTCGACGGCCGCCTCGGCGTCATTGAGCAGCTTGGGCAGGCGCGTCGTGAATTTGGCGACCTCGATCGCCGCGCGGCCGGCGTCCTCGAGCTTGGCCTTGGGGCCGAGATTATCCTCGATCCAGCTGCGCACGACCGGATCGGACGTCCGCCAAATATTCAGCGTCGGATCGAGCGAGCGGGCGACGCCCTCGGCCACCACCATGGTCTTCTGCAGCAGCACCAGCTCCGTGCGGGTGCGCATGTCGAACAGCGCCGTCACCTCGAAGAGCAGAGTGAGCAGCCGCGCCATGGAAATGTCTTGCGCATTCACCGTATGCAGCGGCTCGCCAATGGCGCGCAGCGCTTGCGAGAACTCCTCGACCGAGTGAATCGGCGGCACATAGCCCGCCTCGAAATGCACCTCGGCGACGCGCTTGTAATCGCGGGTGATGAAGCCGAACAGGATTTCAGCCAGAAAGCGCCGCTCCTTGAAGCCGAGCCGGCCCATGATGCCGAAATCGATGGCGACGAGCCGTCCCTTGCGATCGACGAAGAGATTGCCCTGATGCATGTCGGCGTGGAAGAAGCCGTCCCGCATCGCCGTGCGAAGGAATGACTGCAGCACCTTGCGGCCGAGATCCTTCAGATCATGGCTCATGGCGGCGACGCGAGCGAGGTCCGACAGCGGCGCGCCGTCGATCCATTCCAGCGTCAGCACCTCGCGCGTCGTGCGGTCCCAATCGACGCCGGGGGCGCGAATATCGGGATCGTCGGCCACATTGTCGCGAAATTCCGAGGCCGCCGCCGCCTCGAGGCGGAAATCCGTCTCGAGCTTCACCGAGCGGGCGAGCGTGTCGACGACCTGGATCATCCGCAGCCGCCGCGCCTCCGCCGAGAAACGCTCGGCGGCGCGGGCGAGAATATACATATCGGCGAGATCGCGGCGGAACTGGCGTTCCACATCCGGCCGCAGCACCTTCACCGCGACCTTGCGCTCGCCCTCCGCATAGGCGACGCGGGCCGGATGCACCTGGGCGATGGAGGCCGCCGCCACCGGCTCGCCGAAGGAGAGGAAAATCTCGTCGATCGGCTTGCCGAAGGCTTTTTCGATGATCTCGACCGCGGCCTTGCGGCCGAAGGGCTCCATTCGATCTTGCAGCGCGGTCAGCGCGTCGGCGATTTCGCCGCCGACCACATCCGGGCGCGTGGCCAGAAACTGGCCGAGCTTCACATAGGAGGGGCCGATCTGCGCGAAGGCGCGCACCAAAGCCTGCGGCGCGCCGCCGGCGCTGCTGCCGGGCTTGGCCAAAAGATTGCCGAAGCGCAGCAGAAATTGCGCCGGGACGGGCAGTATGGCCGGATCGACGCTCTTGAACACGCCTTCGCGCGCCAGAATGAAGCCGGCGCGCGCCAGTCGGAAGAAATGCCCGAAGCCGATGAGCACGAAGAGCCGCCGTTCGTCTTTTGGTTTTCGGGAAAGATCAGAGCTTCCAGCCGGAGTGGATCGCCACCACGCCGCCCGTCAGCCGCTCGAAGCCCGTGCGGCGGAAGCCGGCGCGCCGGATCATCCGCTCGAACTCGTCCGCGCGGGGGAAGCGCTGAATGGATTCGACGAGATAGCGATAGGGCTCGCCGTCGCCGGCGACGAGCTTGCCGATCGCCGGGATCACATTGAAGGAATAGGCCTCGTAGATCTTGTCGAGGCCCGGAATCGCGACCTGCGAGAATTCCAGGCACAGGAACCGCCCGCCGGGCTTCAGCACGCGATGCGCCTCGGCCAGCGCGACCTCGATCCGCGGCACGTTGCGAATGCCGAAGGCGATCGTATAGGCGTCGAAATGCGCGTCCGGGAAGGGCAGGGATTCGGCGTTGGCCTGGACGAATTCCAGCTTGTCGGAGAGGCCGCGCTCCTGCGCGCGGTCGCGGCCGACGTCCAGCATGTCGCCGTTGATGTCGAGCACGACGATCTCCGCCTCCGGCCCGGCGGCCTTGGCGATGCGGAAGGCGATGTCGCCGGTGCCGCCGGCGACGTCCAAATGGCGGAAGGGGCCACGGCGGGCGGGCCGCACCTTGGCGGCGAACACATCCTTCCACAGCCTGTGCATACCGCCAGACATCAGATCGTTCATAATGTCGTAGCGGCGCGCCACCTTGTGGAAAACATCGTCCACGAGGCCTTGTTTTTCGTCCAATCCGACTTCGGAGAAACCGAAATGGGTCGAGGTCTCGCGCTCAGAGGTCATAATCTCTCGGGTCCGGTGGCGTTCCGGGCGATATAACGCGCCTTTGCGCCTATGGCTATGGCTGGGGGCGAAAACCGCCCCGCTTCGAGAAGAGTCGGATCGCCGAGCGGTCCGGGGCGGGGGCCGGGCGAACGAGAAAAGGTGCCGGGAGAGGCGTTTCCACCTCCCCATTGAGGGGGAGGTCGAGCGCCGAAGGCGATCGGGAGGGGGTGAACGCCCGAGTCTTTGCCGCGGAACCCCACCCCGTCCGGCTGTCGCCGGCCGACCCTCCCCCTAAAAGGGGAGGGTGAGCGCGTCCCATCGCGGCTCGCGCTGCCCAAAACGCTCAAACGTGTTATCGATGGGCGAGGCTCGGCCACATCCGCCACGGAACGCGGGGGCGAGCCGGGGAGGGGCGGAACGGCGTCGTATGTCAAATCAGATCAAAGTCCTGGACCATGGTTTCGTCCGCCTCGTCGATCATATGGGCTCGGACCTCTCCATCGTGCGCGCGGCCCGCGTCTCCTATGACGCCGCCTGGCGCGCCGGCGAGAATGAGGGCTCGGACAAGAAGCTCATCGATTACCTCTGGAAGAACCGCCATACGACGCCCTTCGAGGCGGTGGAGTTCCAATTCGAGGTGATGGCGCCGATCTTCGTGCTGCGCCAATGGCACCGCCACCGCACCTGGACCTATAATGAGCTGTCCGGCCGCTACCGCGAATTGCCGGAGACCTATTACCTCCCCGATCCGGAAAACATCGGCGAGCAGGCGGTCGCTAATAAGCAGGGCCGCCAGCCCGGCGGCGATCTCGAGGCGCGCCGCGCCGAGGTGGAGAAGCTGCGCGCCGGCTTCGAGGCTGCCTTCGCCACTTATCGCGAGCTGCTGGCCGCCGGCTGGCCGCGCGAGCTGGCCCGCACCGTTCTGCCGGTCTCCACCTACAGCCATATGTTCGCGAAGGTCAATTTGCTGAATTTATTGAAGTTTCTGTCGCTCCGCGCCGATCCGCACGCGCAATATGAGATCCGCGTCTACGCCGAGGCGATGGAAAAGCTCATCGAGCCCATTGTCCCAGTCGCCGTCGCGGCCTGGAAGGCGGGGCGGTTCTGAGCCCATGCCCGAGCTGCCCGAGGTCGAGACGGTCCGCCGCGGGCTCGAGCCCGTCTTCACCGGCTCGGGCCTCGCGCAGGTGGAGCTGCGCCGCGCCGATCTGCGCTTTCCCTTTCCGCCGGGCTTTGCCGCGCGGCTCGCGGGACGGCGCGTCGAGGCGCTGAAGCGGCGGGCGAAATATCTCCTCGGCGAGCTGGACAGCGGCGAGACGCTCATCATGCATCTGGGCATGAGCGGCTCCTTCCGCATCGACGCCGACGACCCCGAGGGCGCCTATCACCGCGCCGCGACCACCAAGCCGGCGCATGACCATGTCGTGTTCCATTTCACGAGCGGCGCCAGCGTCACCTATAATGACCCGCGCCGTTTCGGCTTCATGCTGCTGGTCCCGCGCGGCGAGATGGCGGCGCATCCGCTGTTCAATGGTCTCGGAGTCGAGCCGCTGGGGCCGGAGCTGACGCCGCAGCGTCTCGCCGAGGAGCTGCGCGGCCGCAAGGCGCCGCTGAAAGCCGCGCTGCTCGATCAGCGCATCATCGCGGGCCTCGGCAATATTTATGTCTGCGAGGCGATGCACCGCTCGCATCTCTCGCCATTGCGGGCCGCCGGAACGTTGGTCGACGCCAAGGGCAAGCCGAAGCGCGGCCTCGTCGATCTCGTCGAGGCAATCAGGCAGGTTCTGGGCGAGGCGATAGAGGCGGGCGGCTCCAGCCTGCGCGACCATCGCCAGACCGATGGCTCGCTCGGCTATTTCCAGCACTCTTTCCGTGTCTATGATCGCGAGGACGCGCCCTGTCCGACGCCGGGCTGCCGCGGCCATGTCTCGCGCGTGATCCAGAGCGGGCGCTCGACCTTCTTCTGTCGCGACTGCCAGAAGTGAGCGCGCCAGTCCCGCGCAAGCGGCGGCGCTCAAAGCTCGCTCATACTCGCGGGTGATTCTGAGCGCTCCGTCCTCGCCGATCGACGCGCCGGCCATCGGGCGCAGCGGAGGAGAGTTTCATGGATAATGCGGACGCGCTCCCTCCTTTCATCGAGCTCGCCGGGGCGAGCGTCCCGCATAAGATCATCGACATTGGCGCGCGCCATATCAGCGGCGAGCCGGTCTATGCGCCTCTGCTGCGCGGCGGCGAGGCGACCATCGTCGGCTTCGAGCCCGACGAGGCCGCCGTCGAAGAGCTGAACGCGCGCAAAAATCCGGGCGATGTCTATCTGCCGCACGCGGTCGGCGATGGCGGACGCCATACGCTGCACATATGCGCCGCGCGCGACATGACCTCGCTGCTGAAGCCCAATCCGGCGGCGATGGAGATGTTCCACGGCTTTCCTGTCTGGTCGGAAGTCGTCGCGACGCAAGAGATCGACACTGTGCGGCTCGACGATGTGGCCGAGACAGAAGGCGCGACATTTCTGGAATTGGACGTGCAGGGCGCGGAGCTGATGATCCTGCAAAACGCCGTCGAAAGACTGCGGCGCGCCTATGTTCTCCATATCGAGGTCGAGTTCCTGCCGCTCTATGAAGGCCAGCCGCTATTCTCGGAAATAGAGCTGTTTCTGCGTACGCAGGGCTATGTGCTGCATCGCTTCACGCCGATGATGAGCCGCGTGCTGAAGCCGCTGATGCTCGGCAATGATATTTTCGCGGGCATGAGCCAGATCGTCTGGAGCGACGCCATTTTCGTGCGCGACTTCATGCGTCTCGATCTGCTCGCCGATGACGAGCTGATCGGCGTCGCGCAGATCGCGCATGATTGCTATCGCTCTGCCGATCTCGCTCTGCGCCTGCTCACCGAGCATGATCGCAGAAGCGGCCGCAATCTGGCGCGCGCTTATATGTTCGGCCTACGCCATCGGGCGCCGCGCGAGGCTGCGGAGTAGGCGGTAGCGGTCGCGTGACTTCGAGGAGGGGCGAGCGCCCCTCCGCGTCCTTTTAGCGTCAGAAGCCGAAGAATTTCTCGCGCAGCGCATCCTCATAGTCTTCCTTGGCGGCCAAGGCTTTGTTGCGGGCCTCGTCCTCGTCGAAATGCGCCTGCTCCCATTTGTCGACCTCGGCCACGGAATGCGGCGCGACAGTGACGAGCGCCTCTTCTTTCCGGATCGCCGCGATCCATTCCTCCATCGCCGCTTTGTACAGGGTCTGCAACTCGTCGAGCTCGGCGAATTCTTCGGCGGCCTGTTCATTCATGTCCGTCGTCCCTTTCCCGCGTTTGGGGAGTTGCAGGATAGGCGGTCCAAATGAAGGGACTGCGACGAGCGACGCTCGCGGGATTTCCCGCGCGCTCGACGGAATTTGCTTTCCCGACGCATTTTGCCGATAAGAAGCCGTCCTCCGCAAACCCCCGCACATCATGTCGCTCGAAACCGTTCCCGTCCTTCGCGTGGATGGCGTCTCCAAAACCTACGCCGAGACCGTGGCCGTGAAGCCGCTGAGCTTCGCGCTTCCCGCCGGCTCGGTGACGGGTCTGCTCGGCGGCAATGGCGCCGGCAAGACGACGACCATCGGCATGGTCATGGGCCTCATCGAGCCGACGACGGGAACCATCGAGATCTTCGGCCGTGATTTTCTGAAAGACCGCTATCACGCGCTCGGCCGCATGAATTTCGAGAGCCCTTATGTGGATATGCCGCATCGTCTCACCGTGCGGCAGAATCTCACCGTCTTCGGCCGGCTCTACGGCGTACGCGGCGTCGCCGACAAGATCGAGGAGCTGGCCGCCGATCTCGCCTTGAAAGAATTTCTCGATCGCCCGAGCGGGCGTCTCTCCGCCGGGCAGAAGACGCGCGTCGCGCTCGCCAAGGCGCTCATCAACGAGCCGGAGCTGCTGCTGCTCGACGAGCCCACCGCCTCGCTCGATCCCGACACCGCCGATTGGGTGCGCGGGCATCTCGAGGATTATCGCCGCCGCCGCAATTGCGCGATCCTGCTCGCCTCGCACAATATGGCGGAGGTGGAGCGCCTCTGCGATCGCGTGATGATGCTGAAGGAGGGAAGCCTCGTCGACGACGGCTCGCCCGCCGAGCTGCTCGCGCGCTATGGCCGCGGCAATCTCGAGGAAGTGTTTCTCGATGTCGCGCGCGGCCGCGGCAATGGAGGCGCCGCATGAGCGCGTCTTTGGAATTCTCGATCGCGCGGGTCGGCGCGATGACCTTGCGCTATTCCTATCTGCTGCGCTCGTCGCTGCCGCGCATGCTGGAGATGATGTATTGGCCCACGGTGCAAATGCTCACCTGGGGCTTTCTGCAGACCTATCTCCTGCGCGCGCCGGGCGGTCTCGCGGGCGCCGATAAGACGACGATCGCCGCCGGCTCGCTCATCGGCGCGGTGCTGCTGTGGGACATATTGCTGCGCGGCCAGCAGGGATTTTCTTTCTCCTTTCTCGAGGAGATGTGGTCGCGCAATATCGCCAATCTCTTCATGAGCCCATTGCGGCCGGCGGAATTCGTCGCCTCCATGATGGCGATGAGCCTCATTCGTCTCTTCGTCGGCATGGTTCCGGTGACGATCCTGGCCATTTGGTTCTTCGGCTTCAATCTCTGGGCGCTCGGCTTCGCTTTCGTGGCCTTTTTCGCCATTCTCATCATCTTCGCCTGGAGCGTCGGACTCTTTGTGTCCGGCCTGTTGCTGCGTTACGGCCTCGGAGCGGAAAGTCTCGTCTGGTCGCTGATGTTCGTCATTCAGCCGCTCGGCTGCGTCTATTACCCGGTCTCCGTTCTTCCCGGCTGGCTGCAGCCGATCTGCTGGGCCTTGCCGCCGACTTATGTGTTCGAGGGGCTGCGCGCTGTGCTCGGCGATCACGCGCTGCGGCTCGATCTCATGTTTTATGGCTTGGCGCTGGATGCGGCGCTGTTCGTCGCGGCGGCTTTCGCTTTCGTGCGCCTGCTCGCTGCGGCGCGGCGCGCCGGGACGCTGCTGCAGACGGGCGAATGACGCGCCTTTCGGCGGCCTGTCTCGTCCGGCGCTGAAGCGGATTTCCTGTTGCGGCATGACTGCCGGCGCTCGATAATGGATCGACAGCCGCTCGTTCGGCGCGCCGACGCTCGGCGCGCGCGCCTTCGCTCCTCGCCTGTCGAGTTCGATGGGAACAGCAGCTCGATGCGTATTCTGATCGTCGAAGATCAACCCGATATTTCCACGCTCATCGCCGATCGCGTTCGGCGCGCCGGCTATGCTCCCCATTGCGTCCAGGCTCTGGCCGATATTCCCGGGGCGCTCGGCGCCTGCGATTATTCGGTGATGCTGCTCGACCGGCGCTTGCCCGATGGCGACGGCCTGTCGGTCGTCGCCGCGGCCAAGCGTATTCGCCCCGGCATGCGCATTCTGGTGGTGACGGCGGCCCGCTCGATCGAGGATCGCGTGGACGGGCTCGACGCCGGCGTCGATGATTATCTGACCAAGCCCTTCTCGACCGAGGAGCTGCTGGCGCGCATTCGCGCCAGCCTTCGGCGTCCCGGCGGCGAGCCGGCGCCGCCGGTCATCGTCGGCAGGCTCTCCTTCGATCTCAATTCGGAGAGCGCCTCCGTCGGCGGGTTTCCGCTCATCGTGCCGCGGCGGGAGCTGATGCTGCTCGGCGCGCTGATGCGCCGCGCCGGACGCGCGGTCACTTTCTCGGCGCTGCTGCAAGAGATCTACGGCTCGGACGAGCATAAGCACATTGGCGCGCTGAAGATGGTGGCGATGCGATTGCGTCATCGCTTGGACGAGCAGGACGCCGGCGTCGAGATTCACGCGCCGCGCGGCATCGGCTATCTCATCCGCGAGGCGCGCGGGCCGTGAGACTCCGCGCGATGAGGCCATGGCCTTCGATGCCGCCGTCATCGAGGCTGCAATCGTTGTCGTCGCGATTGATCGTCTATGCGATCATCGGCTCCATTCTCGGCTATCTCATTCTGCCGCCCGTGATCGTCGTCGCCGTCCTGGTCTTGGTCCGGCCGGGAGGCGTCGCGGCTCTCGACGAGCTGCTGCGTCCGCGTGTGCAGGAGATGATGCTCGCGGCGCTGCGAAAGGACGCAGGCGGCGCAGGATCGATCACGATGACCGACGCATTGCGGGATTTTATTTCCGAGCACCCGGATTTTCGTTTTGGCGCCTTCGATCCGCGCACGGGGAAAGCGCTGTCGGGATCGTCGCCGGAAATGGCGGAGGCGTTCGAAGGCGTCGGCCGCCTCAAGCTGTCGAGATCGCCTATTCAAATCATTGTGGACGGAGCGGCGCGCAAAGGCGAGTCCTTCGTTCTCGACTCGCAGGTCGGCGAGGTCGTCGTCGCAACCGGCGGAGCGCAGTATCGATGGCGTGATTTCATGCGCTTGCCCTTCTATACGGCCACCCTGCCCGGCGCGATGTTCTTCCTTCCGAATTGGGTGGCCATGTGCCTCATCGCGCTCTTCGTCGTCCGTCGCGGTCTCGCGCCCATGCGCGCGGCGGCAGCGAAGATCGCGACGATCGACGTGAATTCGCTGAAGGAGGGCGTCGATCCCGACGAGGCGCCGTCGGAGATGCGGCCTTTCGTCGAGGCGGTGAACAAGGCTTTCGAGCGGGTGCGGGAAGGCGTCGAGCGCCAGAGGCGCTTCTCCGCCAATTCCGCGCATGAGCTGCGCACGCCGATCACCATTTTGCGCGCGCGCCTCGGCAAGATGGAGGAGGGGCCGCTCAAAGCCGAGATCGAGCGCGACGTCTTGCGCGTGCAGACGGTCGTCGAACAGATGCTGCTGCTCGCGCAGATCAGGGAGCGCGGGCCGATCGCGCCGCAAAGGATCGATCTGCACGATATCGTGCTGAGCGTCGCGGCCGATTATGTGCCGATCGCGATCGGCGATGATCGCGACATTCAGCTCGAGGCGCCGTCGCGCCATGTGATCGCGCTCGGATTGCGCTGGAGCGTCGAGAGCATCGTCGCCAATCTCATCGCCAATGCGGTGCGCGCCGAGCCCAGAGGCGGCGCCGTCGTCGTTCGCGTGCTGCCCGATTGCGTGATCGAGGTCGTCGATCACGGGAGCGGCGTCGCCGAAGCCGATCGCTGCCGCATTTTCGAGCCCTTCTGGCGCAAGGACGAGACGACGCCCGGCACTGGGCTCGGCTTGTCGATCGTCCGCGAGCTGGTCGAGCTGCAGGGCGGCGAGCTCGGCGTCGTGGAGACGCCGGGCGGCGGCGCGACCTTCCGTTTGCGTCTCCCTGCGGCCGGCGCCGAGTCGGAGCCGACGGCGACCGGCGCCGTTCAGCCCTCGCTCGACCAGCGCTGCGAGCGCAGCGCCTGAGCGATCGCCTCGGCGCGCGCCTCGGGCGTCGCGGGCTCGATCGGCAGGCAGGCGTTGCGCGCCGTCTCCAGCAGCACGGCCTTGGGATAGGCCTCGCCGGAGCGCCCGGAATGGGCGGTGAAATCGCAGCTGCACACTTCCATCAGCAGCGCGAAGCTCTCCGGCGCGTCGAAGGCGCCGAGCCGCTCCAACATTTGCGCCACCGGGCCGGCGCGCACTTCCGAGGCGCGATGCACGCGCTCGCATTCGGACAGCGCCGTCAGCGCCAGCGGGACGCAATCGGCGGGAACGCCGAAACGCTCGGCGATCCCGCTTATGCGCGGGCCGCCACGGTCTATGTGCTTGTAATGATGCGGCAGATGCTCACGCGGGGAGTCTCCCTTGCCGACATTCATCACCAGCAGGGCGAAGCGCACGGGAAGCGGCGCGTCTCTGCGCCCGGCCTCGTCCAGCGAGCGCAGCAAATGGGCGCCGAGATCGACCTCGCTCTGGCCGTCCGACAGTTGCGGCACGCCGAAAAGGGCGTCGACCTCCGGCAGAACGACCTGCAGCGCGCCGCAGATGCGCAGCACGCGGAACGCCTTGCCGGGCGCCGGTCCGCCGAGCGAGAGCAGCAGCTCCGGCCAGACATCGGCCGGATCGAGGCCGGCGAGGCAGCCGCTCTCGACCTGCTCGGCCATGAGATCGAGCGTCTCCTCGCCGGGATCGTCATCCGTCTCGGCGAGCAGCGCCGCCATTCGGAGAAGGCCGAGGCCGGGGTCGGTCTGGCCGAATTCGGGCAGGAAAAAAGGTTCTGAGGGCATGAGGCTTCGCGCGTGAGTGGTCCGCTGACGGCCTAGCAAACCGCTTGCCGCGCGCCTCACGCGCGGCCGGGCAGGGCGGCGCCGGTCATCCGCGGGGCGCGATTCTCGGGTGGCTTGGGCGCCGTGGCGCGGCTGCGCGCGTCGGCGACCGTGCCGGCATAGAGCGTCTCCGGCTCGTGCAAGCCGGCCGAGAGCAGCGCTCGCCGCACCGCCGGCCGCGCCCCGGCGACGCAAACCACCGTTCCCGCCTTTCGCAGTCGTGCGACAAAGCTCTCCAGCGCCCGCGCCGCCGTGCTGTCCACCAGCGGCGCCTCGCTGAAATCGAAGATGAAGACGCGCGGGTAGCGGCCGATCTCGTCCAGCGCCGCGCTCACCGTCGCCGAGGCGCCGAAGAAGATCGCGCCGCTGATCTTATAGACCATCACCTCGGCGTCGGAGGCGGCGGCGGAATCATAGGCGGGACGATGGCCGCCGTAATCATCGGCCTGATCCTCGTCGAGAAAGGCCTCGCCGGTCTGCACCTCGACGCTCTCGGCGAGGCGATGCAGGAAGAGGAAGGCGCCGAGCGTCACGCCGACGCCTATGCCGATCGTCAGATCCTCGAAAATGGTGAGCAGAAAGGTCGAGACCAGCACCAGAGCGTCGCCGCGCGAGGCTTTGAAAAGAGCTGCGAATTCCTTTTTCTCCGCCATGTTCCAGGAGACGACGGCGAGCACCGCGCCGAGCGCGGCGAGCGGAATGAAAGCCGCCAACGGAGCGGCGATCAGCATGAAGCCGAGCAGGAACAGCGCATGCAGCATGCCCGCGACCGGACCCTTGGCGCCGGAGCGCACATTGGTGGCGGTGCGGGCGATGGTTCCCGTCACCGGAATGCCGCCGAAGAGCGGCGCGACGACATTGGCGACGCCCTGCGCGGCGAGCTCGCAATTGGAGCGATGGCGCCGCCCGCTCATGCCGTCGGCGACGACGGCGGAGAGCAGCGACTCCATGGCGCCGAGCACGGCGATGGTCAGCGCGTCCGGCAGCAGCGCGCGCAGCCGCACGAGATCGAAATGCGGGACCGCCGGCGCCGGCAGTGTGCTCGGCACGCCGCCGAAGCGTGAGCCGATCGTCTCTATGTCGAGATGCAGCGCCGCCGTCGCCGCCGCGCAGACCGTCACGGCGATCAGCATTCCCGGCCAGCTCGGCCGCCAACGCCGCAGGCCGAGGATGATCGCCAGCGCCAGCGCCGAGACGCCGATCGTCGCCGGCTTGAGCGTGCCGCGCGCCTCCCACAGAGCCGTGAGCTTGGGGCCGAGCGCGGCCGGCTCCTGCGCGATGGAGAGGCCGAAAATCTCCTTGAGCTGGCTGGCGAAGATAATGACCGCTATGCCGGCGGTGAAGCCGACCGTCACCGGAAAGGGGATGTATTTTATGTAGGTGCCCCAGCGCAGCAGGCCGATGGCGAAGAGAATGACGCCCGCCATCATCGTGGCCAGCGCCAGCCCGTCATAGCCCTCGCGCTGCACGATGGCGAAGACGAGAACGATGAAGGCGCCCGCTGGCCCGCCGATCTGGAAGCGGCTGCCGCCGAGCATGGAGACGAGAAAGCCGCCGATGATCGCGGTATAGAGTCCGCGATCCGGGCTGAGCCCCGAGGCGATGGCGAAGGCCATCGAGAGCGGCAGCGCGACGATCGCGACAGTGAGGCCGGCGATGGCGTCGGCGCGCAGATCCGCGAGGCCGTAGCCCTCGCGTAAAATGGTGACGAGCTTGGGCGTGAACAGCTCGATGAAGCTGGGCTGGCGAAAACGTCGATCTCTCAACACTGGCTCCTTAGGTCGAGGAGCGGCGGGATCGTCGGCGCGAAGTCGGCGGTCGTCGTCGCGATTTATCCTATGTCGTCGGATTGGGCGGACCAGGGCGGCGCATCCTCACGCCGCGTCCGCCGCTTTCGCTGCGGGCGTTCTCGCCGAGCAGCTCGACGCCGGCCCCATTCAGCGCCTCGACGACTTTTGTGAGCGTCTCGATCACGCCGCGGACATTGCCCTCGCTCGCCTCCATGCGCTGAATCGTCGGCAGGGAGACGCCGGAAAGCTCGGCCAGCTTCTTTTGATCTATGCCGAGCAGCGCCCTCGCGGCGCGCAATTGAGCGGCGGTGATCATCTCATATGCTCACGCTTATTATATTAGCAGGCATGTTTTATCTCGCCAAGATGATGTTTAGAACATCATTCTCGCGCTTTTGCGACATGGCCGGGTTCTCGCCCGGCGCCGACGCATGTTAGCTTGGCGGATATGAACAAACCCGTTCAAATCGACGAGAGCTGGAAGCTGCGCCTCACGGCGGAGTTCGAGCAGCCCTATTTCGACGCATTGCGCCAATTCGTGCGCGAGGAATATGCGCGCGGCCCGGTCTATCCGCCGGCCAAGCAGATTTTCCGCGCCTTCGACGAATGCCCATTCGACGCCGTGGAAGTGGTGATCCTCGGCCAGGATCCCTATCACGGCCGCGGCCAGGCCAATGGCCTGTGCTTCGCTGTGGGTCGCGACATTCCGCCGCCGCCCTCGCTGCAGAACATCTTCAAGGAGATCGAGAGCGACCTCGGACGGCCCGCCTCGCGCGATCCCGATCTTTCGCGCTGGGCGCGGCAGGGCGTGCTGCTGCTCAACGCCACGCTCACCGTGCGCGACAGCGCCGCCGGCTCGCATCAGGGCAAGGGCTGGGAGCGCTTCACCGACGCCGCCGTGCAGGCGCTCTCTCGCGAGCGGGAGGGAATCGTCTTCCTGCTCTGGGGCAATTACGCGCGGCAGAAGGGCGCGGGCGTCGATCGCTCGCGGCATCTCGTGCTCGAGAGCGCGCATCCCTCGCCGCTGTCGGCGCGCGGCTTTTTCGGCTGCAAGCATTTCTCCAAGGCCAACGCCTATCTCGAATCGAAAGGACGCGCGCCGATAGACTGGTGAGATGCCTATATTACTGGAAGACATTATAAAATTAGTCGTTTACCGAAATGTAACCGCGGTTTCGTAGCTAAGTATTTATTGGAGCGCCGATGCGAGTCGGCATATTTCAGGGGCGTTTTCGTCGAGTTCGGCGGCGCGTCTCCAAATCATTTCGAGACGCGAGTTTTCGAGCATGCATTCTACGTTCTTTTGCAAGGCTGTTCATATTTCACGCCGATTTTACGACCTTTGTCTCGATCATCTGCGATCACGCTTCGTAGCGGTTCCATCGGCCGCCGTGCGCCTCAGCCTCGCGATGATGGCGAGCGCCTATGTCGGCGCAAAAGCGACGGGGCTGACGCTGCCATCCTTCCCGGACCCGAGCCTTTTCGTCGTCGCGGTCGTCGCTCTCGACCTCTATTGCCGCTTCGCCTCGCCGAGCTTCGTCTCGCGCGTCGCGCCGATATTCGTCTATTCGCTGATCTATATCGTGGCGACGTCGCTCGCAGGAATTTTCGCGAGCTATGCGACGCAGCGTCTCGCCATGCCGCTGCAGGACGAGCTGTTTCTCTCGCTCGATCGATGGCTCGGCGGCGATTGGCTGGCCTTCGCCCATTATGTCGACGATCGCCCCTTATTGGCGAAGTGGCTGCGGGAAGCTTATTCGAGCATGGCCATGCAGATCATCGCGCCTGTGGTTCTGCTGGTCGCGCTCGAGCGCATCGGCGAATTGCGCGTCTATCTTCTCGCATTCGCAATCGCGCTCACGGCGACGATCGTCATCGCCGCCTTCCTGCCGGCCTCGAGCGCTGTCACTCTCGTCGATAATTCGCTGTTTCACGAGCTTCGTTTCGGCGGTCGGACGCCGCTCGATCATCTGACCCGCCTACGCGAGTCCGCGCCGTTGAACCTCGAGAGCAGCACGATCGGCGGCCTTTTGAGCTTTCCCTCTTTTCACGCCGTGGTCGGCGCGCTGACGCCGCTGAGCCTGCGAACCGTGCGCCCGGCCTTCTATTTCTTGTGCGTCGTCGATATCGCACTGATGGCGGGCACGGTGACGGAAGGTGGGCATTATTTCGTAGATCCGATCGGCGGAGTCGCGCTCGCCTATCTGTCCTATCGATTGGCGCAGCGTATCGAGAGACGACGGCGTCGATCCATTCCATGTATCGGCGATACATTAGGATATCGCGCCGAGCGTCTCATGATAGAGGGTGGGCATCCGTCGCCGCTTTGCTTCGAGCTCGAGCGGTGAGGACGCCGACGCTCGTCGCTACTGCGGCGCAAAAATTGCTTTGTTCCTCCTGAGGAGCGACGAGCGTCGTCGTGCGGATCGAAAGCCGACATTTTTGTCGGCTCCGCGTCAGCGACAATGGAACGAATCGCACTCGCTCGATCTTTCGAGAGCGCTCCTTTTTCGTTTTCCTCGATGATCGACCTCGCGACGCGTCCGCTGGCTTGCGGGCCGTCGATTGCGAGTCCCGTCTCATCTATCCCCCAGGAAAATCGACCGTCACGGTCTCGAATGTTTCGAGAAGGGGCGGATAGCGAAAGCCGAACATGACGTCTATCGAAACGACCGCCTTCCAGCGCCTGGAGGCAGAAGGCCGGCTTTTGAAGCCCAGCCACAAGGGAGCGACGCATCACGCCGGCCGTTTCGGCTTTCGCGGCGAATTCGCCGTCACGCTCGATCCGCTGCTCGCATTGGAAGGCGTTCACGCCACTGCGGAGGAAGGCGACGCCGCACTGTCGTTTCTCGCCGGATCGCTCGCCTCGTTTCGTGAGCTTCCCGCTCTCGTCGCGGCGCTCGGCGCGAGCGCGAAGCCGGAGGGCAAATATTTCATCTATGTCTCCGATCTCGACCGCGCCTCGCGCTATGAGATCAGCATAGACGGCGTGCCGCTCTATGTTCTGCCGATCGACGACACCTCCGTCTACAATGAGCTGATCGAGCTTCTCTATCTCGATAAGACGAAGATGAAGAAATACGACACGGCCGAAAAGATCGACACGCTGGCCGATGGCGCGGCCAAATATGATCAGCGCTTCGAGTCCATCAGCTTCGAGGAAGGGTTGAAGCGCCTCTGAGCCTTCGGCGCTCGTCGACGCAGCGGCTTTCGCCCTGCGCCGACGCGCGCCTTCAATTCCCGCTCGGGGGCGCTTAGTTCCCGCTCGGGCGGCGTTTGGCGAACACGCCGACGATCACCGCGCGCGCGATATGCTCGGCCATGCATTGATAGCCGAGATCGTTGAGGTGGAAATTATCGCGCGCCATCATCTGCAGATTGGCGTGGTTCTGCGCGATGAAGCGCATCGCGTCATAGCGGCGCACATAGGCGACATTCTCCGCCGTCGCCACGCGCTGCAACACATTGCGGATCGCGAAATATTCCTCGTCGCGCGAGAAGCGCGAGCTGTATTGCAGGCCGACGAGAACGACGTCGATCTCATTGGCCTTCAGCCAGCGAATGGTCGAGCTCACCGTATTCTCGAACTCGTCCGGCGCGATGCGCACCAGCGCGTCATTGGTGCCGAGCTGCCAGAGCAGGAGATCGGGCTTTTCCCGCGCCACCTCGCTCTTGATGCGTTCGGCGGTGACGGCCGCCACCTCGCCGGAGACGCCGCGATTGGCGACCACGACATCGACGCCCTTCAGCGCCCCTTCCAAAATCGCCTCGAGCTGGGCTGGATAGCTCTTGGCGTCGGAGGTGGCGCCGACGCCGGAGGTAGAGGAGGAGCCGATGGCGAGAATGCTCGCCGTCTTGCGCTCGCGCAGCGCCTTGGCGAAATGCGGCAACGAGGCGGGCGCGGCGATATCGCCGGCCGGCGCCTCGCAGGCGGGACTGAGCGGCGGCGCCTCGGACGGCGGCGTGGACTCTGGCGCGCGTTCTTGCGCGAGCGCGAGCGACGCCGCGAGCGCCAGCGCTATGCAGGAGCCCGCGCCGATTTTGCCCGCAACCTTTCGCGCCATTCCGAAGCCCATGCGGTCGCCCCCATCGCAGCGATGCCGAACATTACGATAAAAGCGTCGCTTACAACATCCCCGCTATAGGCGAAGCGGAAGATCTGCCCGGCGAGGCTCAGCAGAGACCCGGCGCAGAATACATTGAGCGAATTGCGGCCGAGCGCCGACAAAAAATCGGCGAGGCGCGGAAGGCCTCGCGCGATCGCGTGGAAAGCGCCCGCGAAGACCGCGACGATGGCCAGATTGGAGAGCAGCCGCGCCGGCGACAAGAAGGTCTTGTCGAAAACGAAGAACAGCTTGGGCTCCGGCAGTGCGATCGGCGAGGGATCGAATTCGGTCCGCGCTGCGACGGCGCCGAGCAGCACGATCGGCAGCGCCGCCCACCACAGAGGCTTGCGATAGCGGCGCACGAGGCCGCCGATTCCATCCTCGCCGGCCAGCAGAAAGCCGAGCACGAAGACGAGCTGCCAGGCCAGCGGATCGAAAAACCAGGCGCCTTCGACCGGCCATGTGGGGAAATTGACGCCGAAGGCCAGCGCATAGGCCCAGAGGGCGAGCGAGGCCGGCAGCAGCAGCGCTCGCGCATGGCGATAGGAGAGGGCGATCAGCGGCGAGACCAGCATCAGCACGACATAGAGCGGCAGAATGTCGAAATAGCCGAGCTGAAAGGTGAGCAGCACGAGGCCGAGATTGGCGCGCACCGGATCGGAGAAAATCGCCGAGGCGTTGTTCCAGTCGAGCAGAAAGGGCGCGTCCAGCAGCAGCGAGGCGCCGGCGAGCAGCGCGACGGCCAATTGCGCGATCACCAGCTGCGCCAGATAGACGGTGAAGGCGCGCCCCTCGAGCCGCAGGATCAGATAGCGCGCCGAGAGCGGCTTCGCAGGGCCGTCCACCAGCTTGCGCAGCGCCCAGCCGGCGAGAAAGACGAACAGTTCCGCCGAATCGGAGATCGCCACATTGCGAAAGGTGAAGCGCTCGAAAAAAATCCCCGGAATATGATTCACGAAAATGGTGACGAGAGCGAAGCCGCGCCAAAAATCGATTTCATTCGGCTCGCGCATGCGCTTCTTCAATGGTTCAGCGGCTTCGTGTCCCACGGAGCCGAGGGGCCGGGGCGCGCTTGTTCAGGGCCTCGAATGCGGCCTTTTTTGGGAGCATTGCGAAAGACTCACATCGTGCGCTCGACGCGCCCTGGAAAGACGCGCAGGAGCTGCGCCCGGCCGCCCAGCGTGGCGAAGACTTCCGGATCGGCGCCCGTCATCCACACTTGTCCGCCGATGCGCGCAAGCTCGGCGTAGAGCGCCTCGCGCCGCAGCGGATCGAAATGCGCCGCCACCTCGTCCAGCAGCAGCAGCGGCGCGCGCCCCGTGGTCGCCGCCACCAGCCTCGCATGGGCGAGAACGAGACCGGCCAGCAGCGCCTTCTGCTCGCCGGTGGAGCAGGCGCGGGCGGCCTCGTCCTTGGGGCCGTGGCGCACGCGAAGATCGCTCGCCTGCGGTCCTTCCAGCGTGCGGCCGGCGGCGGCGTCGCGGCGGCGGGCGGCGGCGAGCCGCGCGCGATAGCGATCCTCCACCTGCAGCGCCGGTTCCTCGCCGATCATGCGCTCCAGCTCCCCCTCGATCGAAACCTGCGCCCAGGGAAAGGGCGAGCTGTCGTCGCGCTCTCTCGCGATGAGCGCGCGCAGCCGCAGCACCGTCTCGCCCCGCGCCGCCGCGACGGCCACGCCCAGGGCGGCGATCTCGCGCTCGGCGGCGTCCAGCCAGCGGGCGTCGGCGGTCTCCTCGGCGAGCAGCCGGTTGCGATTGCGCAGAGCGCGCTCGAGCTTCGCCGCGCGCGCGCCATGCTCGGCGTCGAGGCTGAGCGCCAGCCGATCCAGAAAACGCCGCCGATCGCCCGCCGGCCCCGCGAACAGCCCGTCCATCGCGGGGGTGAGCCACAGCGGGCGCAGATGATCGGCGAAAGCGCGGGCGGAGGAGACCGGCGCCCTGTCGATGCGAAAGCGCCGCGCCGCGCTCTGCTCGCCGCTGGCCGGCTCCAGTCCATGGCCGAGCTGCGTGACGGCGCCATCGGCGACGAGCTCGATCGAGACCGCGAAACCGCCGGAGCCCTGCCGCCGCGCGCAATCGGCCAGCTCCGCCCCGCGCAGCCCGCGCCCGGCCGAGAACAGCGACAGCGCCTCGAGAATATTGGTCTTGCCGGCCCCATTCTCGCCGGTGAGCGCCACCAGCTGCGCCTCTATCGCGCAATCCAGCGCGGCATAGGAGCGATAATCGGCGAGCTGCAGCCGCCGCGCCATGGGGGCGAGAATCGCGGGGGAGGGGCCGGACGTCATGCGGGACGCTTTGCCACGGCGGGGGGCGGAGGGCTAGCGGGGGTTAAAAACTCCAGTTTGCCTTTGGGAAGAAAGTGCCATGAGGTGACATTGGTGCCGGGTCCTTAATCGAGATGCGGACTATCCGTCGGATTCGCGACGGTGCCTGCGCACCCGAACAGCGGTATATTTTTGCTCAGGATGATTAGGGGCATGAGGCAATGTCATGCGTATGCTTTCTTCCTTCAGTAGTGAAGACAAATACGTCAGAACATGTTTGGGGTCGCGATGAAGATATTCGCTAAGTTGATCCTTAGAAAATGAACCTTTTTGGCACATTTCTACAATCAAAGCTTTTACTATTGACGGGCTTGCCCGCTTGCCGAGCCGTAAGAGCATCAGGCTTCCCTTAAGCTTGGTTGAGAAGACACTAGGAAATGTGGGAGCAGGCGGCAGGGAGGGCTTGTCAGGCAAGCTATCGGGTAACCCATCTTCGATATCTGGTAACCCTCCGCCCGATGACGCCTGCGCCAAGTGGCTGAGCATAGCGCTGCTGGCTACGTAGAAGGTCTGAGCCCCGTTTCCCCGCTTTTCGAGCAAACCAGCTCCGGTCAATCTGCGCAATTTGCCACTTGCACCTAATGTGTCGACGCCGGACAGCTCTCTAAGGGTTAAGTTACTGATTTGCCCGGCTTCCTTCACATAAGCGAGAGCCAAGCACTCGTCAGACGAGAGATTGTGTTCCTTATATCTAGACAGCCACGTCAACGTGACTTCATCCAATAGCTGATGGAATAGAAACGTCACTCTGAATATATCACTCTCCCTTTCGGACTCGAAGGCGGGGGAGGACAAGCCTGCTTGCTGTAAAAGTAGGCGCATAGTTCTCATGCCCGTGCCTTTTGTCTCAGCAAAGTCCGTCTCGTTAAGCAAGGCCGCGATATTAGGATTTCTGGCTATCGATCCATTGCGATCAAACTGATCTTGAGGCTTCATAGAATGGCCAGGGTTCTCAATAACAAGTCTATTTGAATAGCGAATTATCTGTATTGGTCTGTCAATTTTGTAATTTCTATGCATAAATGCATTTACAACAGCCTCCCGTATTGCCTTATATGGAATTATTGGCAGTTCAGTTCTCCTTGCGCGTCCGCCATCCGCAAGAGCGAACTTCTTCGGCAGGTCGTCGAGAATTGCGGATATGACGCGGTCAATGATCGATATGACGGGACCCCTAAAATCAATCGACGTAAACCGATTATTCGCGTCGTCGACCCATCCCTTACCTTGAACGCGAATATAATCAGCTCTAACAGATGGAAAAAATCTACGCAGCGACATAGTTTTTCCGAAGCATATAATACCGCACGCCGTAGCTCTTGTGACTTATTCAGCAGTCTTCAAGCTGGTCGTGCTATAAAGAATTTCGTCGTTTGTCATACTTAATACTAGTGACGTTGGTTTATGCTCCGCAATGAACCGCCTGTACAGTGCAATAGCGGTAGGGTCTATGTCCTGTGTGCTGGAGTCTCTAACCGTATGGGCGTCGTAGTTACTATGCGACCGATCTTGAAAAAAGGCGATTAAGTCATCCTGTGAACAATGAACGTCGCTTGATCCGATTCTCCGCAATACGCCACGCGGGAGCCCTAGGTTTTTGATCGAAATTGGCTTTTGCTCTGCAGGCAATTCAGCTATATCTATTCTTACTATTGTCCTATTTTGAATAAGCTCGCGCTTGACGATAGGCCGAATGGGGGTGTTAAACTTGCTCTGGCATGCTGATACGATGTCGCTTTGAATTTTATCTGGGTCTTTAATGCCAGTTAGCTTGTATACCGGAAATAATTGCCCAAGCTCTTTCTTTAAACCTAGCAGGATAACCCCGCCACCAAGACCCGGTTCGTTCGAGAATGCACAAATCGTTTCATAAATCGAGCTACCGACTTCGTTTCCTGACACCTCTTTTGCCTCTATAGCGTCAGATTCGTCCAGAAGATTTAGCTCGGCAATCAGATCGTCGGTGGACTTGCTATGAATCATGGTAGCCCTCACGACGAGAGCTTACCACGCTGCGCGCCAACGGAAAACGCGACGGTGCAGCCATCGGCGCGTCATTTTTCGTGAAAACCGGGTTGTGAATGACCGTCATGAGGCACGAGCGGAAACCGCCCTCGCCCCCCTCACGCCCGCCCATAAACCTCCGCCCCCGCCAGCAGCCGCAGACGGAAGCTCGCCACGTCGAAGATCGCCTCGCCGTCGGCCTCCTCTATGAGCGGCTCGGCGGCGGCGGCTTTCAGCAGATCGGGGTGGACGAGGCTGGCGCGGAGCCCGCCGCCGGGGGTCGTCCAGCCGCGTAGCGCATCGAGGCTCTGCAGGCGCAGCAGAGCGGTCACGCGCAGGTCTATGGCGACGGCGACGATATCGGCCGTGTCGGTCAGCCCGCGGCGCTCCAGCATCTCATAGAGCCGGGACGAGCGGGAGCCCGAGGCCCAGCGCTCCTCGACCGGAAGCGCGCGCAGCATGTCCATGACCTCGCCGAGCAGATCGGCCGAGATCGGAATGCGATTCACCTTGTCCAAATAGTCCGACATCCCTTCCCTCATTCCTGCGCGCGCGAATATAGACCATGGCGCCGCGACCGGATACGGCTTCTAGGGGAGGGCGATCGGGCTGGGCGGCGACCCCAGCCCGGACCGTTGCACGGTCCAACACTCCCCCTGAAGGGGAGGGTGGAAAACCGGCGCTCTTTCCGGGCCGGCGCGAAAAAGAGTATTCTCTTCCCTCTCTACGGCTTCCGGCTGATTGGTTCGCGCAATATTTGCCGCTTTCCTTCTCCCCGCATTGTGGGGAGAAGGTGAGGATGAGGGGCTCGGGGCGTTTTCCGTCTGTGGCTCACGCCCCGAGCCCCTCACCCCGGCCCTCTCCCCGCGAGCGGGGAGAGGGAGAACGCGCCGAACCATTCAGCCGGAAGTCGTATCCTAGCAGCGGAGCCGTCGCTTGGTTTCTTCCGATCCGCAGAGCCTCTCGGGCAAGCGCATTCTGCTCGTCGTCGGCGGCGGCGTCGCCGCTTATAAGGCGCTCGAGCTGGTTCGCCGGCTGCGCGAGCGCGGCGCCTTCGTGCGCGTCGTGCTCACCGCGGCGGCGGCGCGTTTCGTCACGCCGCTGTCCTTCGCCAGCCTCTCCGGCGAGCGCGTCTATGAGGACCTCTTCTCGCTCACCGACGAGCAGGAGATGGGCCATATCAGGCTCTCGCGGGAGGCCGATCTCGTCGTGGTCGCGCCGGCGACGGCGCATCTTCTGGCGCGCATGGCGCAGGGGCTCGCCGATGATCTGGCGACGACGCTGCTGCTCGCCACCGACAAAAGGGCGCTGCTGGCGCCGGCGATGAATCTGCGCATGTGGCTGCATCCGGCGACGCAGCGCAATGTCGCGACCTTGCGCGGCGACGGCGCGCTCTTCGTCGGGCCGGACGATGGCGAGATGGCCTGCGGCGAATTTGGCCCCGGCCGCATGGCGGAGCCGCTCGCCATCGTCGCCGCCATAGAGGCCGCGCTGCGCGGCGATACGGTTCTGCCGCCGCCCGTCGCGGGGCAGGGGAGGCTCGCCGGGCGCCATGTGCTCGTCACCTCCGGGCCGACGCGCGAGCCGATCGATCCGGCGCGCTTTCTCTCCAACCGCTCCTCCGGCAAGCAGGGCCACGCCATCGCCGCGGCGGCGGCGCAGGCCGGCGCGCGCGTCACTCTGGTCAGCGGCCCGGTCGAGATCGCCGATCCAAAAGGCGTCGCCACGCGTCATGTGGAGACGGCGCAGCAAATGCTCGAGGCGGTGGAGGCGGCGCTGCCGGCCGATGTGTTCATCGGCGCCGCGGCCGTCGCCGATTGGCGCGTCGAGCCTTCCGCCGACAAGATCAAGAAGGGCGCCTCGCGCGAGCCGCCGACGCTCGTGCTGCGCGAGAATCCGGATATTCTCGCCAGCGTCGCGCAGAGGCGCGAGGGGCGGCCGGCGCTGGTCGTCGGCTTCGCGGCGGAAACGCGCGACGTGCTCCTCCATGCGCAGGAGAAGCTCGCGCGCAAAGGTTGCGATCTCATCGTCGCCAATGACGTCGGCGCTGGAGTCTTCGGCGCGGACAGCAATGAGGTTCACCTCGTCTCGCGCGCCGGCCTCGCCTCCTGGCCGCGCTTGGACAAGACCGAGGTCGCGGCGCGGCTCATCGCGCATATCGCCGACACGCTGGGAGAGACGCCGTGACCAAGATCGCCATCCGCCGCCTTCCGCATGGCGAAGGCTTGCCGCTTCCCGCCTACGCCAGCGCGGGCGCGGCGGGGCTCGATCTTCGCGCCGCGCTCGCGCCCGGCGGCAAGCTGGTGCTGGAGCCCGGCGCGCGCGATCTGGTGCCGACGGGCCTCTCGCTGGCGCTGCCGCCCGGCTATGAGGCGCAGGTGCGGCCGCGCTCCGGCCTGGCGCTGGAATTCGGCGTCAGCGTGCTCAACGCGCCCGGCACCATCGATAGCGATTTTCGCGGCGAGGTGAAGGTTCTGCTGGTCAACTTCGGGACGCATCCATTCGAGATCTCGCGCGGAATGCGCATCGCGCAGCTCGTGGTGGCGCGCTACGAGCATGTCGAGCTCATCGAGGCGACGGAAGCGCTGGAGGAGACCGCGCGCGGCGACGGCGGCTTCGGCTCGACTGGGACGAGCGAGGTTGCGCCGGGCGAGGGCGGAGCCGAATGAGCCTTCTGCCGCGTCCCGCGCGTCTCGCCGTGCTGGCGGCGCTCGACATCGCCTTGCATGCGCGGGCGCGGCCGGTGTCGTCGCGGGCGCTGGCGGCGCGTCACGATCTGCCGCCGCGGCATCTCGAGAGCATGCTGCAGGCCATGGTGCGCGCCGGCATTTTGAAGAGCGTGCGCGGCCCGGCCGGCGGCTATGAGCTGGCGCGCGAGCGTCGCCGTCTCTATGTCGGCGAGATCGTGCGCGTCGCTCTGCGCGCGGAGGAGGGCGCGCAGAATGGCGAGGAGCCGCGTCTGCTGGCGCTCGCGGTCGATCCGCTCTTCGCGGAGGCGGAGCGTCAGGCGCTGGCCAAGCTCGATACGATCACGCTGGACGAGCTGCATGGGCGCGCGGTCGCCGCCGGCCTCGGCGAGATCGAGGCGAATGAGGGCGACTTCGAAATTTGATGGGCGCATGATAGCGACGGAAAGCAGGAGGCCGGCCTTGGATTACGAGACGATCGAGATCGAGACGCATGATCGTGTCGCGCTGCTGCGGCTCAACCGGCCGCGCGCGCTCAATGCGCTGAATGCGCGGCTGATCGGCGAGATCGCCGACGCTTTGACGCATTTCGAGGCGGACCCTCAAATCGGCTGCGTGGTGCTGACCGGCTCGGCGGAGGCCTTCGCCGCCGGCGCCGACATAAAGGAGCTGCGCGACAAGACCGTCGCCGAAGCCTATCTCGACGATTTCCTGGCGCGCTGGGACGGCGTGGCGCGCGCGCGCAAGCCCGTCATCGCCGCCGTCGCCGGCTATGCTCTGGGCGGCGGCTGCGAGCTCGCCATGATGTGCGATTTCATTCTGGCCGCCGACACGGCCAAATTCGGCCAGCCCGAGATCAAGCTGGGCGTCATTCCCGGCTCCGGCGGCACGCAGCGGCTGGTGCGCTCCATCGGCAAATCCAAGGCCATGGAGCTGGTCCTCACCGGCCGGCTGATGGGCGCGGAGGAGGCCGAGCGCTGCGGCCTCGTCGCCCGAATCGTTCCTGCGGACAAGCTTCTGGAAGAGGCGCTGAAGAGCGCGCGGACCATCGCCGCTCTGTCGCTGCCGGCCGTGCTGATGGCCAAGGAGGCGGTCGAGCGCGCCTATGAGACGCCGCTCTCGGAAGGCGTGCGTTTCGAGCGGAGATTGTTCTATTCGCTGTTCGCGACGCATGATCAGAAGGAGGGCATGACCGCCTTCATCGAGAAGCGCCCGCCGCGTTTCGAGCATCGCTGAGCGCGCCGCTCCGGCCCGGCCATTGACGAAACGACGCCGGCCCGCGTATAAGGCCGGCGAACTGGCCGCGATTTCGCGGCCGCTTTGCTTTTTTGGGCGGCGACCCCGCCCGCCTCGCCTCGACCGTCGAAGGAACAAAGATGGCCAACACCAGCTCGGCCAAGAAGGCCGTCCGCAAGATCGCCCGGCGCACGGCCGTCAACCGCGCGCGTCGCAGCCTGCTGCGCACGCAGGTCCGCAAGGTCGAGGAGGCGATCGCCAGCGGCGACGCCGCGACGGCCGCCGCCGTGCTCAAGAGCGTCGCGCCAGTCGTGATGCGCGCCGCGCAGCACGGCGTCATTCACAAGAACACCGCATCGCGCAAAGTCTCGCGTCTCACGGCGCGCGTGAAGGCTCTTTCTGCCTGATCTTTTCTTGCGCAAACGGCGTGTTTCGAAAGCCCGGCTCCGCCGGGCTTTTTTGCGTTCTGCGTAATATTTCGACGCACGGGCAAACCGACTCCGCTAGTCTTCGTAGTGTGAGATTTTTTTTCACACGCTTTTCTTGTGCGCAGCGTATACGGTTTAAAAACAGTTAATTGCGTTAAAGGCCCGCTGCGTCGCCAAGGCTCGCCGGGCTTGACAGGCCCCGTTCGTTAACGCGCGCGCTGCAACAATGCGAAGATCGCCGTGTCACGCCTTCCACCGTCGTAAGTTTTTCTGAGCGACGAATCATGACTTTATCCAGGCGAAGGGCGTGACTGCGGCTGCGATGCGGCGACGTTCCGCGCATTCTGCGGCTCGACGATCGTTGCGTGCGCAAAAGCGGGCGTGTAGGTTCGAAATGTGGCGTGGCGCTGAGGAGCGGCGTCGCTTGGATGGGTGAGTAGACGCATGTAAGCCTCCGGGTGACACCTTCTCTGCGATGGACTGCCCGACGCGTTCCACGAATGCGTCGACCACACCACGAATGCATCGGCCGATTCCCGCTGGGTGCGTTTCTGTCTGCGTATCTTCAGATCCGATTGTAAGGACCGCGACGGGCTTTCGCTCATCGCGGATGTAGGGGTGATGTGATGGCTTTTGGGCGGCGAGCCGACACGAGACCGAGCGACGACGTAGCGCAGCGCTACGACGCGCGAGGTCGCAGTCGAAAGGACGGACGAAGTCCCTTCGACCTCGGCGAAAATTCCGTGGGTCCCCCGAACCAGCTTTAAGCGTCCTCTAAGCGTCGATCGCGCATATCGATCGAAACCGACCGATCTATCCGTTTCACTATGACGACGCTGTCGAGGCGCCGCGCCTCGACTCGTCTTCAGCGCGAAAGAAAGCCATGTCCGATAATAGCGATGACCAGTCGAATTCCAGCGAGCTGTCGGCGGAGGGCCGGCAGAAATGGGAGCGCGTGCGCGGGCGGCTGCGCGCCGAGCTCGGCGAGGCCGTCTACAGCTCCTGGTTCGCGCGGCTGGAGCTCGAAGGCATGAAGGACGGCGCAGCGCTGCTGACGGTGCCGACGAAATTCTTGAAGAGCTGGATTCAGTCTCACTATGCGGATCGCATCCGCACGCGGCTGTGCGCCGAATTCACCTCGCTCGAGCAGATCGTCATCGACGTGCGCTCGCCGACGCGCCGTGCGCGCCCTCGTGATGCGGACGCCGTTTCCGGCGCCGTCGTCGAGAAGGCGCAACCGGCGCCTGCGGCCATTGTCGTCGAGCGCTCGGAGGCGCAGCACGTCAAGGCGCCGATGCGTCCCGCGGCGCGCGGCGACGGCGAGTCTTTCGGCGGTTCCCCGCTCGATCGTCGTCTGTCTTTCTCGACCTTTCTCGTCGGCCCCTCGAACCAGCTCGCCTATGCGGCCGCCTGTCGCGTCGCCGACGCCCGTCCCGGCGAGCATCCGCTGTTCAATCCGCTCTACACTCATGCGGCCGTCGGACTCGGCAAGACGCATCTTCTGCAGGCGGTGGCGCGCTCGGCCAATGACAATAAGCGCCGCGTGCTCTATCTCACTGCCGAGAAATTCATGAGCGGCTTCGTCTCGGCGCTGACGCAGCAAAATTCGATCGCCTTCAAGGAGCGGCTGCGCAACATCGACGTGCTGATCATCGACGATGTGCAATTTCTGCAGGGCAAGTCGATCCAGCAGGAGTTCTGCCACACGCTGAACTCGCTCATCGACGCCGGCAAGCAGGTCGTCGTCGCCGCCGATCGCCCGCCCTCCGACCTCGAGACTCTCGACGAACGCGTGCTCTCGCGCTTCAAGGGCGGGCTCTGCGTCGACATCGGCCCGCTCGACGAAGAATTGCGCATGAAGATTTTGGAGGCGCGCATCGCCGCCGCGCAGGAGGCGCAGCCCAATTTCCATGTGCCGCCGGCGGTCATGTCCTATATCGCCAAGACCATCGTCACCAATGGCCGCGATCTCGAAGGCGCGGTCAATCGCCTGCTCGCCCATTCGACGCTGAACGGCGCGCCGCTCTGCGTCGAGACGGCGGAGAACGCCATTCGCGATCTCGTTCGCAGCGCCGAGCCCAAGCGCGTCAAGATCGACGACATTCAAAAGCTCGTCGCCAGCCATTACAATATCTCGCGCGCGGATATTCTCTCCTCGCGCCGCACCGCCAATGTCGTGCGCCCGCGGCAGATCGCCATGTATCTGTCCAAGGTGCTGACGCTGCGCTCGCTGCCGGAGATCGGCCGGCGCTTCGGCGGACGCGACCATACGACCGTGCTGCACGCCGTGCGCAAGGTCGAGGAGCTCGCCTCCAAGGACAAGAGCCTGTCCGAGGTTATCGAGCTCTTGAAGCGAATGCTCGCCGAGTGAGCGAGGGATCACGGCCGCGCGCTCAGCGCGGCCGCCACATCCGCGCGTCTGGCTCTATCGGATAGGCGGCGTCCCACTCCGCCAGCTTGCTCTGATAGAGCGTGCGATAATCGGCGTCGCTCAGCAGCTCAATCTTTTCGAGATCGAGATCGAGCCCGATCTCGTGATAAATATCGAGATTGCGCAGATCCGGCCGCGGCAGCTCGCCGCTCTCGTAATCGCGCCACATGTCGCGATAGAGCGTCTCCAAATCGCCGACGAGCCGCGGCGTGTCGAACAGCAGCGACGTCTCGCGCACATTGGCGAGCCTGTCCCGTAGGCCCGCGAGCTTGCGCCTGTCCTTGCCGAGCTCGATGGCGAGCGCGACGTAATCGTCCGCCGAGGCGCAGGCGAGCTCGCCGACGCCCGCCGCGCGCACCAGGCTGGCGCAGACGCGCGAGGCGAAGCTGCGGCCGGCGAAGGTGACGATCGGCACGCCCATCCACAGCGAGTCGGCCGCCGTCGTATGGGCGCCATAGGGGAAATTGTCGAGAAACAGATCGGCGAGCGGATAGCGCGCCAAATGATAGGGATTGGCCATCTTCTCGGCGAAAATGATGCGCTCCGGCGCGACGCCGCGCGCTTTCGCCTCCTCGCGCACGCGGGCGTTGGTCTGCTCCGTGCCGGTCAGCAGCCACAGCACGCTACCCGGAACCGCCGTCAGAATGCGCGCCCAACGATCGAAGGTGAGGGCGGTGAGCTTCTGCATGCCGTTGAGCGAGCAATAGACGAAGGCGTCCTCCGGCAATCCCGCCTCGACGCGCGTCGGGCGCTGCGGCGCGACGACGCGCTTGCGATCATTGGGCTGGTAGCAGGCGAGCCGCGCCACCTTCTCCGAGTAGTAGATCTCCGCGCCTTCGGGAATGATCACCGGATCGGCGATGATGTAATGATGATAGGGGCTGCCCATCGTGCCGGGGAAGCCGAACCAGTTGACGATGATCGGCGCCGGCCGCAGCGAGAACACCTTGGTGCGCGCATCCTTGGTGTAGCCGTTGAGATCGACGAGAATGTCGATCTCGTCCTCGGCGATTTTTTTCGCCGCCGTCTCGTCGTCCATTCCGTTGATGTCGGTCCAGCGATCGACGGCGGCGGCGATGCGCTCGCGCGTCGGATCATTGCGCGCGATGCCGCAATAATAGGCGTAGATCTCGAAATGCGCGCGATCATGCGACTCCAGCACATCGGTCATGGCGAAGCCGACCGCATGCTCGCGCAGATCGGAGGAGACATAGCCGATGCGCAACCGCTGCTTGCGCGCCCGCTTCGGCTCGGCTGCGCGCAGGCTGCGCTCGGGTAGGCCGCGTTTGGGCCGGCCGATGGAGCGCTTCTCGTAATGATGCGCCTTGGCGAGCTGGAACATCGGATCGTCGGCATGATTGGCGAGCGACAGCGACGAAATGCCATTGGCGAGATCGGCGAGGCTCACGCGCTCGGAGGGCTGCACGACCGGCCATTTGCATTGGCGCTGGCGCAGCGCGATCCAATGCTGCACGACTTCCTGCCGCTTGGGATCGATCTCCAGGATTTGCCGCAGCGCGTCTTCCGCCGCCTCGTCCTTATTGAGGCTCTCGAGCACGCGCCCGGTCTGCTGCAGCGCGCTGAGCTTGTGAGCGACCGACTCGCCATTGACGGCGGCGGTCCGCTCGACGAGCGCCATCCATTGCGCGACCGCCGCGCCGACGAGGCCGGAATCCTCGAGCAGCCGCCCCAGATTGATATAGGGCGGCTGGAAATCCGGCTGAATGCGGATCGCTTCGCGCAGCGCATTGATCGCGCCCGGGCGATCGCCCGAGTCGGCCAGCGCGGTCGCAAAGTTGAAATAGGCCGCATAGACGACGGGATCGTCGGCGTTGAAGGCGATCCAATGCTTGTAGAGCTCGGCCGCCCGCCGATCGAGCCCCAACGCTTTCAATTGCGCGGCGGCGGTGAACAGATCGGCGATGGTCAGCTTGCGCGAGTAGGATTTTTCGATCGCTGCCTGGAACAGCGCGAGGGCGGTCTCCGATTCGTTCGGCTGCGTGGTCATGTCGACGTCCATTCGAGAGGGCGGCGCCCGGGCGATGCCGCCCGGAGCGCCGTTGCGGACGGGTGACGAAAGTCACCGCGTCTCGCGCCCCTCGCCGTCAGCCGATGAGAGACACGAGCGCGATAGCTTGATCCACGGACATTGCCTGAATCTGGGTTGTCGTGAAGGCGTTGCCCTGGGTCGTGCTGAGCGCGGCGATATCCGCGGTGGTCAGGCCGGCGATGGCCGTGGTCGTCAGCGCCGGAATGCCCGTCGTGCTGCTCAGAGCGCTGAAGTTGGTCGTGCTCAGCGCGGTGAGCTGCGTCTTGGTGAGGCCCGCGACCTGCGTGCTGCTCAGCGTGTTGATCTCGGTCGTGGTCAGCGAGTTGATCGATGTCGCCGAGAGCGCGCCGACCTGCGCCGAGGTCAGCGCCCCGACCTGCGTCGAGGTGAGATTGCCGACCGCGGTCGAATCCAGTCCGCCGATCTGGCTCGTCGAGAAGTCGCCGGCGTCGATCGCATCCAGATAGCTCGCCGACAGCCCGTCCAGCTGCGTCGCGGTGAGGCCGCGAACCTGCGTCGAGGTGAGGTCGGTGACCTGCGTGGTGGAGAGGTTCGAGATTGCCGTGGTGGTGAGCTTGCCGAGCTGCGTTGCGGTGAGGCCGGCGAGCTGCGTGGAGGTGAAGGCCTGCACCTCGGTCGAGGTCAGCGCGCCGAAGGCGGTGGCAGAGAGCGAGCCGATCTGGGTGGCGGTGAGATTGCCGACCTGGGTCGTCGAAAGATCGCCGACGCTTGTCGCGCTGAAGGCCGCGATCTGGCTTGTCGAGAAGTCGGCTGCGTCGATAGCGTCGAGATAGGAGGCGGCGAGGCCGCCGATCTGCGTTGCGGTGAGGCCGCGCACCTGCGTCGAGGTCAGATCAGTGACCTGCGTGGTCGAGAGGTTCGAGATCGCCGTGGTGGTGAGCTTGCCGAGCTGCGTTGCGGTGAGGCCGGCGAGCTGTGTGGAGGTGAAGGCCTGCACCTCGGT
>NZ_SOEJ01000023.1:0-39369 GCF_004366495.1 Methylosinus sp. sav-2
TTGTAATAGAAGCGGACACGATCATCGCGCCACCTGTCAGGCAGCTATCTCAAAAACCGCAATCAACGCCAGGCGGCCGCCGCCGGAGGGATACGGATGAATAGCAATCAACCAAATCAATTCTCGGCTCAGGGGGCGATTCCAAGGAGTGAGATCAAGCGTCTTTTGGAGGGATACGAAAAGATGATGGAAACGCTTCCGTCAGAAGAGCGTAATGCTCCGCTTCGCCCAGTGTGGGAGAGACGCCGCCTTCAATTGATTTCAGAATGGCGAATCCGCGGCGTCGACGTTCTAACGGCGGAAAAGCTCGCCCTCGCGGACGCCTATTCAATGCAGCACCTTGGAAATGAGCGTGGCGATGAACGTGTTTCGATCCTCGTGCGTAGCGTCGAGTCCAAAATGCTCTCGACGCGCATTGAGGGAGCACGATAGAGCGGCGAGCCGATAAGCCCGCCGCCCCAAAATCTCGGTCCGATCAGAAGTCTTCGCCGATCGCGTCTGCCCGAACGCCTCGGCTGCATGCGTCAGTGTCCACGTAACAGAGTCTCGAAACCATCCCGAAACACCCACACGATGCGGGGCGATTATGCACGACACGACGAATCGACGCAACGGCAATTCGGACGCGATTCCAGGGGGATTGCGTGACGCGATACGTGAAGCCGCCATCGGCTACGCCGAACAAGGCGCGGCGATCGTGCTGCTTCGCGAGCGAGACAAAAAGCCGATTGAGACAGGCTGGACCGAGAAACCGCGCATGTCGCCTGCGGAAGTCGGAAGGGCCATCGCCAAGAGGCGAGTAGTGTTTGGCGATGTGAACATTGGCCTGCGCACTGGCGAACCTTCGTGCATGAAGGACGGCCGCTACATACATGTTGTCGACGTGGACATTCGAAATGTCGAGGAAGCCGACCGATGCGTGAAAGAGGCGCACGACGCGGTTTTCAAGGTGATGCCTGAATTGGAAAATGCGCCGCGCGTCCTATCAGGATCGGGCAGCGGATCACAGCATCTCTATTTCACGAGCGACGAACCGCTCCGAAAGAAGACCATCGCCCGTTCGAAACGCATGATCGGCAGCAAGCATGAGTGGGAGGCAGAGTTATTCGGCTCGGGAGTGCAAGTCGTGCTGCCGCCGTCGATCCACCCCGTTACAGGCCACGCCTATGAGTGGGATAGACGGCGGCGGCCTTTCTTCGACGATGGAATCCTGAGGGGCCGGCGCATTTTCGTTCCGGCGGAAAATCTCGCGCCGCTCTATGAGCGCCGAAAGGAGCCTTCAGCTCGCGACGCCGCCGCTGTGAAGATTTTCAACGGCGACATAGACCTTATGCGCAGCGCACTCGACGCCAGCAGCAACGAATTGGACTATGATCCTTGGTTCTTCCGCCTTTGCGCGATTCATTTCGAAAGCGATGGCTCGGAAGAAGGGCGTGAGCTGGCGCACGACTATTCCAGCAAATCGGATAAGTATGACGCCGACACGACCGACAGGAAGTGGGATTCGATCAAGGATAAGCACGACACTCTTGTAACCGGCGCGACGATTCGCTTTCACGCACGGCGCGAGGGGTGGCACGGGCCGGAAGGCTACGTCTATGGCGATGGCAGGGTAGAGTCCTCATTTGATATGCAGGACGAACGCGAATCTTCGCCAGAGGAGCAAAAGCGAGGCTCGCCGCTGCAATTCCACTACGCTGGCGACCTGAACAAGATTCGCGAAGCTACCTACCTTGTGAAGGATTGGCTTTTCGAGGGCCAGCTCTCGGCGATCTACGGGCCGCCCGGCGCGAGCAAGACATTTCTTGCACTCGATAACGCTCTTCATATCGCGCGCGGCTGGCCTTGGTTCGAACGGGAGGTAAAGCGAGGCGTCGCCATCTATATCGCGCTTGAAGGAATGAGCGGAATTCGCAAACGCGCCGAGGCGTGGTGTAAACACCACGGCGTAGATTTGAACCCTCTCCCGATCGTGTTCGCCGAAGGAATGCTCGATATCCGAAACGACAAACGAGCCCTTGCCGCAATCGCCGACGCAGCCGAACGCGCGAGCAAGCACTTCGGCCTCCCGGTTCGAATGATCGTTATCGACACACTGGCGCGCGCCATGGGCGGCGGAGACGAGAATTCCGCCGGTGACATGGGAGCGCTCGTTAATGCTGCCGATTTGCTGCGCAAGCGGACAGGGGCGCATCTGTGCCTTATCCACCATGAGGGGAAAGACAAGAGCAGAGGAATGCGCGGTTCATCGTCGCTCTTGGGCGCGGTCGATACCGCCATCGTCGTAGGACAAAATGCGAATGGCGCGGCGAGGATCGAAGCCAAGCTGACGAAGCAGAAAGAGGGCGAATGTCTCAGGCCCCTGCGATACAGTCTCGAAACAGTCTCTCTCGACCGCAGCGACGAAGACGGCAACCCTATTACGTCGGCAGTCGTCGCGCCGTCCTCTCGCATCGTGTTCGGTGATGAAAGGGTGAGCCCGCGAGAGATGGCCGCTTTAGTAGTCTTGCAACGGCTTGTCGACGACGCCCCATACAACTTCGACGAAGAGGACTCCACGCCAGTATGGATTAGCGTCCGAAGATGGAGAAGCGCGCTCGAAAAGGCCGGCTGGCCCGACGCAGAAAGCGGCCAAATGCGGCAAAATACGCGCGAAAAAAGTGGCCGAATCCGCATGAATATGCAGGAAAATTGCGTGGCACAAAGAACTACAAACGGGCCTGCGGACAAGAGGCGGACAAGAGCCACAAACGAGCCCGGACAAGGGGCGGACAACTTGCGGACAGTCGAGAGTTTCGAGAGAGAGTTTCGTCGTCTGAAGGAAAGCCTTGTAAAGAAAGGACTTATCAGGATCGAAGACGAAAAAGTCTCTGTCTCCAGTGTGTGAGCGGACAAGGGGCGGACAAGAATCGGACAAAGCGCCAAGGAGGCGGCAACCACCGGACAGCCCCCTATAGGGGCTGTCGGTTGTCCGCCCTCGGTCATGAAAAATATGGTAGAATAAAAAATGCCTCTGGTGACATTTTCACTGACGTGTCGCCGCGCGGACGTAGACTCCATTCCGTCCGTTCGATTGTCACATTCCGACCCTGGGCAACTTTCACGCTAACGCTTGGCGCAGTCGCATAAGCTGCTTTGCAAAAGGGATAAACAGTTGCAGGTAAACATAGACCTGTTCGCGTAATGGTGGTCGAGCGCCGGACGGATGGCCAGCGTCATTGCGGGCAATGCGAATAACTGATTGGATCGCGTCGAGATTGGTATCGAGGTCTTTTGTTGCGCTGTTTGGAAGGGTGTTGAGGACGGGGTGGAGTTGGTCTCGAAACTTGGTTATCTTCTGGCGGATGAAATGAAGCTTATTGAGGGGCGCAAACCTTGCTCCGTGGATGCTGCTGCTCGTAGCTACATCAATCAGCCTCAGAAATTCGAATTCGGAGGCAACGCCCAACATAACGCAGCTTGCAAGCAAACAGTCGGAATAAAACGCCGCAACGGCCTCCTCTAGATAAGCGAGTGCTTCGGACGAAATGTCCGGAACCTCTGCTCGAAGAACCTTCAAAAACCCCGACGCGTCGTGGAATCGAAAGGGGCTCTGAGCTTGGACGGTCTCACGTCCAAAGCGGCTGAGGCGCAAAAAGGGCCATCCGGGATTTGAAGAGTTGAGCCCTAATGTGATTATACCCTGGCGAAATAAATCCCACACGATCTCTAGAACTAGATCGGCGTCATTGGAGTCCAAACGGCTACCGGCTCCAGCGTAACTGAAGCCGCCCTGCAACGCGGGGGCATTATGTTTGTGTGCCACCCTGCGGCCGACATGTTCAAGCAATGCTTGAAATTGATTGACTTCGCTGCTCGCAGGATCGAGCATAATGTCAATTACAATTTCGCGAATTTCCTTATAGGAGTGTTTTGGAAGATACATCGCTGACCACTCGCCTTGCCAATGCCACTAGTCGTTCCGTGCGGAATTCGCCTGAACCATCCACCCTAACGAGCTTTGCAATGAAGATACTCACAATTTGCATGCAATGTCAGGTCGAAAGCGGACAGCCCAATTTATTGACGCTGGCACTCAAACGCATTCCTGATGACGGCATGATTGAAATGACCTGCGAAAAGGGGCATCGTACGTTCACAATCATACAGCAAATGAAATTCGAGATTCTCTCGGACATGGCAATAAAGGCAATCGTGGATGGCTACTACCGCGACGCTATCGCATCATTCATCGGGGCATTGGAGCGCTTGCACGAATTTTTCATTGAAGCTACTTGTCGAAAGTCCGGTATCGAAGGTGCGGTTTACAAAGCAGCATGGAAGACCCTGGCAAATCTTTCAGAACGACAGCTCGGCGCGTTCATCGCGGCACATCTGATCGAGACGGGACAGGTTCCGAAACTATTGCCCCAGAATCAAATGAAGTTACGAAACGATGTTATCCACAAGGGAAAGTTTCCCGATCGCGCGGAGACCGTAGGGTTCGGTCAGGCGGTATTGGATTGCGCTACTCCCATCCTCCGTTTGCTGACCTCTGAGCTGTATTCAAGCACGGTACAACAGTTGGTGGGTGAGAGCCTCGGGGATCGTTATAGAATTGCTCGAAACACCGGCTTTCTACCCGCCACGTATAGCATGTCCACATTGCTAAATCTTGGCCATGTGGCAGAAACTGTCGATCTAGAGTCTGCTATCGCCGCGTATTTGAAACGGCCTCCTCTCGAATCTGCCGTTGGCCGTCGTGGCGAAGAGGCATAAAGGGCCGCCAAAAGGATTTTTCAACGGGGCTCTGCGCCACCCCCGCCGACCGATTTTCGAAAAGGGGGGCCAATCGATCGCCCGGCGGCCCCGGCGATGGACTCCTCTCTCGCGTCATGATGGACTCTCGTTTCGAGCGCCGACCGATCGCCCGTTACTCCCGCCGTCGAAAAGGCACGCCGTCAGTTCGGCAATCGGCTTGCGGCATGGATGCCAGTGACGACGCTGCGGCGTTGAGCCGATCGCCGATGCTCAACAGAACAGCTTCTTCGGCAGGGCCGACTGCCGAATCATCGACGCCAATGTGCCGGGCTTGATATCGTCGCTCATTCGATGCGCGGCGATCGTCACGAGACGAACCTCGCCATGCACTTCGCCGCGGTAAATCGCGTGCGAGCCCTTGCCTTGGCGATGAAGAACGAAGCCGTTGGACTCCAAAATTCGAATGAAAGCGTCGAATGTCACGCCGGACAGGCCACGGGGAACGAAGCCGACGTGTCGCCGTCACGCGCGCGCCGGTGACGCCATGCGGACCGCAGGACGCGAGCTGTCCAGGCGAGTTCGACCAGTAGCGGCGCATGGCGATTCAGCAGCTTGGCGCGCGTGGTGTCGTCTTCGTCTCGGGCCGCGGCGATGTATTCCCGGACGGCTTCTTCGAGGGCTTCCTGGACCTCATTGAAGGAGCTGCCTTGCACGGCGAGGTCGAATTCGAGGCATATCCCCTCCCACTCGCCGGCACGGCCGTGGGCGAAGCAAACGATTTCGCGCATCTTCGACCCTTTCCGAGACGAGCCGCGGCTCGTACCACGGGAGTTAGCGCCGCGCCTATCGTCGTGAAGCTATCAGTGCGGTGATTTCCTCGCCCGTGGCGACATGGTGGCGACACGGCGCGACAGACTCTATCCTCACCCTTGCCAATAGCTGCATAAGCTATTGATTTAAATGGTGAGCGCGATGGGACTCGAACCCATGACCCTCTGATTAAAAGTCAGATGCTCTACCGACTGAGCTACGCGCTCGCTGGAATGCCGCTTCGAATCGCAGGGCGAGCCCGCGCGGTTCGTCGTGACCCCGGCGGCTCGACCCCTACCTGTTGGCGAGGGGCCGGTCAACCCCGGCTCGAGCGGATCGCTCCTCAGGCCATCCATTTCACATAGAGCACGAAGAGCCAGAACAAGATCGCCGAGACGATCGTCGTCACAACAGCCTTGATCCACAGCTTGGGGGCCACGGGCGCGCCCGGATCCCCTCCCGTCGGCGTGTCGTCCTCCTCTTCCGAGGAGCGGACGCCGAAAGGAAGGATCGCGAACAGCACGATCCACCATATCGTGAGGTAGATCGCTACGGCGAGCGGCGTCGTAAATGGCAAAATCCGCGCTCCTCGACCTTGCGCCGGGCCTGTTGGCCCTCGCTCATTCAGGCCTGCTCGAGCTCGACCAAGGCCCCGTTGAAATCCTTCGGATGCAGGAAGAGCACCGGCTTGCCATGGGCGCCGATCTTCGGCTCGCCATCGCCCAGCACGCGCGCGCCGGAGGCTTTCAGCTGGTCGCGCGCCGTCAGAATATCATCCACCTCATAGCAGAGATGATGAATGCCGCCGGCCGGATTTTTGGCGACGAAGCCGGCGATCGGCGATCCTTCGCCGAGCGGCTGCAGCAGCTCGATCTTGGTGTTGGGCAGCTCGACGAAGACGACCGTGACGCCGTGCTCGGGAAGAGACTCCGGCTCGGAGACCTTGGCGCCGAGCGTATTTTTATATGTCGCCGTCGCCGCCGCGAGGTCCGAGACGGCGATGGCCACATGATTCAAGCGTCCGATCATGACGTTTCCCTGAAATTTCTCCAGAGACCTAAATGCGTCATCACGCCTCGATGATCAATACATGCACTTGCGGTTTCTTGCCCCACACCGCATTGACGCTGGCTCGCACGGCGCGCTCGACCGCCGTCGCGGCGGCGTCGAAATCCCGCCGCTTCTGCCGCGGCAGATTGTCGAAGGTGCGGAAGATGGCGTCATCCACCACCTCGCCCATATCCACGCCGTCGCGCCCCTTCTTGGGCAGGCCGGAGATCAGCACATCGGGATCGCCGACGAGATCGCCGCGCTTGTCGATGGCGAGCGCCAGCGACACCACGCCGGAGAAGCTCAGCCGCGCGCGCTCGCGCACGGCGCCGTCATCCTCCGAGACGAGCACGTCGCCGTCCTTGAGCAGGCGGCCGGTCGGCGCCTTGCCGACGACGCCGGGCTCCCCCGGAAACAGCCGCACAATGTCGCCATTGCGGGCGCCGATGGTGCGCTCCACCCCGCGCGCCTTCGCGAAGGCCGCATGGACGGAGAGATGATGCCCCTCGCCATGCGCCGGCACCGATATGCGCGGCCGCACCCAATCATAGAGCTGGGCGACCTCGCCGCGACGCGGATGGCCGGAGCAATGGACGAGATGGTCGTGATCGGTGATGACCTCGACGCCCTGGTCGCAGAGCTTGTTGACGACGCGATGCACCTCGCGCGTGTTGCCCGGAATGGCGCGCGAGGAAAAGATGACCGTATCGCCGGAGACGAGCTTGATGACCGGATGCTCTTTCTCGGCGACGCGGGCCATTGCGGCGCGCGGCTCGCCCTGGCTGCCGGTCGCCAGCACCACGATCTTGTCGCGCGGCAAGGCGGTGAACATGTCGAGCGAGAGAAATGGCGGCAGGCCGTCGAGAAAGCCGCATTCGCGCGAGACCTGAATGACGCGCTCCATGGCGCGGCCGGCGACAACGACGCTGCGTCCGGCCGCCTGCGCCGCCTCCGCCACGGCGCGGATGCGCGCGACATTGGAGGCGAAGGTCGTCACCAGCACGCGCTCCTTGGCGTCGCCGATGAGCTTGCGCAGCGTCTGCGCCACATCGCTCTCGGAGAAGCTGTCGCCCTCGCGCAGAATATTGGTGGAGTCGCAGATGAGCGCGTCGACGCCCTCGTCGCCGAGCGCCGTCAGCCGCGCCGCGTCGATGCGATGGCCGACGCCGGGCTCGGGGTCGATCTTCCAATCGCCCGTATGAATGGCGAGGCCGAGCGGCGTGCGGATCGCGAGCGCATTGGCCTCCGGGATCGAATGCGCGACAGCGACGAATTCGACGTCGAAGGGACCGATATCGAGACGCTGGCCCGTCGCCACGGTGACGACCTTGATATTGGGCGCGCCCGCCTCCTGCAGACGGCGCGCCTCCAGCAGGCTCGCGGCGAAACGCGTCGCATAGACGGTGCAGCCGAGCTTGGGCCAGAGGAAGGAGAGCGCTCCGATGTGGTCCTCATGGGCGTGGGTGATGACCAACCCGACCAGATCGCGGCGGATCTTTTCCACAAACGTGACGTCCGGCATCAGCAGATCGACGCCCGGCAGCTCCGGGCCGGGAAAGGCCAAGCCGCAATCGACCATAAGCCATTTACGCGTCTTGGGCGGGCCGAAGCCGTAGAGAGCGGCGTTCATGCCGATCTCGCCGAGACCGCCCAAAGGCGCAAAGACGAATTCGCTCACTTCCTCGTTCATCGGCCACGCTCCGGCTCGGGCCGGGCCGCCGCGAGGGCCGGCAAGAAGATGTCTCCCGCTTCTATGGCGCGACGGCCGCTGCGGGTGGAAATAATCAGGCGTCCGTCGGCGTCTATGGTCTCGAATCGTCCAGAGACCGTCTCGCGCGGAAGACGCGCCTCGATCTCCGCGCCCAATCCCGCCGCATGGCCGAGCCAGCGCTCGCGGAGAGCGGCAAATCCGGAGCCGCCCGCCCAGAGAGCGAGCGCCTCCGCCATTTTATCGGAGAGCAAAGCAAAGAGCGCGCCGGCCGCAGGACCGCCCAAACGCGACAAATCGCACGCCGGATAAGGCAGATCGGCCGGCGCGGCGACGCAATTGACCCCTATGCCGATGACGCAGCCGAAGGGCGCCCCCTGCCCCGCAGGCTGGACGCCCTCGAGAAGAATCCCGGCCAGCTTCTCGCCGTCGAGCAGCACGTCATTCGGCCATTTCAGCGCGAGCCGATCGACCGCGCCGGTCGCCTCGATCAATGCGCCGATCGTCGCGAGGCCGGCCGCGAAGCCGAGCTGCGGCGCGAGGGCCGCCGGCCCAAAGCCGGAGACGAGCAGGCTCGCATGGAGATTTCCGCTCATCGAGCTCCAGCTGCGGCCGAGGCGGCCGCGGCCCTTGATCTGGCGCGCGGCGACGATCCACAAGGGACCGGCGTCGCCCGCCTCGGCGCGACGCTTGGCTTCGTCGTTGGTCGAGTCGATCTCGTCGTAAATCTCGAGACGAACCCCGCGCGAGAGCGCGTGGTCGCCGAGCCTCGCGCCTTCCATCGGGCTCAGAACAACGACTTGGCGGCAGCCGTCGCGGCCTCCACCACGGGAGCCGGATAGACCCAAAAGCCGAGCACGAACAAGGTCGAAACCGCGAGCACCGCGCGCAGCGACAGAGGCGAATGGTCGAAGGCCGGCGCCGGCTCGTCGAAATAGATCACCTTGACGACGCGCAGATAATAGAAGGCGGAGATCGCGCTCGCCAGCACGCCGACGATGGCGAGCGGATAGAGCCCGGCGTCCACCGCCGCCAGCAGCACGTAATATTTCGCGAAGAAGCCGGCGAGCGGCGGCACGCCCGCGAGCGAGAACATCAGCATGGCGAGGAAGAAGGCCGCCGTCCCATTATTGCGGGAGAGGCCCGAGAGATCGCTGATCTTCTCGACCGGACGACCCTCGACGCGCATCTGCAAAATGGCGGCGAAGGCGCCGAGCGTCATCACCAGATAAATGGCGAGATAGATGGCGACGCCGCGCACGCCCGCCTCATTGCCCGCGGCGAGGCCGACCAGGGCGAAGCCCATATGGCCGATCGAGGAATAGGCCATGAGGCGCTTGATGCTGGTCTGGCCGATCGCCGCAAAGGAGCCGAGCAGCATGGAGGCGATGGCGAGGAAGATCACGATCTGCTGCCACTGCCCGACAATGCCCGGAAAGGCCGTGAAGACGATGCGCGCGGTGATCGCCACGGCGGCCATCTTCGGCGCCGAGGCGAAAAAGGCGGTGACCGGCGTCGGCGCGCCCTCATAGACGTCCGGCGTCCACATATGGAAAGGCGCTGCCGACATTTTGAAGGCGAGGCCGGCCAGCACGAAGACGAGGCCGAAAATCACGCCGAGCGGCGGCGCGCCGGTGATCGCCTTGGCGATGCCGTCGAAGGAGATGGTCCCCGAGAAGCCGTAGAGCAGCGAGGCGCCATAGAGCAGCATGCCGGAGGAGAGAGCGCCGAGCACGAAATATTTGAGGCCGGCTTCCGAGGCGCGGGCGTCGTCACGATCGAAGGCGGCGACGACATAGAGCGCCAGCGACATCAGCTCTATGCCGAGATAGAGCGCGATGAGATTATCAGCCGAGACGAGCAGCAGCATGCCGATCGTCGACAGCACCACCAGCACCGGAAACTCGAAATTGCCGAGCTTGGCGCGCTGAAGATAATCGCGCGACATCAATATAGTGACGAGCGAGCCGACCAGCGTCAGCACTTTGACGAAGCGCGCGAAAGCGTCATCGACGAAGGCGCCCTCGAAGAGCGAGGCTTCCGATGTCTGGCCGAAGAACAGCGCCAGAATGGCGAGGCCGAGCAGCCCCGCCGCGAGCTCGTTGACGAGGCCGAAGGCGCGCGTCCCGCGCCAGGCGCCGATGAGGATCAGCGCCAATACGCCGAGGGCGAGGATGGTTTCCGGCAGGAAGTGATGCGCGAGGGCGGTTGAGAACGACATCGTCAGCGACCGATCATTGAGCGGCCTGGGCGACGACATGCGCCGCATTGGCCAGGGCCGTGTGAGATTGCAGGAGATTGGCGACGGCGGCCGCCGAGGCGTCGATGATCGGCTGCGGCCGCACGCCGTAATAGAGGGTGAGCGCGATCAGCGGCACGAACAGGACGAGCTCTCGCGCCGAGAGATCGCTGATCGTCTGCAGCGACGGCTTCTCGAGCGCGCCGAAGACCACGCGACGGTAGAGATACAGCGCGTAAGCCGCCGACAGCACGACGCCCGAGGTCGCGAACAACGCCACCCAGCTATTGGCGACGAAGGCCCCGGCGAGCGTCAGAAACTCGCCGACGAAGCCGGAGGTCCCCGGCAGGCCGACATTCGCCATGGTGAAGATCATGAAGGTGACGGCGTAGAGCGGCATGCGATTGACGAGGCCGCCATAGGCCGCGATCTCGCGCGTATGCATGCGGTCGTAGATGACGCCGACGCAGAGGAAGAGCGCGCCGGAGACGAAGCCATGCGAGATCATCAGGAACATGGCGCCCTGCACGCCCTGCGTCGTCAGCGTGAACAGGCCCATTGTGACGAAGCCCATATGCGCGATCGACGAATAGGCGATGAGCTTCTTTATGTCCTCCTGCACCAGCGCGACCAGCGAGGTGTAGATGACCGCGATCACCGACAGCGCATAGACGAGCGGCGCGAAATAGGCCGACGCGTCCGGGAACATGGGCAGAGAGAAGCGGATGAAGCCATAGCCGCCCATTTTCAAAAGGATGGCGGCGAGGATCACCGAGCCGGCGGTCGGCGCCTCGACGTGGGCGTCCGGCAGCCAGGTGTGGACCGGCCACATGGGCATCTTCACCGCGAAGGAGGCGAAGAAGGCGAGCCACAGCCAGATCTGCATCGACGGCGGGAATTTCGTCTCGAGCAGAATGGCGATGTCCGTCGTGCCCGTCTTGCCGTAGATCGCCAGAATGGCGATGAGCATCAGCAGCGAGCCGGCGAGCGTGTAGAGGAAGAATTTGAAGCTCGCATAGACGCGCCGCTTGCCGCCCCAAATGCCGATGATGAGGAACATCGGAATGAGGCCGCCCTCGAAGAAGAGATAGAAGAGCACGAGATCGAGCGCGCAGAACACGCCGATCATCAACGTCTCCAGGACGAGGAAGGCGACGAGATATTCCTTCAGCCGAAACTTCACCGACTCCCAGGAGGCGAGAATGGCGAAGGGCGTCAGGAAGGTCGTCAGCAGCACGAAGGGAATGGAGAAGCCGTCCACGCCCATTTTATAGGTGAGGCCGGCGCCGAACCAGGCCCTCTCCTCGACGAGTTGGAAAGCGGCGCTCGCCGTGTCGAAACGCCCCCAGACGACGAGCGAAAGCAGGAAGACGACGATCGTCGTCAGCAGCGCCGCCCATTTGGCGTTGCGAAGCGTCGCCTCGCTCTCGCCCTTCAGCGTGAGGATGAAGGCCGCGCCGACCAGCGGCAGAAAAGTGAGGCCGGTGAGAATGCCGAAGCCGAACATCAGCGCAGACCTCCTGCGACGAACCAGGTGACGACCGCCGCGACGCCGATCAGCATGGCGAAGGCGTAGTGATAGACATAGCCGGTCTGCAGCTTCACCGCGAGGCGAGCGCCGTCGACGACGCGCGCCGCAATGCCGTCGGGGCCGAGCCCGTCGATGATGCGGCCGTCGCCGCCCTTCCACAGTAGCCGACCGAGCGCGAAGGCGGGACGCACGAAGATCGCGTCATAGAGCTCGTCGAAATACCATTTGTTGAGCAGGAAGCGGTAGAGCCGCGGGAAGGCGTGCGCGATCTTCTGCGCCGTGCCCGGCGCCAGCTGATAGACGAAGAAAGCGCCGAGGAAGCCGAGGATCATCATCACCGTCGCGGCATAGGACACCCAATGCGGGATCTCATGCATGGCATGGAGAATGTGATTGTCGTGGCCGGTATAGAGCGCGCCCTTCCAGAACTCGTCATAGCCATGGCCGGCGAAATCGCCCATGAACACGGCGCCCGCCGCCACCGCGCCCACCGCCAGAACAGCGAGCGGGATCAGCATGACGATCGGCGACTCGTGCGGCGCATGATGGCCGTGGCCATGATCGTCATGGGCATGATCGTCATGACCATGGGCGTCCGCATGCGCGTGATCGTTGTGGCCTTGCGCGGCATGAGCGTCCGCATGAGACTCCTTCGCCTTGCCGAAGAAGGTCATGAAGACGAGACGCCACGAATAGAAGGAGGTGAGGCCCGCCGCGACCACCGTCGAGATAAAGGCGAGATAGGCGACGCTGCGATGCTCGCCGGCGGCGAAGGCCGCCTCGATGATGGCGTCCTTGGAGAAGAAGCCGGCGAAGCCGAGCTCCGTCCCCGGAATGCCGACGCCGGTCAGCGCCAGAGTGCCGATCGTCATCATGGCGAAGGTGAAGGGAATCTTGTTCCACAGCCCGCCCATGTTCCGCATGTCCTGCTCGTGATGCATCGCATGGATGACCGAGCCGGCGCCCAGGAACAGCAGCGCCTTGAAGAAGGCGTGGGTGAAGAGATGGAACACGCCGAGCGAATAGGCGCCGACGCCTTCCGCCACGAACATATAGCCGAGCTGCGAGCAGGTCGAATAAGCGATGACGCGCTTTATGTCGTTCTGCACGAGGCCGATCGTCGCCGCGAAAAAGGCGGTGATCGCGCCGATCAGCGTGACGAAGGCGAGCGTGTCCGGCGCATATTCGAAGATCGGCGACAGGCGCGCGACCATGAACACGCCAGCGGTCACCATTGTCGCGGCATGGATGAGGGCGGAGACCGGGGTCGGGCCTTCCATCGCGTCCGGCAGCCAGGTGTGCAGCAGGAATTGCGCGGACTTGCCCATCGCGCCGATGAACAGCAGGAAGGTCGCCAGCGTCAACGCGTCGAAATCGGCGCCGAACACATGAATCTTATGGCCCGCTATGCCGGGAACGGCGGCGAACACCTGCTCGAAGCTCAAGGATTGCGTGAGCTGGAAGATGAGGAAAATGCCGAGCGCGAAGCCGAAATCGCCGACGCGGTTGACGACGAAGGCCTTGATGGCCGCGGCGTTAGCCGAAGGCTTCTGATACCAGAAGCCGATGAGGAGGTAGGAGGCGAGACCGACGCCCTCCCAACCGAAGAACATCTGCACGAGATTATCGGCCGTCACCAGCGAGAGCATGGCGAAGGTGAAGAGCGACAGATAGGCGAAGAAGCGCGGACGATCCGGATCCTCGTGCATGTAGCCGATCGAGTAGAAATGCACGAGAGCGGAGACGCTGGTGACGACGACGAGCATCACCGCGGTCAGCGAGTCGACGCGCAAGGCCCAATCGACGCTGAGCTTGCCCGAGGTGAACCAATTGGCGAGCACCGGCGCGCTGGCGTGGCCGTGGCCGAGCGCGACATCGAAAAACTCGATCCAGGAAAAGCCGCAGGCGATGAACAGCAGCGTCGTCGTCACGAGCTCGGACGCCCGCGCGCCGATGCGCCGTCCGAAAATGCCCGCGATGAGAAAGCCGATGAGCGGCAGAAAGACGATTGCTTGGATCATCGGCGCTCAGCCCTTCAGAGAGTTGATGTCCTCGACCGCGATCGTGCCGCGGTTGCGGAAATAGGTGACGAGAATGGCGAGGCCGATGGCCGCCTCCGCCGCCGCCACCGTGAGGATGAACAGAGCGAAGACCTGGCCGGTCAGATCGCCGAGCGAGGCCGAGAAGGCCACGAGGTTGATGTTCACTGCGAGGAGGATCAGCTCGACCGACATCAAGATGATGATGATGTTCTTGCGGTTGAGGATGATGCCGGCGACGCCGAGCGTGAACACGATCGCCGAGACGACGAGATAATGGGTGAGGTCGACGACCATTGCTGCGATCCCCTCAGACGCCCGCCCGCGAGGGCACTTTCTTGATCTCGATGACATTGTCGCGCGTGCGCGCGTTCTGCTCCTCGATCTTCTGACGCTTGACGCCGGGACGGTGATGCAGCGTCAGCACGATCGCGCCGATCATGGCGGTGAGCAGCACCAGCGCCGAAGCCTGGAAGAACAGGAAATATTTCGTGTAGAGCACTTGGCCGAGCGCCGCCGTGTTGGACACGCCAGCGATGATCGGCGCTGCGGCGGCCTCTTTCGCGCCGGGCGCGCTCTGCCAGCCGAGCGCGACGAGGCCGAGCTCGCCGAGCACCACGGCCCCGACGGCGGCCCCGACCGGCAGATGCTTGCTGAAGCCCTGACGCAGCTCGGCGAAATCGACGTCCAGCATCATCACCACGAAGAGGAACAGCACAGCGACCGCGCCGACATAGACGACGACGAGGATCATGGCGAGGAATTCGGCCCCGGCGAGCAGGAAGAGCCCCGCGCCATTGACGAAGGCGAGGATGAGAAAGAGCACCGAATGAACCGGATTGCGCGAGACGATCACCGCGAAAGCCGATGCGATCAGCACCGCCGAGAAAAGATAGAAGAATGCCACAGCCACTTTGTCGTCCTCTCTCGAGCGTCTCGTTGCGTCCGGCTCTCGTGCGTTCTCAGCGATAAGGGGCGTCGAGCGCGATGTTGCGCGCGATCTCGCGCTCCCAGCGCGCGCCATTCTCGAGCAGGCGCTCCTTATTGTAGTAGAGCTCCTCGCGCGTCTCGACGGCAAACTCCTGGTTCGGCCCCTCGACGATGGCGTCGACCGGGCAGGCCTCCTGACAGAAGCCGCAATAGATGCATTTCACCATGTCGATGTCGTAGCGCGTCGTGCGGCGGGTGCCGTCATTGCGGCGCGGACCGGCCTCGATGGTGATGGCCTGCGCCGGGCAGATCGCCTCGCAGAGCTTGCAGGCGATGCAACGCTCCTCGCCATTGGGATAGCGACGCAGCGCATGCTCGCCGCGAAAGCGCGGCGAGATCGGGTTCTTCTCATGCGGATAGTTGAGCGTCGCCTTCGGCTTGAAGAAGTAGCGCATCGACAAAAAGAAGGCCGCGATGAACTCGGTGAGGAAGAGCGACTTGGCCGCTTGATCGAGCTTCATGACGTCACTCCCTTAGTTCGCGCCCGCCGAGCCGGCGAATTGCAGAATGCCGGCGACGACGATGACCATGACGAGCGAGATGGGCAGAAAAACCTTCCAGCCGAGCCGCATGAGCTGGTCGTAGCGATAACGCGGCACGAAGGCCTTCACCATGGCGAAGAAGAAGAAGAAGAATGTGACCTTGAGGACGAACCAGATCACGCCCGGGATCAGGGTGAAGGGCGCGATATTCACCGGCGGCAGCCAGCCGCCGAAGAAGAGGATCGTCAGCAGAGCGCACATGGTCAGGATCGCCACATATTCGCCGAGCATGAACAGCATGTAGGGCGTCGCCGAATATTCGATCATGAAGCCCGCCACCAGCTCCGACTCGGCTTCCACCAGGTCGAAAGGCGGGCGGTTCGTCTCGGCCAGCGCCGAGATGAAGAAGATGATGAACATCGGCAGAAGGCGCAGCCAATACCAGCCGAGAATGCCGTATTGCGAATCCTGCGCGCGCACGATCTCGGTGAGATTGAGCGAGCCGGCGCAGAGCAGAACGGTGATGATGACGAAGCCGATCGAGACTTCGTAGGACACCATTTGCGCGGCCGAGCGCAGCGCCGACAGGAAGGGATATTTGGAGTTCGACGCCCAGCCGGCCATGATGATGCCATAGACGCCGAGCGAGGAGATGGCGAAAATATAGAGAATGCCGACGTTGAGATCGGCGACCGCCCAGCCGTCATTGACGGGGATGACCGCCCAGGCGGCGACGGCGAGCATGGCCGTGACGAAAGGCGCGAGCAGGAACACGCCCTTATTGGCCGTGTCCGGGATCACCGGCTCCTTGAGCACGAATTTGAGCATGTCGGCGAAGCTCTGGAGCAAGCCCCAGGGTCCGACGACATTGGGTCCGCGGCGCAGCTGCACGGCGGCCCAGACCTTGCGGTCGATGTAGATCGCATAGGCGAGATAGACCAGCAGAACGACCGTCAGAACGACGCTCTTCACGATGATCAGGAGAAGGTTCAGCAGCCAGCCGTCGATCACGTCCTTGCTCCTATTCCGCCGCTTGCTTCAGTCGATCCAGCGCCAGCGCCGAACATTCCGCCATTGTGGCCGAGGCGCGCGCGATCGGATTGGTGAGATAGAAATCCGTGATCGCAGGCGCGAAATCATCCTTCCACGCGGTCGCCGGCTGCAGCGCCACCGCCTCGAGATCGGCCGCCGAGGCGGAGCCGATCTGGTCCAGCCGCAGAAGATGCGGATGCGCCTCGCCGAGCTTGGCGCGCAGCTGCTTTTGCGAATCGAAGGGCAGCGGCGCGCCGAGAGCGCCGGAGAGAGCGCGCAGGATCGCCCAATCCTCGCGGGCGTCGCCCGGCGGGAAGGTCGCGCGCAGCGCCTCCTGCACACGGCCTTCCGTGTTCACATAGAGGCCGAACTTTTCCGTATAGGCCGCGCCCGGGAGAATGACGTCGGCGCGATGCGCGCCCTTGTCGCCATGCGTGCCGATATAGACGACGAAGGCGCCCGGCTCGATGGCGATCTCATCGGCGCCGAGATTGAAGACGAGATCGAGCGCGCCGGCCTTCGCTATGTCCGCCGCATCGAGACCGCCCTGCCCCGGCGTGAAGCCGAGATCGAGCGCGCCGACGCGCGACGCCGCCGTATGCAGCACGCTGAAGCCGTTCCAAGCATCGGACAAACCGCCGTGCTTCTTGGCGGCCTGAGCGGCGAGCGCCAGAATGGCGCGGCCGTCGGGACGCGCCAGCGCGCCCTGACCGATCAGCACGAGGCGCTTGGCGGAGCCCGTCGGCGCGCTTTCGACGAAGCGCGCCAGAGCGTCGGGACCGGCGCCGAGATAATCATAATCATAGGTCAGATCGGCCTGTTCGCCGATCACCGAGATAGGGAAATGGCCCTTCAGCCAGCGCTTGCGGATGCGCGCATTGAGCACGGGCGCTTCCTTGCGCGGATTGGAGCCGACGATCAGCAGCGAATCCGCCTCGTCGACGCCGGCAATGGTGGCGTTGAAGAGATAGGAGGCGCGACCGAAGCGTGGATCGAGCTTGGTCCCGTCCTGGCGCGCGTCGAGATTGGCGCTTCCCAGCCCCTCGACGAGAAGCTTCAGCGCGAAGATTTCCTCGAGCGCCGCGAGATCGCCGACAAGGGCGCCGATCTTCTCGGCTTTCGTCGCCTTGGTCTTGGCGGCGACGGCGGCGAGCGCCTCCTGCCAGCTGGCGGGACGCAGGCGTCCATTCTCGCGAATATAGGGACGGTCGAGGCGCTGCGCCTTCAGCCCATCGACGACCTGTCGCGTCTTGTCGGAGATCCACTCCTCATTCACCGCCTCATTGAGGCGCGGCAGAATGCGGATCACCTCGCGGCCGCGGGCGTCGACGCGGATCGCCGAACCCAGCGCATCCTGCACGTCGATGGTCTCGGTCTTCTGATACTCCCATGGGCGGGCGCGGAAATTCTGCGGCTTGGGCAGAAGCGCGCCTACGGGACAGAGATCGGTCACATTGCCCTGCAGCTCCGACGTCATCGCCGTCTGCAGATAGGTGGTGATCTCCATATCCTCGCCGCGGCCGACCGCGCCCATGTCGCTGGTGCCGGCGATCTCCGCCGTGAAACGCACGCAGCGGGTGCAATGGATGCAGCGGGTCATCGCCGTCTTGACGAGCGGGCCGATATATTTGTCCTCGACCGCGCGCTTATTCTCGGCATAGCGCGAGCTGTCGCCACCGAAGGCGAGCGCCTGATCCTGCAAATCACATTCGCCGCCCTGATCGCAGATCGGACAGTCGAGCGGATGATTGACGAGCAGGAACTCCATCACGCCTTCGCGCGCCTTCTTCACCATCGGAGTCTTGGTGAAGACTTCCGGCGGCGCGCCGTCCGGTCCCGGACGCAAATCCTTCACGGCGACGGCGCAGGAGGCCTGCGGCTTCGGCGGGCCGCCTTTCACCTCAACGAGGCACATGCGGCAATTGCCGGCGATCGACAGACGCTCGTGAAAGCAGAAGCGCGGCACCTCGGCGCCGGCCTCCTCGCAGGCCTGCAGCAGCGTATATTCGGCCGGAACATCGACCTCGACGCCATCGACGAGAATTCTGGTCATTGGAATGCCTTACTCCGCCGCCACGCGCACCGGATCGGGATGCGGATTGGCCGCATAACGATCGATGCGCTTCTCGATTTCGCCACGGAAATGATTGATGAGACCCTGGATCGGCCAGGCCGCCGCGTCGCCGAGCGCGCAGATCGTATGGCCTTCGATCTGCTTCGACACGTCGAACAGCATGTCGATCTCGCGCTTGTGAGCGCGGCCTTCCGCCATGCGGGTGACGACGCGCCACATCCAGCCCGTGCCTTCGCGGCAGGGCGTGCACTGGCCGCAGCTCTCATGCTTGTAGAAATAAGAGATGCGGGCGATGGCGCGGATGATGTCGGTCGACTTGTCCATGACGATGACCGCCGCCGTGCCGAGGCCGGAGCCGAGCTTGACGAGGCTGTCGAAATCCATCGGACAGTCGATGATCTGATCGGCCGGCACGAGCCGCACGGAAGAACCGCCAGGAATGACGGCGAGCAGATTGTCCGAGCCGCCGCGCACGCCGCCGCAATGGCGGTCGATCAGCTCGCGGAAGGGAATGGACATGGCCTCTTCCACATTGCACGGCTTGTTCACATGGCCGGAGATGGAAAAGAGCTTGGTGCCCGTGTTGTTGGGCTTGCCGATGCCGGCGAACCAGCTCGCGCCGCGGCGTAGAATCGTCGGCGCGACGGCGATGGATTCGACATTATTGACCGTCGTCGGGCAGCCGTAGAGGCCGACATTGGCCGGGAACGGCGGCTTCAGCCGCGGCATGCCCTTCTTGCCTTCGAGGCTCTCGATCAGCGCCGTCTCCTCGCCGCAGATATAGGCGCCGGCGCCGTGATGGACGTAGAGATCGAAGGGATAGCCGTGAATATTGTCCTTGCCGATGAGCTTGGCGTCATAGGCCTCGTCGATCGCCTTCTGCAGCGCGATGCGCTCGGCGATGAACTCGCCGCGCACATAGATGTAGGAGGCGTGCGCGCCCATGGCGAAGGAGGCGATCAGCGCGCCCTCGATCAGCGTCTGCGGATCATTGCGCATGATCTCGCGGTCCTTGCAGGTGCCCGGCTCCGACTCGTCGGCGTTGATGACGAGATAGGAGGGACGCAAGGGGTCCGGCGTCTTCGGCATGAAGGACCATTTCAGGCCGGTGGAGAAGCCGGCGCCGCCGCGTCCGCGCAGCCCCGAATCCTTCATTTCCTGAATGATCTTGTCGCGGCCGAGCTCCAGCAGCGCCTTGGTGTTGTCCCAGGCGCCGCGCGAGCGGGCTCCGGCGAGGCTCTTGTCGCCTATGCCGTAGAGATTTGTGAAGATGCGGTCCTTATCGGCGAGCATTGGTCGTTCACTCCGCCTGCGCTTTGGCGCCGTCGCCGTAGAAAGAAGTGAGGCTCGTCAGCGCGCCTTCCGGCTCCGAGGAGACGCGGCCCGTCTGCGAACCGATCTTCACCGGCCGGCCGGCGGCGAGATCGTCGAGCAGCTTCTCGAAATTCTCAGCCGTCAAATCTTCGTAATAGTCGTCGTTGATCTGCACCATCGGCGCATTGCAGCAGGCGCCGAGGCACTCGACCTCGAGCCAGGAGAACAGCCCATCGGCGCTCACATGGCGCTGCGGGCCGACCCGGCGCTCGAGCACGGCGATCAGCTCGTCGGAGCCGCGCAGCATGCAAGGCGTGGTGCCGCAGAGCTGGACGTAGAATTTGCCCACCGGCTCGAGATTGAACATCGTGTAGAAGGTCGCGATCTCGAGCACGCGAATATAGGGCATGCCGAGCGTGTCCGCGACTTTCTCGATCGCCTTTTGCGGCAACCAATAGTCGTTCTGCTTCTGCGCCTGCCACAGGGCCGGCACGACCATGGAGGCCTGACGGCCGTCCGGATATTTGGCGATCTGCGCCTCGAGCCACGCCTTGTTCTCGGGCGTGAACTCGAAGCTCGCGGGCTGCTCTTCGGCGAGACGACGCACGGACATAGTGTCAGTTCCGTTTCTTTGTCGGGGCGCCGGAACGCCACCGCGCATTGAATTCACGAGTTGTTTCGCAGAACCAATCGGTTTTTGCGAAGTCGCGCTCGGGATGCTCGCTCCGCAGCTTCGCCGACTGCGGGCCGCCCCCCGACAACGACGAACACATGCAGCTTCCGTTCGTATACCAGGAAACTTCCCATTGCCCGCCCGACTCCGGGTCGTCGCCCATGGCGTTGCCGTCGTAGACGAATGACTTCGGCAGGTCGCCGAGCCGTTCGAAACGCCGACACGAGCCGCGACTCGCGATTGCCTGCGCAGTCGCTCCGAGCGACAGATACGTAGCCATCATCGCGGCGCCGATCACCGATCGACCTCCCCGAAGACGATATCGAGCGAACCAAGGATCGCCGAGACGTCGGCGAGCAGATGGTCCTTGCAGAGAAAATCCATGGCTTGCAGATGCGCGAAGCCCGGCGCGCGCAGCTTGCAGCGATAGGGCTTGTCGGTGCCGTCGGACACGAGATAGACGCCGAACTCGCCCTTGGGGGCCTCGACCGCGGCATAGACCTCGCCGGCCGGCACCTTGAAGCCTTCCGTATAGAGCTTGAAGTGATGGATGAGCGCTTCCATCGAGCGCTTCATCTCCGCGCGGGGCGGCGAGCAAATCTTGTTGTTCACCGTCGCCACCGGACCGCGATTCTCGGCCTTCAGCAGCTTATCGACGCATTGCTTCATAATGGAGGTCGACTGGCGCATCTCCTCCATGCGGATGACCGCACGGTCGTAGCAATCGCCATTCTTGCCGACGGGAATGTCGAACTCCATCTCCTCATAGCAATCATAAGGACGCGCCTTGCGCAGATCCCAGGGCGCGCCGGAGCCGCGCACCATCACGCCGGAGAAGCCGAATTTCCAGGCGTCCTCGAGCGAGATGACGCCGATGTCGGCGTTGCGCTGCTTGAAGATGCGGTTGCCGATGAAGAGCTCGTCGAGATCGTCGAGGACCTTGAGGAACGGATCGCAGAAAGCGCCGATATCCTCGACCAGCCGATCCGGCAGGTCGCGGGCGACGCCGCCCGGACGGAAGTAATTGGCGTGCATGCGCGCGCCGCTCGCCCGCTCATAGAAGACCATGAGCTTTTCGCGCTCCTCATAGCCCCAGAGCGGCGGCGTCAGCGCGCCGACGTCCATGGCTTGCGCGGTGACGTTGAGCAGATGCGAGAGCAGACGGCCGATCTCGGCATAGAGCACGCGGATGAGCTGGCCGCGGCGCGGAACCTCGACGTCGAGCAGTTGCTCTATGCCGAGACAGAAAGCGTGCTCCTGATTCATCGGCGCGCAATAGTCGAGCCGGTCGAAATAGGGCACATTCTGCAGATAGGTCCGCGCCTCCATCAGCTTCTCTGTGCCGCGATGCAGGAAGCCGACATGCGGATCGCAGCGCTCGACCACCTCGCCGTCGAGCTCGAGGATCAGGCGCAGCACGCCATGCGCCGCCGGATGCTGCGGGCCGAAGTTGAGGTTGAAGTTTCGCAGGCTCTGGTCGTTCATCGTGACAGTCCCAGCGGGGAGAGCGAATAGCGAATAGCGAGTAGCGAGTAGTGGGTCATGTCGTCGCCACTCCTGTCTTTCGTTGAAGCGAGCGGGTCAGCGCACGCAGCATTCGGCCTATCTCGTCGCCGCGCGCCAACAAAGGCGTCACGGCGCTCGCGGACGCAAGCCCGACTCTGTCGGCGAGCATCAAGTGCGTTTCCAGCTCTTTGAGCGATCCCTGGGCGTTTCTCAAGAATTGGACGAACGACCCCGTTGTCTCGCGGCCATGGCCTTCCGCGATATTCGCGGCCACCGACGCGGCCGCACGACGAATTTGCGAGGTCATCCCGTACATTTCTCCCCTCGGAAACCTTCCTGTGAGTTCGTAGCAATCGACAGCGAGGTTCATCGCTTCCTGCCAGACCTTGAGATCTCGATACGATTGAAATCGAGGTCCGTCCATGATCGACTCTCGTCCTCTATTCGCTACTCCCTATTCGCTACTCGCCCTCTCACTTGCTCGCCTTCTCGTCGCCGGGAAGATCGTATTGCACGCCCTCCCAAGGCGAGAGGAAATCGAACTTCCGATATTCTTGGGTGAGGTTCAGGGGCTCATAGACGACCCGCTTGCGCTCGTCGTCGTAGCGCACCTCGACATAGCCGGACATCGGGAAATCCTTGCGCAGCGGATGACCGTCGAAGCCGTAGTCGGTCATGATGCGGCGAAGGTCGGGATGGCCATCGAACAGCACGCCGAAGAGATCATAGGTCTCGCGCTCGAACCAGTCGGCGCCGGGATAGAGGCTGGTCAGCGAGGCGACGGGCGTGCTCTCGTCGGTCTGCGTCTTCACGCGGATGCGCTGATTATGCTTGGGCGAGAGGAGGTGCAGCACCACATCGAAACGCAGATCGCGCTCCGGATAATCGGCCGCGGTGATGTCGGTGAAGCTGACGAAGAGGAACTCGGGATCGTCGCGCAGCACGCGCGCGGCGTCGAGCCAGCGCGAGCGCTCCACTTCCACGGTGAGCTCGCCATAGGCGATCTTGAGGCCCTTCACCACGCCCGGCAGGGCCGCGGCGACCTTCTCGCCGAGCTTTTCGAGTTCCGCGCTCATCTCTCACCCTCGCGTCATGAGAAACCGACCGCGCATGGCGCGTCGGCTCGCATCGCACTCTTCGTTTTTGCGCGCGCTCCCGAGGAGGCGCGAAATGTCACCGTTCGATCGTGCCGCTGCGGCGGATCTTCTTCTGCAGAAGCAGAACGCCATAGACGAGCGCCTCGGCCGAAGGCGGGCAGCCGGGGACATAGATGTCGACCGGAATGATTCGATCGCAGCCGCGCACCACCGAATAGGAATAGTGGTAATAGCCGCCGCCATTGGCGCAGGAGCCCATGGAGATGACGTAGCGCGGCTCCGGCATCTGGTCGTAGACCTTGCGCAGCGCCGGGGCCATTTTATTGGTCAGCGTGCCGGCGATGATGATGACGTCCGACTGGCGCGGGCTGGCGCGCGGCGCGAAGCCAAAGCGCTCGAGATCGTAGCGCGGCATGGCCGCCTGGATCATCTCGACCGCGCAGCAGGCCAGACCGAAAGTCATCCACATCAGCGAGCCGGTGCGCGCCCAATTGATGAGATCATCGGTGGCGGTGACGAGAAAGCCCTTGTCGGCGAGCTCGTCATTGAGGCCGAGGTAGAAGGGATCGTCCGCGCCCACCGGCTTGCCGGTGCGCGGATCGACGAGACCCTTGGCGGAGGGCGCGACGAGAGTCGGGCTCTGGCGAGTGATCAATCCCATTCGAGCGCTCCCTTGCGCCATTCATAGACGAAGCCGACGGTCAGCACGCCGAGGAAGAACATCATCGACCAGAAGCCGAAGCTTCCCGCCTCCTTGAAGGCCACCGCCCAGGGAAAGAGAAAAGCGACCTCGAGGTCGAAGACGATGAAGAGCAGAGCGACGAGATAGAAGCGCACGTCGAATTTCATGCGCGCGTCGCCGAAAGGATTGAAGCCGCACTCATAGGCGGAGAGCTTCTCCGGATCCGGCGCCTTGAAGGCGACCAGGAAGGGGAGAACGAGCAGAGCGCCGGCGATGATCGCCGCGAGGGCGATGAAGATCACGAGCGGCAAATATTGTTCGAGCAGGCTCGGCATGGCGATGTCCGACGTTTGCGGCGGGGGCGGCGATGTGACGCGGGGCGGGAGCCCCGGGCGCCGTCTGACCGCGCGTTCCGTAACCCAGCGTATAGGTCAAAGCAAGAGCCGAGCGCGTCTTTACCGAAGGGATTGGGCGCGCGGACCTTACGCCCGCCCGCCCCCGGCGGAAAAATACCCGTCGGCGCCTGTCGATCAGGCGGCGCCGCTGAAGAATTCGATGATCCGCGCGGCGGCCTTCATCTCCGCGAATCGCCGCGCCCGCCTTTCCATGGCCTCGTCGTCGGCGCCCCAGGCCTCGATCTGATGGTCCTCATCGACATGAGCCGCCGCCCAGGCCGCCTCCGCGTCCATCTCGCCCAGCGCCACGGCGAGCGCGATGAGGCAGGAGCCGGTGAGCGTCGTCATGGCGTGAAGCGCCGCGAGACGGAAATGCGCCTCAGCCCCCTGCCCCGCATAGGCGCGCACAGCCTCCGCCACCGCCGCCGTCGCCTCCGGCGTCTGAGAGACGAACATCACGCCAGAGGTCACGGCGAGCTCGGCGCCGAGCCGCTCCTTGGCGAAGGCGAGCAGCGGGTCCCACGCCTCCGCCTGCGCCGCGACGAGGCCGGCCGGCTCCTCGGCGCGATAGCTCACGAGATCGGAGCCCGCATATTTGGCGACGTCGGCGGCGACCTCCTCGAGCCGGTCGGCGACCCCGTCGATCGCCGAGTTTACCAGCCTTGTCAAAGGCATGGAGGTCGGATTGAGCCTGTCGCCCTGCGTCCCCCATTCCTCGGCCAGCGCCGTGGTCAAAGACGAGGACGGAGTCGTCAAAATGCGCCGCGCCGGCGTCTTGACCGTCCTTCCGTCGAGCAGGACGGCATAGCCGCCCTCGGCCTCGCCGACGCTGGCCGATTGGTAGAATCGCTTCGGCAGCTCCGGCCGGGCGCCCCTCTGCACCGCATTGCGCAGCGGATTGCGCTCCTCATCGGGCACGAACAGGCCGTCGGCGAGATTTGCGCTTTCATGGGACATGGGGTCTCTCCTCGGGCGTGTCTCGTGGGCTCACGCGTCCGGCGCGGACAATATGGGATCGTCCTGCCCCACATCGAAGCCGAAAAACGCCCAGCTATTCTTCATATGCGGCGGCAGCGGCGCGGTGACGTCGAGGGTCCCGCCCTTGGGATGCGGCAGAATCAGCCGCCGCGCCAAAAGATGCAGCTTGGGCTCGAGCTCGGAGGGCACGGCGTGCATCGGATCACGGCGGCGCACCTCGTCCTCCGGCCTGTGGCCATATTTGGGATCGCCGACGATCGGGCAGCCGATCGCCTCCGCATGGGCGCGGAGCTGATGCGTGCGGCCGGTCAAGGGCTTCATTGACAGCCAGGCGCAGCGCGGCGCCGCCTTGTCGACGATGGCGTAATAGGTCAGCGAATGCTGCGCCCCCTCATCCCCATGGCGGGCGACGCGCATCTTCTCCCTTGCGTCGGCAGGCTCGGCCGCGCGCCGCTCGCCGCTGCGGCGGGAGCGCTCATCGACCATATCCGCGCCCTTGGCGAGATAGAGCGAGACCCGCCCCTGCGACGGCTTCGGCACGCCCTCGACCAGCGCCCAGTAGATTTTATGCGCCTGCCGCGAGCGGAAAATTTCCCCGAGATCGGCGGCGGTGCGCCTGTTCTTGGCGATCAGCAGCACGCCGGAGGTGTCGCGATCGAGCCGATGCACCAGCACCGGCCGCTTGTCGCCCACCGCCAGCGATTCGAGCATTCCGTCTATATGCCGCTTCATGCCCGAGCCGCCCTGCACGGCGAGGCCATAGGGCTTGTTCAGCACGAGGAGATGCGCGTCCTCGAACAAGGTCATCTCGGCGAGCGCGCGGGCGTCCTCCGGCCGCGCCCGCATCACCGCCGGCGCCGCGACGGTCTCCAGCTTGAGCGGCGGAACGCGAATCTTCTGATTCTGCTCGAGCCGAGTGGAAGTGTCGACGCGCTTGCCGTCGACGCGCACCTCGCCCTTGCGGCAGATTTTGGCGAGATGCGACAGGGCCAGCGCCGGAAAGCGCCGCTTGAACCAGCGGTCGAGCCGCAGCCCCGCCTCGTCCTCGTCGACGATCAGCGTCTGCACGGGCGTCGATTGCGGCGCCTGCGCCGCTTCCCCGGTCATGTCAAAGCCCTCACCAGATAAAGTCCGAGGAACAGGCCTATGATCGACAGCCCCACCGAGCCGCCCACATAGAGCCCAGCGGCGAGCGTGTCGCCGCGCTCGATCAGAGTGACCGCATCCAGCGAGAAGGCGGAGAAGGTCGTATAGCCGCCGAGCACGCCGGTGGTCACGAAGAGCCGCATCGACTGCGACCAGCCGGCCCCCGCCTTGAAGGCGAAATAGCCGGCTGCCAGGCCCATGATGAAGGACCCGCTGACGTTTATGAGGAAAACGCCCCAGGGCAGTTGCGCGCCGAGCCAGCGCTGGCACGAGGAATTGACGATATGTCTCAGAGTCCCGCCCAATCCGGACCCGAGAAAGATGAGAAGAAGCGCGCGCATGCCGCCTTCTAGCGCAAGCGGGCGGCGGCGTCACGGGAGCCGGACGCAGTCAATTGCACGGCTTCGATTCAAGCCCGATTTACGTATTGGCGCCATAGTGTTTAATCTACTCCCGACGGCTGCGCCGCCGTCACGCAGAAACTATTGAGACTAAATAATATTCTCCGGTCGTTATGCGGCCGCAACTCGTCAGCGCCCCAGTCCATGCGCGACTGGCGAGCGCCGCGCATGTGGAGCGACGGCCGTGAGACGACCAGATTTGCGCCCCAAAATCGGGGCGGAGCAGCGCGCCGCCGAGACGATCGCCGAGCCTCGCTTCGACGGCCGCTTCAGCGTGCCGCCCGACCAGCGCCGTTACGCCTGCCGCACCATCGACATGTCGGCAGACGTCGTCGCCTTGCGCAGCGACTTCCGGCCCGCGGTCGGCGATCGGATCGCGCTCGATCTCGACCGCTGGGGCCGTTTCGACGGCGCGGTGATTCGTCTCTTCGAGGGCGGCTTCACCGTGGACCTCGAGATCGCGGACCAGCCGCGCGCCCATGTGGCGATGCAATTCGCCTGGCTGACGCGGCACGCCGCGCCGAACGCCCCGCACTGCCGCGATCACGAACGCCTGCGGCCAAAGCGCCGGTTCACCACCTTCACCGTGGCGCAAGTGACCCTGCCCTGCGAGATCATGGATCTCTCGCGCAGCGGCGCCTCGCTGAGAACGGAGGTGCAGGTCCCTCCGGGCGAGAAGATCACGATCGGCAAGAGGACGCAGGCCGAGGTCATTCGCCAGACCGAGGACGGTTTCGCGGTCCGCTTCCGCCGTCTTTTGCCGCTCGAGATATTCGATGAAGATATAGACCTGTGAATCACCGCCCAAAACGCGCGAAAACGCCGAAAGCGACCCGAAAATGCCTTCCGGCCCGATTGCAGGCCCCGCCCGCATGCGATAGTGAAGACGCAGAAGCCTCAACGCGCCCGTAGCTCAGCTGGATAGAGCGCTGCCCTCCGAAGGCAGAGGTCAGGGGTTCGAATCCCTTCGGGCGCGCCAGCAAATCAAGCACTTACGACGACAGCGCAGCGAGGCCGGCAAATCCGGTCACCACAGGGTCACCACGGCGAGGAAGGTCACGGGCGGTCCGTGACCGCAGAAAAATTTCTCGAAACGCCAGTTTGCCGAACTGACAAAACTGACGAAACCCCTTCAGCCGTCCCGCGCCAGCGCGGCGAAGACTTCAGCCGCGAGCCCTTCGGCGAGGTCCGGCGGGAGAACGGCCGCCGGAAGCCATCGGCCATCGGGAGCCCTGAAGCATGGCGCCTCACACGCCAGCCCGCCGCCCGGCCGCTTCACCACCTTGACGCCCTGTAGGAGGATGACGACGCCCGCGACTTCGATCTCGACGACGGCCATCGCGACCAGCTTGTCAGAGTCGGCGACACGATCGATGAATTGGACGGTGACGACGGCCTCGGTCGTATCGGCGTTCATACGAAGAGAAACCCGTCCGGCCGCTCGCCGGTCTCATAGACGCTCGGCCCTGCGTCGTCGTTTGAGGCAACCGAAACAGCGATAGCGCAGGCGACGGCGCCGTCGATTCGCTCCCGAGCCTTCCCCTTGGTGAAGAGCCGATTGCCGGCGCGATCGGTCTCGACGACGACATTATCGAAACACCACCTGAGAACCGGATGGCCGCCATGCTGGAATTGCCGGCCGACGATTGCCCGCTCGAGTTCTTTGATCGCCGGCACCATCGTCACCCAGCCCTGCCGAACCTCGACGGCGGGGAATCCATCCTCTTGAAGGTTGTTCAAGGTCGAGCGCGCAAGGTGGGGGTCGAGCCCGATCTCGCGAACATCGAACCGGCCGCAGAGATCGCGGACGCAATCCTCGACGGCCCGGAAGTCGACGACGTTTCCCTGCGTCGGCTCAATATGGCCTTCGCCTGCCCATCGGACGTAGGGGACCGCGTCCCGATCCTGCCGGCCCCTGAGATTGTCGCCAGGGCAAAAGAAGTGCGGCAGCACGGCGTAGCCGTCGCCAACGCGCCAGAGCGCCACGACGACGGTCAAATCCGAATTGCTGGAAAGGTCGACGCCAATGTAACAGGGCTCGCCGGCAAGCGCCTCCAGGTCGAGCGGTTCCGCGCCCTCGTCATAGATCGCCATATCGACGACGCGACGGTCTTCGGCGTTTTGAGCAAGTGGCTTTCGATGGCGGACGGGAGCTTGCCGGATCGCGCTTCCGTCTGAAGCTCGGTCATCCAAAGGCGGAACATATCCTGCGCCTTCGCGGTGAAGCCGAAGACAGCCGGCTCGGCGAACCGCCGCCTACAAGAAGCGCGAGCCGGGCGCATCCGTTCGCTCGTTTCAGATCGGGCTGGCGCATGGCATTCGTCACAAGCTCCACGCGGTGAAGACGGAGCGCGACGCCACGAACCGGGCCTCCGGCACCCCGAACTCGTGCCGATCAAGCACAATGTCATAGAGGAAGAATTGGCGAAGCTCGGACTCTCTTTTCATGCGACGCCGCAAGGGCGTCGACGCAAGGTGACGCTCGACGACTATGAAGCCGGCGTCGCCGCCGGACGCGAATTCGAGCCGCATTGCAGCGTCGAAGGGACGTGAAGCAGCAGGCGATTTCGCCGAGACGATCCAGCGAAGCGCCTTCGTCCTCTCGCGGCCTTCGCCGAAGGCTCGGCGCCTCGCCCTGCAATCAGCGATGCGTCACGCGGCGGCGCCGAGCCGACCGAACGATAATTTGAACGTCGCGCCGCCGCCCGGCGTCTCCTCCAGCCAGATACGGCCGTTGAGCTTGGCGATGAGATCCTTGGCGATAGCGAGACCGAGGCCGGCGCCGGGCGTCGCTTCGCTCTTTCGCCAGAACGGCTCGAAGATCATTTCCCGCTCATCCTCCGGCACGCCCGGACCATGATCGATGATCGAGATAATCGCCTCATCATCGACGCACACGGTGATCTCGCCGCCCTCCGGCTCGGCGCGGAGCGCATTGTCGATGAGATTGCCGATGACCGCCGTGATCGCCGCGCCATTGCCGCGCACATCGACAACAACGGAAGGACCGACGAACTCTATATGCCGGCGATCACGAATGGCGAGCAGCGCGGCGTCGTCGACAACGGCGCGCGTCACCGCGCCGAGATCGACGGTCTCTTCGAGCAGCGTCGGCAGTCTCGGTCAACGCCGCCTACACCTATGCGCGCTATGGCTTCTTCGTCGATCCGGCGACGCTGGTGATCGGCACGGGCAATCGGCCGCCGAATGTGCCGACCTGGACGGCCAATCTGTGGACCTCCTATTCCAACATCGCCGATCTTCCCTTCGACGCCGGCTTCGGCCTGCGCTTCGTCGACTCGCGCGCCGGCAACAACGCCAACACGCTTTTTCTCGAAGGCTATGTGCTCGCCGATATCGGCCTCACCTATCATGTCACGCCCGGCGTCGACGCGACCTTCCGCGTCAATAATCTCTTCGACAAGACCTATGTGAACTGGGCGGAAGTGTCCTATCCCAGCGAGGTGATATTGGGCGCGCCGCGCAGCGTGACTTTCGGGCTCACGATGAAATTCTGAAGTCCGGGTTGCGACCGCGGGAGAACAGAACACGGAAAGGCGGTGGGCTATGGAAGCTCGCATCAGAGCTCACCGCCGAGTCTTGCCGGCGATATTGATCATGAGTCTCTGGGTAAAATACGACGCCGATGGCGATTTCCGTGGGCCGAGCCTCGGCGCGGGCGTTCAGGCGGTCGCGCGGCAGGGCGACAACAACAGCAGCTTCCGGCTGCCCGGCTATGCAATGGCGATGTATCGCTTCCAGCCGGCGCATCTGCCCATGGTGAAAAATCTGAGCTTTCAATTGAACGTGCGCAATTTGCTCGACGAGACCTATTATACGGGCGCGACCTGTCGCAACGCCATCATACCCGGCGCGCCTCGGACGTTCATTTCCTCGATGCGGGCGGAGTTCTAGAAATACGAGAGGAAGAGATGCGGCAAATCACGACCGGGCTACAGCCCCTTTCTTCCGGCGCGGTCGACGCGCCGGCCACTTCGGCGCGAAGCGCCGCCGACACACGGACGCGCGCCGACGCGCGTCGCCGCTTCGTTTGGCTCCACCGCTGGGTCGGCCTCGTCACGGCGGGCTTCCTGATCCTGGTCGGGCTGACCGGGGCGCTGCTCGCCTTCTATGGGGAACTGAGCCATTGGATCGCCCCGGAGGCCTATCCGGGGCCGCATGGCGAGACGCTCCCGCCTGCCGCCCTCGCGCGCCACGCCGAGAGCCTCGTTCCGCAGGGGCGCGCGGTCGCCGTCTATCTCGGCGGCGAATCCGGCGCGGCCCGCGTCACGATGCAGGCGGCGCCGGGCGCCGAGCCGCTCGGCTTCGGCGCTGTGACGCTCGACGCCGTGACAGGCGAAGATCTCGGCCGCCGCGGCAGTCCCGGCGCGCTGCCCAGCCGCGCCGCCGACATCATGCCTTTCGTCTACAGCCTGCACTACCAATTGGCGACGGGCTCCACCGGCGCCTGGATTCTCGGAATCGTCGCGCTCTTATGGACGATCGATTGCTTCGTCGCCTTCTATCTGACGCTGCCGCGCGCGAGCCCCGGCAATTCGCGCAGCTATCTCACGCGCTGGAAGCCGGCTTTTCTCGTCAAGCTCTCCGGCTCCTTCTATCGCATCAATTTCGATCTGCATCGCGCCGGCGGATTGTGGCTGTGGGCGATGCTGCTCGTGTTCGCCTGGTCCAGCGTCTTCTTCAATCTGAACAGCGTCTATGCCGGTGTGACCAAGCTCGTCTTCGACTACTCGCCCCCGCCCTGGGAATGGCCCGCGCAGCCGCCGCGCACGGACGCGCGCAAAATGCTGGAATGGGAGGAGGCGCAGGCCGTCGGCCAGCGGCTGATGGCCGATGAGGCGCGCGAGCGCGGCTTTTCCATCGAGCGCGCCGATGCGCTCTACTACAAGCCGGCCAAGGGCCTCATCCAATATCGCGTACGGTCGAGCCGGGATATCGGCGAGCGTACTGCGACGACTTCCGTTCTCTTCGACGCCTATACGGGCGAGCTGGTGACGCTGAGCCTGCCGTCGGGGCTGCGCAGCGGCGACACCGTCACCAATTGGCTCACCGCCCTGCATATGGCGCGCGTCTTCGGCCTACCCTATCGCATCTTCGTCTGCATCCTGGGGCTGGTCATCGCCATGCTCTCCGTGACGGGAGTGTATATCTGGTGGAAGAAGAGAGCGGCCAAATCGGCGCCGTCCGGCCGGCGCAAGCCCTGCCCGGGCAAGCCGTAGCGGCGGGCGCTCGACCTCCGATCGCGCGCCCCCGACGCCGCTGCGCGCTAACGCGTATCGCCTTGAAAGCGTCGAAGAGTAATCGCACCGCCGCCTGCACCTGAACGTCGGGATCGTGCCGAGCTGCCGAGCACGATCGTTATAAGTCCACGCCGAATGTTCAAGACCAAGGCGCCGGCCGGACTTAGTCTTTCAAGCAGGCGACCAGGAAAGCATCGCCAGAACGGCTCGTGCATTTCTCTGAATGAGGCGCACGATGAGCCGCAATGCGCCTCCGATCACGGCAGCCGAGGAGCCGAGAGCATGAGCTACTTCACCGCATCCGACGGCGTAGAAATTTTTTACAAGAGCTTCGGCGACGGCCAGCCGATCGTGTTCTCGCATGGCTGGCCGCTGACGGCCGACGCATGGGAAGGGCAAATGCTGTTCTTCGGCATGCGCGGCTATCGCGTCGTGGCGCACGACCGTCGCAGCCATGGCCGCTCCCAGCAGGTCTGGGACGGCAATACGATGGACCGCTACGCGGACGATCTCGCCGAGCTGCTCGAGCTCCTCGAGCTGCGCGACGCCATTCTCGTCGGGCATTCCACCGGCGGCGGCGAGGTCGCACGTTACATCGGACGCCATGGCGTCGGCCGCGTCGCAAAGGCCGTGCTCGTCGGCGCCGTGCCGCCGATCATGCTCGCCTCGCCTTCCAATCCAGAAGGTCTGCCGTTGGACGTGTTCGACAGCACCCGCGCCGGCGTCGCGAGCAATCGATCGCAATTCTTCAAAGATCTCGCCGTTCCTTTCTATGGCCATAACCGAGATGGCGCGAAGCGCAGCGCCGGGCTCGAGGACGCCTTCTGGTTGCAAGGAATGGAGGGCGGGCTGAAGGGGCTCTATGATTGCATCCGCGAGTTTTCCGAGCTCGATTATTCGGGCGATCTCGCGAAGATGACGGTTCCCACATTGTTCATCCACGGCGATGACGATCAGATCGTCCCGCTCGTCGCTTCGGCGCAGAAGGCAGTTCGATTGACGCCGCAGGGTGAGCTTCTCGTCTACCCAGGCGGATCGCACGGCCTCGCTCAGACCGACCCCGAGAAATTCAATCACGACGTGCTCGAATTCATTCGGCGCTGACGCGCGGGCGCCGTTCACATCCGCCATTCACGATCGGAGAACATCATGACCGCTAAGCTCGAACTGCTGACGCCCCAGAACAGCCAGCTGATCTTCATCGACCATCAACCGCAAATGGCCTTCGGCGTTCAGTCGATCGATCGGCAGGCGCTCAAGAACAATGTCGTAGCCCTCGCCAAGGCGGCCAAGGTCTTTGCGATTCCGACGACGATCACCACCGTCGAGACTGAGAGCTTCTCCGGCCATACCTATCCAGAGCTGCTCGCCGTTTTCCCCGAGGCGCCGCTCCTCGAGCGCACCTCGATGAATTCCTGGGACGATAAGAAGGTCCGCGACGCGCTGGCCGCGAACGGACGTAAGAAGGTCGTTGTCTCGGGCCTGTGGACCGAGGTCTGCAACAATTCTTTCGCCCTCTGCGCCATGCTGGAAGGCGGCTATGAAATCTACATGGTCGCGGACGCCTCCGGAGGCACGTCGAAGGAAGCGCATGACTACGCCATGCAGCGCATGATTCAGGCGGGCGTCGTGCCCGTGACCTGGCAGCAGGTCCTGCTCGAATGGCAGCGCGACTGGGCGCGGCGCGAAAGCTATGACGCCGTCATGTCGATCGTGAAGGAGCATTCCGGCGCTTACGGCATGGGCGTCGATTACGCCTATACGATGGTGCACAAGGCGCCGGAGCGCGTCTCGCATGGTCCCACGCTCGCGCCCGTCCCGGCGGTCTAACATGGACGCGCTCGGCGGCTCTGACGAGATCGCGGCAGAACGTCTCAGCCGCGGCTTGCTGCTCACGCTCGCCGCGGCCACCGGGCTCGCGGTCGCCAATATTTATTACAACCAGCCGATGCTCGGCCTGATCGAGGCGTCGCTGGGCCCTGGCGCGGCGACGAGCGTTCCGGTGCTGACGCAGCTCGGCTATGCGTCGGGATTGTTCCTGCTCACGCCGCTCGGCGACGTCACGCGACGCAAGCGGCTGATCGTGGGGGAATTCGCGCTGCTCGCGCTCGCGCTGGTCTTGGCTGGCGCGGCGCCCGATGCGCTCACGCTGGCCATCGCGTCGGCGCTCGTCGGTTTCGCTGCGAGTGTCGCGCAGCAGCTCGTTCCACTCACCGCGGAACTCGCGCACCCACAGCGGCGGGGCGCCGCCATCGGCGCAGTGATGTCGGGACTGCTGCTCGGCGTGCTGCTGAGCCGCACGCTCGCCGGATTCGTCGCCGCACAATTCGGCTGGCGCTCCATGTTCCTCGCCGCGTCTCCGGCGATGCTGCTGGTGGCGCTCGCCCTCCAAGCGATTCTCCCGGATGTGCGTGGCGAGCTACGCCTCGCTTATCCAGAGCTGATGGGCTCTCTGCGGCATCTCTGGCGCGACCTGCCGGCGCTGCGGCGCGCAGCATTCACGCAAGCTTTCCTGTTTGCCGCTTTTTCCGTCTTCTGGACAGTGTTGGCGCTACGGCTCGCGGCGCCGCCTCTCGGGCTCGGCGCCGCCGATGCGGGCTTGTTCGGCGTGGTCGGAACGATCGGCGTCATCGCCGCGCCGCTCGCCGGACGCATAGCCGACGCGCGCGGACCGTCCACGATCGTTCGACTGGGAGCCGCGCTGGCGCTGGCCTCCTGGGCGGCGATGGCCTTCTGGAGCGGTCTTGCAGGACTCATCGCTGGCGTAATGGCGCTCGATTTCGCGATGCAGGCGGCGCTCGTGTCCAATCAGCATGTGATCTACGCGCTGCGCGCCGAAGCGCGCGGACGGCTCAACACTCTGTTCATGACGACCATGTTCCTCGGCGGCGCGGGGGGCTCGTTCAGCGCGATGATCGCTTGGCGGCTCGGCGAATGGCCGGCCGTCGCCGTCTTGGGAGCTGCGTTCAGCGCCGCGGCGCTCGCTATTCAGCTTCGCGCCCCGCCGCGCCCGTCACTCTCTCGAGAAGCAGGAAGCCCAACGCGATGAGCTCTTATCTCCTATCCCTCGGCGCCGGACTTTTGATCGGCGTCGTCTACAGCCTGCTCGGCGTCCGTTCCCCTGCGCCGCCAGTCGTCGCGGTCGTCGGGCTCGCCGGAATATTGCTCGGCGAGCAGATCGTTCCGATCGCCAAACGGACCGCCGATCGAGCCGAGCTCGTCCGCTTCATTCGCCATGATTGCTCGCAACATGTTCTGGGGCCGCTCCCCGCGAATAAGGACCGCGACGGCTGACGCGGCCGCGGCGATATCCATCAATGACAGGCTAGCGCCACCGGAGGCTCGAAACTCGTCACCGACATAGACGCCGCGGTGAAGGCGGCGCGACGCAATGGGGCGATACGGCTGATCGAAACCTTCCCCGACCCCATCGGCCGCGATGTCGTCGTGCAATGGCCGGGCGGCGTGAACATGCAGCTCTATTGGCATACAGCCAAGCCGAATTATGCGCCGCTGACGAGCGTCCCCGAAAACCGCGTCTATCTCACCGCCGACGCCGCCGATGAGTTCATCCGTCGCTGGACCGGCTTCGCGCATGGACGCATCCTTTCCGATGAGAAGTCGGCGCCCGGAAGCGAAGCGGGCCAGCCGGACAAGACGATCCGCCGCGTGCGGATCGCCTCCGGCTATGGCAAGCTCACGGTTCTTGTCTCGAATGGGCAATTGCCTTGGCCCTGGGGCCGCGATTTCACCGGCTATGAGGTGAGCGACCTCGAAGCGACGCTCACCAAGGCGGAGGCAGCCGACGCGAGAATTGTTGTACGGCCCTATGACGCAGGCGATCGACGGGCGGCGCTCGTCGAATTTCCAGGCGGCTATATCGCCGAAATCCATCAGGCGCGCGCGCGATGAGCGCGACCTCCAAGCCCATCTTGGCAATTCTCTCGTCGCGATGGATGAGCTTCCTCATCCGCCTGCTGCTCGTCGCGGCCTATCTGCTCGGCGGCGTGAGCAAGCTTTTGGATTGGCCCGGCGCCGTGGCGGAGCAAGAGCATTTCGGACTGCATCCGCCCACCCTCTTCGCCGCGCTGACGATCGCGGTCGAGATCATCGGCCCGGCCCTCATTCTTCTCGACCGAATGGCGTGGCTCGGAGCGGCGGCGCTCGGGAGCTTCACTTTGCTCGCTGCTTTCACCGCCAATCCCTTTTGGACGATGCAGGGGCCGGAGCGTATAGCGGCGGCGAACGCCTTTTTCGAGCATCTCGGGCTCGTCGCGGGCTTCGCTCTCATCGCCATGCTCGACCTCGGCAAGCGCGACCGAAAGCCGCTCATGTACGAGCCTTCGCAGTCTCCGCTGCCATGGCTGCTCTTGTTGCTCTCGGTCACGACCGGCCTCGTCGATGCGATCAGCGTGCTCGGCCTCGGCAAGGTCTTCACCGCGAATATGACCGGCAATATCGTCTTCCTCGGCCTAGCCGCGACAGGGGCGCCAGGCTTCGAGGTGACGCCTTATCTCGTCGCGCTCTCCGCCTTTCTGCTAGGCGCGCTCGGCGCCGGGCGCATCGGTCGCGCGCATGTCGGCCTGCCGCTGCGTCGCTGGCTGACTGCGGCCGCGATCATCGAGGCATTACTGATCTGGGCGAGCGCGGTCATGGCCTTCGGCGTGGAAGCCACGAGCCCGCGCTCGACGATAATGATTTACGCGATCATCGCATTCACCGCCGTCGCCATGGGTTTTCGGAACGCGACCATTCGGCAGCTGAAGATTCCCGATCTGACCACGACCGTTCTGACCTTGACGCTGACCGGCCTCGCCGCGGATTCGCCGCTCGCCGGCGGCGCCAACGCCAATTGGCCGCGGCGCCTGGGCAGTGTCGCGGCAATCTTTCTCGGCGCGGGAATCGGCGCGTTTCTCGTCGTCCATAGCGGTCTCGCGGCGCCGCTGTTCCTGGCCGGAGCGCTGATCCTGCTTGGAACCATCCTCTGCGCGCTTCATCCCGCATCGAGCGAGCCGGCAAAGGGTTGACGAGGTTTTCTCGAGAATGAGATCCCGATCAAACGTCGCTCAGCCCTTCGACCGGCGAATCGACCGCGCCCAGCGCGACGAAGCGATCGACCAGCCAGGAGGCGGCCGGCCCCGGCGGAGCCTCACGCCGCCAAATGCACGAAAAGCGATAGAGGCCGCCCGGATGATCCGGCATGGCGAGCCGCACCAGCGCGCCCGACGCCAGATCGCTCGCGATCATATGCAAAGGCATGTTGCCCCAGCCGACGCCCTCGCGCAGCAAAGCGTGCTTGGCGCCGAGATCGGCGAGCCGCCAGCTGCGCGGGCTGATCACAGAGAAATCGCGTCCCTCGGTGAAGCGCGAGCGATCCGTGAGCACGAGCTGCGTATGCTCGCGTGCGGCACCGGGCGGGATGCGCGCCATGCGCCCCAGCGGATGATCGGGACCCGTGACCGGGATCAGCGCAATCGATCCGGCCGCGATGCTCTCTATCCCCTCGACGCCGAGCGAGAGCGGACCCGATACGCCGATCATCGCCGCGCCGTCCAGCACCATCGCCGTGACCGCGCCGAGCGCCTCCACATGCAGCTGCAGCGCCACCGTCGGAAATTGCTGCGCGAATTCCCGCAGCACGGCTCCCACCCGCTCCGTCGGCAGCATCACATCGACGGCGAGATCGACCTCCGCCTCCAGCCCCTCGAGCAGGCCCTTGACCTTGGCGCGCAAATCCTCGACGCCGCGCGAGATCGCCCGCGCCTCCGCCAGCAGCGCGCGCCCGGCCACGGTGAGCCGCGGCTTGCGCGTTCCCTCGCGCTCGAACAGCTCTATGCCGAGCTGCGCCTCGAGATTGGCGATTCCATAGCTGATCACCGAGACGGCGCGGTTCAGCCGCCGCGCCGCGCCGGCGAAGCTGCCGGCGTCGACAATGGCCAGGAAGATGGTCAGCTGGTCGAGGCTGGGCGCGCCCGGATTGCTCACTTTTCAACTTTCTCGAACAGTTCGACAAAAATTATCTGACTGAACAGAAAGGCGCGCAACCCTTAAATCCGCTCCATCGACAGCGACCGATCACGCGACGGGAGATTTGCAATGATCGAACTGAGACCTTTCGACAGCCTCGGCGGCGCCGATCACGGCTGGCTCGACGCCAAGCATCATTTCTCATTCGCCGGCTATCACGATCCCGAGCGGATGCATTGGGGCAATCTGCGCGTCTGGAACGACGACACGATCGCGCCGCACTCCGGCTTTCCGACGCATCCGCATCGCGACATGGAAATCGTAACCTATGTCCGCGAGGGCGCGATCACGCATCAGGATAGTCTCGGCAATAAGGGCCGCACCGCGGCCGGCGACGTGCAGGTGATGAGCGCGGGCTCAGGGATCGCCCATTCCGAATATAATCTCGAGAATGAGACCACCCGGATCTTTCAGATCTGGATCTTGCCGACGACGCGCGGCGGTGCGCCGGATTGGGGATCTCGCCCCTTTCCCAAGGGCGAGCGCTCGGGCCGTTTCGTCACTCTCGCTTCCGGCTTCGACAATGACGGCGACGCGCTGCCAATCCGCGCCGAGGCGCGCGTCGTCGGCGCGACTCTCCGGACCGGCGAGACGGCGGAATATGCGCTCGGCCGCGACCACAAAGCCTATCTCGTACCGGCGAGCGGCGCCGTGCGGATCGACGATGTGCGCGTCAACGCCCGTGACGGCGCCGCCATCAGCGATGTCGACATCCTACGCGTCACAGCGCTGGAGGACAGCGAGATCGTTCTCGTCGACTCCGCATGACCATAGGCCGGCGCCGGCGCGCCGGCCGCGATCGCAAACATGACCAAAAGGATCGAGACAATGACCAATGTTCGTAACGCCGATTACGCCGCTCTGCTGCTGCGTGTGAGCCTCGGCGCGCTGTTTCTCGCGCATGGGCTTCTCAAAATTTTCGTGTTCACTCTGCCTGGAACGGCGCGATTCTTCGAATCGCTCGGCTACCCATCGCTGCTCGCCTATGTGGTCGTGGCCGCGGAAATCGGCGGAGGCCTCGCATTGATCTTCGGCGTTTTCACGCGCTTCGTGTCCCTCTCGCTCATTCCGCTGATGATCGGCGCGCTGATCGTGCATCGTAAGCATTCGCCGTAGGCCGCAGGACGACGTATTCGACGCTGACGGCGGAGCGGCCAGCGCGGGCCATTTACGCTGCATTGGCGGCGGTATAAA
>NZ_SOEJ01000024.1:0-33995 GCF_004366495.1 Methylosinus sp. sav-2
TCAACCGTAAGGCATTGGCGTTTCTTCACCTCGCCTCCATCCGCCTGATGCTCAGAAGGCTTTGTAATCAAGCATGAAGTTCGCGGACCGACTCTTAGATTATCCTCGTCCTAGTCTCGCAGCGCGCCCGCTCCCCGTCGAAGGCCGCAAGCCTCTCGAATGGGAGGAAGCGCAGTCAATCGCATCGAGGCGGATGGCCGAACAGGCGAAAGCGCTGAATTTCACGATCGAACGTCCGATCGCGCTCTATCATCTGCGCGAGAAGGGAGTGTTCAACTATCGGGTACGCTCGAGCCTGGATATAGGCGAAAAATACGGCGCCACAGGAATCGACATAGACGTCTATACCGGCGAATTACTGAACGTCTCTCTTCCGACTGGCGGACATAGCGGCGTGACTGTTTCGACTTGGCTCGCCGAATTACATTCGGCGAATGTGTTCGGCCCTGCCTACCAGGTCGTGGTCAGCCTATTCGGCGTCACGGTCGCCGCTCTTTCCGCGAGCGGCGTCTACATCTGGTGGAAAAAGAGAGGGGCGCGAGGCGCGCTCCATGCGCCGAAAACCAACCGCCGACGGTCCGCAATGTCTGACGTCACGCCGAGCTGACGGCGAACGCAGCTTCTCGCACCGATCTTCAAGAAACCGATCGGGCGCATCGAAGCAGCAAAAGCGCCGACCTTTCGCTTGAGGAGGGCCGGAGCGCGCGTGTCGCGCCGACGGGGGAATGTCGGCTATCGGCGGAACCAGTCGTCGGCTCTTCGTTAGGGACGCGGCCGCTTCGGGTCAGAGTTTCGCGTTCGCCGTCTCGAACGGCCAGGTGGCGCCAGAAAATGGACCTTCGGCGCGCGGGACCGTAGGTCCGGTTCCTGGATACTCGGGGACGTTCGCGGTGTGGGATCGGCCCGGCACGGAGTTCCAGATCCGGCGTGACCCAATCCCCTATGACGAGATTCCCGACGGTCGTGGTTTACTATTCCAAGTTGGCGACACGCGTTTGGGCGCGCTCGCTGACCGAGGTTCGCGACGCTTCGACGATATCTGGACCACGGCGCTGAACGTCATCCGTCGAAGTCCAAGCGAAAGCGACGCCGTCGACTCGCTTCGCGAGATGGTATATCTGTGGCGCTATCCGATTGACGTCGTAAGGTTTTGATAATGAACGCCGTCGGCGCGGCCTTATTTCATAGGACGAATTGTATGACGAGAGAATTGCTCGCTGCCCAAGCGATCAGCCCGCTCTTCCGAGAAAACGCCGATCGACCGCTTGTGCAGATCGTCGATACCACGAAAAGCTTCGGGCAGAAGCTTGCTCTAGATCGAATTTCCTTTTCGGTTCTTGGAGGACGTATCTGCGGCCTGCTCGGTCCGAACGGCGCGGGCAAGACGACGTTGTTCCGCCTCCTCATGGGGATACTGAAGGCGACAGACGGGCGTCTCCTCGTCGACGGATTGGACGCATTCGAAGACAGAGTGGAGGTCAAGCGGCGGATTGGCTTTCTCCCCGACGAGCCGGTCTTCTATTCCTATCTCTCGGGCCGTGAAACGCTCGAATTGAGCGCGGCGATGCATGGGCTCGATGTCGTCGAGGCGATGGCTCGTCTGGCTCCGATGATCGTGAGGCTGCGCCTCTCGGACGAGATCGACGGCTATGCCGAGGACTATTCGAGGGGCATGAAAAAGAAACTCGGCCTCCTTCTCGCAATTCTGCATCGGCCGAAACTGCTCGTCCTCGACGAGCCGACCAATGGGCTCGATGTCGAGACGACGCATTTTTTCTACGATTTGATATTCGATCTCGCGAACGACGGCGTGACGATCCTGTTCTCGACGCATCTCATGGAGCATGTCTTGAAGCTCTGCTCACATGCGGTGATCCTCGACCGAGGACGGCTCGTCTTCGAAGGCTCATTGGCGCAATTGCGCGACGAGCATGGAGGAGAAGGGCTGGAGGAGATTTTCCTCGCTCTGACGCGCCGGGCGGCCGAGCAATGACGAGCGCGCCGCTCTCGACGCCGCCGGGATTCTGGACGACCCTTCGCCTGTTGCTTCTCACGGCGCGAAAACGCGGCTTCGGCCGAGGCAGGAGGCAACGCGAGCTCTTCGGCCAGAAGCTCGGCAAGAAGGGCGCGGACTGGCAAATCATTCTCGTGTTGGTCGCCTTCGTGGTCGCCGCGCTCGTAAATTCGGTCGCCGCCTTGTTCATCATAGATGCCACCAAAGCAGGCCAGCGAATCGAGATCGAGCGACAAGGCAAGCTGGTCGTCGACGAATGGTTCCTGTCGAGGCTACGCTGGGCGGAGAAGGAAAGCCGAAACCAAAGCGAACGGTTGGTGAATCTCGAAAAGCGCATGGGCGCCAACAATTACGACATCGAAGCGCGGACCATTGCGACGATTTGGGGCGGCGACCGCGAGGTCATCGCGACGCGCCTGCGTGACGCGGCGCAGTTCAGCGGCGCCGAGGCGTTCGTCGGCACGGACGCTCCGGTCTTCGGCCTCGCCGCTCTGCCTGCGTCGGGTGCACTCGCGGCCGTGACGGGCTCGTTGGCGCTTCTGTGCTGGTGGATGATGGTGGCGTTTCAAGGCGAAGGCGTCGAGTTCGACATCACGCGGCGTCGACACCCGATGTGGGAATGGCTGTTTTCACACCCGGCGCCGGCGGGCGCGATCTTTCTCGCGGAGATGTTGGCGCCGATCGCCGCCAACCCGGTCTATTGGTGCGCGCCCCTATGTCCGGCGATTCTCTATGGCGTCGTCTATGGCGCGCCGACAGGCGTCGCCGCCGCATTGCTGATCGGCGCGCCGCTCGTCGTGGCGGCGGCCTGCGTCAATAAGGCGTTCGAGATAGCGGTCGTCTTGCGGCTTCCGCCGAGATCGCGCGGCGCGGCGCTCGGCCTGACCAGTTGGATCGGCCTGGCTTCGATGGCGTTGATCTGGGCGAACGTTCTGATGACGGACCGTCCAGTTACCGTTCTCGCCGAGCTGCTCGCGCCGTTCACGCCGCCGAAATGGCCATTGCTCGCCCTTTTCCTCGGACAACAATCCGACGGTTCCTTTTCGTTCCCGATGGGGCTGCTCTTCTGCTGGACGCTGGCGGCCTGCGTGATCGCCGGCGCGGTCTCCTTCAGCGTCTGGGGCGCTCGAAGCGGACTCGCCGGCGGCTTCGGCGCCGTCGACAACGCGCCGCCGAAAGGCCAATACCGGATCATCCGCTTCGGCGCGGACCCTCTCTATCGCAAGGAGACGCTGTGGTTTCTGCGCGATCGCGGCGCGATCGTGCAGGCCGTGCTGATCCCGGTGACGATGGCCGGTTTCCAGCTCGTCAGTTGGAGGCAGCTTATCACAGAGGCTGGTTCGGCGTGGAATATCCTCTGTGGCGGCGCCGTGCTGTTCGGAACCTTCTTCTTGACGGCGCTCGGCCCACGGTCGCTCGCCTCCGAGGGACGAGCCCTCTGGATCACGCTGACGTGGCCACGCGGTCTCGAGAGTCTGCTGAAGGCGAAGGCGAGGCTCTGGTCCCTGATCTCCTCCGCCCTGATCGCGCCGATCCTGCTCTATGCGGCTTTTCGCTTTCCGGGATTTGCATGGAAGATAGCGCTCGTCGGCGTTCTGTGGCTGCTCTTTGCGCGTAGTCTCGCGGAAAAATCCGTCACCTTGGCGTCCCCCACCCCGGAGTCTGGCGAAGCGCAGAAGATTCCCATGGGTCGCCATTGGGCGGTGTATCTCGGCGCGATGACCTTTGCGACAGGCATCATGACGCAGCAATGGTCTGCAATGATCACTGGTGTCGTCTATTCCGTCATGACGGCGGCGGCAATGTGGGAGAATTTTCGCGCACGACTGCCATACCTCTACGACCCCTGGTCGGAGAAGCTGCCTCCGGCGCCGACTCTGATGCATGCGATGATCGCGATCAGCGCCATGGTCGAAGGCGGCGCCGCCACATCCGGCGTCGCGACGCTATTCGCCCGCGGGGACGGCGCGTGGATTGCGATGGTAGCGGGATATGGCGTCAGCGCGGTGATCGTGTCCGTTTGTGTGGCGAGTTTTCTGGCGAACCGTGGCGTTCCGGCGGAAGAGATTTGGTTTTGGCGAGCGCGATCGAAGCTCCAATGGAGCGAGATGGCTTGCGTGGTTACCGGGGTTGGGCTCGGGGTGTCGCTCGGGATCGCGGGACTGGCCTATATCTGGCTGCTCCGCCATTTTCCATTTACAGCGGAGGCGCTCGGCGAGGCGGCTCTCCGGACGGCCGCGATCCCGCATATGAATGCTGGTCTGTTGGTGATGTCGGTGCTGATCGCGCCGATCGCCGAGGAATATCTGTTCCGCGGGCTGCTCTACAGAGCGCTCGATCGCGAATGGGGCGGCTGGCGCGCCGTTTTGGGAAGCGCGGCGTTCTTCGCGATCTATCATCCGGCGATTTCTTGGCTGCCTGTGGGGCTCGTCGGGGCAGCCAACGCTCTCCTATTCAAGGGAACCGGCCGTCTAAGCGCGGCGGTGGCGCTTCATTTGGTCTACAATTGCGTGCTCGCGGCCCGTTCGTTTTGACCGATGAATGTTCGCCGTTCCGAGGAAGGCCGCGCCGATCAAATGGAGCGCCGAGATGATGTCGAGAAAGGGAGAGAGAAAGCGTTCGACATTTGCGCGCTGCGCTCCCGTACTGGCTCCACAGCGCGGTCAAGACGAATGCATATATCACTCTCGCGCACAGTGATTGATCGACATCCAAAGACATAGGAATGACGTAATCGTCAGCGGGTTCGATCGGGAATTCCAGCCTTCATTCTTTCGCATGCATGAAGGGCCGGGTTGGGCCTTCCCCATGACAATCGAATGTCTGCTACGGGCGCAATCTGCCGTTGGCGATTCCGGCGGAATGGGTCCATTGAGGGTCACAGTTCCCCCTTCGCCGTCAGGAAAGGGGAACTCGCGCCATAACCGGCCATTTGTCTGGGCGACCCGGAGGTCCGCTTTTCCTGGATTTCGCGGGCCTTCGCGGAACGGATCGGCTGGCTATAGACACCCGAAGCCTGCGCGGTCCGGCTAAAGGTCTCTTGGCGAGTTTGTGTCCCCGACGGCTGGCGGCGGCCGACTTTTTCGAAACCGGTCCAAATGTGCCGTCAGGATTTCCGGATCCAAAAGCCTCATCGCCGGATTTGAGCCACCACGAGCCTCGCGGTTTCTCGTAAGTTATTCCTCCGCGGCGAGCTGCCGGGCGTCGGAGAGAGCCTTGACGGCAAGTCCGGCAACTCCAATCGCGGCGAGGACCAGAATCGCCGTATCCCGCCGAGCCGCGGCGTCATTCGTGGCCGCGTCGATGCCCCCAGCCTGCGCAACGAAGGGCCACGCGGCCATGAGAATGCGAAACTCGGTCGGTCCGAGACCGATGTAGCTCATCGGCCGCGCGTGAAGCGCGATCGTGCGCACATAATTATAGGCCGAGAACAGCAGATAGCAGGCGAGAATGACCAAGGAGGACTGGAGCGATAGAAAGGGCGACACGCCGAACATCACGATGAGAAGGACTTGCGACAAGAGGTCGTTGGTCTGGCCGATGACGTCGAGCCGCCGATCGGTCTCATTGCGGCGACGGGCGAGCGGCCCGTCGAGAGCCATTCCGCACCAGTTGAGGAATATTCCGGCGACGAAGACCGGCAGCCACGCAGGCGACCAGCGGCAGCCGACGAGCGCCGCCCCAGCGACAACGGCGCCTATGACGCCCACCTTGGTCAGGCGCAGTGGCGTGACCGAGTCTGGAAGCGCCGCGATGATGACGTCGGCGAGCTTTTGTTCGGTCGCGGCGAGGAATCTCCGATCGAATTCTTCTCTACGATCGCTTATGAGATACGCCACGCTGCACTCCATATGTTCTTTTTAGGCGCCGATCTTTCCTTCGTTCGACTTATCGCCTGACGCCACCTTCCTCAGAAGGTGAACCCGACCTGCAACAACCCCTTGGTGTGCCGGTCGTAGGCCGTCGCGCCGCTGTTCGTCCCATAGGTGTGCGCGGCTTGCGCCTTCAGCACCAGAAGACTGCCGCCGCCAATGTCATAGGTCGCGTAATAGCCGATGCCGAGATCGTTCACGCCTGTATAGCTGCGTTGTGTCGTCGTATAGGAGCCGTTCTCCAACCACACCCCTCCTATATCGGTGAAGACGCCCAGCGCATGACGATAATTCTCGATCTGCGGCAGCGCATATTTCAATTCCGGCGTGACAATATAGCCGCTGTCGCCGGCGAGCCCTTCGTCGAAGGAGCGCACGCCCCAAAAGCCGCCGAGACTGAATTGCTCGCTGCTGTCTAGATTGCCATAGAGCGCCTTTTGCGCGCGAAGATAGGTCGACAGAGAGAACTTCTCATCGAGCGCGATCGTCGCATTCACCGAGAGATTGATGCGATAGAAATTGCCGACCGTGTCGGCGCCGGCGCGGTTCTGAATCTTCTGCGTGACGTCGAGATAATTCACATAGCCCGAGGTGAAGGAGAGCGTCGAGCTCGTCGCCAGCGGCAGGCCGAACAAATCCTGCGCCGTATCGCGCGTCACGCCCAAAGTGCCGAGCGCTATGTTGCGATTGGCGGTCGATGTGTCGGCGATCTTGTCGTTCAGCCATTTATGCGTGAAATTCGCCCAAATGGAAATGCTCTCCTCGCGCTGACGCTGCAAGGCGTAGCTCAATGTGGCGGTGAGCGCATAGGCGCTGCCGGTCGCATCCAAATCCTTATAGGTTCCGCCGAGCGCATAAGTGGTGCGATAGGCGCCGATCTCCGCGCGCAGACCATCCGGCCCGAGCGGGAAGGAATAGGCGACGCGGCCATTGGCGAGCGCAGCGCGCTCGGAGACGATTGCCGAGCCCGACAGACGATCGCCGAAGCCGAGCGGCGAATTAATGTTGAAGCCGCCGTTCAGGCGATCGCGGCCTGTGTAGGGCGAGCCGAAATTATCGCCGAGCAGATAGCCTTCGACGCGTTTTCCTTCCGGCACGGCGAATTGAAAGTCCGACGTCTCCTGCGCCTTGCCGGGCGAGACGACGATGCGCGGCACGCCGGCGCCGGGGAGATCGGAGACGAGCAGCAGCGCGCGCTCCAGCGCATCCTTGTGGATGAGCGCTTCATCCTCGAGCGCCGTGTCGACGACGCCTTGCAGAAAGTCGGTGTCGACGGCCGAAGAGTTCTTGACGAGCACGCTGCCATATTTGCCGATGACGAGCTTGATCTTCAACGATCCGCTGCGCGCATCCTGCGCCGGCACATAGGCCTTGGCCACGAGATAGCCCTTGGCGCGATAGAGCAGCGTGACTTTATCTGCGGCGCCATAGATATCGCCGAGCGTGAGCTTGCGGCCTTCATAGGGCGCGAGAATCTCGCGCAGCTCGGATTCTTCGACGAGCAGCGGCCCCTCGACAATGAAATGCTTGACGAAGAGCGTCTCCTTGCTCGCGAGGGTGAAGCGCGGCTCGGCGAGCTGGGGCAGCACGGGCGCGCTCGGACGCGGCGCCACAGGCCGCGACTCTTCCGCCTGACGGACAGCGTCGCCGATATTATAGGGCAGAATGGGCGTAGGCGCGCTCTGCGCGAAGGCCTGCGGCGCGGCGAGGAGGAGGACCGGCGCGGTGACGCGGGAGAGAAGAAGAACACGAAGTTTCATTTGGATCGACTTTTCTGATGGAAGCGGTTCACTGGGCTTTCGGCGCGGGCGCGAGATCCCTGCTATTGGGACCGAGGTCGAAATGCTGTCCGTCGACCTCGATGCTGCGGATGCGCGCGCGATAGCCGGCGCCGGGCGAAGGGGCATGGGTCCCGCGCGCGCCGCCCGCGGTCGCCGCGGATGCATGGCGCGCCGGCGCGTGCGCGGCTGGAAGCTGCGTCTGCGTCGACTCTTGGCCCGTGAGATTATCACCGACATTCGCCGAGGCGACGGCGGCTTTGCCGGCGGCTGTCGAGGCCGCCGCATTCTGTCGCTTCGTCGCGGCGACTTCCGCGGCGTTGGCGATCACATTGCCGGCAGCCGCGGCCGTCCGCTGCGTCGCGGCGCGCTGCGCGGCGGCGCGCTGCGCGGCGGTGCGCGCCGCCGCCTTCTCGTCACGATAGGTGCTGTTGGTGACCGCGCCCGTGCTGGTGTTGCTGCCGATCAGCGATCCGCCACCTTCGTTCACGGTTCCAATTGCGCTAGAGTTGCTCACCGTGCCAATGCTCAGCTGAGTGGAGCCGTTGAAGCCGATCAGGCCGCCGACAGCGCTCACTCCGAAGACGTCGCCCGACGCAAAAGCATTGCTGACGCCGCCGACATTCATGCCGACAAGCCCCCCGACCTGGTTTATTCCTGTCACATTGCCGCTCGCGGACACGTGGTCGAGCGTGCCGCCGTTCGTTCCCGCGAAGCCGCCGGCCTGTTGTCCTGCGGTGGTCTCCGCGGCGGGGCCGCCGACATCCTTCGCCGTGACATCTCCGCTGGCGGTGGAGTTGCTGATGACTCCGCCGGCGGCGGCGCCGGCGAAGCCGCCGACGGCATATTGCCCCGTCACATTTCCGGTCGCGCTGGAGCCGGTGATCGTCCCGAAGTTGGTGCCGACCAGCCCTCCCACCTGGGTGTAGCCGAAGACATTTCCGGAAGCGCTCGAATTGGTGATCGAGCCTGATCCCAATGCGGCCAGTGTCGAATTGGGGACGAGGTTGCCGCCGACCAGACCGCCGACGTTCTGACTGCTGTTGACGGCGTTTCCCGTCACATCGCCGCTCGCGTAGGAGCTGTCGATCTTTCCGCCGTAATTATAGCCGACGAGCCCGCCGATATAGTTGCCGGGTCCCGAGACATCACCCGTCGCATAGGAGTTGACGACCGTGCCGATATAGCTGCCGTTCACCCCGTTCTGGCCGACCAGCCCGCCGAGGGCGCTGCCGTCCACGACTCCGCCGTTGTTCGCGAGGACGGCGTCGGTCGCTCCGAAGGCCACATCTCCCGTCGCATAGGAGCTTTTGATCATACCCCCGTAATTGAGCCCGACGAGGCCGCCGAAAGCGGTGCGCACCGTGCCGGCGGGAGCGGTGCGGGCGGTCACCTCGCCCATCGCATAGGAATTGCTGATGACGCCATTGGTCGCGCTATTGGCGTAGTTCGATCCGACCAGGCCGCCGACGTTGTACCAGCCGGAGACGTCCACATCGGCCCAGGAATCGGTGACATATCCATATTGGTTGCGCGCGACGAGGCCGCCGACCGGCGAGGTGCCGATGACCGTGCCGGTCGCATAGGCGTTGCTCACAGTGCCCCAGCTGAGCCCGACCAGCGTCGCGGCATAGCCGGAGCTCATATAGACATTCGCATTGACGAGGCCGATATCGCGCACCGTCGCCGATGTCGCAGAGGAGGAGCCGAGCGTGCCGATGAGCGCCGCGAAGCCAGTCGCCGTGGTGTCGTTGATGGTCAGATTGCTGATCGTATGGCCGAGGCCGGCGAGCGTGCCGGTGAGCGTGCCGATCACGGCTTTGGAATAGGTCGTGCCGGAGGCGTCGATATCCTGCGCCAACGCATAATATCCGGTCGCTGTTACGCTCGAATAGGCCGCCAGATCGGCCATGCTGTGAAACAGCGTGTAGGCCTTGCCGTTGATCGTGAGACTCGCGCTCGTCCCGCTCAATGTCACCTTCGCGCCATTGTCGATGTCGACATAATAATTGGTCCCCGAGGTCGCGCTGCCGGCCGAGGCGTAATTGCCGTAATTCATCACGAGGCCGGCGCTCGTCCCGGTCGCGGTGATCGGCGCATTGACGTAGATGTTGTTGGTCGCATTCAACGTGAGGATCGTGTTGCCGGACCAGCTCACCGCGCTATTGACGTAGATATTGCCGTCCGTCCCGCTGCCGCTCGTCGACCAGAGCGTGATATTATTGCTCGCGAGCAGGCTGCCGAGCAGCGTTCCGGTGATGTCGCCGCCGGTCCCGATGGTGAAGCCGTCGGGATCGATGATCCACGAGCCGGTCTCGCCGGTGGAGGAGGCCGTCGTCACCGCGGCGCTGTCGGCGATCGTCACCTTATTGCCGGAGGTCTCGATGGTCCCGCCCTTGCCGCCATTGGGAGCGGAAGCGTCCAGCGTGCCGGAGACCTTGGTCGTGCCGCCCTGCGCCAGCAGCTTGATCTTGCCGATCTTCACGCTTCCCGTGGATGAGGAGCCGCCGGTCAGATCGGCGAGCGTGCGCGCCTGGATGATTCCGCTATTGTTCACCTGCGCCGAGAGAACCGCATCGGCCGCCTTGGCGGTCATCACCACATTGCCGCCGTCGGCCTTGATCAGTCCCTTATTCTCGACGAGGGCGTCATAGGTTCCCTTGTCGATCGTCACATCGAGCAATGAATCGCCGCTGAAATTGAGCGTGATCGCATCGCCCGAGGCGAGCGCGATCGTCCCCAATTTGGCGTTGATCGTCCCTTCGTTGGAAACCGTCTTGCCCAGCAGGGCGACATAGCCGCCGTCCGCGGCGCTGATCGTCCCCTTATTGACGACGGAGGCGGCGGAGGAGCCGGAGAAAGTGTAGTTTCCGGCCATGAAATTGGAATTGGAGATGTCGAGCGTGGAGGCGACGAGCCCGCCCACATTCACCTGGGCGTCCTTGGTGAACATAATGCCGTTGGAATTGATGATGAACACCTTGCCATTGGCGTTGAGCGCGCCGGCGATAATGCTCTGCTCATTGCCGACGACGCGGTTGAGCGTGACGGCGAGCGCCGAGGGCTGATAGAAATTGACCGTCTCGCCCACGCCGATGGAGAAGGTCTGCCAATTGATGATGGCGCGATTGGTGGATTGGGTGACATTGGTGACGCTGGTCGTGGAGGAGATGGTCGCCGCGCCGTCGACCACGACGCCGCCCGTCGGATTGGCGAGCGCCCGAGGCGGCGCCATCAGAGCGGCAATCGCCGTCATCGTCGCGAAAGAAACTTGCATGCCTCGCGCGCGATCGGAAAACGGCGGCCGGCCGGCCAATCGCGATGGGGATGTCGCGGCACATGACTTGCTCTTTTTGGGGATCATCGGGGCGTCTCGGGATTTCGACAATATGTATCTGTGTTATATTATGAATGGCGAAGCCTCAGTCAATTAAAAAAAATCAGCTGCGCGTGAGATTCGCGTGACAACCATGGAGCATGGACGCAAATAATCGAGGGCATATTGCAAGCGCGAAAGCGTTTGCATCTATTTCAGGCGGCGCTGGGCCAATGCTTGACTATCACGCAGGCCTTTGCCTGTTTCGAAGTCGGCTCTTGACGCATTTTAATTCAACCCGGGCCGCGGATTTTTGTGCGTAAATATAGTATGGATAAATAGTCCGGTGGCGCGCGTCGATTATGGAGGTCTTCGCGTTCACATAGCCCGAGCCATATTTCGGCGTGGCGGCGTTTCGCTGAGACTCGACGCTAAAAAGCGCCGCCGTAGCTCGACTACGACGGCGCCTCTCGTCTCTCGCGACCGCTCGGAAACAGCAGGCGGTTCCTCGTTGATCCGATTACGGGAGAATATAGCAATATTGAGTGATGTAACCTTGAGCCGTCGATCCCGTCAGATAGCTGATGAGATTGGCCAGCACAGTGTCCTGGGCGGAGGTGCGGCTGCTATTCACGACGCCGACCGCATTCTGGACGATTTGACTGTACGGATGAGTTGTGTCGTTGTAAGGATATTCTTTGTATGAATAGGTATTTCCTGTCGCATTGAAGGTATATGTGTTCGTCGAAGCATCATATCTGCAGACCTTCGATTTTGCGATGAAGCCTTGCTTGTTGGTGCCGTTCGCCACGGCCGTATAGGTGTTGTCGATATTGGTGGCAAACGACACGTTGCAGCACGGGAGCGAGCCCGATGATATGCTCCACGGAGATTGCGACAGCACGGTGCTGGCCGCGACGCCGTAAGGCGCTTTGCTCGGGTCGGCGATCACCAGACTGTGTGGGAAGCTGCCAGATACCAGCGATTCGAGTCCCGCGCTGACATTCAGACTGGAACCGGCGTTGGTGGAGGACCATAGCAGAATTTCGCCCTTGGCGTAGGTGAACGGCGTGCCCGTCGCCCATCCGGCGGACGCGACGGTCGCAGGATATGATGTGTCGGCAGACAAGAACAGATCATATCCCGGGCTGTTGCCGGACGTGATAGCGGTGGTGATGACTCCCGAGGATGCCGAGGTGATGACGAAAGTGTCTCCCGGATAGTCGCTTTCGAAGGCGGACTTGATGTCGCTCAAGGTTCCGGCGAAATTCGCCGCCACCGCCACGTTGATCGACGTCGCATTTGCCGACGAGTCCATCGTCAGTGTGAGAAACGACACGCCGAGGGCCAGCACGGCGCTATATTTGCTAGGCATATTGCTACCTCTCTCGCGATAAAACGTTCACGACGACGATATGTGTCGCCGCAAAGTTGTCCAATATGTTTTGTAATTGCCCGGTTGCGACAGATTTATCGCTGCCGTCGAGCAATATATAACTACGATACATTACGCATATCTGTCAAGGCGAGCATTTGGGCAAATTTACAACATCGGGGCGACAGCCTCGCTCGGAGACCGGAGCCGCAGGACTAGCGCCTCCAGTGTGGTAGATTTCCTATTCACTCTCGGCATTCTGGCGACCGCTGAATGAGACCCTGATAGGTCGTTACGTGCTTATCTCTCACCAGTCCCCTCATATAACGCCTCGTGCTGCGTGGAAGAACGATACTGCAGCATAATTGTAGTTATATTAATTCATTACACTGTAAATATTATTTGGTGTGTATTCCTAATGCGCCACAGAAAATTTATTTCTGCTCCCGCTCGTCGAGGCATATTCTAAGCTGTCGTCCAATATAATGCTCACTATATTCGCAGATCGTCAGCGCGGGTGCCTGTTCGCTCGGCAGATGATGCACGCTATTTTTGTTTTTGCAGGGACGCCATGACATATAACAGCGCTGTATATCGTTTGGGCGTCTCGGCTCTTGAGAGACGCCGGAGAAGGCGGCCGCGCCTCTAGTCGCCGTCGAGGGGCGGCGGCGGCGGCGTCGAAGCTATTCGTGAAGAGTGGGATCGAGGCAAGAACAGCGCAACGGCATGGATGCGCGCGTTTCGTTCGAACACGATGCGCTGCGCTGCGATCTCCAGCACTCGCCATCCTTCGATTTCGTCGCCGCGCTGCAGGCTGCGCACCTTCGCCGGCAGACCTGTCTCGACAATCGCGCGATGTCCTTTCTCGTCGTTCACGACGCCGACCAAGGTGAGAGATGGCGGCGACGGCGGGGGAGGCGGCGGCGTCTCGCGACTCGGAGCCGCGGCAGGAGCCGGCGGACGCCGCGTCGCGGCGAACAGCGGGCGCTGCAGCGTTGCCGCGAAATCCTTCAGCTCGTGGCGCGCGAGCGGATTGGCCGAGGTGCTTTCGCCGGTCTGCTGCGCTTCGGCGACGGCGCAGGCCGCGATCAGGGCGAGCGTGTGGTAAAGCCATCGCCTCATATCCGAGTCCTCCGCCAGAGAGCGCGCAAATCCAAGGTGACGCGCAGCGCGGGCGGCTCGGCGCCCTTCTGGCCGCCGCCTTGTGGCGAAATGGAGAGCGTATCGACGAACACATAGGGCGCGCCGGTCTCGAGCTCGTAGAGCAGCTTCTGCAAGGGGGCGAGACCCAAATCGAAGGTCGCTCGGAGCCGCACCACGTCGGACGTGTCCTCACGCGTCGTCGGTTGCGTGGCCGATGTCGTGACGCTCGCATGCTGCGCGACGACCAGCCTCGTGAGATGGGCCTGCAACAAGGCGCTCGCCTGGCCTTGCGTCGGCGCGGCGAAAAAGGCCGCCTCGGGCGCGATCGCTGCTTTGCCGCCTCGGGCGCCGCCGCGGCCTTGCGCCGCCTCCACCTGCGCGAGAATAGCGCGCCGCTGCGCCGCCTCCTCGGCGGCCTCGCTCCAAGAACCGAGGGCGAAGACCGCGGCGGCGGCGAAGCAAGCCACGAGAAGGGCGAGCGCGCCGAGCGCGAGACTCTGTTCGCGATCGAGCTCGAAATCGAAATCGCTCCGCATGGATCACTTTCCCTTTTTCGTGGCGGCGGCGAGCTGCGCCTCTATGCCGAAGCGAAACAGCCTGCCGTCGGAAGCGCGCGTCGTCGGAGCAGAAAAATGCGCGTCGAAGAATCGTCCGGTCTTTTCCAGAGCGTCGATGAGCGGCGGGGCGTCTTCGGCGAGCCCGGATATGCGCAGCTTGCCGCCCTCCAAGCCGAGGCTCTCGAGAAAGGCGCTGTCGGGAATGGCGCGCGTGAGCGCGTCGATGAGAGCGACGGCGGGCGTCGAGGCCTCTTTCCAGACCCAGGCGCGCTCGGGCGGCGGCAGAGCGGCGACGACGGCTGGGTTTTTGGCGGCGTCGGCGCGCTTTTGCAGCGCATGGGCGCGCGCCGCGAGCATCGACGCCTCTTCCTGGAGCGCGCTCGCGGAAAGCGACGCGCCCAGCACGGTGAGCGCGCAGAGCGCGACATAGGCGGCAATCCCGCCGCCGACGAAAAGCCGCATGCGCCGACGCTGCGCCGCATCGCTCTGCGTCGCCCCCTTCGACCAGAAGACGATGGGCTCGCGGGACGCGTCCGCGACGGCGGCGACGCGATCGACGGAAAGCCCCATTTCGGCGAGCGCGGCGCGCGTGGCGTCGATATCGGCTTTCCGCGCGATCAGCACCCGCGCCGTCACACGTCCGGCCTCCGCCGGCGTCGCTCTATAGCCGTGCAATATCTGGCCGACCGGCCAGGGCGAGAGACGATCGAGCTGATTGAAGATGACGCCGGCCAAAAACTCGCGCGCTTGCGCCGGCGCCGCCAGAGTGCGCGTGACGGTCATCTCGCGCGGCCATTCGAGCAGCACGAAGCCGCCGCGCGCATGTTGCAGGATCTCCTCCGGCAAGGTCGCGCCAATCGGGGCGGCGGCGAGTGGCTGCGCATCGGGATCGGCGCCCGAGCGAAGCAGAATTCGATCGCCCGAGCGTGTGACGCGCAACATATTCCGGTTGCGCCGCGCGTCCGCGAGACGCAGGAGGAGGCCCGAGAGAATGTCCAGCCAGCGGACGAGAATGTCGAAATTCGGCATTTCAGCGCGCCTCCGAAAAGCCGCCGGCATAGGCCGAAGCCCGGGGCGATTGGCGAAAGGCGAGCACTCGATACGGCTCGCTGTCCTTCGGCAGCGTGACGATGATCGCCTCGGCTTCGGAGGCGAAGCCGTCGGCGAGCGCGGCCGCGATCTCGAGCCTCGCGACGCTGTGGTCGGCTGGTTTCGCGTAACGCGCAGCGGGACCGAGAATTCGCTCGTAATCTGCCGCCTCGAGCGACCGCTCCGCGCGCGCTTCCAGCAGGCGTTCTACGCGCGACTGCGTCATTTGCGGCAGAAGCCGGAGCGTCTCCGCCGGCGCGGTCGCGGCGTTCACCGTCTCCTCGCCGAAGACGGTGACATAAGGCGCGACGAGACGCGCATATTCGGCCGGAATGCCGGGAATCTGCGCCAATTGGTCGACATTGGTGAAGCTCTGGTCGAGATGACGTCTTTCGGACGATTCGGGCTTTTGCGCCACCTTTGGAGCGGTCGCTTCGGCCGACTCACGCTGGCGCGAAATCGCCAGCGCCGCGGCCTCTGCGTCCGGCGCCCCGAGGCCGGCGAGCAGAGAAGCGAGCGTCTCGACCGGCGCCTTGTTGATGTCGATACGGCCGAGCTCGTCGCTGATCCGCACGCGTCCCTCGCCGTTCCGCAGGGAAAAACGCGTCTCGATCGGAAGCAGCGGCCGTCCGCGATATTTGATCAGCAGATCGGCGCCCGCCTCTATGCCGGCGGCGATCAGCGCCTCCGCCTGGACGCGGTCGCGATCGATCGCCAGCAGTCCCGCAAAGCTGCGCAGGCTCGCCGAGGCCGCCATGGCCAGCGCCGAGAGCAGAGCGATCGTCCACAAGACGGCGACGAGGACGACGCCCCGACGCGAGCGGAGGCTCCGAAGGGGCCTCATGTCGGCGCCCGCCGCGGCGCCGGCGACTGCGGCGCTTTCTTTGCCGCCGGAAGGCATTGCGCTTTGGCGCTCGCGCAGCCGGCCGGCGCGTCGGCGCGCAGCAGAAATTCCGCTCCCGGAGAGAGGCGCTCGCCGGTCTCCGGGTCGCGCAGATCGAGGCGAAAGAGGCGTGGCAGCTCGCTCTCGCCGCGCCAAATGTCCCTCCAGCTCGCAACGCCCTTCTCGACGCGCGCATAGGCGAAGGAGATGTCGAAGCGCCCCTCGAGCAGCACTACCTCGTCTCGAGGCTGCCCTCCATCGAGCCCGGCGCGTGAGCCGAGCCATGGCCTGCGCCGACGGATGAGACGCGCGCTCTCGCCGGCGCGCTCGATGGAGAGCGTGACGATCTCCTCCAGCGCCGCTTGCGCGCCGATGGCGCTCGCCGTCACGAAGACGACGCTTTGGCCATCCCCGTCGAAAGCCACCCGAGCAGGCTGCTCCTCCGGCTTTTTGCCGGGCGCGCTGGCCGGCGCCGGCGCTATGGCGCCGGAGGGCTTCAGCGCGACATGGCTCGCCGCGCCGAAGTCGCGCGACAGACGCTCCATAGCGAGGGCGAAACGCTCGGCTTCGTTCACGCCGCGCGCCCCATGGTCGAAATGAGCGGCGACATGATGGGTGAGCGCCGCCGCCCCGACGATGATCGACGAAGCCACAGCGAGGGCGGCGAGCGTCTCGACGAGAGTGAAGCCAGCGCGGCGTCCGGTCCCTGCCCTGCTTCGCAATGTTTTCCTCCCGTTAAGGGGCGAGCGCGAGGCGGATCGTCTCCGCCGCGATGGATTGACCACTGGAGCCCCAAGCGACCCGCGCCTCCACGCGATAGGCCGACCATTTGCGTTCATCGGCGCCCTCTTTTACCGGCGTCGACTCCCGGAAGCTCGGCGTCTCGAGAAAGATCGGCTCGACGGCGACGCGCCAACGAAAGCCGCCACGCTCCCCTTCCCGCGTCTCGAGAGGGCCGGCGCGGTCCAACGGAGCCTCGATGAGCGAGCGCAGCAGCTGCTCCGCCACGACTCGCCCCTTGCCCTTGGCGAGCGCGCCACGCGCGTGAAACAGCTGCGGGCCGAGCGCCGCGGCGAAGGCGGTCAGCAGGGCGAGCGCGACCAGCGCCTCGATGAGGGTGAAGCCGGCGCGGCGGCGGGCTCGGTCACGGCGCATCGACGGACACTCTTCCGCTGAACCAATCGACCCGCACGTCATAGCGCGCGCGCTCCTTGGCGAAGGCGAGGACGGCGCCCGTCGAGGCGCCGTCCGGCTCGAACCGCGCGACTCCCTGCAAATTGCCGTTCGGCGCTTCTGCGGCGAGAAGATCGAGCGAGACATCTCGGGGCACGGCGACCTTTCCGCCGCTCTCGCCGATCAGCGCCCGCGTCGAGACATCGAGCGCGACGTGACGGGGATGGCCGCTCAACATGGCGCCGAGCCGTTCTCGCCGCAGGAGCGCCGCAGCCTCGAGCGCGACCGCTTTCAGCGTCGGTCGGCCCGAACCGAAGGTCCATGTGACGACGAGAGCGGAGATCAGCGCGACGATCATCATCACCGCCATCATCTCGACGAGCGTGAAGCCTGCGCGCCGCTCAACGTTCGACATTGGAGATATCCGCCGCGACGCCGACGCCACCCTCCTGCCCGTCCGAGCCGAGCGAGACGATTTCGTAAGGCGGAACCTGATCGACGGGGAAGCGATACATATAGGGCTTGCCCCAGGGATCATTGGGTAGGCGCCCGCCTTTCACATAGGGACCGTTCCAAATATCCACGCCGCTCGGCCGCTGCACGAGCGCGGCGAGCCCCTCGGAAGAGGAGGGATAGCGCCCGACGTCGATGTAGAAGAGATCGAGCGCCGAAGCGAAGCTCTCGATCTGCAAATGCGCCGTCTTCACGCGGGATTCGCCGAGATAATTGAGCACGCGCGGACCGACGAGGCCGAGGATGAGGCTGATGATGGTGAGAACCACCAGCATTTCGACGAGCGTGTAGCCGCCGCGCCCGCCCTTCGGGACGCGACTGAGACCGCGATGCGGCGTGCAAGCGAGGGTCATTGGGCGAGATCCGTTATGCTGAGAAGAGCGCTCATGATCGAAGTGACGAGAGCGCCGACGAGAACGCTGACGACGACGATGGCCGCTGGGCCGATCGCGCCCATGAGCCGATCGAGCCCGGCGCCGAGCCGATGCTCGTAGAATTGCGTCGCATGGGCTGCGATCGCGGGCAGATCGCCGGTCTCCTCGCCGATCCGCAGCATGCGGACGGCGAGCGGCGGAAGCAGCCGCGTTTCGGCGAGCGCGTCGGCGAAGCGGCGGCCGCTGCGAACCTGCTCGTGTATCCTGTCGATCGCCGCGACCGATTGTGGCTCCACCACGACATCACGTAAAATTTTCAATGTAGTCGGCAAGGACACGCCATTGCCGAGGAGAAGGCCGAGCGCTCCGATGACACGCGTCGTGCGCCAATCCTGCATAGGGCCGGCGACGCCCGGAACGCGCCCGACCGCGGAGATCGCCGCGGCGCGCGCGCCCGGCCGCGAGAAGGCGTAGAGCAGCCCCAGCGCGAGCGCCGCGCATGCGGCGAGAAAAGAATAGAGATTGGCGTGCAGCCAGGCGGAGGCCGCGAGCACGAAGGCGACGCCTCCATTCAACCGATTGCCGAGATCGTGAAACACGGGCTCGAACTGCGGCACGACATAGAGCAGAAAGAAAAACAGCACGAGCAGCGCCGCGCCGATGAGAAACAGAGGATAGCGAATGGCCGAGCCGACGCGCTCGGAGAGCAGCTCGCGCCGCACGCGATCCTCGACGATCGCGGCGAGCACCGCTTGCAGCTTGCCGGAGGCTTCCCCTGCCCGCGCCATGGCGACATAGGCGGGATCGATGATATGCGGATGTCGCTCCAACGCCTCCGCGAAACTCTCGCCCGAGGAGATCATCGAGCGTAGCCCGGTCGCGAAGCGCTGAATGGGCTTGCTCGCATCTTCCGCCAGCGTCTGCAGGGCGGCGTCCAGCGTGAGCCCTGCGCCGACGAGCAGCGCCAATTGCCGTAGAAAGATCGTGACGTCGCGCGCCGGCGCACGCACGCCTCCAGTGGAGGCGGCGCCGAGCGTCTTTCGAGACGCAACCTCCGCCTCTATGGGCAGATGACCGAGATATTCGATGCGTCGCAGCACTTCTTCGCGTGTCGCCGCTTCGACCTCGCCGGCCACCATTTCTCCGGTTTGCGTCACTGCGCGATAGCGAAATTGCGGCATTCTAGAGACTCGTGGTGACGCGGAAAATCTCGTCGATCGTCGTCAGGCCGGCGCGGCATTTGGCGACGCCGTCCTGCGTCATAGACGTCATCCCCTCGCCTTTCGCGACATTCTCCAATTCATGACCATCGACTTTCGGCCCGATGGCGGCCCGCAGCGCGGCCGAAGCCTCGATGACCTCGAAGACGCCCTTGCGGCCGCGAAAGCCTGTGAAATTGCACCATTCGCATCCTTTCGGACGATGCAGAATCTCGCCGGCGCGGAAGCCGAGCGCCGAATAGCGCGCGTCGGCTTCCAGGACGGCCTCGGTGAGCTCGTGCGGCTCCTTGCAATCCGGGCAGAGGATGCGCACGAGGCGCTGGCCGACGACGGCGCGCACGCAAGAGGCCAGCAGAAAGCTCTCGACTCCCATATCGATGAGGCGCGTGATTGCGCCCGCCGCCGTATTCGTGTGCAAGGTCGTCAGCACCAAATGGCCGGTGAGCGCCGCGTGAACGCCGATATGGGCCGTTTCGCCGTCGCGCATCTCGCCGACCATGATCACATCCGGGTCCTGGCGCAGAAAGGAGCGCAATGCAGTGGCAAAGGTCAGGCCTATTCCCGGATGGATCTGCATCTGATTGACGCCCGGGATTTGGTATTCGACCGGGTCCTCGACGGTGAGAATTTTGCGTGTCGGCTCGTTGATCTCGGAAAGCGATGCGGCGAGCGTCGTCGTCTTGCCGGAGCCGGTCGGCCCGGTGACGATGATCATGCCGAAAGGCGCCTGCAATGTTCGACGCAATATTGCGCCGTCGCGCTGCGACAGGCCGAGCTCGCTCAGCTCGACGACGCCGGCGCCTTTGCGCAGGAGACGCACGACCGCGCCCTCGCCATAGAGAGTGGGCGAGGTCGCGACGCGCAGATCGATCTCCGCGCCGCCGACCACGATACGCGCGCGTCCGTCCTGCGGCAGGCGCCGCTCGGTGATGTTCAGGCCCGCCATGATTTTGAGGCGCGACAGCAGGCCCTTGGCCATGCTCGTCGGCGGCGGCGGCGCGGGCTTCAACAGCCCATCGACGCGCATGCGGACCTGCAACGCTCCGGCGAAGGGCTCGATATGCAGATCTGTGGCGCGCTGCTCGACCGCGAGGCGCAGCAGATCGTCGAGCGCGCGCACCACGGGCGCGCCGCGTGCGAGGTCGCGAAGATCGTCGAGATCGTCGGACGCGGCTTCGGCGCTGGTTGTCTCCGCGCTCTCGGTCGTCGTCCGCTCCTGCACGGAGCCGAGCGCAGCCTCTATCTCCTCCGGCGTCGCGACGGCGATGCGTGCGCTCCGTCCGAGGGCGGTCTCTACGGCCGAGCGCATCTCGTCCTCGAGAGGCGCGGCGATGACGAGAACCAGCTCGTCGTCACGCATGAAGGGAAAGAGGCGTCCTTCCTTGAGAAAGCGCGTCGACAAATGCCCGCCGCCGAAGGTCACGCCAGTGAGCCCGCCGCGCGTGACGCGCTCGCAGGAGTAGAACTTTGCGAGCTCGTCGGCGAAGGCCGACGCCGATAGCTTTGTCGCGCTCGCCCAATCGAATTCGGCGGACGCCTCGCTCCCATTGGCGCGCCGGACGGGCTCGAACCCGTCAGCCTCGCGAAGCCCACCCTCATGAGCGAGATATTTCAAGAACGCTTCGCGGGACATCGAATTCACGTCGCCAGCCAATGCAAGATTCTTGCGCAACCGTCATATGGTATTTATACATAGCGAAGCCGTGGCGCAAGCGAATTAGCGGCGCGAATCTTGCACGACAAGGCTTGTCGAGTCCTGCGCAATATATGAAAGCTCTATAGTTGGCGGTGTCGGAGTGCATAGAGTGACGCGAGTTTTTCGGTTTCGGACGGCGCATCCCAGGAAGCTTCTGTTCCTGATCGCGGTCTTGTTGCAGGCCTGCTCTTCTACCGAGCAATTGATGGGGATCGGTCCCGGCGACAGCGTCGATGTCGCCCGCATGAAGGACTTCTCCGCCTATTTTCCGACGACGAGCTCTGGCGGCTCGCGTCTCGACAAGAGCGCCGCCGGACCTGCTCTCTATCCTGGCGCGGCGGACGCTTCGCCAAAGCGCTCATCGGGCGAGGCGCCGACGGAGCCCGGCGTGACGTCGCGCGGCGATGAAATAGAAATGAATTTCGAGCAGGCGGAAATTCAAACGGTCGCCAAAGCGCTGCTCGGCGACGCGCTCGGCCTCGACTTCGCCATCGATTCGCGCGTCCATGGCGCGATCACCATTGTCTCGGCAGGCCCCATCCCGAAAAAAGACGTTCTGCCCACATTCGAAAATGCGATCCGCATGTCCAACGCCGCGCTTCTCCGCGAGGGCCGGATCATTCGCATCATTCCGCTTTCGGAAGCGAATGGCGCCGGGCCGACCGCGATCGGTCCCGTGCAGCCGGGCTATGGCGTCACAATCATCCCGCTGCACAACACCTCGGCCGTCGCGCTCGCCAAAACGGCGGAGAATTTTATCGCGCGCGCCGGCGCCATCCGCGCCGATGCTGCGCGCAATCTTCTTCTCGTTCATGGAACTTCGAGTGAACGCCAAGCCGTCGTCGACATGGTCTCCGGCTTCGACGTCGAATGGCTGCGCAATCGTTCGGTCGGCATATATCCGCTGAAATCTACCTCTCCCGACAACATCATCCGTGAGCTCGAGCGAATATTCGACACGGGCGAAAACGGCCAGGGCGCCGGAACGATCGCCTTTCAGCCCATGCCCCGGATGAACGCCGTTCTCATCGTGACCCGCAATCGCCAGCTTCTCGAACGCGCGACCCTATGGCTGCGGAGGCTCGATCGATCGGATGTGAGCGGATCGACGGTGCGCGTCTATCAGCTCGTCAACGGCAATGCGACGCGCATCGCAAAAATCTTGAACGAGATATTCGTCGGCAAGGGCGCGGGCCAGGCGGCGGATTCTGCCGCAAGCCAGCTCGCGCCTGGAATCAGCGCCGCCCAAACCAAGCTCGACCAGCTTTCGACCGGCAGCAGCTTCTCGGGAAACGGAAGCGCTTCGGCGACTGGCTCACAGAACAGCGCGAACGGACAACAGTCCGCCGCCGGCTCCGGCGGAGGCAATCAGATCTCGGCGGCCTTCAGCAATTTCGCCGAGCAGAAGAACGCCGACAATGAAGAGAAAAGCAATGGCGTCGGCGTCTCCGGCTCGCTGCCGAAGGGCGTATTCCAAAACATGCGCATCACGGCCGACAACGCCAACAATTCCATTGTCGTCTACTCGAGCCAAGACGACTATCTCGTCGTCGAGCGGTCGCTGCGCGCGCTCGACAAGCCGCAGATGCAGGTTTCGATCGAGGCGACGGTCGCGGAAGTGACGCTGAACGACGATCTGCAATATGGCGTGCAATATTATCTCGGAAACTCTTCGAGAGCCAATGGATCGTTGACGAACGCGACGACCGCCGCCGCGACCTCCTCGTCCTCCACCACCTCCTCCACGACGGATGTCGTATCGAACCTCGTCCTTCAACGCGTGCTGCCGGGCTTCAATTTGCTGCTGGGACCAGAGACGCAGCCTCATGTGGTGCTGAACGCCTTGACGACGCTGACCAGCGTCAAAGTGCTGTCCTCCCCCTCGCTCGTCGTATCGGACAATCAACCGGCGCTTCTGCAAGTGGGCCAGCAAGTCCCGATTTCGACCGGATCGGCGACGGTGCTGTCGACTTCCAACACCATCGTCAACTCGATTCAAATGCGTGACACCGGCGTCATTCTAAAAGTGTGGCCGCATGTGCACGGCAATGGCGTTGTCCAGCTCGAGGTCGAGCAAGAAATCTCCAATCCAGTGAGCTCGAGCCTAACCCCGACGATCTCGCAGCGGCGCGTGCATTCGACCGTCTCGGTCCGGAGCGGGCAGACAGTTCTGCTCGGCGGCCTGATCAGCGAACAGGAGAATAACATCAAGGACGGCATTCCTGGCCTTCGGCATCTCACCTATCTCGGCGATCTGTTCGGCAGCACGACCCGGAACAAGGATCGCTCTGAAATCATCATTTTCATCAAGCCCCGCATTATTCGTGACTCGCTCGACGCGCAAGGCGTCGCCGAGGAGTTCCGTTCGCGCCTCGATATGATGCGGAGCGCGCCTTTGGTGGTCACTGGCAATGATGCGACGAGAATTCGCAAGTGAGCCGGCCTCGAAGCATGTCCGCCAGCCGGCGCGCTTTCGGCGGTTGCGGACCGCGACCTCCGGCCTATTCGTTCGCCGAGGCGCAGCCGGAGCGAAAGCAGCGGCTGTCGCGTTGTCAGGCGAGGTCGTATTCGTAGCGCAGATAGCCGCCTTCTTCACGCGTCGCGCGCAGGCCGGGCGCTTCGGCGAGACGGCGAGTCGCCGCTCGCGCCGAATCGAAAGCGATGGTCACGCGGCGTCCGATCGGCGCGAATGACCAGGGACGGTCATCGGGAACAGCGGCGCCGCGGCGAAGAAAACGTTCCACGGCGTCGCGATTGGAGTCGGGCGCGCGCAGCACGATATTGCGTCCGTCGAGGCCGGGAAATTTGCCACCGCCGTCGGCGCGATAATTATTCGTCACCACGATGAACTGCTGCGCTGGATCGACAGGCCGGTCGGCGTAACGCAGATCGACGATTCGCGCATTCTCGGGGCGACGCTCGCCATTCGCGTCATAGCGCGCGGGCGCCGTGACGTCGATGCGATAGCGCAGTCCGGCAATCACGTCGAAATTATAAGAGGGCGTGCGCCGATCGACGAGGAGCTGCGCTCCCTCGCTGTCGCGATCGATGCGCCGGAACACGCGCGCCGCGCATTCCAGCCATTCGCGCAGCTCCGCGCCGGTCACGCGCACGGCTGTCAGCGTGTTGGGGTAAGGGTAGATATCGGCGACATGGCGCAGCGCTACGGGACCTGGATCGAGGTCGATATAGGCGTCCGGCGTATAGCCCATGCGAAACGGCGCGACGGCAGAGAGCAGTGGAAGCTCGGCAAAAGGCGTTCCCTCCAGCAGCGGCCGCGCATAAGCGAGTTGCGCGGCGTTGACGAGAGCGCCGACCGGATCGACGCCGATCCAGGCGAAATAGGAGTAGAGCGGAGTCGCGATCTCGCCGACAGGGGCGTCGACCCGGCGCTTCGTGGCCTCATGCTCGGGCGCGACGATCGTCTCGATCTGCGGATCGACGCCAGCGAGCGCGACGATCTTGCCGGTCTCGCGCCGATAGATGGGTCGCGCCTGCGAATGAAACCGATCGATGATCCATCGATCGCCGTCGCGTGCGAGAGCGAGGTCGATCACGCCGAGATGACTTCCCCAAAAGCCGGGCATTACCGCGGGAATGCCGGCGAGCGCGCCGCGCTCGGCGTCCGCTCCCTCGACGCCGGCGTAATCTGGTCCGGGAAAGACCCGATGCGAATGCCCCAGCATGATCGCGTCGATTCCGGGCACGGCGGCGATCTGCAGCGCGGCGTTCTCCGCGCCCACGCCGGCGTGCGGGTCGATTCCGCAATGGCACAGCGCGACCACTATGTCGCAATTCGCGCGCAGAACCGGCACATGACGGCGCGCTGCGGCCACCATGTCGCAGCAGCGCAGCCTGCCGTCGAGATTGGCCTTGTCCCAGATCATGATTTGTGGCGGCGCGAAGCCGATGACGCCGACGCGCAGCTCATGCGCGGCGCCGCCGTCATCGGTGAATCGACGCGTCAGAATGTGGAAGGGCGGAAGGAAGGCGGAGCCGTCGGCGCGTTCTATATTGGCGCCGACATAGGGAAAGGCGGCGCCCGTCAAGGCGCGCTCGAGAAAGTTCAATCCGAAATTGAATTCGTGATTGCCGGGCGTCGCCGCATCATAACGCAGATAGTTCATCGCGCGGAAGATGGGGTGGCGCGCGCCTGCGGCGAGGCCGCCTTCATGCGCGACATGGTCGCCGAGCGGGCTTCCCTGGATGAGATCTCCATTGTCGAATAGCAAAGCGTTCGGCGTCTCCTCGCGCGCTCGCGCGAGGAGACTCGCGATTTTGTTCAGTCCGACGGTCGGTTCCCGCTGCTCGCGATAATAGTCCCAATCGAGCGCGAACATGTGCAGGTCGGACGTTTCCAGCAGGCGCAGCCACAATCGCGGCGCGGCCCGCGCGATCGTCGGAAAGCCGGTGGCGAGAGCCGTTCCTCCTGCGAGCAGCGCGCGTCTGGTGATCGGCATCTTCGCTCCTCCGGTCGGTCGGCCCTTTTGCCCCGATCTCTCTCCAACGCCGAGCTGGCGCTTATTCTGCGGCTGCCGGGAAGCTGTCGCGGGTGGCTGCGAGCAGCGCGCTCTTGAAGCCCTCGATGAGGACATCTGCTTGGCGGTGCAGCAGATTATGGGCGATCAGCCCGACCAGCGCGGTGCCGATGCCGACAGCCGTCGCGACGAGCGCGGCGGCGATGCCGCGGCTCACCGCGGCAGGATCGGAGACGCCGCCCGACGACAGCGCGTTGAACGTGTCCATGATGCCGAGAATGGTGCCGAGCAGGCCGAGCAGCGGCGCCGCGGTGACGATCGTGTCGAGCATCCACAGGCGCGCGCTGACCTTGGCGTCGACGCGGATGAACAGCGCCGAGGACAAATCCTCGACGCGGGCGCGGGTGCAGCCGGGCATGTTCTGCGCGGCGACATATTGGGCGAAGCTGCGGCTGAGCTCGTCGTCGCCGAAAGGATTCGGCGTCGTCGAGGTTCCGAGCGCGTGGGCTTTTATCGCGGCGCTGATCTTGCGGGAGCGCAGCGCCAGCAGCGCGTAATAGACGAGCCGCTCGATCAGCACGAAGGCGAGTAGAACCAGACATCCATAGAGAATGTCGATGCAGATCTCGTGGAAGAAGGCGTGATCGATCTGCATGGTCAAAAGCCCATCGAAAAGGTCGCCGTCGCCGAGAAGCCCTGGCCGACGTAATAGGTCGGCGCGCTGGCGGAAACGACGTTGCCATAAATGCCGCGTGTCGCCACGGCATTGTTCTTCACGCTATTGGGGCCGGTCAGCGCATGCGTGTTGGTGATGTTGTAGAGGTTGACGCGCAGCTCCGGCTTCTTGCCGAAGGCGATGTCGTCGAAGCGATAGCCGACCATGGCGTCGATACGGGCGTAGGGCGAGATGGATTCATCGTTCATGAAGGTCGAATATTGGCGGCTCGTCACCTTGGCGGCCAGATTGCCGAGAATATGGCCGTCGTCATAGTCGACGCCGAGCGCGCCGGTCCAGGTGGGGGAACTCGGCAGATGCTTGCCCTTGGTCGGCAGGAAGTCGTTGATCGACGAGATGGGCGAGCCGGCCGGCGTCGTGCCCGATGTCGACAGATTGTCGAGAATGCGTGTCTGCAGGTAATTGGCCGAGAGATAGGGCCGGAAATTATAGATCGGCCGCGTGCCGATCTCCGCCGCGACGCCCCAGAGATCGACCGCGCCGGCGTTGATCGTCGTGCTCACGGAAGAGCTGGAGTTCGGCAGGAACACGGAGGTGCTGATCTGATGGTTCTCGTAATGCGAGCCATAGAGAGACACCGACGTGGCGAACAACGGGCTCTGATAGCGATGGCCGAGCTCGACGGTGACCGCCTTTTCCGGGGCGAGACGATTGGCCGGCGTCAGCGCGCCGCTGCTGGTGTTCACCGTGTCGGCGAGCGCGAAATTCGGCGTCGAGCGGAAGGAGGTGCCGACCGAGCCGAAGATTTGGTGGTAATCCCAGAACTTGTAGCGAAAGCCGGCCTGCGGCAGAGCGACGAGATCGCTCTGTGTGTTGAGCGGCGTCACGCCGGGCAGGAAATTATAGACCGAGCGATGGATGGACGCGACCTTCACGCCCGATTCGATCGTCAGCGTGTCGTCGAGCAACGACCAAGTGTCGCTGACGAAACCCGTATTGGTGACGGTCTGGGTCAGCAGATCGCGATACTGAGGCGCGCCGACGCCTGGAATGGTGATCGCGCCGGAGTCGAGAAAGGGGTCGACGATCGAGCCGTCCGCGTTGAGGAAGGCGTAAGGCGCGGTCTGGCGGTGGTTCGCGTATTCGAACCAATAGCCGAGCATCAGCTTGTGATCGCCGAGATCGAAGGTGAATTTGTTGATGAGGCCGGGGCGGAGCGTCTCGGTGATCGAGGGGTTGTAATACATCCCCTTGTCGTTCTTGGTGACGACGCCATTGTTGTTCCAATCCGCCGCGCCGATGTTGAAGCGGCCGTAATAGAACGAGCTTCCCGACGTCGTCGCGTTTTCGGTCACCGAGGTCACGCCGCCGCCGCTTCCGTAGCCGTACCAGAAATAGGGGATGGCGTCGTAAGTGACGTCCTTGCTGATGGCGAAGGTCGAAGGCGCGCTGACGATCAGATTGCGGAACGGGTTGATGCGCCATTTGTAATAGAGGTTCGCTTGATTGGCGGAGCGGTCCCAGGCGCCTGCCGACGGCACGAAATAGGAAGCCGGCAGCGCGTTATTGTAGCCGACCGACCGCGCGCCGAGCGTATTGTAGCTGCCGAGCGTCGGATATTGATAGAAATTGTTCAGCGCGTCGTTGAAGATCACCGAGAGGCCGACGCGATTGCCCTGGCTCGGCTCCCACACGCCTTTGAAGTCGACATGCTGGCGCTCGTTCGAGCCCGGACCCGACCAGTGATTTTCCGTGTAATGCGAATAGGACACATAGCCGCGGAAGTCGCCGATCTGGCCGGTCTCGGCGCGGGCGAATTCGCGGGCTGTGCTGTGCATGCCGTAGGAGAAATCGACGAAGCCGCCGCGCGTCTTCGACGGATCGCGCATATAGATGTTGATGACGCCGCCAGAGGCGCCGATATGCGGGCTGTCGAGATCGGGCGAGCCTTGCGCGATCGAGATCTGCTCTATGTTCTCGCTGTCGACATATTCCTGCGGATAGAGCGCGTAATTGCCGGAGTCGTTGACCGGCATGCCCTCGATGGTCAGGCCCAGCTGATCGCTGTTGTAGCCGCGGATACGTATGTTGCCGCCATTGAGGCCGGAGTTGTCGGTGCTGGTGATGACGACGCCCGGCAGGAGATTGATCATCTGATAGGGATTGGCGGTCGGCGACATTTTGGCGATGGCGTCGCGCGTCACTGTCGAGCGCGTCTTCACCGCTTCTTCCTCGATCATATAGCCGCCGCCCAGATCCTGGCGGTTGACGCCGTCCGGCGCCGGCTGCGCGGCGCCGTTGCCGTAGATGTCGACGCGGCCGAAATCGGTCGGCGCCGCGGTGAGGCCGCTCTGCGAGCGGCTGTCATGCGCGGGCTTTTGCGGCTCGCCGGCCGATTGCGCCAGAACGAGAGTCGGCGTCGAGACGCCGGCGAGCAGAGCGAAAGTCAGGACACGGAACTTCATCGGTGGACCTCTGTTGCGACTATCTCGGGTGAAAGACGACGACGCCGCTGAGCGAGCCTCCGCCCGCTGCGGACGCGCAGGCGACGGCGCGCGAGCGCGCGGCGGAATCGAGGAGGGCGGAGCCGGAGCTGTGGGTGACGGAGGCCAAGCCGCCAGAGACCGCGATGCCGACGGCGCCCGAGGGCTTTTGCAGCCGCGCGTCCTTGGAGGTCGGATAGGGCGCGCCGGCGAGACAGGCGCGGAAGGCGGAGGCATTGCCGGAGGCGCGCGACGTTCGCTCCGCCCCGGCGGTTTCGCCCCGCCGAGCGGCGGCAGGCTTTTCGGGCGCTTCTTTTTTAAAATCGGCTTTGGACTCGCGTTCCTTGCGCGGACGCACTTCGGCTTTCGGCTTCGGCTTTTCGGGCTTTTGCGGCTTTGGCTGCGCGGCTACGGGCGCGGGCGCATCGCTCGGCGGCGGCGTCTCCTCGAGCGTCTGCGGCTGCGGCGCGTCAATGGGCGTCTCTTGAAGCGGCTCCGGCGAAGGGGGCTCGGACGCCTCCGCCTCGACCGGCAGATCGAGCGCGATCTCCATCGTCTGCGCGCCGGGGTCGGCCGGCGAGACACGATTTGTCTCAGGCGCCATCGTCAGCGACAAAACGAGCAGCGTCAGCGCGCCGGCGAGTCCGGCGGCGTTGCTCGCGACATCGAGCCTGTCCATCGCTGGTCTGGCCCGCACTATTGCGGCCTCGTGACGATGGAGGCGCTCGCGACCTTCGCCGACTTGAGCGCGTCCAGGACGGAGACGAGACTCTGAAGTCCCGCGCCCTCGTCGCCGCTGATGACGACGGCGAGTGGCCTGTCCTCGCTCGCAAGGCCGCGCAGGCGTTCGGGGAGTTCGGCGAGCGAGATCGGCTTGCCGTCGATATAGGTATCGCCGGCGCGATCGATGCCGATCGTCACGCGTGTGCGCTCGACGACCTTGTCTGGATGTGCAGAGGTCGGCGGCGTGACTTTGAGCCCGAGCGCCGGAAGCACATTGATGCTGATCAGCACGAAGAAGACCAGCAGGAACATCATCACGTCGATCATAGGAATGATTTCGATGCGCGCGTGTCTTTCGCGGCGCGCTGGCCAGTTCCGCATCGACGATCCCCTAGGTAGATTTCGACGTCGATCTACTCATGAGGGAACCATTGATTCAGGTTCATGACCGAAAAAGTCATCTAAAATTCAGAAAATTGACGCGTTTCCGCCTTGATTCTTTGGGGAAGCCCGATCTTCTTAGGAGAAACACGTATCGCGGCGCGGGATGCGTGATTGTTGCGCTTATGCCACAGGCGCAGAGAAATCGACGCTATGCGCTCGCTCCACGCTCGTGTGGGGGCGAGTTTTTGTCTGCGGAGGCGATTGGGGGCTTTCCACGGCTTCGACCGCTGTCGAGCGCCGTGCAGCATGCGACGCGGCTCGACATGTGGCTTTGGTGCTTGGAGTGCTTAACCCGCTCGGTGTCTTCGCCGCGGCAGCTCGATCTGCTTCTCGCTAGAAGCTCGGCGCGAAAATTCCAGCTCCGCCCATCGGCCCGGTCGCCTCGGCGCCAAAGAGCTTGCGCTCGGCCGCCTCGACGGAGCAGCCGAGGCGCAGTCTGCTCAGATGATCGACGACATCCGAGAGGAAGAGGTTTCGTTCTCGCTTCTGCTCATTCGTGAGCTTTACGCCCTCCTCCTCCAGAGCTGGCATGGTGAGACGAAAGACTCCGGTGAATTGGATCGGCGGCGCGCAAGGGCGACGCGCTGTTCGTGCCCCCGAGCGAACTCGGCGGCTCTCTCGGCGCCTTGCGCAATTCATTCACGAAAACCGATCGCAATTCCGCCGCCGATCAAAGCCTGTCTACTGCACGTCCAGTTCGAGACCATTCATCCGTTGCTCGACGGCAACGGCTTTTTGGCGATGTTGTTCCTTTGCGCAAATGACGTGCTGCGCGCTCCCCTCCTCTCTTGGCCACTATCTGAAGACCCATCTCGCAACGTTGATCTATGAGGGCGGGGTCTTTGTCCTCCCGCGCTACGGCGCGCCGTTCGCTGAAGGAGGCGCTCTGTCGAAGCTCTCGGGCGCGAGCATTTTTTGCCGCCGTACATGTCATTACGGCGGCATCCGTCTGTCGACGCGTTGACGGCCGTAAAATATCGAATAAAGCAACGCTAATTCAGTTGGATATGCGCAGGCCGCCGAGTTCTGCGAGCAAGAGCGCAAAAGCCCGAGAGCTCGAGGGCGTTAGGATTTTGGTAATCCTATTGTTCTTGCCAGCCTGAGAGAATCGCACATAATGGCGCTAAATCTGCAGGAACGGTCTTCCTGGCGCTATTTGACGACACTGGGCAATAACGCATGCTTCCGACATTCGAATTCGACGATAAGATACTCGCGCAGGGCGCCGAGATATCGCGGAAGCTCAACCAGCTCCGGCTGGAGAAGTTTCCTCCCAACGCCAAGAAGACTCTTCGTCAATTCTCGATGGCCGAGGTGGCGCATTACCTCGGGGTAAGTCCAAATAATCTGAAGCGGCTTCACCTCGAGAAGAAGGGGCCGGAGCCTACGATCGCTGCTGGCGGCCGCAGGTTCTATCTTGCGGAGCAAATGTTCGAGCTGAGGCAATATTTGGACAAGAATGGTCGCTCGGACGCCAAGAAATACGTCCCACACCGAAAAGTCGGAGAGAAGCTTCAGGTTATCGCGGTGGTTAATTTCAAAGGGGGATCCGGCAAGACAACGACGGCCGCCCATCTCGGGCAACACCTCGCTTTGACCGGGCATCGGACGCTGGTCATCGACCTGGATCCACAGGCGTCTCTTTCCGCATTGCATGGATTCCAGCCAGAAATCGACCGCAATCCGTCACTCTACGACGCCATTCGCTATGACGAGGACAAGAGGCCTATCCATGATGTGATTTTGGCGACGAACTTTCCTTCTCTCGACATTATTCCTGCCAATCTTGAGCTGCAGGAATATGAATATGCCACGCCGCTCGCGATGCAGGGCTCGAAGGAAGGCAAGCGGTTTTTCGTCCGGCTCGGGAACGCTCTGGAGGAGGTGGATGACCGGTATGACGCGGTCATTATCGACTGCCCTCCCCAGCTCGGATATCTGACCTTGACTGCGCTCGCCGCCGCAACGTCCGTATTGATCACCGTGCATCCGCAAATGCTGGACCTGATGTCGATGAGTCAATTCCTGCTCATGCTCGGCAATATCACCCGGACCATCAAGCAGGTCGGGGCTCGCGTGCAGATGGACTGGTTACGATACCTCATCACGCGTTACGAGCCGACGGATGTCCCTCAAGCTCAAATGCTCGGGTTCATGCAATCCATGTTGGCCGAGGAGATTCTAAAAAGCCCGATGCTCAAGTCGACAGCGATCTCCGACGCCGGGCTAACGAAACAGACATTGTATGAGGTGGAAAGAGCGAATTTTAACAGAGACACCTACGATCGAGCGATCGAGTGCATGGACGCCGTCAATTTTGAAATCCAAGGCCTCATTCACCAGGCGTGGGGGAGGCTCTGATGTTGACGGCCGTAAAATCAGCGAAAACGAGATTTGTTTTCAATAAACTAGATCAGTGAGGAGAGTGGATCGTGGCTCGAAAAAACCCGTTCGCCAACCTCATGGATCAAGGTGGCGTGGACGAAAAGACCCCTGCCCTCGATTATGCGTTGAAAGGCGCATCTCGTTCGATTTTGAGCTCGATCGACGAGTTGGCCGCCCGAGCGGACAAGCTCATGGAAGGCGAGACGGTCGTCGAGCTCGACCCCGACGTCGTCGATGTTTCGTTTGTTCGTGATCGTCTCGCCGAGGATGATCGAGAGTTCGATGAGCTTTTGGCGGCTATTCGTGAGCGCGGGCAGGATTCTCCGATCCTAGTTCGACCAAATCCTTCTAAGGCCGGTCGCTACATGATCGTATTCGGCCATAGACGCGCGCGGGCAGCAAAGATACTCGAGCGAAAAGTTCGCGCCGTAGTCAAAGACCTTGGGGATCGGGAGCACGTCGTCGCGCAAGGGCAGGAAAATTCAGCCAGAGCAAACCTGTCCTTCATCGAGAAATCGCTCTTCGCCGCAAAGCTCTCGCAGCTGCGTTATGACGAAGACAGCTCGACGATCCTCACGGCTCTTGCAATCGACCGAAGCACGCTCTCCAAAATGCTCTCGGTTGCGAGCTTGCCCCAGCGAGTCCTGGAAGCGATTGGGCCAGCAAAGGGGGTCGGACGGGATCGTTGGTATGAACTCAAGGCGCTTCTCGAAAGGCCCGGTTCGATCGATGGCGTGCTGACAGCAATCGAGGACGCTAGCTTTTCTGGCCTTTCCAGCGATGAGCGATTCAACGCCATTGTGGCTCGGCTCAAATCCAAAAAGTCGATGAACCGCGTAAGAAACGGACATCAGCTGCAGTGGGCGTCCGAAGATGGATTGTTGGCCGCTGAAATGAAGGCCGAAGGCAAGCGGTATACGGTGTCGCTAAAAGCGAAGGGCCCTGACGCAAAAGCGTTCGGAGAATATCTGTCGGAACGACTGGCCGACCTGTATCAGGCGTTTCGGCAGGAAAAGACAATCGGCAATAATGGAGATTGACCAGCAAAAGAAAAAGGCCCCCGAAACGTAACGTCCCGGAAGCCCTTCTCAAAGTTCGCACCTAAGAGAATCACACTTCCGCGAATCGCTGTCAAGCATTTTGGCGCCGTTTCGGTGAGCGGATTTCTTTTGCCTGAATGAGGCAAAGGAACATGCAGACACGTCCAACGACGCCCTTCGGGCGGCGGCCGTTGTCGCTCGCCATGGTGGCGAGCCAGACCGCGACCGAAAATTTCGCCGCAAAGCCGGGCGCATCCGAGACCGTCGTCCACAAATGGCGGCTGTTTCGCGCGCTCACCGAAGCCAAGGAGCCGCTCGGCGTCACCGAGCGCGCGCTATCCGTATTGCACGCGTTGTTGAGCTTCCATCAGGAGACCGCGCTCAGTCTGCCGGAGACCAATGCAAAGGCGGCGGAAGCCGGCTCAGCTGGCGGCGGCATCGTCGTGTTCCCGTCGAACAAGGAACTGTCGATCCGTGCGCATGGCATGGCGCCGGCGACGCTGCGGCGGCATCTCGCCTGCCTGGTCGACGCCGGGTTGATCATCCGCCGCGATTCCCCGAACGGGAAGCGCTTCGCCAGAAAAGGGCAGGGGGGAGCCATAGAGGACGCATTTGGCTTCGATCTCGCGCCGCTCGTCGCGCGCTCGAGCGAAATCGAGAACCTCGCTGAGGAGGTGCGGGCCGAGAACCGCGCGATCGCGCTGCTGCGGGAGAAGATCACGCTCACTCGCCGGGACATCGTCAAGATGATCGAGACTGGATT
>NZ_SOEJ01000025.1:0-27455 GCF_004366495.1 Methylosinus sp. sav-2
TTCAGGTTGCCGACCGCTGGCATCTGATGGAAACGCCAGCGCCGCCTTCCTCGGCGCCGTGCGCAAATCGATGCGCTGCATACGATCCGCGCTCGGAGCGACGTTCGTCGACCCGGCACTGCTCACCGCCGCGGAGAAGCTTCAATACGAGGGCTATCTGCGCCGCGAAGAAGTCAACGCCGCTATTTTTGCGCGGGCCGAGCGTGGCGCGTCGATCAAAGAGATCGTGCGGGAGACGGGCAATAGTCGCGGGCTCGTTCGAAAGATTCTGCGCGGCCAGCGCTCGGAAATTTTCCGTACGCGGGAGAGTTCACTCGAGCCGCATCTTCCATGGCTCGACGCGCAATGGGCCGCCGGCTGTCACAATGGCGCTGAACTGTGGCGACGTCTCCAAGCTGCCGGCTTTCGTGGATCCTTGCGCGTCGTCTCCGAATGGGCGGGCCGGCGCCGCCGCTCGGAAAAGATGGACGCGGCTGGCTTGCATCGAACGCCCTCGGCGAGGACCATTGCACGCCTGATGACGAGTGGCCGGGACGCGCTGTCGACGACGGAGACGCTCACAATCGCAGCAATTGAGGACAGCGTTCCTGCTCTTGCCGAAGCGCGCGCCGCCGTCGCCGCGTTTCAAGCCACGATCCGCAAGAAAGCCGGCGACGACCTCGACGGCTGGATCGACCGTGCAAAAACCGGCCTCCTGGCTTCCTTCGCGAGCGGCGTCACAAAGGACCGCGCCGCCGTCGTGGCGGCGATCACGAACGTTTGGTCGAACGGCCAGACTGAAGGCCAGATCACCCGGCTGAAGTTGATCAAGCGCCAAATGTATGGGCGCGCAAAACTCGATCTCCTCGAAGCCCGGCTTCTCGGAGCGGACTGACGAAAAACTGCACCAGAATTGCGTCAGAGCCAACGCGCCCCGCCGACTGACATTCGCGGGCTGATTTCGGCGCCGCAGCCTAGATCCGCCATGAGCTTTCGCTTCTTTTTACGAACGTCATCGTCGACTTTCGTCGCCTCATCGTGGCGCGAAATCCCGAGCGATGTTGCATCTGCGCTTTCGAACAGAGCAACCTTGCTCTTCGCGCAGATAAGGTGAATCTGCTCATCCGCGAGGTAAGTAAGATCGAGAATTTTCGGCCTGTTTCCCAGGAACGGATCATTGCGAACGAGGTCTTCGACGAAAAGAAGTCCAGATTTGTCGACAATCACGAAATCCGCATCAGTGCGGCTGATCACCTCGGCGGCCCTTGCATAGGGTTGGACGAAGCGTTCGGCTTGAATGACGTGGACCGGAAGCAGAATGATCGCGCCGATAGCGCAACCGATTGCGAGCATTGCTCCGGCCTCCGGCTTTGCGCGGCCGCTTGTGCGCGTAGAGAGATCGATCCATCCATAGGCCGCGAGCAGCGAAAAATTCCCGAGCAGCCCATGCATATAGCGATATCCCCAGCCATGACCCTGATAGGGAAGGACGACGAACATGGCGATGAGAGTGAGGCAAATGCCTGCAGCCAGCTCCCAGGCGATTCCGGAGCGGTCGCGTATTTGCTTGTAGGAGAGAAGGACCAAGGGAAGAAGAACCGGGTTCTGCCAAATGACGAATCGCAAAATGTTCTTCGCCATAAGGTCGGCGCCCGACCATTGAAAACTCGTCAGAAGAGCTACAACTCGGGCAATAAAATAAACAAAGCCGACTTCGTCCGACGCGTCCATAGAGACGCCGCCCCATAGGGCGAGCAATTGCCAATAGCTGATCCAAAAAAGGAGAACGATCGCATAGCTGACGATATACGCCGTTGCCATCGTTCGTCGCTTCGATCTCCAGAGACGCAGAATGAAGGGCGCCGCAAAGAGCGGGTGGAAGATCGCTTGATGCAAACCGATCGCGAGCGCTCCGACGATGATCGCAGCCGCGTGTCCGGCTTCGTCGTCGCGGACAAAGAGCCAGAGCCAGAGCATATCGAGGGCGAGATGGGCGGTCATCGCGTAACTCGTCATCGAACCGACGAGAAGCTGCGAGGATGTGGCTGTTATCGCGGCGGCGACGAGCGCTGGAGCCGCATCTGAAGGCCAAAGGCGCCGCGCGACAGCAAAGACTGCGATAACTGCGAAGGCGGCGAGAAGCGGATTGGTCGAGGCCGGATCGACAAAGCCGCCCACCGCTCGCAACGCCGCGTTCACCGGCAGATATGCGGAAACGAAGCCATCAACCCGGTCGATAGGGACCATGAATGCCGGCGCGAGCGCAGACGCAAGGGGCCGATGTTCTGGAGCGATGGACGCGATCAGATGGCCGGAGCGGAAAATCGTTGCGTCGAAGTCCGCCAAGATCTCGTCACGTGACAGATGATAGTCGTGGAACACCAAATGAGTTCCTACGACGCCGCAGATCAGGACGAAGAGCGCGAGCAGCGTCACGGCCATGTTGCGTCGAGATCGATCGTCGAGATCGATGAAGCTCCGGTGCAACTTCGGCCGTGCAATAGCTACAATTGCGAGAAGAATGGCAACGCCGACAAGCCATAGTGCGTCCTGGCTGCGGAAAAAATATGTCGTCAACCATACAAATTTCGGCTGCTTCGCTGTGGCGATTAGAACAGGTTCCGTCATAGACGAGATGATTACCCCGAAAAAAATGATCGCGGTCGAAATGATCGTCACGCCCTTCAAAGTGAGGAAAAATGACGAGTTGCGGCCTTCTGTATCGGAAGCAGTATCGAGATCAAACATAATTTTACCTCTATTATCGGTGCTTCGGCTTTGACGGTCTATGGCTTCGGAAACGCGACCAAACCACGCAAAAGCGTCGCGTAGTGCTCTGCAGAAGCGCGCCAGGAATAGCGCGAGCGACAAAATTCGGCGCGCGCGACGCGCGATTGCCTTCCATTCTCCCCAGACTCGAGCAGGCGAGAGGTCGCCGCCCCGAGCGCCGCCGCGGTTGCTTTCGGCGTCTCGACGTCGATAGCTATCGTAGTCAGGAATGGTTCGGCCTCTTTGTCCGCGGCAGCGGTGTCGGCGCCGCAGACGATAGGCAGACCGCAGGCGAGCGCTTCCTGTATTACAAGCGGAAAGCCTTCACCGACACTCGGCAACAACAACACATCGGCCGCACGATAGAGCAATGCGAGAGACGGGCCGACCAACTCTCGAAACACGCGTATGTTCGGCAGCGTCCATTGCGAAGGATCAATGTCTCCCCAACCAGCGAAGACGAACAAGACGTCGTCGCGTTCGCGCGCCAGATGTTCGAGGTGAAGCAAGCCCTTTTTTTCTACGAAGCGCCCGACGAAGAGTGCGATAGGCGCGAAGGGGGGCAGACCAAGATCGGCGCGCGCCGTCGCCTTGTCTGCTTCACATTCAGGAGGGAAGAAAATCTCGGTGTCGACGCCGTTGAAGATGAGTTGAGGCGTGCGCGGACAGTGAAGCGTCTCGAAATAGCGCCGCGTCAAATCGCTGATGAAGACGATCTGGTCGGCTCGGTTCAGAACAGGTACAGCGATGACTCGATTGGCCACCGCCATGAGCGATCGGAGAATGAGATTGCGATACGGGACGATCCCGATGTGTTGCACGACGAGGAAAGGCTTGCGATAAAATCGAGATGCGAAGAGTGCGGCGACGCTGGTCAGATAGAGCGCGTCATGAACGAGAACGACATCGGCGTTGCGCACTTCGGCAAAAATCGAACGAATAGCGCTCGGAAAAGGAAGCGGATAGGGAATTTTGGCAGTGAGTTCGACGATGTTCGAGGCCGGTAGCCCGCGCCGCTCCGGGTTCGATGTCTCGTCACGAAAAGCCTTTTTGTCGGTCGCGAGCCAGACGATTTCAAAACCCAGCGGCGACAAGGCTCTCGCCAATGCGCCCGCGACGATTTCGACTCCGCCGCGATGCTCTTCGAAGTAATGCGACAGCATTGCGAGTCGGATGACCGGACGGCACATCTCGTGGCCAGTCGTCAAATCGGTCGCCATTTCATGCTCGTTTCGAGGCGATTGGGAAAGATGACTCGCTCGACGCCGTGACGATATTCGCCGTCGGAGACGATTTCGCACGCATAGCCCGCGCCACTCGTGAGCGTACGCCAGTCTTCGGCACGCAGATAGCAGGCGCTCACCATTCCATTGAAGGGAAGATTGCCGATGAGATCGAGCGCCGCGAGCCGAGCATCGTCGAACAGGCCCTCAGAAAGATGGTCCTTGATGTAGAGAGGACCTGTCCCGGCGACGCGTCGACATTCGCGCAGCAATGGAAGGCGAAGCGGAGTTGGAACATGATGCAAAACATTGAAGAGAATGACGCAATCGAAGGATTTGTCCGGAAACGGAAGCGTGCAGCCGTCATAAACGGCCGTTTCGATGTCGAGCGACGGTAGGTATCGGTTCTCGACGTCTATGGAGACGATGTGATCCAGCCCGAACAGCGATTTGATCGTATAGGCGAGAAGCCCGGTTCCTCCGCCGACATCGAGCGCACGTCGATGCGATTTATCCCATGCGCGATGGAGATTGGTTAGCGCCACATATTGATAGGCTGGCTTACGCCAGGAATAGATAGGCGCATGCGGCGCCATGCAGCGTGTCAAATCGTCGAGCGTAAAGCATTCCATGAAATTACCCCCGATTCGCGGAACGCGTTTCATGGAAGGGCGTGACGGCTCGTGACAACGCCCATCTCGTGCATAAAAAATTCCAGAGCGTTATGAAAATTGTGGCGACGGGTGCGGAGATCGCTGTGGGAAGATTGCCGAAATCGCCGAGGAGATAGAGAGAGGCGAACCAGAGCGGATAGTTGGCGAGCATCGCCGCAGCGTAGCGCGCCAAGGAAGCCCAGGACGCCGGCGCGTCGAATGTGATGGAACAGTGCAATCTGTACCCGATGATGAGTATGGGTCCAAATGCAAGAAGTGTCGCCCAGACATAATGGATGCCGACCAAACTGAAGCCGACAACCGACAGGTTGTTGAGAAGCGCGCAGAATCCGCCGACGAGCATGAAACGCGGCAATCTCATGGCGAGATCCGGGTCGGGCGACACAGCATCAGATAGACGCATGCATTGTCGCGCGTGACCCATTCCGGGGTTATCGCGTCTTCAATCAAGGCGCGTAGATTGAGCGCGATAGCGAGGGTTCGAGCGAAGAAGCGGCCGAGGACTGGCAGTTTTACGATGGCGTGGTAGCCGCAGGTCAGTCTGAGCAACGTCGTCCAGGCGGGTAGCCCGAGCAGAGGCACACATTCGATGGTTTCAAACCCGTGCTCGGCGAGTTCGGTCAGGAGTCCGAGTCGCGTCCAGCGCCGGTAGTCCTCAGGATGAGGATGATAGAACCAATTGCCATGGGTCGACAAGACTAGCCGACCATCGGATCGCAGGAGCCTGCGCGCTTCATGAAGATAGGAGCCGACGTTGGGAACATGCTCCAGAACTTGAAACGAGACGACGAGATCAGCGCTCGCGTCGAGCGCGTCGACGCGGCCGTTCTTATCGATCGTGATTTCCGCATCGGCGAAATCCGCTCCGAGATACGATGCGCCGTGAGCCTCGAAGATCGGCTGATACGGCTTGGAGCCGCATCCGAAATCCACGGCAATCGCGCCGGGCTTCACGATTTGCGCGGCGACCTTCTCGATACTGACGCGCATCGCTCGGAGCAGCAGCCAGTCCGTGTCGAAGATGCGGGGACGAAGACGGCGCTGGGCGCTTTCGGCGATCATCTTCACCTGCCTCCATTTGCAGCTCGATCGGAGGCGGTTTCGTCGCAATTGCGGCCGGCTGCGTTCAGAGTGGCGATAGGCGCGCGAGTGGAATGTCGCTGTGCATCGGACCAGTTCTTGGCTTCTGTTCGGTCGACGAAATTCGCTTCGTGACCATTGACGATCGCGAGCAGGAAGCCAGCGAGCGCATTTTGAGCGCCGATGACGATCAACGTCGTACCGACGACAGCGGGTAGAACCGTGCCGATGGGCTCGAAATTGCGACTCGACCAATAGCCGAAAACAGAGAGGAGAATAGTGAGACCGAGCGTGAAAAAGAGGCTCCCAGCGACGAGCATGGTCTCCAATGAGAACCAATCGACGACCTTGTCCTCCCACCAAGCAGGGGGACGAAAGCCTTGGCGGCGGCCATAGAAATGCGTCGCTGCAGCGAGAACTGTGCCGGTGTGTCCGAGGCCGAGCAGCGAGCCGGCGAGAATGATCCAGTAATTGCCAAAAGGCGACTTATTTTCCGCGAGGGCCGCGACGCCGGTCAGCGCCCATATCCCCAAGGAAAGCGCTATGGCCAAAATGGCCGGCACAGCGAAGGCCCAGGCGGGGCTGAACATGAGAAGATAACGCAGATGCCGCCATCCGTCGCGCCACGGCCGCAAATGCGAGGGACGATCGCGCCGATCGCGATGGAGCGTCACGGGCACTTCGAAGATTCGCTGCTGTTTGAGCGCCGCCTTAATAATCATCTCGCTGGCGAACTCCATTCCACGGCCGGTGAGATCGAGTCGTTCGAAGCAGGGGCTCGTTATGGCGCGCAGACCACAATGGGCGTCGGTGACGCCTGCGCGGAAAAACAGATTCAAGACGAAGGTGAGCGCGGGATTTCCGATATGGCGATTTTTCCAGGGCATCGCTCCCGGTTCTATACGCCCTTTGAAGCGCGAGCCGATGCAAAGATCAGCGCCCGCGTCGAGGCGGCGCACCATATCGACGGATTCGCGAAAATCATATGAGCCGTCCGCGTCTCCCATCACGAGATAGGCGCCATTGGCGGAGCGTAGTCCTCCGATGAGCGCAGCGCCATATCCCGGCTGCTCGACGTCGACGACCCGCGCGCCGAGAGCGCGCGCGATCAACTGACTGCCGTCTCGGCTTCCATTGTCGGCGATCACGATCTCGCCGGATAATCCGAGCTCGTGACTCATCGTCTCGAGCGCGTCCCGAGCATTGGCAATGCAGACGGGCAGGCAGCGAGCCTCGTCGAGACACGGCATCACGATCGATACGTCGATCTTGGTGGACGCGCTCCCTAGAACATCGACCTGCGTCATGATCAGAAGTCTCTGACAGCCATGCTCACGTTATGCTGAGAGATTGGTTAGTATTTCGTTAAAAACGGCGACAACCCGTCCGACCACGAGTTGGCTCGATGGAAATCGCTGGAAGCCGTAAGTCACTTCAAGACGACGCGCGCGACGCTTTCATGGGTTGAAATCGACGACGAACGATCGCCTCCGACGCCCGACTGATGTGGAATTTGTCGCAAGGGACACGAACGAGGCGGAGCGGCAACCTCGGGAAACAGAGAGGCGGACGATGGGCTGTAGGTCGAAGCGCGGGACAAGGCGCGCGCCTCCACCAGACGCTGGAGATTGGCAGCCCTCAGTCGGGGTCCCTCCGCAGAGGGACGACCAGCGCTCGGCGCACAGGTCATCGACATCGAAATCCACGCGCTGGAACAGGAAATCTCTCGGCCGGTCCGAGAATTATTTTGAGGTCGCGCGGACGCGAATGGACGATCCGACATCCGACGGCGCCGTTCGTGTCACTCTGCCGGTCTGGTGGGTCGGCGCGGGCGAAGGGCGCCGCGCCGACGCGCGAGGCCGCCATCGACGGGATGGCGCCCGATTGGCAGGGGTGGCGGAGGCCATCGCGCAGATTCTGTGTCGGGCGCCCGGGCGGCCCGAGATTTCGTCGAACGGACGTTATGGAACCCTTAGTGTCGGTCCGAAGACAAGTTGAATCGGATGAATCGCTTGTGATTCAATAGAGGCGGCCTGATTCTCGCGGAGACCGCCGATGTGGACGAATGAAAATCGCACGCGCTACGATCGTAGCAAATTGCGCTACCCGAGCGACGTGACGGACGCGGAATGGGCGCTCGTCGGACCGCTGATCCCACCGGCGAAACGGGGCGGCGGGAAGCGCACGGTCGAGATGCGCTCGATCGTGAACGGCTTGATGTATGTGCTCTCGACCGGCTGCCAATGGCGCGCGATCCCCAAGGATTTGCCGCCCAAGAGCATGGTCCATGGCTATTTCGATCTTTGGACATACGACGGAACGCTCGATCGCATCCATCATGCTCTGTACGTGAAGTGTCGCGAAGCGGCAGGGCGCGAGGCCAGCCCAACAGCCGCGGTCATCGACAGCCAGAGCGTGAAGAGCGCAGAAAAAGGGGGCATCGCATCGATCCGCATGGCTACGATGCAGGAAAAAGTGCGCCTCGAAGGCGCGTATCACCAGTGGAGGTAGGTTCCACCCAGAGAGTTGTCGATTGATCTGGGTAGCTGACGAGCGGTTCGGTTGGGGGACTGGCCGGACCGAAGCCTCGTGACAAAGGCCGCCATGGGCGGTTGAGCGATCCGGCGGGCCGTAACGCGAGTGAAGTCCGAGCAGGCCTCGAAAGAGTCGATGCAGACGCCGACCCGTCTTTTTCCCGGGGAAGGCCGCGCAGATGGGGAAGAAATCGACGCAAGCACCCGTCTGGTCTGCCGGGGTATTGGACACAGCACGTCGGAATGGTGATGCGAGCAACGAGGGAGACCCGTGCGGTCGAAGGTCACGGCTTCAACGCCGCTTCTGGCGGCGGACCGGACGGGAGTCGGACAGGGCCATAGTACTGTCGAAGCCGGGCAATTCCGGCGGAGGGAAGGACCCTGACTTCTGGCGTGCTTTCGAAGATGGCGAGGAGAGGGTGATTGGCGATGAGCCTTGAAACGCCCGACAAGATCAGGAGTCTTCAGAGAAAGCTCTATTGCAAGGCGAAGGCAGAGCCCGCCTTCCGCTTCTATCTGCTCTACGACAAGATTTGCCGCGAGGACATTCTTCTTCACGCCTATGAACGCGCCCGCGACAAAGCGCTCCGCCGGGTGTGGACGGGGTGACCTTCAATCGAGGCGTCGGGCGTGGAAGCGTGGCTCGCGGGCCTGCGCGAGGAACTCGTGTCGAAGACGTATCGGCCTGATCCGGTGCGGCGGGTGACGATCCCGAAGCCAGGGGGCGGAGAGCGCCCTCTCGGCATCCCGACAATAAGGGATCGGGTTGTTCAGACCGCCGCCAAGATCGTGCTCGAGCCGATCTTCGAGGCGGACTTCGAGGACAGCGCCTATGGCTATCGCCCGCGCCGCAGCGCGGTCGATGCGGTCAAGGAAGCACACCGGCTGGTTTGCCGGGGCTACACCGACGTCGTAGACGCCGATTTGTCGAAATATTTCGACACGATTCCGCATTCGGACCTCCTCAAATCGGTGGCCCGACGCATCGTCGACCGGCACGTGCTACATTTGATCAAGCTGTGGCTGAAAGCGCCAGTCGAGGAGCGGGACGGCGACGGGAGACGGCGCATGAGCGGCGGAAAGAGCAGCAGGCGCGGCACGCCTCAAGGCGGGGTCGTCAGCCCAATGCTCTCCGTGATCTACATGAACCGCTTCCTGAAGCATTGGCGTTTGACCGGACGGGGCGAGGCTTTCCGCGCGAACGTCGTCAATTACGCCGACGACTTCGTCATCCTCAGCCGCGGATATGCGGAGGAGGCCTTGGCGTGGACGAAGGCAGTAATGACGAAGCTCGGGCTGACGATCAACGAGGTGAAAACCTCGCTGAAAGACGCTCGACGGGAGAGTTTCGACTTCCTCGGCTACTCCATCGGCCCCCGTCACCTTCCAAACGGAGGCCGACGGTACCTCGGCGCGAGTCCATCGAAGAAGAGCATATTGCGGGTCAAAACGAAAGTCAGCGAGCTTTTGCGGCCGAGCAACAAGGGCGCGTGGCCGATCGTGCGCAACCGGCTGAACCGGCTTTTAGCCGGATGGTCGGCGTATTTCGGCTACGGCTCCTTGGCGTCGGCCTATGAGGCCGTTGATCGGCACGTCTACGATCGCGTGATGTGCTTCCTGTGCAGACGACACAAGGCGCAAGGACGAAGCATGCGCCAATTCCCGCGGGACCATGTCCTTGGCGAATTGGGAGTATTGCGTCTTCGGCGTGGGCGCCAAGTGTCGCCGGCGAGTGCTTTGCGATGAAGCTGGTCGGAAAGCCGGATGCGGGAAATCTGCACGTCCGGTTTGATGAGCGGGGAAGGGAAACGGAGCGCGATCCAACGCGTCACCGCGCCCTTCCTCGACTCTACAGATCAAGGGCAAGAAGCGGCACATTCTCGTCGATACGATAGGCTTGCTGCTTCACGCGCTCGTTCATCCGGCCGACATTCAGGATCGCGATGGCGGCGTTCTGGTCCTGCGCACGATGTTTGGAAAATTCCCGTTTCTGCAAAAGCTGTTTGCCGACGGCGGCTATCAAGGCCCGCAGTTCCGCGACGCGCAGAAGAAGGCCTTGCCGTTTGTCGACACCGAGATCGTCAAGCGCTCCGATGCGGCCAAAGGTTTCAAAGTGCTGCCTCGCCGATGGGTCGTCGAAAGAACCTTTTCTTGGCTCGGTCGCTGCCGAAGGCTGGCCAAGGACTTCGAAAACCTCAATCGCAAGGCGCTGGCGTTTCTTCACCTCGCCTCCATCCGCCTCATGCTCAGAAGGCTTTGTAATTAAGTATGAGGTTCACGGACAGACTCTTATATTCCTCGCGCTCGTAGGTGGCGGATCATTCGACCACATTTGCCGTCTAGCAAGGAGGCACCCGAATGGATCTTCGGATACCGGACAGAACCGCTATCGTCTGCGGCGCCTCTCGTGGGCCAGGGATGGCCTGCGCCTGGGCGCTCGCCAATGAGGGCGTCCATGTCACACTCGTCGCTCGTCGCGCCGAAGCCTTGCAGATAGCTGCCGAACGAATTGCTGAGGCGACGGGAAAACAGCCCGGCTTCGTGGTCGCAGATGTCGGCACGGCGCAGGGGCGCTGCGGTCCAGGCGTTGAATACAGAGCCCGACATCCGGCTCTGTCGCGAATTTTTCTCACGGGCCGGTTGGGGCTATGATCGCGGGGCCGGGGCAGGCGGAATAGAGTGATGATCGATTTCAATGGCAGCCATTTTGAACGCGACGTGATCCTGTGGGGCGTCCGGTGGTATGTGGCGTATCCGATGAGCTATCGTCAACTCGAGGAAATGATGGAAGAGCGAGGCGTCGAGGTCGACCATTCCACGCTCAACCGCTGGGTCGTCAAATATGCGCCTTTGCTTGAGAAGCAGTTCCGCGCTCGCAAGCGCGCGATCGGATCCAGCTGGCGTCTCGATGAGACCTACGTGAAAGTCAAAGGCTGCTGTGAAATATCTGTATCGGGCCGTCGACAACGCAGGCGCGACAGTCGATTTTCTGTTGACCGCCAAGAGGGATCGCAAAGCCGCGTTGCGTTTCCTGCGTAAGGCGATCGGCCAACATGGCGGGCCGGAGACGATCACGATCGACAAGAGCGGCGCCAACACGGCGGCGATCGAAAGCTACAATGCGGAGCATGAAGCGGACATCGAAATCCGGCGCATCAAATATCTCAATAATATTGTCGAGCAGGGCCATCGAGCGATGAAGCGAGTGACGCGGCCGACGTTGGGCTTCAAATCATTTCGATCGGCTGCCGCGACACTCTCGGGGATCGAGCTCATGCATATGATCCGAAAGGACCAGTTGCAGACCAGGGACGAATTGCGTCCAGCCCAGCAGTTCTATGCGCTCGCGGCGTGAGCCGCGTCACTCTCACGCGTTCATCGCGTCCATAAACAAAATTTGCGGCAAAGCCAAAATTCGCGACAGAGCCGGTTCATTCAACAAATTTCGGCCGATTCGGGAATCCCTCGACGTGAGACAGTCTCTCAGAGGGTTCGTATTAGGTAATGCTGCGGAAAGAATTCCACCAAAAAGCATGATAGGTTTTTAGAATGCTAGTCATTTGGCGGAACTGTGAATGACCGCACTTTGGGTGAAGCGATTCACCCAAAGTGCGGTAGCCGTGGGACCGACAAGGCTCTAGCCGATCTTATTCATGACGGGGCCAGTTTTTGGATTGTTGGGCCGTTCGGCTCACGAGCCGTGCGAGGTCGTTCCGCTTTTTCACCGCTTCGAGAACCGCGCCTTCAAGAACGCGTTAGAGGGATAGGAAAGATGTGAGGGGCGCGCTGCCCCGTCGTTCATGGGCCGCCAGGCAGGAGCAGCGGGGCCAGCAGGGAGCAGAAGATATCGGCTTCGGGACTGGCGGCGGTGAAGGGGCGAGGCGCACGCGGCTCGCGGTCTCAATCACGCGGCCGGCGGCCTTCAGCAGGCGTAGCGTCGAGAACTTCACTTTCGCCAGATCGCAAGGTGCCGGAATGGCGTCGCGGACGCGGAGCACCTGCCAATAGGCGGCGGTATGCGAGACGAGGCGAAGCTGATTGGCGAGCGCCGAACGGCATGAGGTTCGATCGGAGGATAGCTGCGTCTTGTGCAGCTTGATGAGGTTCTCCGCCTGTCCGCGCGCGCAGTAGAGACTGTCGTAGAGCCATTGCGGCGCGCCATATGGGAGATTGGTGACGACAAAGCGGATATCGAGGCCGAGCCGCGTCGCTTCGATGCGGGCGATCGCGCACCGCCCCCTGTCCCAGGACTTGGCGCAATGGCGCGTCTCGGCATAGCCGAGCACGCCGTCCGGGTCGTCGATGGCGCACTCGACGCAGACAGCGTCTGCCATCCCGTCGACTTTCTTGGACAGCGGCTTGGTCCCGGGTAGGCCGAAGACATAATCGACGCCGTGATCGTCGCACAAGGCCATCGCCTCGGGCCACGCATAATGTCCCTCGCCGCGAAACAGGATGCGGCTCGCCGGCCAAGATTTGCGGATAGATCGCGTCAGCGGGTGCAGATGCGCTCTCACCTCGCCGCGGGACGGCGTCTTGCCCGTGCGTAGGATCCCGGCGACGAGGCGGCTCTTCTCGGTGTCGTAGACATGGATCGGCAGAAAGCAGCGCTCGTCGTAATGGGCGTTGAACAGCGACAATTGCTGATGGCCATGCGGGATGTTGCACGTGTCGTGGATATCGAGCGTGACGGAGGACGACGGCTCGTCGTAGGAGGCCATCCATTGGTCGACGAGCGCATAGGTCAGGTGGTCACATCGCGCAGAGCTGGCGCGTTGTCGAGTCGCGACAGCGTCGGCTGCGAGGCGAGATCGCGGCCCGTGTCGGGCAGACGCCCGCAGGCGCGCTTGAACGCCCGGTCGGAGCGCAGAAAGTCGAGATCGTCGGCGTCCTCATAACCGCAGCTGATCGCGTAGATGCGGGCGCGGATCATATCGGCGAAGATGTGGGTGATGCCCGAGGGATCGCGGTGATCGAGAAAGTAGCGCGCCAGCCGCTGGGCCACGCCGAGCCGGCGCTCCGCCATGGCGAGCAGAATGACGCGCCGTCCGAGGAGATGCGTCCGCCTTCGAACGAGGATCGAGCTCTTGCATATGATCCGAAAGGATTAGTTGAAGACCAGAGGCGAATTGCGTCCTGCGCAGCAGTTCCACGCCCTCACCGCGTGAGCCACGTCACTCTCACACGTTCCTCGAGCGCATAAAGAAAATTTGCGACAAAGCCAACACAGCGATCCGAGAAATAAAGATCCCAGACGCACATGCCGAATGATAAGAAAAGCAGCGGGAAAGATCGCTCTATAACAAGAGGCGCACTTTCGGGGGTACGAGCAACCGGGCAATCCCTCGCCTTCGCGGTGTTTCTCCTCGTCTTACTGCCGGTCATACTCATGCTTGCACTGGCCGCTGCAGCGTTCGAGACCGACGATCTACGCGAACTGTAAAATTGACGGCAGTGGTACGAACGCCTCAACAGCCGTTTTGAAATCCTCCAGAACAACCTCGGCATCCCTGGAATGCGGGTCATCTGGCCGCGTCCTGTCGCGAGGACACGACAGTGGATAAGCAATCAACAACGCTGGAAGGCGTCGAAAACTGCATGGACGAAAGCACACGATACTTTGGAACGCGACTTGCGGAGCGGCTCCGCGCCTAGGACGCGACGATCGTTTTCATCGGGCTGGGCTATGTAGGCCTGCCGATTTGCCTTGCGGCAGCCCGTTCAGGCCTGAACGTGGTCGGCTCGACATTGAGCCCGTCAAGCCCGCGATACTTCTCAAAGGCGAAAGTTATCTGCATGGTTGCGGTGCAATTTCATGCACCTCGCCGTGCGATGAGGGCCGACATTCGTTGGGATTGGGCCGCGAGCACCGCACGCCAGATTTCGGGCGCAGTTGTCCCAGCGGCACCAAATTTGCTCAGTGCAAATTGACCATTCCTGATGCGATGCATGATTTCGACACCGGCGATGGTGATCGCCGCATGTCGGAATCGCTTGAACCCGAGCATAGGACCCAAGCGAAGCTTGATAGATCGGTGATCCTGTTCAATCAGATTATTCAGGTATTTCGAAGATCGAATTCGAGTCCGTGCGCTGCCTCGATGCTGCGCGAGAAGCTCGCGCGCCGCCCGATGTGACGCCTGATATCCGTCGAGCGTGATTTTGCGCGGGGGCCGTCCGTGGCTCGCGAACGCACGACGGAAAAACGCTTTGGCGGCGGCGACCTCCCGCTTGGCGCGCAGCAAAAAGTCCACTGTCTTTCCCGCCTTGTCGACGGCGCGATAGAGATAAACCCAGCAGCCCTTGATCTTGACGTAAGTTTCGTCGACGCGCCACGATCCGCCGACCCTGCACGCGAAGCGGTTCCACCGCTTTTCGAACTCCGGAACGTAGCGCTGAACCCAGCGCATGATGGTCGTGTGAGCCAAAGCCAAGGCGCGTTCGGACATCATTTCCACGAGATCGTCGAAAGCTGAGCTTGTATCGCAGATACCAGCGCACGCAGAGAACGATGATCTCGCGGTCGAAATGGCGGCCTTTGAAAAGTTTGTCCGCACTCAGCATCACCCATTACCCCAGCGTCCGGTTCTGCCCTCACGGATTATGTCCGCTCATACCGTTTGCACCAGAGCCTGGTAATTTACCCAACGAGCACCAATGCCGATTGTGCACTATAATCGGCTCCAGAATAGACGCTGCTTGAACCATTCGCTCCGCGAGCTAGCCTCGCACAACATTTCGTCCACGCGCATTTAAATTTAGATTCGAGGCGGCATTGATGCGTCAATCTCGTTCGCTGTTCACCGAACTTGCTCTCGTCGCCATCGCCATCGAGGCGATTGCTATCTCGAAAGACAATTTCGGAATCGCAAAAGCGAAATTGGCATATGCTGTTCGAGCGCGTTCTATCATCCATTCCCGCGAGCTCACGCCGCGAACGCGAAGCATTTTGTCGAAGCGCCACACGTCCGCTGTCTCCTTCAGCGACGCCGTACCTTCCGATCTGAGGCTACATTTCTGGATCGAACGCCCGGTCGATTTCGTCGGTTCGCACATCTTTCCGGCGATCGTCGCTTCGTTCGAAATTTTCGCTACGACATTGACTGTAATCGGACTTCCGATGGCCGGCGACGCTCCGGCGGCTGCTGATCGCCGAACAGCTCGAATTCATCTCGTTGCTCCACGCGACGCGAGAGCAGCGCGCGACTCGACGCCATGGGCTTTCTCTACCCTGTGAAGGGTCGCATGGCCTCACGTTGCGCGAGACGGTAAGCGCCACTGCGCCTTCGTGCGGCGGCGTGACGACAAAATCGGGCTTCGGGTGAAGCGATTCACCCGAAGTGCGGTAGCGTCGGGCGAACGAACGTCTCTTATCACATCCTGCGCCGTGTTCGAGCCTCGCTCGAAATTTCACAATGGCTAAAAGCTGTTTCACGACCTCACTTCTAACCGACGATGGACGGCACGATGCTAACCTCGAAATTGCAACAGCGCGCGCCTATCGATGCTCTCGAAGAACGTCTGACGCGCAGGCACGCGCTGATCGGCGTGATCGGACTCGGCTATGTCGGTCTGCCGATCTGCATCACCGCCGCCGAAGTCGGATCGCATGTGCTGGGGTTCGACGTCGATCCCATGAAGCCCGAGGCCCTGGCGAAGGGAAAAAGCTACCTCAAGCATATTTCGGACAATCGAATTCGCCCGCTCGTGAAACAGAATCTGATCGAGGCGACGACCAATTTCGATCGCCTTTCCGAAGCGGACGCCCTGCTGATCTGTGTGCCGACCCCGCTCGACGCTCATCTCGGCCCGGATCTCTCCTTCGTCATCGCGACGGGAGAGCAGATCGCGTCCCGTTTGAGACCCGGTCAATTGATTATATTGGAGTCCACAACCTATCCCGGAACGACCTATGAAGTGTTGCGCCCCATCCTGGAAACCAGCGGACTCTCGTGCGACAAAGACTTTTATCTCGCCTTCTCGCCCGAGCGAGAGGACCCGGGCAATCTGGAATTTTCGACGTCGCGCATCCCGAAGGTCGTCGGCGCCGACAGCGCCGACGCACGCAGATTGGCCGTCGCGCTCTATAACCAATTCGTCCCGAGGACCGTCGAGGTCTCCTCGAGCGCAACTGCCGAGGCGGTCAAGCTGACCGAAAACATCTTCCGCGCGGTCAACATCGCGCTCGTCAACGAGCTGAAACTGGTCTATGGCGCGATGGGCATCGACGTGTGGGAAGTGATCGAGGCCGCGAAATCGAAGCCTTTCGGATATATGCCATTCTATCCCGGGCCAGGGCTGGGTGGACACTGCATTCCTATAGATCCTTTCTATCTCACCTGGAAAGCGCGCGAATATGGCGTCGTGACGCGCTTTATCGAGCTGGCCGGAGAGATCAATTCCAGCATGCCGCAGCATGTCGTCAATGAGCTGGCGCGGGCTCTCGACGCCACTCGCGGGCGCGGCCTGAACAAGTCGCGCATTTTGGTGCTCGGCGTCGCCTATAAGAAGAACGTCGACGACATCCGAGAAAGCCCGTCGCTGCGACTCATCGAATTGCTCGAAGCGCGTGGAGCGGAGGTGCGTTTCTATGATCCTTACGTCAACATGATCCCGGAGACGCGCGAGCACAAATCTTTGGCCGGGCGTCGGTCCGAAGTCTGGGATCCTGCGCAAATCGGCGGCTATGACGCGGTCCTGATCGCGACCGATCACGACGATGTCGATTACGCCGTTCTCGCCTCTCATGCAAAATTGATCGTCGATACGCGAAACGCATGTCGGCACCGGGGCGTGACGAGCGCCAATGTCGTCCTGGCGTGATGCGGACAGCATTCGCATCTGAGCGTCGCGCCGATTCAGAGATGGAATAGCCATGTTGGAACTCGAGCCGCGAACGATCGCCTGCGTTGTCGGCGCGCGCCCCAATTTCGTGAAGATCGCGCCGATCATGCGCGCCATCTCGGCGCGCAAGGGCCTCGTAGCGCGACTCATCCATACTGGGCAACATTACGATGTCGCCATGAACGCCGTGTTTTTCGACGAACTCAGCATTCCATCGCCGGATGTAAATCTCGAAGTGGGGTCCGGAACCGGCACAGAGCAGACGGCCCGCATCATGTTGGGAATGGAGTCCGAGCTGTCGAAAAAAACGCCAGATCTCCTGCTCGTAGTCGGCGACGTCAACTCGACGGTCGCCTCCGCGCTCGTCGCCGCTAAGCTGCGCATTCCGATCGCTCATGTCGAAGCCGGGCTGCGCAGCAAGGACCGCTCTATGCCGGAGGAGATCAATCGCCTCGTGACAGATCGGCTCTCCGATCTCCTTTTCACGACCGAACATTCCGCCGTCGATAATCTGATCGGAGAGGGCGTTTCTCCGGGACGCATCGTCTTCGTCGGAAATGTGATGATCGATACATTGCATGCGTGCCTACATCGCGCGGCCCCCGCGCGCGAGACACTCACGGAAATCGGCGTGACACCCGCGATCGGCGAAGATGTGGTAAGCCGCGGCTTCGCGCTGGTCACACTGCATCGTCCCTCCAATGTCGACGATCCGGACAAGCTCGCATTGCTTCTTGAAGCTCTGGCCGGGATCGCGCAAAAAATTCCGCTCGTGTTTCCTCTGCATCCGCGCACGGGTTCGATGATCGAGAGCGCTGATCTTGGCGGATTTCTACGCTCCTCCCCCATCATCGTCGCCCCGCCGCTCAGCTATCTGCGCGCGATCGGGCTCATGCGCGAAGCGCGCTTCGTCGTCACCGACAGCGGCGGTGTGCAGGAGGAGACGACTGCTCTCGGGACGCCATGTCTAACGGTTCGAAATAGCACCGAGCGCCCGATCACCATCGAGCAGGGCACAAATCAACTCGTCGCCACGCTCGATGAGCTGAATGCTGCGGTCGACGATATCCTCGACAATGGCGGCAAGAAAGGTCGCATCCCACCCTTGTGGGACGGGCGCGCGGCCGAACGCATCGCAGAGGAGATCGACGCGTTTCTCGCTCACGAGCGCTTGCCTCTACCCGCTTGACGAGGAAATTAGCTGATCGTGCGGATCGTCTTTTTTACGCACTACTACCCGCCCGAGGTGAATGCGCCAGCCTCCAGAACCGCAGAGCACGCCCGCGTTTGGGCGCGCGCTGGGCATGAGGTCGTCGTCGTTACCTGCGTGCCGAACCATCCGCGCGGCAAGGTTTATCCTGGCTATGTCAATCGGCTCTATCAGACGGAGACAATCGACGGCGTGCGCGTGGTGCGCGTGTTCACGCTCATCGCCGCCAATGAAGGTTTCCTGCGTCGGGCGTTGAACTACCTCTCTTACGCACTGTCGGCGAGCATGGCGTTCGTCTGGCTCCAGCGCCCGGATGTCGTCATATCGACTTCACCGCAATTTTTTTGCGGCCTCGTCGGGCTCGTCGCTCGCGCGTTGAAGCGGACCCCATGGGTTCTCGAGATACGCGACCTGTGGCCGGAGAGCATTGTGACAGTCGGCGCGATGCGCAATGGATTCCTCATTCGCTGTCTCGAGCAGCTCGAGGCCCTGGCCTACCGTCGGGCCGATAGGATCGTCTCCGTGACGGACTCATTCATGCCTCACATCGCCGCGCGCGGCGGCGCGCCGGAAAAGACAACAGTGATCAAGAATGGCGCGGACCTCGATCGTTTCAACGCGAGCGACGACACACACGCGGCGAAAGAGCGGCTCGACTTGCAAAGCAAATTCGTCGCGGCCTATGTCGGAACGCACGGCATGGCGCACGGTCTCGACACGATTCTGGAGGCGGCCGAGTTGCTGCGAGGGTCGACGGACATTATTTTCCTACTCGTCGGCGAAGGCGCGGAACGACCACGACTTCTCCGCCTGAAGGAAGAGAGGCGGCTCGACAATGTCCTGATGCTCGAACAGCAGCCGAAGGAGGCCATGCCGGGCATATGGGCCGCGACGGATGTCAGCCTCATACTCCTGCGCCGAGACGAACTATTCAAAACAGTGCTGCCTTCCAAAATGTTCGAAGCCATGGCTATGCGCCGTCCAATTGTTCTCGGGGTGGACGGAGAAGCGCGTAAATTGCTTGAGGAGGCCCGAGCGGGAATTGCGATCACCCCGCAGAGCGCGAATGAGCTCGCCGCTGCAATCTTGCGGCTCGCCAATGACCGCAATCTCGTTGCTCGGCTCGGCGCCTCAGGCTGCGCGCATGTGCGCGAGCATTACGATCGGGCAGTGCTCGCGGCGCGCTATTTAGATGTTCTGTCGGCAGCGATCGGCGCTGAACCGGCGAAGCGTCCAGTCGCCGTGCAACTCGAGACGCTGGCCCGCCGATGAAAGAAGGAGCATTGCGCAAGATGGCGCGGGCGATCGCCTTCGGGCGGAACGTGCCGCTGGCCAAATTGGCGCGCCGCTTGGAACTCGATTTGATACGACGCGTCGCCCATGTCGGACTGTCCGCGCCGCTCCCGGCCACAGCGCCGCCGCTCGCCGATAGGCCGCCGACGCCTCTTTTCGAACCGCGGCGAGGAATGATCGCACGGATCGGTCGATCCTTGCGCTTCACCTTTCTTCGCCAGTCGCATGCGTCCCCTGCCATCGTCGACTGGCGGATGCGTCGTGGCGATCGAGGCGGGCAGCTCTGGCGAATGAATCTCCACTACATGGAGTATCTGGAGGACGTCGACGATGAGATGTTCTTCGAACTCGTCAGCCAGTGGACGAACGCCAACCCTCCCTATGCGCGGGACTATTGGAAGGACACCTGGAACAGCTATGCGCTTTCGTTGCGTGTCGTCGTCTGGATGCAGCAAGCAGCCACCCGCGGCGCGCGTCTGACCGTCGACGAGAGCGCGATGATGATCGCTTCGCTCGCCAGACAATTGCGATTTCTGGAAGCCAATCTCGAGACTGACATCGGTGGAAATCACCTCATAAAGAACCTCAAAGCGCTGATCTGGGCGTCCGCTTTCTTCACGGGTCGCGACGCGGATCGCTGGCGCGCGTGCGGCTTGCGTTTGCTACGGCGGGAATTACGTGCCCAAATCCTGCCGGATGGGATGCATTATGAGCGTTCCCCGTCCTACCACTGCCAGGTATTTGCCGATCTGCTCGAGTGTCGCCATGCGCTCGGCTGCGATCCATTGAACGGCGAACTCGACGATGCTCTACACCACATGGCGCAAGTCGTCGCCGATCTTACACATCCGGACGGCTCGGTCGCATTGTTCAACGACTCGGGCCTGTCGATGGCCTATGCGCCGGGCGAATGCTTGGCTGTCTACGAAAAGCTGTTCGGTGGACGGCCGTCGTCCCGCGATGTCTTTGCTTTTCGAGACGCCGGCTACTTCGGGTTACGCAGCGAGGAAAGCTATTTTCTCGCCGATTGCGGCCGCATCGGGCCAGACGATTTGCCTGCACATGCGCATGGCGACGTAGCGAGCTTCGAATGGTCGGTCGGCGGCGCGCGTATCGTCGTCGATCAGGGTGTGTTCGAATATGTCGCCGGCGAGCGGCGCGAACTTTGTCGGACGGCGGCGAGCCACAACACATTGTGTTTCGACGGCGCGGATCAGGCCGAATTTTTTGGTTCGTTCCGTTGCGGACGACGGCCTGAGGTCGCCATCCTCTCCTACAGCCGGACTGACGATGGCTTCATGCTCACGGGAGAGCACGACGGTTTTGCACGATTGGCGCAGGCGCCCATCCACATTCGCGGGTTCGCCGTCGAACCGAGTCGAATAACGATCACGGACCGAATCGAAGGTCACACGAAGCGAGTGGCGAGCATTGGTTTCCTGTTGCATCCGGACGCGCAGGTCGAAATCGCCGGCGCCGTCGCGTCGATAACGCGCGGTGCGGTGGCGATCCGAATGAGCTGTTCCAGGCCGATCGAAATCGAGCCTGCGGTCTGGTGGCCGGATATGGGTCTGGAGTTCGACACGACGCGATTGCGCGTCAAACTCGATGGCGAAGACGGAGTCACGACGGAGTTGAGCGTCGTTTCGTATTCGGCTGACGAGTAGAAGCAGCGGAGATCTCGTGAAGCAGGTCGAGCAGAACTACCGAACTGGCGAATTGCGGGTCGCCGAAGTTCCAGCGCCGAAGGCGATCGATGGTGGCGTGCTCGTCGCGACCAGAGTGTCGCTGATCAGTTCCGGCACGGAAAAGCAGTTGATCGATCTCGCCAAGGCGTCGCTTGTCGGCAAGGCGATCGCGCGTCCGGACCTCGTGCGTCGCGTGTTGCACAATGTCGGACGCGACGGCCTACGGCCGACGATCGAGAAAGTGTTCGCCAAACTGGATACTCCGATTCCCTTGGGATACAGCCTCGCCGGCGAGGTCGTCGACATCGGACGACGCGGAGGCGCCTATGTGGTCGGTGATCGCATTGCATGCGCGGGCGCGGGACAAGCCAATCACGCCGAGTTCAATGCTGTGCCGATGCATCTCACCGCGGCCATTCCGGCAGGCGTCGACGATGAGGACGCGAGCTTCGTCACGCTCGGCTCGATCGCACTGCAAGGTGTGCGCCTCGCTTCGCCGACGCTCGGCGAACGAGTAGTGGTCATGGGCCTTGGCCTTCTCGGGCTGCTCACGGTTCAATTGCTCAAAGCGAACGGCTGTCGCGTTATGGGCTTCGATCCCAATCCGGCGCGCGCGAAACTAGCAGTGGAGCTAGGTGCGGACGCTGCCGTCAGCGACGACCTGATCGAAGCGACGGCCGGATTCACCAATGAATATGGCGCCGATGCGGTGATCGTCACGGCGTCCAGCAAGTCCAATGAACCGATCAATCTCGCCGCCGAGATCAGCCGACTGAAAGGCCGTATCGTCATTGTCGGAATGATCGGTATGACCATCGATCGTGAGCCCTTCTACAAGCGCGAATTGGAACTGAAGCTATCGCTTTCCTACGGTCCGGGCCGGCATGACCCAGCCTATGAGCAGAACGGGTTGGACTATCCTCTGCCCTATGTGCGCTGGACCGAACAGCGCAATATGGAGGCGTTTCTCTCACTCGTCGCCGATGGGAAAGTGACGCCGAAGCGGCTCGTCACGCATCGCTTCCCGATCGCGCAGGCGGAGAAGGCGTATGAGCTGCTCGAGAGCGACGAGCCTCATCTCGCCATTCTGATCACATATCCAGAAGCGGCAGGGCGAGCGATCGAAAGAAGTCTGCGTCTCGCTCCACCGGCGCTCCGCGCCAGCGGCGGAAACGGCGTCGCTTTCCTCGGCTTCGGAAATTATGCCCAAGGCGTGCTGCTGCCGGCGCTGCGCAAGGCTGGCGGCGCGACGCTGACCACGGTGGTGACCGCCACGGGCGTCAGCGCGAGGCACGCCGCCGAGAAGCATGGATTTGCTGTCTCGGCGACCGAGCCGGCCGCTGCCTTGGAGGACAATGATACCGACACTGTGTTCATCGCGACGCGACACGACACGCATGCGCGCTTTGCGCGCGACGCCTTGCGATCTGGAAAGCACGTGTTTTGTGAAAAACCACTGGCGATCGACAGCTCCGGCCTGACCGAGGTCCTAGGCGCGGCTGAAATCGGGCCGGGCGTGCTCACCGTCGGATTTAATCGACGCTTCGCGCCGCTGCTGCAAAAGGCCAAAGCTGCGCTCGAGCCGCGAACGGGAGCGCTCGTGATGCTATATCGCATCAACGCGGGCGCTATCCCGGCCGATAGTTGGATACAGCGCGAGGAAGGAGCTGGCCGCGTGATCGGCGAAGTATGCCATTTCGTGGATGCTTTGACCTTCCTATCCGGAAGCCTGCCGATCGAGGCGCAAGCGATCGCCACGCGCGATCATGCCGATGCGGTCTCGATCCTCGTCCGCTTCGCCGACGGCTCCAGCGGCACGATCGTCTATTCGTCGGTCGGCGACGCGGGCGTGCCGAAGGAATATATCGAAGTCTTTGCCGGGGGGCGCGTGATCCAACTCGACGACTTTCGTTGCCTCACCGTGACGCGGAGTGGCAAGCGCAAGACGACGAAAAGCGCGCAGAACAAGGGCCAGCACGGCCTCGTCTCGGCGTTTCTCGAGGCGACGCGGGGCAAGCGCGAGGCGCCCATTCCGCTCGCTCAACTCGTCGCCGTCACAGAAGCGACATTCGCGATCGAGGAATCGCTACGCATCTGCGCGCCGGTCGCGATTCCGGCGAGTCGAGAATGAAAGCGGCAATCCATTTCTTGGTCCGGTCGTGGACTGAGGTCGCCGACAGAGGTGTTTTCGATGTCTGCACAAAATGGGCTCGTCCATCACGCCTCGAAAAATCGGGCGAGGCGTCTTCAAATCCGTGCTCGAACTCGAAGCCGAGATCGCCCGCTACATTGGCCGAAATTCCTGCAACCTCTGTCTGAATCGGTGCGCTCGGAGGCGATCTTGAACCAGCGCTATGTTCAATATGGCTGCGGCCTCAGCGCCCCGGAAGGGTGGATCAGTTTCGACGCCTCCCCGCGTCTTCGCCTGGAACGGCTGCCAGGAGTTGGCTTCGTAGCCGACACTCTGAACCTCCGCCTGTTTCCATCCAATGTCGCCTATGGAGATATCGTTGCCGGCTTGCCCGTGCCCGACGGCTCTGTGGAGGCGATATACGCCAGTCATGTGCTGGAGCACCTTGCACGGGAAGACGTGTCGCGGGCGATCGCTAACACGTATAAGGCGCTGCGTCCGGGCGGCGTGTTCCGCATGATCGTGCCCGATCTCGCTTCGCGGGCCGAACGCTATCTGCGTGATCGGCGTGAAGGCCGAGGCGAGGCCGCGGACGCTTTCATCGGGGCATGTCACATCGGCTTGTTGCAGCGTCGACGCGGCCTAGTCGGAACTCTGCGATCTTTCTTCGGCTATAGCGGCCATCGCTGGATGTATGATCGGGAACTGATGAGCAGTCTTCTTCGGGAGGCGGGCTTTGTCGAAATTCGCCCCTGCGAGTTTCATGACAGCAACGATCCCATGTTCGATCTGGTCGAGGATCGCGGGCGTTTCGTCGACGATGGCCATACCGAGGTCGCCCTTCAGGCCCGACGCCCGGACGAGCCCTGTGTCGCCATCCGTATGTCAGCATGAGAGTCGCTCGCAGGCTCGAGCGGATATGTCGCGCGTGACGCAGATCGCATTTTCATGGATGGGCTTGCCACAATACGCTGCGCGGCTCATTCGCGGCGCTGTGGATCGCTTGGGCCAAGATTGTATCGTCGTCGGCTCGCCGCCGGAAGTGCCGATCACGGGCATGGAAGAGGCGCTGAATTGCCCGATCTCGTGGGTCGACGCCATGCAACCAGTGACCTGGCGCGATCTCGGATTCGCCATCCCTGAAATCTTCGTGCAGTCCGGTTGGGCCTATCCGGCGTTCGTAGCGCTCGGCCGCGAGGTGAAGGCCCGCGGCGGCCGCGTGATCGGTCTCAGCGACGCTAACTGGCGTGGAGATTTCCGGCAGTTTGCTCTCGGCGCCATCGCCTTTCGTATCTTTCACAGACGCCATTTTGACGCCATGATTGTCCCGGGTCGCCAAGGCGAAAGGCTGATGCGCTGGTTCGGGATGCCGGCCGATCTGGTGCGCAGCGGCATGTATGGCGCGGACCAAACTCTGTTCCATGGCGGGGGCGATCTCGCGTCGCGGCCCAAAACCTTTCTTTTCGTTGGCCAGTTCATCGCTCGCAAAGACGTGCTTGGTCTCGCTAACGCCTTTATCCGCTTTTCCCGTTCACGCCCCGATTGGAGGTTACGCTTGTGTGGTAACGGCGAACTGAAGCATCTCATTCCCCAACATGATAACATCGTGACCGAGGATTTCGTGCAACCCGAGCAATTGGCCGAAAGGTTCCGAATGGCGAGAGTCTTCGTATTGCCCTCGCTCGCCGAGGCGTGGGGGCTGGTCGTGCATGAAGCAACCTCATGCGGCTGCAGCCTTTTGTTGAGCGATCGCGTCGGCAGCGCGGACGATCTTGCAGGCGCGCGCAACGCGGTGCGCTTTGTCGCGGGAAACGAGGATGAGCTTTTGCGAGCCTTGCACGAGGCGGCCGACTTCGATGATGCGCGGCTGGTTGAGGCCGAAGCGGAGTCGAGACAACTCGCCGGAGCATTCGGCCCCGGGCGATTCGGTCGTGAAGTTGAAGGGCTGATCAGCGAATTTTTGCATGATGCACGGGACCAAGCGCGTCAGCGCCCGGAATTCCTGTAAGGAAACACGAAATGTTCAATTCTCTCCTCGTGCGATTATTCGGGTTCCAGGCCACGCTGCATCATGGCGACGCACTCGTCTGGGATCGCATGCGATGGATCACGCGGCGGCTGCGCGTCACTCGCAACGCCGATCGCTTGCTGGATGTCGGCTGCGGCTCGGGCGCCTTCACCATCGGCACGGCCAGACGGGGATACAGGAGCCTCGGATTGAGCTGGGATGAGCGGAATCAGAGGGTAGCGCAAAAACGCGCGGCGCTTTGCAACGTCCAGAGCGCGACATTCGAGATCTGCGACGTCCGCAAGCTGCACGAGCGAACCGATTTTATTGGCGCCTTCGACGTCGTGTTGTGTTGCGAGAATATCGAGCACATCCTCGACGACCTGGCGCTCATGAAATCCATGGTCAACTGCCTGAAACCCGGCGGACGGCTGTTGCTGACGACGCCTCATCTCCATAGGATTCCGCAAACTTTCATGGATTACGGTCCATTTCCGGACGTCGAGGACGGGCGCCATGTGCGCGCCGGCTACAACCGGGCGATGCTATCGGAACTCTGCGCTCTATCGGGTCTGACGATCGAAGAGTTCAGCTTCATCTCCGGCCCGATCAGCCAGTCGAGCGCCTGGCTCATGTGGCAGATCGGACGCATTCATCCGCTCTTCGGCTGGGCCGTAGCACTGCCGCTGCGTCCGCTACCGCCCTTGTTCGACAAGCTGCTGATGCGGCGTTTCGGCTTCGCCCCGTTCTGTATCGGGCTGGAGGCGTATAAGCCGCGCTTTTCCATCGCATCGGCGTCGAAGCCTGCGGCCTCCGCGTCCTGACGAGGGCGATGTCGCTCTAGCTTTCTTTCGTCGAAGCGAATTCTGATCGATCGAACGATTCCGTTTGATCGGAAAGCACTTATCTTATGACTTTTCCTGCCGCTGAGGCAGAAAGGAACCGCTCTCGTCACCGGCGAGGGATGAATCGGGAAACCGCGGACCGTTTGACGGTTAGAGCTAGAGTATGATCGCCCTCGTCTTTTCCTTTGGCCTGATCGGATACTCGGGCTTTTGGCCCGAATGACAAGCAGAGGCATGGAAAAGATGAACCCTTCTACCATTGGCGTCGACGTTTCAAAAGCTTGGCTCGACGCGCATCGCCTCTGACGTGCCCCCGAAGTTTCATCCAGCGGCGAGTTGAGTCCCGGCGGTTGATACGCCCGCGGGCGTGGGGTGAGCAACAGGCGATCGGCGGAGCTGGTCGGGGTTGCGCAGCCGATCGCCTGTTGCGGTGAGCGCGGCCGCATAGTCCGCCGGCGTCGCATAGCCGAGGGAAGAGTGCGGGCGCCGGTGGTTATAATCGTGAACCCAAGAGCGAACTTTCTCTCTCGCGTGGTCGAGCCCGAAGAACAGCGTCTCGTTGAGCAGCTCGTCCCGCATGCGGCCGTTGAAGCTCTCGCAGAAGCCGTTCTGCATCGGCTTCCCCGGCATGATGAAATGCCATTCGACCTTGTTCGCCTCCGACCAGGACAGGACGGCGTTCGAGGTGAACTCCGTCCCATTGTCGGAAACGATCACGCCAGGCTTGCCGCGCCTTTCGATCAGCGCCGACAGCTCGCGCGCCAGCCGCTTGCCGGAGATCGACGTGTCCGGGATCGCCGCCAGGCATTCGCGCGTCACGTCGTCGACGATGTTCAGGATGCGGAATCGTCGGCCACTGGCGAGCTGGTCGTGCACGAAGTCGAGCGACCATCGCGCATTCGGCTTCGCCTCGACGACAATCGGCGCCCGTGTTCCCACGGCGCGGCGGCGTGCGCGGCGTTTCCTCACGGTCAACCCTTCCTCGCGGTAGAGCCGATAGATGCGGTTCTTGCCCGAGCGCTCGCCCCGCTGACGAAGCAAGACGAACAGCCGCCGGTAGCCGAAGCGCCGACGCGCATTGGCGAGATCGCGCAGCTCGGCGCGAAGCTCGGCGTCGGCCGGGCGCGTCGACGTGTAGCGCGCCGTCTTGCGATCGATCGCGTCGATCCGGCAGGCC
>NZ_SOEJ01000026.1:0-23461 GCF_004366495.1 Methylosinus sp. sav-2
GAATGTGGGAATCGTCGTCGGCGACGAGAATGCGGTGGGCCACGGAAGCGCGCCTATCATTTGCCGGAGGCGTCGTCGCTCGTCGGCGTCGCGCCTTTCGGATTTGTATCGAAATATCGCTTCAGGCGCCATCCGCGAAAAGTCCAGCTCCGCCACTCGATATCGGCGACGGCGACGCGGGCGAAACTTTCCTCTCTCGGGGGTCGCCGCCCTGCCCGTTCGGCGTAGAGCCGGACATATCGATCATAGGCGGGAATCGCCTGCGGCCCGAGCGAAAGAAGATAGTCGATGTCGAGCGCCGGGCCTGCGCCGCTCGTCTCGGCGCAATGCGTGACATTGTAGCTCGCGACGATGTGAGGGAAATTCAGGAAGCAGCAGAGGTAGAGCGTCGCGGCCAAGGCGAGCGCATTGGCGTTGAGGAGCCATTTGTTCGATTTTCGCGCAGCGATCTGAACGGTGATCACCAGGAGATCAAACGCGACCAAGCCCATCCAGATCATCGCCGCGAGCCGCAGCTCGCTGAGGGAATAGGCGTCGACATAGAGTCCTGTCCGAAACAGCGACGACAGGACGAGCATGAAGTTCTGCGCGACAAAGAGCAGCACCAAGGGCTTTATGTGTCGCGATGTTTCGGCAGGGCCGCCCGAACGCATGGCCATGAGGACGAAGCCGGCGGCGAGCAATGCCGTCGCCATCAACGGATAGGCGCCGCGATGCGCATAGGCCGCATAGGTGAGGCCATGCGGCAAAGCCAATCCGCCCCAGAGATAAGCGACGTCCAGCGACGTTTGCACAGCGAACAGGGCGTTGCACAGGACCAATGATCGCAGCACCGCGTCCGCGCCGAGCAGCGCCCCGTCGTCTTTTGGGGTCGCAGATGCGGGCGTCTTTCGCTGCGCCGGCTCACGCGGGCGGCGCAGATGAACGAACGGCCATACGAGGCACGCGATCATCATCCAGAACAGGATTCGCATCGTCGAGATCAGCTCGAATCCGCGCCTCGGATCCAATAGGCGCACCCATTCGTCGATCACGGGATTCGCCATCGCAAAGAGCGACAGGAATATGAGAAACAACCCGATCGGCGCGATCCAGGCGATCAGCGTCCCCGCAGGCCGGACCATCTTGCGCCTGCTCCGCGATAGCCTTCGCGCACGAAGAATATCGCCGATCAGCCAGAACGGGCCGACGAAGGGTAGACTGCACGCGCGGCGGAGTTGCGAGGGCCAGACGCCACGGTCGCCGAAAGTCGTGACCTGCGCGAACATCAGCGTCGTACCAGTGGCCACGAGAAGCGATAGCCAAGAAACGTCCTCGACGATGGCCAGCAGCGCGAGAATGAGAGCAGCGGCGGCTGCGATCCGCAGGCGCATGTTCGCGCGAACCGGATTGGCGAGGATCGTCAGCAGGCCAATCGCGGCGAGGAACAGGGCGAGCGACAGGCCGAGGCCGGCACGATCGACGAACAGCCAATCGGCCAGAGCTGTGGCGGCCGCGGCGAGGAAAAGCCTGCGCGCCAGCCATTGCATGGGAGGGAGAGCGGACAAAGAAAATTCATTCATCGCAGGCTTTCCTTTGGCGATGCGCGATCGGGAAGGGAATGACGTTGCAAAGCCGCCGGCGATGGACGGGGAATGGCGCGATTTCGGCGGGCGGATGAGCGGGATGGGGAGTGAGCCACCAGCCGTCGTTCAGGAGTCGTCGTGGCAGGCGTTTTGCGCGGAAAGGGAGGGAGATGACGTCGGCCATGCTCCGACAATGCGCTGGCGCTATGCAGCGCTGTTGCGGGCCGATCGCAGAGTTCGAGGATTATCGTGCAGTTTTCGTGCAATCGGCGGTGGGATCGGGAGGGGCGCCGATGCGATCATGGCTGCGAGGAAGAAGCGATGACCGCGTTCGGAGAAGACCTGATACAGACTCTTGGCGAAGCGCTGGCGCATATTAAGGGCGAAGGGCCGGTTGTCGTTCCCGCCTCGGTAGAGCAGCGCGAGGTCCGCAAGCCTTCTGGGCTGACGCGGGCGGACAGGCTCGCGGCATGGGGAAGAGTCTATCCGGGATCGCCAATGGGAGCACCGGCCATTGCGGCGACACCAGACGCCCGAACGGGTCGTAGACGGAGCCGAGAGCGGCGTCGAGCCGCATCTGGTTCGTGCGGGCGCGGAAGGAGCTGACGAAGGTCCAGGCGACGCCGCCATTCTTGGGCGTGCGCTCGGTCAGCTGACTGTCGGCGCTCCAATCATAGCGATTGTCGGCGTCCTCCAGCACGCGGTTGGCAGCGTCGACGGCATAGCGTGCGAGGCGATGCTTCAGCATCGCCCATAACCCCAGCGTCCGGTTCCGCCCTTCGAAGGATTATGTCCCGCTCACGCCGTTTTTACCAGAGCCGTTGCTACGACTCTTGGCTTATATCACTTGGGCCATCGTCGACTGGATCAAAAAAAATGGTCCACTCTTCAGAGCGGCTCTCTCTTCTGGCAGACCAATTTATAGGTATATCTTTTATTATCGACAAACTCTCATCTTCCTCGTGCAAACATGAAAAACAAACAATTGAAATGTCATTAAAACTCTCTTTAGTTGGATTTGTTTCAAAATCATGATCATTTTCACCGCAAAAGGCATGCAAATAGGTAGGCGTGTTCGATATATACATTATACCGCGTTCGCCGTTTAATACATGCTTACAAACGACACATGCAAGATCCATGTACTCTGCTAGAGTTTCATTATTTTGCGGGTGACTACCTATCGCAGTCATATCGAACCTCATCTCGCGCCTTTTTTCGCGTTGCAAGACAGGCACATCCAATCGAGGTTCCTGGGATCGTCCCCTCCCCCTCTCGACTGGGGTACTCTGTGATCGCACGATATCACGTCAGCCCTGGGCCCCGTAGGCGGAACACGTCGACGCATAGGTCTCTGGCATTTTGGACAAATTCCGCCGAGTTTGTCGAAGATTTCATCGAGGACATGGCCGGGAGGCCTCACACGTGCGTTATGCGCCTCCGCCCCAGCATCGCCGACGAAATAGTTATGGTCCTGCGCGACCTCGAAATTATAGACGAGCGTCGAACGCTCTTCCAGTGACACATCCGCCACAGCGAGCGTCGCTTCGCGCTCGGAGACAATCCGATCGCCCCTCTCCAGCCGACGTACCTCTACCCAGCCCTTGCCCGCGACGAAGAACGGATGCTCGCTCGTCACATGCAGTATCTCGCGTCGTCCATCTGGCCCGTCGAGCGTCAGATGTGTGATGCTCGGAGCCGTGCGGCGGAACAGCTCGCGCACCGGACGCCAGTCCACCTCGCCGGTGAAGCCGTCGCGCGCCGCGACCAGATCGCCGATCGCGATCTCCTCGATTGGCCGGCGGCCGAACGCCGTCTCGATCGGCGTCCCCGCCTCGAAGGACGAGAAGCCCGAAATCGAGCAACCCGGAGACGGCGACGACTTGCGCGTGGGCGGACGCGGTTTCTTCACCGCCTTCACCGCGCAGGACGACATGTCGGTCACGAGGTCATAGGCGCCGACCAGCGACGGGTCGTTGGCGAAGGAGAGCGCGTCGGCCAGCACGAAGAAGGTGCAGGCGATGCGCGCGCCGATCTTCTGCACGGCGCTGCCGCTGCGCGCGGTCACCGACGCCGCATCCGCGCCTGTAGCGAGCGCGGTGGTTCCCTCCGCCGTCGTCACAATGCCGTCGCCGAGAATGGCCCCGACCGCCGCCTGGTCGATCGTCGCCTCTTCCGCCGCGGCGCTCAGCCCGCTCGGATCGCTCCAATTCTTCGGATTGTTCCAGGCGAAGCTATAGAGGTTGGAATCGCCTCCGCCGTAGCCGAGCGGATCCTCGGCGAGGAAGCGTCCGAGCGCCGGATCGTAGAAGTGCGCGCGGTTGTAATAGATGTCGGGGCCGGCGATCCATTCGCGCCCCTTCCAGCCATAGGGCTGCAAGGGAAGGCTCTCCACCACCGCCAGCCGCCGCCCGAAACTGTCATAGTCGTAGCGGTTGAAGACGGTGGAGCCGGCGTTTGTGATCAAGCGGATCGAGCCTTCGCCGTCCGCATGGTAGTAGAACTGCGATCCCGTCCCCGGCGTCGGCGCCGCGCCCTGCGCATAGACTTCCATCGCCAGCGGCTGATCGTCCAGCGGCCCATGGACATAGCGGACCCATTGGTCGCCGCTGGCGAGACGGCGCCGGGCCAGCACGACGTCGGGACCGTCGTAATAGAGCTCCTCATTGCCGCGCGGAGCCGGCCATTGCGGCGACACCAGACGCCCGAACGGGTCGTAGACGAAGCCGATGGTCGTCCCGTCGGAGCCGAGAGCGGCGTCGAGCCGCATCTGGTTGGTTCGGGCGCGGAAGGAGCTGACGAAGCTCCAGGCGACGCCGCCATTCTTGGGCGTGCGCTTCAAGAGCTGGCCGTCGGCGCTCCAATCGTAGCGATTGTCGCCGTTCTCCAGCACGCGGTCGGCAGCGTCGACGGCGTAGCTCGCCGAAATATGGGAGGCGATGCTGAGGCCGCGCGATCTCTAGCTTAATATTTTGTTCAGTTATGCATTCGTGTCATTGTCCTCTATGTCAGGACTATGGAACCATACCCACCGGTCTTGTCTTGACGATCTCCTTGCGGCCCAATCAATCGGCAACTGAAATATCTCTTCCACAGAACAGTCCATTTCGAGGATATGGGAGATATGAACGACTGTTGCATCCTCAATTCTTGATGGGGGTTCTGATAAGTCGAAATCATGGTCGTCACGGTCGCACAAAGCCTGAAAGTCGCCGCCGCCACAAGAGATTATGAGCACCGGACGTTCGCCTGTCAGCACATGACGGCAAACCAAACAAGCTCGTTGTCCGTCGACTCTTGCTTTTTTCTCAGCTGAGTGATCACTCATCGCTCACCTCGCTCCTTTGCGGGAGTTACACGGAACACACAACCCTCGCAGATTCGACGCTTTATCCGATCCCCCATTGACCTGGGCGATTATATGATCGCATGAAAACCGATCTGTTCGAGGCCCGATTCTTGGACCTGAAATTTTCATCAAAATTCCACAGATAGGACAAATGCCTCCTGTCTCGTCAAAAATCTGCTGTCTAAGTTTTCGACTACGAATGTTAGCATTATGCGCTTCTGCGGCCTCGTCTCCGACGAAATAATTATGGTCCTGCGCGACCTCGAAATTATAGACCAGCGTCGGCCGCTCTTCCAGTGAGAAGTCGGCCACCGCGAGCGTCGCTTCGCGCTCAGAGACAATGCGGTCGCCCCTCTCCAGCCGACGCACCTCCGTCCAGCCCTTGCCCGCGACGAAGAACGGATGCTCGCTCGTCACATGCAGTATCTCGCGTCGTCCATCTGGCCCGTCGAGCGTCAGATGCGCGATGCTGGGCGCCATGCGGCGGAACAGCTCGCGCACCGGACGCCAACCCACCTTGCCGGTGAAGCCGTCGCGCGCGGCCACCAGATCGCCGATCGCGATCTCCTCGATCGGCCGGCGGCCGAGCGCCGTCTCGATCGGCGTCCCCGCCTCGAAGGACGAGAAGCCCGAAATCGAGCAACCTGGCGACGACGATTTGCGTGTGGGCGGACGCGGCTTCTTCACCGCCTTCACCGCGCAGGCCGACATGTCGGTCACGAGGTCATAGGCGCCGACCAGCGAGGGATCATTGGCGAAGGAGAGCGCGTCGGCCAGCACGAAGAAGGTGCAGGCGATGCGCGCGCCGATCTTCTGCACCGCGCTGCCGCTGCGCGCCGCGACCGAGGCGGCGTCGGCGCCCGTCGTCAGCGCCGTGGTCCCCTCCGCCGTCGTCACAATGCCGTCGCCGAGGATCGCGCCAGCGGTCGCCGCATCGATCGATCCCTCTTCCGCGGCGGCGCTAAGCCCGCTGGGATCGCTCCAATTCTTCGGATTGTTCCAGGCGAAGCTGTAGAGGTTGGAATCGCCGCCGCCAAAGCCCAGCGGATCCTCGGCGAGGAAGCGTCCGAGCGCGGGATCGTAGAAGCGCGCGCGGTTGTAATAGATGTCCGGGCCCGGAATCCATTCGCGCCCCTTCCAGCCATAGGGCTGCAAGGGAAGGCTCTCCACCACCGCCAGCCGCCGACCGAAGCTGTCATAGTCGTAGCGGTTGAAGACGGTGGAGCCGGCGTTGGTGATCAGGCGGATCGAGCCTTCGCCATCGGCGTGGTAGTAGAACTGCGATCCCGTCCCCGGCGTCGGCGCCGCGCCCTGCGCATAGACTTCCGTCGCCAGCGGCTGGTCGTCCAGCGGTCCATGGACATAGCGCACCCATTGGTCGCCGCTGGCGAGACGCCGCCGCGCCAGCACGACGTCGGGACCGTCGTAATAGAGCTCCTCATTGCCGCGCGGAGCCGGCCATTGCGGCGACACGAGACGCCCGAACGGGTCGTAGACGAAGCCGATGGTCGTCCCGTCGGAGCCGAGAGCGGCGTCGAGCCGCATCTGGTTCGTGCGGGCGCGGAAGGAGCTGACGAAGCTCCAGGCGACGCCGCCATTCTTGGGCGTGCGCTTCAAAAGCTGGCCGTCGGCGCTCCAATCGTAGCGATTGTCGGCGTTCTCCAGCACGCGGTCGGCGTTGTCGACGGCGTAGCTCGCCGAGATGTGCGAGGCGATGCGATTGCCTTCCGGATCGTAGGAATAGCTCTCGATCTGCTGCGGCGGAGCGACCAAATTCGCGCCGGTCAGACGCTCGACGGCGTCATAGGAGAAGGTCTTGGTTCCCGAGAGCTCGGCGAGGGCGGAGAGATTGCCGCGCAGATCATAGGCGTGGTCGAATTTCAGGAGGGGATTGCCGGCCGGCGTCGGCCGATGCGCGAGGCTGGCGAGCCGCCCCGTCTGCGCCTCGAAGGAAAGATCGGCCTCCAGTCCGTTGGGAAATACGAGACGCTGCGGCCTGCCCGCTGCGTCATAGCTCTGGGTAATGGTCTGGCCCCATGGCGTCCCGATCGCCGTGACGCGATCTTCCGCGTCATAGGCGTAGGCGGTGACGCCGCCGAGGCTGTCGCTCATCGACACGCGTCGCGACAGTGCGTCATAAGCGTAGGAGAAGGCGACAGAGAGCGGATAGCCCGCCGTCTGCATGCCGACCGGGCGGTTCAGCCCGTCATAAGCGAAATCATAGCCTAGGCCATTATCGCCGCGCGTCGAGACCAGATTGGACGCGGCGTCATAGGAGAAGCTCGTCCCGCCCTCCCCGATCAGCCGCTGCAGCGGATCATAGGCGAGCGCTTGGCTTTGCCCCGTGGGCGTCGAGAGCGAGACGGGATTGTCATTGCGGTCATAGCGGGTGAGCCAGCGTCCGCCCAGCGGATCGACGCGCAGGTCGAGGCGCTTGAAGACATCATAGCCGAGCTTCGTCTGCTTGCCACGCGCATTGACGACGCTCACCGCATTGTCGCGCAGATCATAGCCGAGGCTGCGCGTCGCGCCGAGCGCGTCGGTGACCGTGACGAGACGATTGGCGGCGTCATAGGCGTAGCTCGTGACCGCGCCGGAGGCGTCCGTCGCCGTCAGCCGGTTGCCATTGGCGTCATAGGTGAAGCTGCTCGTCCCGGCGTCGGGCGTCGTCTCGGAGACGAGCCGATTGTCGCCGTCGAAGCTGCGCCGCGTGACATTGCCGGCCGGATCGACGATCTGAATGACATTGCCATTGCCGTCATAGCTCGTCGCCGACACCTGGCCGGCGGCGGAGGTCTGCTGGATGATGCGATTATTCGCGTCGTAGCGCGAGGCGCGGTTGCGGGCGATCGGAGTTCCCACCGCGTCGACGGTGAGGATGAGATTGCCGCTGCCGTCGTAATAGCGGTCGAAGGCTGCGCCCGTCGCGTCGGTCGTGCGAGAGAGATTGCCGCTGGTGTTGTAGGCATAGCTCGTCACGCGGCCGAGTGGATCGGTCTTGGTGAGCGCGAGGCCGCGCGCGTCATATGTATAGGCCGTGACCCCACTGAGCGCGTCGGTCATCGCCGTCATATTGCCGTTGGCGTCATAGCTCCATTTGGTGACATTGCCCTCGGGATCGGTCTTCTGGATCAATTTGTCGTGAGTCGGCTCGTAGACATAGGAGCTGACCCGTGTGAGAACGCTGCCGCTGACGGGATCGGCCGCGTGTCCGACGCCCTCGCGCCGCTGCAGAAGATTGCCGCGCTCGTCCCAGAGAAATTCCTCGACGAGCGTGTCCGTGGCGCCGATCTGCGGCTGGCCGAGCGGGCTCGGCGATATCGCGCCCGCGCTCGCGCCGGCCGGAATCTCGCTGCGCACGACATGATTGGCGTCGTCGCGATAGAAGCGCGAGACGCGGCCGAGAACATCGGTGACGCGCACCACCGCGCCCCATTCATTGACCTCGGACTCGCTGACATCGCCCTTGGCGTCGACCATCTGCGTGATGCGGTCCTCGACGGGCACGAAAGCCGCATTGGTCGGCCCGCCGAGATCGACGCCCAGCGCATCGAGGCCGAGCGCGCGCGAGACGTCGAGCTTCACCGTGCTCCCGTCGGGATAGGTCTGGCTCTTCAGCTGGCCGGTCGATAAATAGCTGCTGCTCGTCCTGCCGCCATTCGGATCGATCGTCGTGACGAGCTGATGATTGCCGTCGTAGAGATATTGCGTGACATTGCCGAGCGGGTCGACGACCTTGGTGAGATTGCCCGCGGCGTCATGCTCATAGCTCGTCGTGCGGCCAGCGCCGTCGGTGGTGGAGGCGAGCCAGGAGCCGGAATAGGAAAAGCTCGTCGTCACGCCGGTCGGCCCGACGATCCGCGTCAGCTGGCCTTGGCCGTTGTACGAATAGTCCGTCGAATTGCCATTGGCGTCGACGAGCCTGGTCTGGAAGCCGTCGGCGCCGAAAGTGACGGTGGTCCCGTCATTGTAGATGCGCCGATAGCTTCCGTCGCCATTCTGCACGAGCCGCGTGTAATCGCCGATCGGCGCGACGAAGGCGCCATCGGGATGTGGCTTGCCGAAATAGATGGCGACGCGATCATTGTCGATGTCGTTCACCGCGACGTCGGCGATTCCATCGCCGTCGAAATCGGCGACGTCGATCTGGAAGCCGACGCGGAAGGGCGTGTCGATCTTCACCGGCGTCGGATTGAAATTTCCTCTGCCGTCATTGAGGAAGACATAGAAGCCCGCGCTCTTCGCCGAGACGATGAGGCTCGGGCGATTGCCATTGGCGAGTGGAGCCAGCGTCACGCTGTCGGGCGCGAGGCCGCCGGGAAGCGTGAGCGTCTGGCGGATATATTGATTGCCGGCTCCGGTCTGGCGCCATTGCACGATATAGACGGCATTGGAGGCCGCGACGGCGAAGGCGGGCAGGCCAGAGGCGTCGATATCGGCCGTGGCGAGCGCGCGTGACGGGCCGACCGGCCCGAGCGCCGTCGGCATTCTGATCGTGTCGAAGACCCACTCGTCTCCGTCCACCTGCCAATAGCCGAGACCGCTCGGCCCGCGCGACCAATGGCCGCCGACGCCATCGGCGTTCCCGCCATAGGTGAAGGATAGCGAGCCGTCGGTGGTCAGCACCGCGACTGTATCGTGCTGAAAGCCCGGCAGTCGCACTTTGACGTGGGTGATGTTGTAGCCGGGCAATCTCGGCGAGTCGTGATGGAAGGTGAAATTATTCCTGTCGTCGTTGAAAATGATGTGGAGATCGGGGTAGCCGCCCTGATTTTCGCTCATCATGAGATGGCCGCCGCCGTCCCCGATGAAGTCGCCCGTCACAATGGCGCCGCCGGCGCCGTTGGATTCGACGGCGAGCGGCACGGGCAAGAAGGAGCCGCCCGACCCGCCGACGAGAATCTTCGCGAGATTATGTCGCGAGTTGACATAGGCGACGTCGATATTGCCGTCATTGGTCACGTCTCCGGCGGCGATATCCGTCACATCGACGTTGAGCGTGCCGTCGGCGTTTCGCGAGCCGGCGTCGCCGATGATCGGCGAAGCGCTCTTGACGAATTGCCGGCCGCCGCGATTGAGGATGACATTGAGAGTGCCGTCCCGCCAGCCGAGCCGCAGGATCGACGGAAGCCCATTGCCGAGCAGATCGGCCGTCGCGCCGAGGAAAGGTCCGCTGACGGGGATATAGACCGGGTCGGGCAGAAAATCCGGAGCCTGCTCCGGATGCGCGATCAGCGTGCGGCCATTGCCCTCGACGATGGCGAGCGAGCCGTCCGCCTGCTTCTCGAGCTTCTGCAGCTCGGCGAGCTGCCAGCCGGCGCCGAAGGGGCTTTTCGCCTGATTATTGACGACGAGCGTCCCCGTCGCCTGCGCGCCGACCGCCGAGCAGGCGAATTTGGCGATGGTGAGCAGTGAATAGCGATAAGAGCCCGAGACGAGATTGGTCGCATCGGCGACGCTCGCCTGAATGACGCCATTGTCGCGCGCCGGATCGAGCGGGCCGGCGCCCGCGATCGGGGTCGACAGATTGGTCGTCGAAGCCGTTTGCTGCGTGACATTGGCGATGGTGAGCCGGCTCGTCAGCGTCTGCGGCAAGCCGAGCCCGGCGCCGAACTGCGCCGCGGCGTCGATGATCGGACGGGCGTTGGCGGTCGTCGAATGGTAGACGAAAGTCAGGCCACGCGCGGCGCCGAGCTCGCGCATTCCCGGCGGCGAGAAGCTTGTCGCGAGATCGCCGCCGCCGAGCGCGCTGGGATTGAAAATATCGGCTGGCTGCGTCTTGCGTTCGACCATTCCGGCGTGGCGAGGCGTCATTGCGAGCACTGTCCCGCCAGGAACGCCGCCGATGAGGGTGGAGATGCGCGCGCCGTCCGACGAGACTTGCCCGATGCCGACGACGCGGGCGCTGGCGAGCTGCGGATCGAAGGCCCAGAGATCGACCTGCGCGCCGGGCGGAAGCCCGTCATTATTGGCGAGGGTGAGCTGGGCCGGAGGATTGAAGGTGACGCCCGTGGGCGAGACGACCAGGAGCTGACAGGGCGCGAAGCCGGCGGGCAGGCCGATCGGCGTGCCCGCGGGCAGCGAGCCGATGGACACCTGGCCCGTATAGGGCGTCCCGTTGGCGGTGAAGGCGGAATTGGGTGCGATGGTCAGCGTCACGCCGAGCGCGGAATTGGTGATCGTCGTCGAGCCGGAACCTCCGCCGACTGTCCCGCCGCCGGATGCCCTCGCCAGCAGGATGGGGCCGTCGAGCGTGTTGACGACGCCGGCGATCAGCGGCGCCGGGAGGACAGTGTCGAGATAGGCAGAGCCATCGGGCGCAGGCCCGGCGCCGCCGGCGGAGACGACGAGCGTCCCCTGCCCGGCCGGCAGACCGGAAAGGGCGATCGCGCCGGTCGCGTCGCTGGTCGCGCTGATCGAGCCGATCGAGACAGCCGCGCCGACGACCGGCGTCGATATTCCATTCGCGTAGTTTACGGCGTCATAGACCTTGGCCGTGAGGTTCGCCGTCGTTCCGACCGGGGTCCCCGTGACCGTCACCGGAACGGTCAGCGTGATCACATCCTTCCCGTTCGTCGCCTGGAAGGTGAATGAATAGCCGGATGGATTATTGCTCTGCGGCCGAAACTTGAACGCCCCGGTCGTCGCATCGAAGCTCGCCCCCGAAGGCAGAGCGCCGGAATAGGCGTAGCTCACCGGCTTGCCGCTCGAATCGCTCGCGGCGACGGTGAAGGAGACGCTCGAGCCGAGCGCGACGCTCTGCGCCAACACGGGCGTGAAGGTGAAACCGCCCTGCGCGAGGATTGTCGCCGTCGCCGGAGCGGAGGCGTTATAGGGATCGGAGACGACGAGCTGGACCGTGTAGGAGCCGGCCATATCGGGAACGAGATGCGCCACGGAAGAGGCGGCGTCGGTCACCACGGCGCGGCTGCCTCCGGGCGCGCTCTTCAGTGTCCAGGCGAAAGTGAGCGGATTGCCGTCTGGATCGATGGAGGTCGAGCCGTCGAAGCTCGCCGTCTGGCCGACGAGAACCGGGGATTTGGCGGAGATCGCCGCGACCGGCTTCTGCGCCGTCACCTCGACGACGAGCGTGCGGGGCCGGCTGTCGAGCACGCCGTCCGATACGATCAACTGAACGACATAGCGGCCATAGGCGTCGGGCTTCAATGTCGGGAGCGCGCTCGTCGGATTGCCGATGCCCGCCGCTGAGCCGGCGGGGCGCGACAGTAGCGACCATTTGTAGGTGAGGCCGCCGTTCGGCGTCGCCGGAAGATTGGGATTGACGGAGGATGAGCCGTCGAGCCCGACGACGACTCCGCGATAGGCGACGCCGACCTGCCGCGGCGCGGCGACCGGACGCGCCTCCACCGTGGAGACGACGACGTCGTCGGTCGAGAACAGCAGACGGTTCTCGACGGTGAGCTGCGCCACGACGAGCTTCGGCGTCGTGCCCGAGGAGTGGTCCCTTCCGCTCTGCGAAATGGCGAGGGCCGCCGTCAGCGAAGAGGCATTGGAGAGCGCGCCCGGAAGCTGGTCGCCGAGGCCGAGGACCGTCCAGCTGGCCGAAAGCCTGCCGCCTTCCGGATCGCGCGACGCGGAGCCGTCGAGGGAAACGATGTCGCCCGCGCGCGCCAGCGGATCGCGCCCTGCGTCGGCGATCGGCGCGGCGGCCTCCGTGGTGACGACGACGGTCGCCGGCCGCGCATGGCCGAACCCATCGTCGACGAGGAGCTCGGCGACATAGGAACCGGCGACATCGGCGGTGAAACCGGGCTTGACGGAGGTCGGATCGTCGAGCGCGGCGGAAGATCCCGCCGGCCGGGAGATCAACGCCCAACGATAGGTGAGCGCGTCGCCGTTCACATCGGTAGAGCGCGAGCCGTCGAGCGTCACTTTCGCTCCGGCTGCGACTCGCTGATCGTCGCCTGCGTTCGCCACAGGGGGAACATTGCCGGTCGTCAGCAGGCTCGTGACGGGGCGTGCGCCGCCGCGCGAGCGGGTCCCTTCACTCCCTTCGTGATCATCGTCGTGACTGCGGTCGCGGTCCCGATTCCGAGCACGACCATGATCGTCGCTACGGCTGCCCTCGCGGCTGTGCTCATGGCCGTCTTCGTTGCCCCGCGCCACGACCGGTAGCGTCGCCTGCACGACATAATCGCCAGCGCGATCGAGCGTCGCCGCCTGACGCGCGTCTGGCCCGGTCTTGAGCCGCGCAGCGCTTCCTGCGGGCTTTGATAGCAACGCCCAGCCGACATTGGTCGTTGCCGCTGTTCCGGGCGGCAGATAGGTTCCGTCGGCGTCGACCCTCGCAGTGGCGCCCTGGGCGAGCAATTGCGCCGGCCCCGCGCTGGCGCGACCGTGCAAAGCGTCACGCGTAGAGAATGTCACCAGTGACGGCGAACTGATCTTGCCCGTGGCGTCGACGACGACGAGCTGCGCGACATAGGCTCCCTCTGAGTCGACGACGAATGTCGGACGCACGACGGTCGTCGACGACAGGGTCGCGGCGCTATGCGCAGGCCGGCGCAGCAGAGTCCATCGATAGGCTATCGCGTCGCCGTCGGCATCGAATGAGCGCGCGCCGTCGAGCGCCACGGTCGCGCCGACCGAGACCTCCCGATCGAGGCCCGCGTCCGCGACAGGGGCGACATTTTGTGTCGACACCACAACGCTCGCGCGCGCTGAGCTGCGATCGTCGTCGCCGCCCTCGGCTTGCGCTGTGACCGTAAAAACGTAATCGCCGGCGACGTCGACCTTGAACACGGGTCTCAGCGCGGAGCTGTCGGAAATCCCTGCGACGCTCCCCGACGGCCGCTGGGTGATCGCCCAACGGTAGCGCAGCGCACGCCCGCTCGCGCTGGTGGACCCGGAGGCGTCGAGCTGAATGGTCTGCCTCACCGATGCGTGGCGATCGAGGCCTGCGCTCGCGGCGATGTCCGCCACTCCGTCGTCAGCCGAGGCCGCGGATATCCAACCAGCGACGCTCGACAGGCAAATAGCGGCGAATGCAATAAAAATTGCGCGAGCGCGATTGTCATAATTCAGTCCGAAGAAAGGACGCCGAGGAAACATCGAAGGCCTCAAATTTAGTAACCGAGGACCATTAATTCGCAACGCGGAAGAACAAAGCGAAAATGATCCATCATAATGGTGTTCAGCGCGCGAGCTTTTTGCGCATCAGCGTTAGCTTTGCAAGCGCTTTCCAGAAAATATTTGGGCTCGTCGGTCCCAATGGTCAGGGAAAAGGTTGTCACACCACATGAATATCGAGCGGCCTCGTCGATGACAGGGCATGAGGCAATTGCTCAGGCTCCATCGTCTCTGTCGGCCGTGAGGCGGGTGCGGGTGCGGGCTGGCTTTGCAGGGAGCGGAAGAGGTTTCGGCGCGAAGGGGATCGCTCAGGAGGGGAACGAATGCTTGGGCGACTGGACTGGATCGAAGCCGCTCGTCGAAACGCGCGAGGGCGTCCGACGCGCTCTCGAAGTGCGCTCGCAGGCGCTCGAATGAAACAGAGTCGGGAAGACCTAATCCCATTTTAATTCCAGGTGAATCAAGACGCCTATCAAGTTATCGCGAATTTCGCTTGAGTGATAGTAGATGCTTTTTTATCTGTCGCCGACCGGATCGAAATGCATCGCCGCGGCCGCCGAAAGCAAGCGTCGAAACGGCTCCGAAGGGAGCTTTCGGCCTACAAATCGACGAAAAGGGCTGTTTTTTGGGCCTTTTTCCTGCTCGCCCTTTTGTGGCGGCGCCGAACTTCGGCCATCGGATGCGTTTTAAAACGGTCGTGTATTAAACTATCACAATTGAAATTTCGATTTTGAGAGCGGTTGGCGAGATCAGGGCGTTAGGATTTTCTTCGTTACAATGAGACTGGCAGAGGGGCGAACGGTCCGCCGTGCGGGACACTATCGGGATATCGCTCGATCGCGCCGCTGACCAACGTCTGTTTATGGCAAGACGGTAAGTGCCCAACGTATCATCCGCATTAGAACGTGGACTTTCGCAAGCTTGCGGGACAAGGGTGCTTATTCAGCGGAATGGGCCAGAGGCTCCACCGCCAGTCTCAGCCCGAGGGCGTGAACGACGCCGAGCAAGGTTGAGAGTTGCGGGTCGCCGGCCTCGCTAAGAGCTTTGTAGAGCGCCGGCCGGGTGACGCCGGCCTTTTCGGCGATCATCGACATGCCGCGCGCGCGCGCGACGGCGCCGAGAGCCGCCGCAATGAATTTCTGGTCGCCGGACGCAAAGGCTTCAGCCAGAAATTCGACCTGGTCTTGCTCGTCGGTGAGATCGTCCGCCGGATCGTAAGGAATCGTTTTGATCGTCATGGGCGTCACTCCAGTTCTGGGATCATGGCTTTGGCTTTTTCGATGTCGGCCGCTTGTGTTTTCTTGTCGCCGCCGCAAAGCAAAATCACCACGATGTCGCCGCGTCGGTGAAAGTAGACTCGGTATCCCGGCCCCAGGTCGAAGCGCAGCTCGCTGAGGCCGTCGCCGAGATATTTAGCGTCTCCGAAATTGCCCGCCTGGATGCGGATCATTCGTTTCGCTATCGCTGCTCGCGCGCGCCCGTCCTTCAGAGACCCGCGCCATTCCTGAAAAATGAGCGTCTGGCGAATTTCGAGCATGTGTCTCATATAGGAGACATTTGTCGGGCCGTCAACTTCCAAAGGAATGCCGTGACTTTGCCCCAGCACTGCTCAGCAAACTGGCCTTGATCGAAGCGATCAAGCGATCCGCGCCCGCGGCGGAAAGATGCTCGGCATTGCGCAACGCTTTCTAGTCTTCGCGCAGCCGGGCCAGCCGCGCGCAGCTCGCGGCGGCTTTGAGCGCGAGGCGCTGGTGCAGGACGCCGGCATAGGGCGGCTCGGCGCCGTCGGGGCCGGCGCGCAACACCCGATCGAAGAGCGCGAGGGCGGCGCCGGCAGCGAAGGTCGCAGCCGCAGGGGCGACGGTGGCGTCGGGCTGGCGCGCCCATCCTGGAAAAGCGTTTTATTCTACAGAGTTCGAGGCGCGGTTCGACCGCGCCGAGGTCGCGCGCCGACCGCGTGTCGGCACAGGCGCGGCGGCGTGTTCGGGGTCGGCAGGCGCGCGTTCGGCGATTCGCGGCATGACGGAATCGTAGACCAGAGCGGCGCTCTGTCACCAGATTGCGAGGAAAATGCGCAGCACCTGTCTTCCGTTATTTAGGCGATTATGCACTTTACAAACCACGGCGAACGGTGTAGCTTCTGAATCAAGGAGCTAGTCCAATGTCCGTTCTTTCGAAGCCCTACTTCCACGACGAAGCCGCTGCCTTTGCGCATCTCGAGAGCATCCTGTGGCCCAACGGCCCTGTTTGCCCTCATTGCGGCTCCATCTCTGGGAAGCATTATGACCTTCGAAAGACCCGCCTCGGCCTCCGCAAGTGCTCAGACTGCCGCAAGCAGTTCACTGTGAAGGTCGGCACTGTTTTCGAGTCCGCCCATATCCCGCTGAACAAGATGCTTCAGGCTGTCTATCTCCTCACGTCGTCGAAGAAGGGCATTAGCGCCCACCAGCTTCACCGCGTGCTCGAGGTTCAATACAAGACGGCTTGGTTCCTCGCGCATCGTATCCGCGAAGCGTTCCGCACTGGCGCGCTCGCCATTCCGTTCGGCAGCGAAGGCGGCCCTGTTGAGGTCGATGAAACGTTCATCGGCCGCAAGGCTGGCGTGCCGAAAGCTCGCGGCGGCGCCGCTCACAAGAATGCGGTTCTCTCGCTTATCGATCGCGACACGAAGCAGGTTCGCTCTTTCCATGTCGATGGCGTCACGACCGGCGATCTCGCGCCGATCATCCGCGAGAACCTTGCCAAGGAAGCGCGTTTGCAGACGGACGAAGCGAAGCAGTATCGCAAGCTCGGCGAGGAATTCGCGAGCCACGATCGCGTGAACCACAGCGAAGACGAATACGTTCGCTACGAGGCCGCTGGAATCGTCACGACGAACAGCGCCGAGGGCTATTTCTCGGTCTTCAAGCGCGGCATGAAAGGCGTCTATCAGCACTGCTCGGAAAAGCACCTTCACCGCTATCTCGCCGAGTTCGACTTCCGTTATAACAACCGCTCGGCTCTCGGTTGCGAGGATCAGGAACGGGCGCAGCGCGCGCTTGCGGGGATCAAGGGCAAGCGCCTGACCTATCGTGGCACTGATAGCGCCTCGCAAGAAGGATGAGTCCAATCAATAGCTTGCAAGCTATTGATTCTTGTGAAGAATCGCGATATACACTTTGGTGGGACTTCGGCTCTAGGCTCCGGGCATTTTGTCTGGGGCGTCCAATGCAACGGTTGGCGATACAGTAGCCATCCTATACGGGCTTGGAGTAGTCGGGGTCGGGTCCCACCATTGCCTTGGATATCCATAGAATTTGAAAATTAAAGATTGCTCTTTGGTGATGTTAGCTCCTCTGAAGGAAGGCAATAGCTTTACTCCATACCCAGCGTAGGTGCGGTAACTCTCAATCTCGGTTTCGTCTCTATATTCGACTGAAGCCATGCGAGACTTCAGGGCTTGAGCGAACCGAGGGTCACATGCATGAGTGTTGTATGTATCGCATCCTTTAAAATAGGCGCTTGCGGCAATGTCAGCAAACGTAAGTCCTAGATGCTCAAAATGTGGTATTACCTCTACTAGACGCATATCCAATGTTTCAAAATAAACCTTACCTAGCTCTAGATACAATCCACCAACTCTCCCTTGCATTTTTATAAGAGCAAAATATGCATTCAGTTGAGAGTATGACAGGCCACCGCGATGACTATATATCAATTTAACTTTCGCCGGCTTGCCGGATCTCAACATTGAATCGTTCAGCACAAAGTGGGTTATTCTCTCAAGAAGCACTCTGGTCAGCCAGCAATAGAACCAATTTCTGTCGAGAGATCGCAGCTCTGCGAATGGGTTTGTATACCCTTTCATGTTCTTTTTATTTGAACATACAGAAAATATTTTTACGGGCTTTTTGGAAAGAAATTGACAAGTTATAAGCTTGTTAGTCTCGTTAAGTTTGGCAAAGTGGATGACTTTTCCCTTAAATTTTACTAGACGGCTCCTCATATCCGCATACCAGCTATCTAGTTTATCTTCGCTTTCCTTCCGGACCAAAATTCCAGACACGATGAGCCATTCGGAAGACCCCTCAGGGTCCATCGGGCGCACCCGAGTGAGACCAGGCTCCCCGGCTTCGTCGATTAATGCGATATATTCGTAGTCGGGGATTTTGGAGGGATTGGACATGGCCGAACCGGACTCGAAAAAGAAAGTGCAGGCTAAGGCGCAGTATGACCGTTTTGCTCAAACAGCGCGAGAGCTCGGCTGCGACGAAGACCCTGCGCACTTCGACGAAGCGCTAAAGAAGGTCGCGCGGCATAAGCCGGCGCCGAAAAAGGATGAGAAGAAGGCCCCCGATGCGAAGCCGCCTCGATCTTCCTGAGATTATGGACGCGGGCCTTGGCCTTACTGAGGCTTTGGATTTTTGGAGCCGCGTCCAGAATGATCCGTTGATGAGCGATGACGACGCGCGCGCAGAGCTACAAGCTATGCGTGAGAGCGTGGTTATTCAGCCGGCGGCTGCTTCTTCAAATGTTCTTCAATTCGCTCGGCCGAGCGAGCGATAGAGCCAAGCTGATAGGCGATGTATTCGAGGGCATTCGCTATCCTGGCCTCGGTCGGCGGCGTGCGCTCTGGCGTAATGCCGGGGTCAAACGGCTTCTGGTAGGATTCCTTGCGACGCTCTACGAGCAGCTTGTCTCTTTCGGCCATATCCATCGCGAATCTCCTCAGTTGCAACACCTAGACCTACAACCTAGCCGATTCGCGTGGTTCGGGAAATACATAATCGTCGTTATTTATGTCCGATAAGGTTGGTTTATCGGACATAATTCCACAGCCCTAGATTTTCGGGCGATCGGCTCGTTTCCGGCGCTCGGGAGTGCTCCGCTGCGTCGGATTTTCGGCTTCCCAGGCCCGCGGGAAGGCCTCCCGCCGGAAGACAGAGCTTTGACTGCTTCCGACGGTGCCCCCTCCCCGGCCGAGCGCGGTTCTGCCCGCGCCGGCGCTTTTCGCCGCGCTCGGCGTCAAGGCGCGCGACTACGCGCGCGCCACCGCGAGTAGGATCCGATCGGCGGCCTTTTCCGGTTGGCTGCGCCGGCGAGGGCTCGCCCCCTGCCCCGATCCGCCGACCGTGGTCTCTAATCTCGCCGTTTGCATGGAGGCCGGCCACGGCCGCGCGCGCCACTCGGCATGACGACGCTGGAGCGCCGCCTGTGTCCGGCATCGTTCGGTGCTACCGCCAGCTTGGCGTGCCGCTCGACGACTGCTGATCCGCATATCGTGAATCGTGTGACTGGAATTCGCCGCGCGCACAGCTGCCCAGCGGTCCCGAAACTGGCGATCTTTGCCGACATGCCCATCGCCTACTGGAGACGCTGGAGCACGATCGGCGCGGCATGCGCGATAGGGCCAGTACGAAGTTATCCATGTCAGACTCCTTGATCGTAACCGCACGGTTCCCAAATGGCGGACATTTGACTACCAACTAGCCGAATACAATACTCCCGATTTGCGGGGATTCGGGGGTGGCATGTTCGAGCGATTTGTGGAGCGACGGGCGAAAGAAGCCCTTTCGGATACCCCGGTCGTTCTGATCGTCGGGCCGCGTCGGGCCGGCAAGACTACACTCGTCAGAAAGATGGGGGAAGCCGGCAGAACCTATATCACGCTCGACGATCAGACGGTTCTCGCGGCAGCCCAATCCGATCCAACCGGGTTCATCCGGGGTCTGGACCAAGCCATCATCGACGAGATTCAGCGTGTCCCGGACCTGCTGCTGGCGATTAAGAAGACGGTCGACGAAAACTATCGATCTGGGCGTTTCCTCCTGACGGGATCAGCAAACGTGCTGACCTTGCCGCGGATTGCCGACAGTCTGGCGGGACGGATGGAGACCATCCAGATGCTGCCGTTGGCGAGGGCCGAGGTCGAAGGCCGGACCCCGACCTTTCTGGAGCGCCTCTTCGAGGGAAAGCTTCAGGGCCAGCGGAACGCGATAGTCGGCGATGATCTGGTTGAGCTTGTGCTACGTGGGGGGTTTCCGGAGGCGATCAGCCGCGACAACGAGCGGCGGCGGCAGGATTGGTTAAGATCCTATCTCACGTCAATTCTGACACGTGACCTGCGTGACATAGCCGACGTCGAAAAGTTGACTGAGCTTCCGAAGTTCGTCCGACTTTTGGCGGAGCACTCAGGGCAGTTGGTCAATTACTCTCAGTTCGCCGCGGGGATTAATGTCACCCACAAGACCGGACAGCGCTATGTCGGGCTACTCGAGCAGGTGTTTTTGGTTGCCACGGTGCAGCCATGGTTCACCAACGCGCTGAAGCGCATTGTCAAAACGCCAAAACTTCACTTCCTCGACTCAGGGTTGCTGGCGACCGTGCGTGGTCTCACCTTCGACAGGATAAAGGTCGATCGAGGATCGTTCGGCGCGGTGCTCGAAAGCTTCGTATTCGCGGAGGTCCTGAAGCTGACGACCGCGTCGGACCTGCGGCTAACGCCGCACCATTTTCGGGATCGAGATGGCCGTGAGGTGGACATTGTTCTGGAGCGCGATGACGGCACGATCGCCGGCATTGAGATCAAGGCAAGCGCCACCGTCAAATCTGGCGATTTCGGAGGACTGCGGGCTTTGGCGGAAGCGTGCGGGGATCGCTTCGCTTTCGGCGTAGTCCTTTACGACAGCGTGGAGGTCGTGCCGTTCGGTGACAGGCTTGCGGCGGCTCCATTGTCAAGTCTCTGGAGCGGATCGCCTATGAACAAGGCCGGCATGGCGAAATAGGCCCGGAAAGGCGCCGGTGACGCAGTTTCTTCGTGCAATGGCTTGCTCCCGCTCTAGGAATTGTCAGCTGACAATTTTGAGAAGATTGGGGCATCAGGGACTAAAGCCCTGTTAATGTCTCATTTACCGAAAATTTCTTGACCAGCTGCCAGAATCGCTGTCATTTGCGGCATACACTTCAATTTGCTCTTTGGAGCGTGAATGGCGATGCCGAGCCCTAAAGCCGCAACAAGCGAAGAATCCGGCTCTTTCTCGATGGATCAAATCATCGCGGGAGACGCTCAGATTCTGAGTAGCCAGCTCCAAGCGCTGAGGGAGAAGCTGTTCCCGCCCGAGGCAAAGAAACAGCTTCGCCGCTTTTCCAGTGGCGAGGCCGCGAAGCTGATCGGCGTCACCGACAGCTATCTCCGTCATTTGTCGACGATCGGTGAAGGTCCAGAGCCGGAGAAGACTGCGGGTGGAAGACGCGCCTACACCCTCGATCAAATCCACGCTTTGCGTCAGCATCTAGCCAAGGCGAAAGCCTCTTATATGCCGACCCGCGTCGGCAACGAGCATCTGCAGATCATCGCTGTCACGAATTTCAAGGGTGGCTCGGGCAAAACCACGACGGCAGCGCATCTAGCGCAATATTTCGCATTGCGCGGATATCGAGTTTTGGCGGTCGATCTCGATCCCCAAGCGTCTCTGTCCGCGCTCTTTGGTTATCAGCCGGAATTCGATGTCGCCGAGAATCAGACGTTGTATGGCGCAATTCGCTACGACTCGGCGCAGCGCTCGCTTTGCGACATTGTCCGGCCGACCTATTTTGCCGGCCTCGATTTGGTTCCCGCCAATCTCGAACTGCACGAGTTTGAGCACGACACCCCCAAAATACTGGCGGATAGCGCGCATGATCCGAGCGATCTTTTCTTCGCACGCGTCGCGAACGCGTTGCGTAGCGTCGATGATCGCTATGATCTCATCGTTATCGACTGTCCTCCTCAACTCGGATTTTTAACGCTCTCGGCTCTTTGCGCTGCTACCTCCGTGCTGATCACGGTTCATCCGCAGATGCTCGATATCGCGTCGATGAATCAATTTTTGGCGATGGCGTCTGATCTTCTAGCCGTCGTGAGAGATGCGGGCGGCAATCTGGACTATGACTGGGTCCGCTATCTGTTCACGCGCTACGAGCCGAACGATGGACCTCAAGCGCAGATCGTCGCGTTCTTGCGTAACTTGTTCGGCGAACGGGTTCTGACTGCGATGATGGTAAAATCGACCGCCATATCGGACGCCGGGCTCTCGAAGCAGACGATTTATGAAGCCGCGCGCGAGTCGATGAATCGGCAGACCTATGATCGCGCGGTCGAGGCGATGGACGACGTCAATCGTGAGATCGAACGCTTGGCTCGTCAGGCATGGGGGAGGCCGACGCCATGAAAGGACGCGACGCTCTTCGGGAGCTTTTGGGGGCCGGTAAGCCAGAAGTGGCACCCAGCCCCGCTCCCGTGCATCGAAGCACCGGTTCGGTAAAAGCGATGAATCTCGGCTTGCAGAGATTGTCGGAAGAAGCGGCCGCTGCCAAATCTTTGCGCGCCACGCTCGCGAATTCTGCGCAAGTCGTCGAGCTCGATGCCGCTCAGGTCGACGATTCCTTCATCGTGGACAGGTTGTCGCCCGAATCGGACGCCGGATTCGTGGGTTTGAAAGCCGCGATCGCAACGCATGGTCAGCAGGTTCCAATATTGGTGCGCCTGCACCCCGACGATCCGGCGCGCTACCAAGCCGCCTATGGACATCGCCGGCTTCGTGCTGCACGGGAATTGGGTCGTTCGATCAAAGCGATCATCAAGCCTCTGACGGACGTCGAGTTGGTGGTCGCGCAGGGGCAGGAGAATAGCGAGCGGGCGGACCTGAGCTTCATCGAGCGCGCATTATTCGCGTCGCGTCTTGAGCAACGAGGATTCGACCGCGATACTATGACTGCCGCGTTGAGCATAGACAAGCCCGAGCTCTCGCGGCTGCTCTCAGTTGCAAACAGCATCGACGGCGAACTCATCGGCGCGATCGGCCCTGCCCCGAAGATTGGTCGGCCGCGCTGGCTAGCGCTCGTAGAGAGGATGAACGAGCCGTCTTTCCGTCGATCGGCGCAACAGGTGGTTTTGACCGAGACCTTCGCCAAAGCGGACTCAAATGCGCGCTTCAATTTGGTGTTCGCAGCGCAAGCGCAAGCGCAAGCGCGCGATAAAAAAACGCTTGAGACCGCGCGTGGGAAGCCTGTGGCATGGGTTGAGCGAACATCGAAGGGCATACGCCTGGGAAGCGACGATAAGGCTTTTGTTGCATTCCTTGATCAACGGCTGCCCGAGCTGCTTCGGGAGTTCGATTGCATAGAGTGAGCGCGTAACGTTTTTGAGTTTTCGTAGCCGAAATTGTCAGCTGACAATTTCGGCTCTTGAGAGGAGATTTCGCAAAAGAAAAAGGCCCCCGAAACGTTGTCTCGGAAGCCCTTCTCATCCTTAGCACGCTGAGAATCCCACTTCCGCGAATCGCTGTCAAGTACCAGCGCCGTTTCGGTGAGCGGATTTCTTTTGCCTGAATGAGGCAAAGGATCATGCAGACACGTCCAACGACACCCTTCGGGCGGCGGCCGTTGTCGCTCGCCATGGTGGCGAGCCAGACCGCGACTGAGAATTTCGCCGCAAAGC
>NZ_SOEJ01000027.1:0-20136 GCF_004366495.1 Methylosinus sp. sav-2
ATGCCGGGCGATAATGTGGCGATGGAGGTGAACCTCATCGTTCCGATCGCCATGGAGGAGAAGCTGCGCTTCGCCATCCGCGAAGGCGGCCGCACCGTCGGCGCCGGCGTCGTCGCCTCGATCATCGAATAAGGAATTTGGACCGCGGGGCGTCTCGCCTCGCATTCGAGAAACGGCCTGCGAGCCCTCGCGGCTCGCGGCCCAGAGCGCGCCGCGGCTCGCGGTCCAAGAGGAAGACGCTGATGAACGGACAGAATATCCGGATTCGCCTGAAGGCGTTCGATCACCGGATTCTCGATACGTCGACAAAAGAGATCGTCTCCACCGCCAAGCGCACGGGCGCTCAGGTGCGTGGTCCGATCCCGCTGCCGACGAAGATCGAGAAGTTCACGGTGAACCGTTCGCCGCACATCGACAAGAAATCGCGTGAGCAGTTCGAAATCCGGACTCACAAGCGCGTGCTCGATATCGTCGATCCGACCCCGCAAACGGTGGACGCGCTGATGAAGCTCGATCTCGCCGCCGGCGTCGACGTCGAAATCAAGCTCTAATAAAAATGAACCGGGCGCCTCTCGCGACGAGAGCGATGCGCCTTTCGAAGGAAGAGATCATGCGGTCTGGCGTCATCGCGCAAAAGGTCGGAATGACCCGCGTTTTCACCGAAGCGGGCGAGCATGTGCCGGTCACGGTGCTGAAGCTCGACGGCTGCCAAGTCGTCGCCCATCGGACCAAGGAGCAGAACGGCTACACGGCCGTGCAGCTCGGCATCGGCCACGCCAAGGTGAAGAACGTCTCCAAGGCCGAGCGCGGCCGTTTCGCCGTCGCCAAGGTCGAGCCGAAGCTGAAGCTCGCCGAGTTTCGCGTCGAGGAGACGGAGCTGCTTCCCGTCGGCGCCGAGATCACGGCCGATCATTTTGTCGTCGGCCAGTTCGTCGACGTGACCGGCACGACGATCGGCAAGGGCTTCGCCGGCGCGATGAAGCGCTGGAACTTCGGTGGTCTGCGCGCCACTCACGGCGTGTCGATCTCGCATCGCTCGCATGGTTCGACCGGTGGCCGTCAGGACCCGGGCAAGACCTTCAAGAACAAGAAAATGGCCGGGCATATGGGCGTCGACCGCGTGACCACGCTGAATCTGCGGGTCGTGCAGACCGACGTCGAGCGCGGGCTGCTGCTGGTCGAGGGCTCCGTGCCCGGACACGCCGGCGGCTGGATTTTTGTGCGCGACGCGGTGAAGCGGGCGCTGCCGGCCGACGCGCCGCAGCCCGGCAAATACCGTCTGGCGGAAGCTCCCGCCGCGCAAGAAGACAAGAAGGAGGACTGAGCCGTGGTGCAGATTAGCGTCACGTCGTACGACGGCCAGGATGCCGGCTCGATCGAGCTGGCGGACGAGATTTTCGGGCTCGAACCGCGACAGGATCTCATCTTCCGCATGATCCGCTGGCAGCTCGCCAAGCGGCGGGCGGGCACGCATGCGGTGAAGAACCGCGCGGACATCGCCCGCACCGGCAAGAAGCTGCATAAGCAGAAGGGCACGGGCGGCGCTCGTCATGGATCGCGGCGCGCGCCGCAATTCATCGGCGGTGGTCGCGCCTTCGGTCCGGTGGTGCGCAGTCATGAGCACGACCTGCCCAAGAAGGTGCGCGTTCTCGCTCTGAAGCACGCGCTCTCGGCCAAAGCCAAGGACGGCGCCATCATCGTCTGGGAGAGCGCTTCGCTCACCGAGCCGAAGACCAAGCTGCTCAAGGCTGGTTTCGATAAGACCGGGCTTTCCAGCGCGCTCATTATCGACGGCGCGGAGCCGCAGGCCAATTTCGCGCTGGCCGCGCGCAATCTGCCGCGGATCGACGTGCTGCCGGTCCAGGGCGTCAATGTCTATGACATTCTGCGCCGGGAGAAGCTGGTGCTGACCCGCGCGGCGATCGATGCGCTGGAGGCGCGCCTGAAATGAGCAAGGATGTGCGCCATTACGACGTGATCGTCTCCCCGGTCATCACCGAGAAGGCGACGATCGCTTCCGAGCAGAACAAAGTGGTCTTCAATGTCGCCAAGACCGCCACCAAGCCGCAGATCAAGGCGGCGGTGGAGGGGCTCTTCGATGTGAAGGTGGAGGCCGTCAATACTCTGCTGCGCAAGGGCAAGCTGCGCGCCTTCAAGGGCGTGCGCGGCCGCCAGTCGGATGTGAAGAAGGCGGTCGTCACACTGGCCGAAGGCCATAAGATCGACGTGACGACGGGACTCTAAAGGTAGGCTCGAGGACAAAACCATGGCGCTGAAGACATTCAAGCCGGTCACGCCGAGCCTTCGTCAGCTCGTCATCGTCGACCGCAGCGATCTCTACAAGGGCAAGCCCGTCAAGACCCTCACCGAGGGCAAGACGTCCAAGGGCGGCCGCAACAACAATGGGCGCATCACCGTGCGCTTCCGCGGCGGCGGCCACAAGCAGGCCTATCGCCTCGTCGACTTCAAGCGCCGCAAGCTCGACGTCGTCGGCAAGGTGGATCGGATCGAATATGACCCGAACCGCACCGCCTTCATCGCGCTCATCCGTTATGCGGATGACGAGCTGTCCTATATTCTCGCGCCGCAGCGTCTTTCGGTCGGCGACGAGGTGATCTCGGGCGCTCAGGTCGATGTGAAGCCTGGCAACGCCATGCCGATCGGCAATATTCCGGTCGGCACGATCGTCCACAATGTCGAGATCAAGATCGGCAAGGGCGGCGCGATCGCGCGCTCGGCGGGCAATTATGCGCAGATCGTCGGCCGCGATCAGGGTTATGTGATCATTCGCCTGAACTCGGGCGAGCAGCGCCTCGTTCATGGTCAGTGCTTCGCGACCATCGGCGCGGTGTCGAACCCGGATCACATGAACATCTCGCTCGGCAAGGCGGGTCGTTCGCGCTGGCTCGGCCGTCGCCCGCATAACCGCGGCGTCACCATGAACCCGGTCGACCATCCGCACGGCGGCGGCGAAGGCCGCACCTCGGGCGGCCGTCATCCGGTCACGCCCTGGGGCAAGCCGACCAAGGGCAAGAAGACCCGCACGAACAAGAAGACCGACAAATTCATCGTGTCCTCGCGGCACGCCAAGAAGAAGAAGGGCTGATCCATGGCTCGCTCTATCTGGAAAGGCCCGTTCGTCGACGGCTATCTGCTGAAGAAGGCGGAGACCGCGCGCGGCTCGGGACGCAGCGATATCATCAAGATTTGGAGCCGCCGCTCCACCATTCTGCCGCAGTTCGTGGGTCTCACCTTCGGCGTGCATAATGGCCACAAGCACGTGCCGGTGTCTGTCAGCGAAGACATGATCGGGCACAAGTTCGGCGAATTCTCTCCGACGCGGACCTTCCATGGTCATGCGGCGGACAAGAAGTCGAAGAGGGGCTGACGAACATGTCCAAGCCGAGCAATCCGCGCGCGCTGGCCGACAATGAGGCGAAAGCCGTCGCCAACACGCTGCGCGTCTCCCCGCAGAAGCTCAATCTTCTCGCCCAGCTCATCCGCGGCAAGAAGGTCGATCGCGCTCTCGCCGATCTCGAGTTCTCGCGCAAGCGCATCGCTCACGAGGTCAAGAAGACCTTGGAGAGCGCCATCGCCAACGCCGAGAACAACCACGGTCTCGACGTCGACGATCTGATCGTCGCGCAGGCCTTCGTCGGCAAGTCGCTGGTGATGCGGCGCTTCGCGGCGCGCGCCCGCGGTCGCTCGAGCCGTATCGAGAAGCCCTTCGCGAATCTGACGATCATCGTCCGCGAAGTCGAAACGCCGGCGAAAGCCTAAAGGGAGCCAACGATGGGTCAGAAGGTCAATCCGATCGGGCTGCGCCTCGGCGTCAACCGCACCTGGGACTCGCGCTGGTTCGCGAGCAAGGGCGAATACGCCAAGCTCCTGCACGAGGATCTCGCCATTCGCGCAGCGGTGGCCAAGAATCTCAAGCAGGCGGCTGTGTCGCGCATCATCATCGAGCGTCCGCACAAGAAGTGCCGCGTGACGATTCACTCGGCGCGTCCGGGCGTCGTCATCGGCAAGAAGGGCGCGGATATCGACAAGATCCGCAAGCTGGTCGGCAAGCTCACCGGCAGCGAAGTGGTGATCAACATCGTCGAGGTGCGTAAGCCCGAGGTCGAGGCCACTCTGGTCGCGGATTCGATCGCTCAGCAGCTCGAGCGCCGCGTCGCCTTCCGCCGCGCGATGAAGCGCGCCGTGCAGTCGGCGATCCGGCTTGGGGCGCAAGGCATTCGCATCAATTGCTCGGGCCGTCTCGGCGGCGCGGAGATCGCGCGCCTGGAATGGTATCGCGAGGGCCGCGTGCCGCTGCATACGCTGCGCGCCGATGTCGACTATGGCGTCGCCACCGCGCATACCGCTTATGGCGCTTGCGGCATCAAGGTCTGGATCTTCAAGGGCGAGATCCTCGAGCATGATCCGATGGCGCAGGACAAGCGTCTGGCCGAGCAGGCCGCCGGCGGCGGTGAGCGCGAACATCATGGCGAGCGTCGCCGTCGCGAGCCGCGCGAGCCGCGTGACGCGGCCTAATTTCGAGAGTTCGACATCATGTTGCAACCCAAACGCACCAGGTTCCGCAAGGCCTTCAAAGGCCGCATTCACGGAAACGCCAAGGGCGGCTTTTCCCTGAATTTCGGGCAGTTCGGCCTCAAGGCTCTCGAGCCGGAGCGCATCACTGCGCGCCAGATCGAGGCGGCCCGCCGCGCCATGACGCGCCATATGAAGCGCGCTGGCCGCGTGTGGATCCGCATCTTCCCCGACGTGCCGGTTTCCAAGAAGCCGACCGAAGTGCGCATGGGTAAGGGCAAGGGCGCGCCGGAACTCTGGGCCGTGCGTGTCGCCCCGGGCCGCATCATGTTCGAGGTCGACGGCGTCTCCGGCGAGCTCGCGCGCGAGGCTCTGACGCTCGCCGCCGCGAAGCTGCCGATCAAGACGCGCTTCATCGAACGCATCGCCGAGTGAGGATTGCGACAATGAGCACGAACAAGCAACGCGTCTCCGACCTCCGCGGCCTCTCCTTCGATCAGCTGGACGAGGAAGTGCTGAAGCTGAAGAAAGAGCAGTTCAATCTGCGTTTCCAGCGGGCGACTGGCCAGCTCGAGAACACTGCGCGCGTGCGCGTCGTTCGTCGCGACATCGCCCGCGCCAAATCCATCGCCGCGCAGAAGCGCGCTGAACAACAGAGTTGAGAGAGCGCCAATGCCGAAGCGAATTCTCCAGGGCGTCGTCGTCAGCGACAAGCAGAACAAAACCGTGGTGGTGAAGGTGGAGCGCCGCTTCACCCATCCGCTGTTCAAGAAGACTGTTCGTCGCACGAAAAATTATCATGCGCATGACGAGGCGCAGACCTTCAAGGTCGGCGACGAGGTCACGATCGAGGAGACGGCTCCGATTTCGCGGCTGAAGCGCTGGCGAGTGGTCGAAGCCGCCGACAAGGCCTGAGGCCTTCAAAAAGACGAGACGTGTGAAATGGTTTTCTCGGACGAAGTCGGGGGACCGAAACCAGACCGAGACGAAAGGCGGGATAAGCCATGATACAGATGCAGACAAATCTCGATGTCGCCGATAATTCTGGCGCCCGCCGCGTCATGTGCATCAAGGTGCTGGGCGGCTCCAAGCGCAAATACGCCGGTGTCGGCGACATTATCGTCGTCTCGATCAAAGAGGCGATTCCGCGCGGTCGCGTGAAGAAAGGCGACGTGCTCAAGGCGGTTGTCGTCCGCACGGCCAAAGACATCAAGCGCGCCGACGGCTCGGTGATCCGCTTCGATTCCAATGCTGCGGTTCTGATCAACAATCAGAAGGAGCCGATCGGCACGCGTATCTTCGGACCCGTGCCGCGCGAGCTGCGCGCCAAGAACCATATGAAGATCATTTCGCTCGCGCCGGAGGTGCTGTAATGGCCGCGAAAATCAAGAAAGGCGACAAGGTCGTCGTTCTCGCCGGTCGCGACAAGGGCCGCACGGGTCAGGTTATCCAGGTGATGCCGACGGAAGGTCGCGCCGTGGTGGAAGGCGTGAATCTCGTCAAGCGCCACCAGCGCCAGACGCGCCAGCAGGAGGCGGGGATCGTCACCAAGGCGGCGGCGCTCGACCTGTCCAACATCGCGATCGCCGATCCCAAGGACGGCAAGCCGACGCGCGTCGGTTTCAAGACTCTCGATGACGGCCGCAAGGTCCGCATCGCCAAGCGTTCCGGAGAACAGATCGATGGCTGAGGAAAAGAAGCCGAAAGCCGCCAAGGCTCCGAAGGCGGACGGCGAGGCCAAGAAGGCCGGCAAGGCGAAGTCCGCTCCCGAGTCTGCGTCGCATGAAGGCGGCGAGCGACGTTCCGCTGGGCCGAAGTCGCTCCCCGAGGGCGCCTATGAGGTGCGGCTGAAAAAGCACTATGAGGAAGTGGTTCGCGCCAAGCTCATGGAAGAGTTCGGCTATAAGAACGCTTTCGAGGTGCCGGCGATCGAGAAGATCGTGCTGAACATGGGCGTCGGCGAGGCGGTCAACGACAGCAAGAAGGTGACGGCGGCCGCCGGCGACCTCGCGTTGATCGCGGGCCAGAAGCCGGTGGTGACGCGCGCCCGCAAGGCGATCTCGACCTTCAAGGTGCGCGAGAATATGCCGATCGGCGCCAAGGTCACGCTGCGCAAGACGCGCATGTATGAATTTCTGGACCGTCTGATCACGATCGCGCTGCCGCGCGTTCGCGATTTCCGCGGCCTCAATCCCAAGTCCTTCGACGGACGCGGCTCCTACGCCCTCGGCATCAAGGAGCATATCGTGTTTCCCGAGATCGACTATGACAAGGCCGAGTCGATCCTCGGCATGGACGTCATCGTCGTGACGACGGCGAAGACGGACGACGAGGCGCGCGCGCTCCTGCGCGCGTTCAATTTCCCGTTCCGGCAGTGAGACGGTAAGTCTCAGACGCGGAAACCGAAGGCATAGAAAATGGCCAAGAAGAGTTCGATCGAGAACAACAAGCGCAGGGCGAAGCTCGCCAAGGCCTATGCGGGCCGCCGCGAGCGGCTGAAGGCGAAGGCGAATGACGAGGCGCTCACCGCCGAGGAGCGGTTCGAGGCGCGTCTCAAGCTCGCCGAGCTGCCGCGCAATTCCGCGGCGATTCGCATTCGCAATCGCTGCGAGGTTTCGGGACGTCCGCGCGCTTTCTATCGCAAGCTGAAGCTGTCGCGCGTGGCGCTGCGTGAGCTCGGCTCGCGCGGCCTCATTCCCGGTCTCGTGAAGTCCAGCTGGTAAGGGAGAGAGCGAATGTCGATCAGCGATCCGTTGGGCGATCTGCTCACCCGTATCCGCAATGCGCAGATGCGCCGCAAGGACAAGGTCCAGACGCCGGGCTCGCGCCTGCGCGGCCATGTTCTCGACGTGCTGAAGGAAGAAGGCTACATCCGCGGCTACACGACCACGGATTTCGGCAATGGCCGCACCGAGTTCGAGATCGAGCTGAAATATTTCGACGGCGAGCCGGTCATCAAGACGATCGAGCGCGTCTCGCGTCCAGGCCGCCGGGTCTATGCGGGCGTCGATAAGACGCCGCGCGTGGCCAATGGCCTCGGCATCACCATCGTGTCGACGCCCAAAGGCGTCATGGCCGATCACAAGGCCCGCGAGAACAATGTCGGCGGCGAGGTGCTTGCCAAGGTCTTCTGACCGAAGCTCGCAGGAATTGGGATAGGACTTCAACCATGTCTCGTATCGGCAAGAAGCCCGTCATCGTGCCGGCCGGCGTGACCGCCAAGGTCGACGGCCAGCTCGTCCAGGTGAAGGGCGCGAAGGGCGAGCTGCAGTTCCGGGTTCCCGACGATGTCGCGGTGACTCAGGACGGCAATTCGATCAAGGTCGACCCACGCTCCAACAGCAAGCGCGCTCGCGCGCTGTGGGGCACGTCGCGCGCTCAGGTGAACAATCTCGTGGTCGGCGTCACCGCCGGCTTCGAGAAGAAACTCGAGATCAACGGCGTCGGTTATCGCGCCGCGGTCGCCGGCAAGAATCTGCAGCTCGCGCTCGGCTATTCGCATGACGTGAACTATCCGATCCCGGCCGGCATAGCGATCGTGACGCCCAAGCCCACGGAGATCACCATCTCCGGCGTGGACAAGCGCCAGGTCGGTCAGGTCGCCGCCGAGATCCGCGCGTTGCGCGGCCCCGAGCCCTATAAGGGCAAGGGCGTGAAATACGCCGGCGAATTCATCTTCCGTAAGGAAGGCAAGAAGAAGTAAGGACGCGAGCCATGGCAAAGGACGTAAATGCAGCCGCCCGGCGCAAGGCCCGGGTCCGTCGGAGCATTCGCGCGCGCGCCTATGGCCGCCCGCGTCTGTCGGTGTTCCGCTCTTCGGAGCAGATCTATGCGCAGATCATCGACGACGAGAAGGGCGTGACCATCGTCTCCGCCTCGACGCTCGAAAAGGCCAATCGCGAGACGCTGAAGACGGGCGCCAACAAGGAAGCGGCGCATCTGGTCGGCAAGCAGCTCGCCGAGCGCGCCGCCGCCAAGGGCATCACGGAAGTGGTGTTCGATCGCGGGGCCTATATCTATCACGGCCGCGTTCAGGCGCTGGCCGAGGGCGCTCGCGAGGGCGGCCTGCAGTTCTGATGCGCCTCCTCCCGCTGGCGGGGGGAGACTTCGCGCATCGGCGCGGCGAATGAGGGCTGGCGCGGCGTAGCGAGGCGATGGTCGAAAGGCTCTCGCCGACCTTGCGTCGTGCAGCCCCTCTCCTGTATGCGGGAGAGGAAGCAAACCCCAAGCGAGCGGCGCTATTGCCGCGTAAGTGACGGAAGAGAAAATGGCTCGTGAACCAGAAGGCGGCCGCGGCCGCGACCGGGATCGGGACGACCGCGACAATGAGTTCGTGGACCGTCTCGTCCACATCAACCGCGTCGCCAAAGTGGTGAAGGGCGGTCGGCGTTTCGGATTTGCGGCGCTCGTCGTCGTCGGCGACCAGAAGGGCCGCGTCGGCTATGGCCACGGCAAGGCGCGCGAAGTGCCGGAAGCGATCCGCAAGGCGACGGAAGCCGCCAAGCGCGCGCTCATCCGCGTGCCGCTGCGCGAAGGCCGCACGCTGCATCATGACGTCAACGGCCGCCATGGCGCGGGCCGCGTCGTGCTGCGCGCCGCGCCTCCCGGCACCGGCATCATCGCCGGCGGCCCGATGCGCGCCGTTTTCGAGACGCTGGGCGTTCACGACGTCGTGGCCAAGAGCCAGGGCTCCTCGAATCCCTACAACATGATTCGCGCGACGTTCGACGCGCTCGAGCGCGAAGATTCTCCGCGTTCGGTCGCCGCTCGTCGTTCTCTCAAGGTCTCCGCGCTGCAGGCGCGCCGTCAGGGCGCCGAAGCCGAAGCCGTCGACGCTTGAGGGGAGGGCTTGCGATGAGCGATAAGAAAATCACCGTCGAGCAGACCGGCAGCGCCATCGGCCGTCCCGAGCGTCAGCATAGAACGCTGACCGGCCTCGGCCTCACGCGCATCGGCAAGCGTCGCACGCTCGAGGACACGCCCGCTGTGCGCGGGATGATCGCGAAAGTCGCGCATCTCGTCAAAATCGTCGACGAGAAGTGAGGGGCGGGACAATGGTGAAGCTCAACGATCTCTCCGACAATCCCGGCTCCAGCAAGAATCGCATGCGCGTGGGCCGCGGCATCGGCTCCGGCAAGGGCAAGACCGCGGGTCGCGGCGTCAAGGGCCAGAAGGCCCGCACCGGCGTCGCTGTGAAAGGCTTCGAAGGCGGCCAGATGCCGCTGCATCGTCGCCTGCCCAAGCGCGGGTTCTTCAATCCCTTCTCGACCGACTATAATGAGGTCAATCTCGGCCGCATTCAGCAGGCGGTGGAGGCCGGCAAGCTCGACGCCGCCGCTCCGGTGACGATCGACGCGCTGATCGCCGCCGGCGTGGTCTCCAAGCCGCGCGACGGCGTGAAGATCCTCGGCAATGGCAAGCTCGAGGCGAAGCTCGCCTTCGAGGTCGCCGCCGCTTCGAAATCGGCAGTGGCCGCTATCGAGGCCGCCGGCGGCTCGGTCAAGCTGCTCGTCGCCGCGGAAGAGCCCGCCTCGGCCTGAAGCCGCCGCCCGGCCCGCGACGCGTAGGCCGGGCGTCAGCTCGAGGGGGCGCATTTTTCGCCGCCTCGAGGTTAATCGTATCGACCAAAAAACTGGCGATCCGCCCATCCGTCGTGATACGGAGTCGCCTGTGCGAGCCGGCGAGAAGAGGCTAGACTTTTTTTTCGCCGACATCGTGCGATAGACATGCGCCGGGTCCGGCCCCTCGAATGGGCTGGGCCGAAAACAGAGCGCGGCGTCGCGGCGGGCAGCGCTGCGTCGCTTCGACGCTCGTCTAAAAGAAAACCGCGCGGCGCGCGACGAGGGAGCCTCGCCCATGGCATCGGCAGCCGAACAGCTTGCGGCCAACGTCAATTTTTCCGCTTTCGGCAAAGCGGATGAGCTCAAGAAACGCATCTGGTTCACGCTCGGCGCGCTGATCGTCTATCGCCTCGGCACTTATGTGCCGCTGCCGGGCATCGACCCGGACGCCTTCGCCAAGAGCTTCTTCGGCCAGTCGAAGGGCGTGCTCGAGCTGTTCAACATGTTCGCTGGCGGCGCGGTTCAGCGTAGCGCGATCTTCGCGTTGAACATCATGCCTTACATTTCCGCCTCCATCATCATTCAGCTTCTCACGACAGTGATTCCGTCGCTCGAGCAGGTGAAGAAGGAAGGCGAGCAGGGCCGCAAGGTCCTCAACCAATATACGCGCTATCTCACCGTCATTCTGGCGACCTTCCAGGCCTATGGCATGGCGATCGGCCTCGAGGGACAGCAAGGCGTCGTGACAGAGCCAGGGCTGTTCTTCCGCCTCACGACCGTCTGCACGCTCGTCGGCGGCACGATGTTCCTGATGTGGCTCGGCGAGCAGATCACGTCGCGCGGCATCGGCAATGGCTCCTCGCTGATTATTTTCGCGGGCATTGTCGCGGCCTTTCCGGCGGCGATCCTCAGCACTCTCGAGCTCGGCAAGCAGGGCGCGATCTCGACTGGCGTCATCCTCGGCGTGATCGCCATGTCCTTCTTCGTCATCGCCTTCATCGTCTATATGGAGCGAGCGCAGAGGCGATTGCTCATCACCTATCCCAAGCGACAGCACGGCAATCGTGTCTATGAGGGCCAGACCTCCTTCCTGCCGCTGAAGCTCAACACCTCGGGCGTCATTCCGCCGATCTTCGCCTCGTCGCTGTTGCTGCTGCCGACGACGATCGCGAATTTCTATCAGACGCAGGGCACGGACAATATTTTTGCGACCATCTCGGCCTATTTCGGGCATGGGCGGCCGCTCTATATGCTGTCCTATGTCGGGCTGATCGTCTTCTTCGCCTTCTTCTACACGGCGATCGTCTTCAATCCGACGGAGACGGCCGATAATCTGAAGAAGCATGGCGGCTTCATCCCCGGCATTCGGCCGGGTGAGCGCACGGCGAAGTTCATCGACGATGTGCTGATGCGCATCACCGTGCTCGGCGCCGCCTATCTCGCGGTAATCTGCCTGCTGCCGGAAATGCTGATCTCCTACGCCAATCTGCCGTTTTATTTCGGCGGCACCTCGCTGCTCATCGTGGTGAGCGTGACGATGGATACGGTGGCGCAGGTCCACGGTCATCTCCAGGCTCATCAATATGAGGGCCTGATCCGCAAGACGAAACTTCGCGGGCGACGCAAATGAGGCTGGTGCTGCTCGGACCGCCGGGCGCGGGCAAGGGCACGCAATCGGCTCGGCTCGTCGCGAAATATTCGATCCCGCAGCTCTCGACCGGCGACATGCTGCGCGCCGCCGTCGAGGCGAGGACGCCGATCGGCCTCGAGGCCAAGGAGATCATGGATCGCGGCGCGCTGGTGCCCGACGCTGTCGTCGTCGGCATCATTGGCCAGCGCATCAAGGAGAAGGACGCCGCCAACGGCTTCATTCTCGATGGTTTCCCGCGCACGGTGGCGCAGGCTCAGGCGCTCGATCAGCTGCTGGACCGCGAGGGGCTGAAGCTCGATGCGGTCATAGAGCTCAGCGTCGATGAGAATGCGCTGCTCGCGCGCATGCAGAACCGCGTCGATGAGACGCGCGCCCGCGGCGGCGAGGTGCGCGCCGACGACAATCCAGAAGCGTTCAAGACGCGGCTGGACGCTTATCGCACGCAAACTGCGCCAGTGTCGGATTATTATTCCGGCAAGGGCGAGCTGAAGCAGGTCGACGGCATGGAGCCGGTCGACGCCGTCAGCGCGGCGATCGAGCAGGCGTTGGAGCACTGAACCCAAAGCGCTCGCCTTTTGTCTTCGCGCTTGCCGCGAGGGACAAAGGAGAGCGCGGGACTTCTTCACTCGCAATCGAGCTGGCGTCCGCGCAAATGGCAGCGCAGACGCGGCTTCGCTTCGGCGTCGTAATCGGTGACGAGCCATTCGCCGTCGCCGCGTTCGAATGTCGCGAAGCCGAAGGTGGCGGCGACGCCGCGGCCTTGCGCGACCGTAGCCTCGCCGATCGTCGCTCCATCGAAATTGGTCGGTATGCGCGGGTCCATGGCGGTGCCGCCGACGCCGACAATGAATTGCGCCGGCCGGTCCTCCCGAAAGCTCAGAGCCTCGAAAGCGTGGAGATGGCCCGACAGGATGGCCTGCACGCTCGCCGGAATATTGTCATGGGCGGCGGCGGCCAGCGTTTCATTGATGCCGATCGTTTCGCCGATCCGCGATCGAAACAGCGAGAAGATCGGCTTGTGGAACGCATACCAGACCGGGCCGGGCGCGTCCTTGGCGACAGTGAGCTGGCTGCGTAGAAAAGCCGCCTGCTCGATGACCACAGTGCGCTCTTCCGCTTCGGTCGTGTCGAGAATGTAGAGCGTCGGATCGGCGATATCGACGCGATAGGCCTGCTCGCGCTCGACGCATTGGGGATTCTCGCTCAGCGGCAGTGGCGAGAGCGTCCGCGTCCAGCCTCGGCCGGCGCGCTTGCAGATTTCGTGATTGCCGCGCACGAGCGCCAAAGGGGCGGCGCGCAGCAGAGCATCGCCAGGCTCGAAGAAATCCGCCTTCCAGGCCTCCCAATTGTCGCCATGAGGCGAGCCGGCGCAGCCCGCCATGCCGGGGAGGCACGCGGTCTCGCGATAATGATAATCGCCGACATGGATCACGATGTCCGGGGCAAATTTTGCAGCGGTCTCGGCGACTCGGCGGAAGGGCCAGGCTTCGGCAGAATTGCAATCCTGCACGAATATGCCTTTGAGTCGGCAACCCGTATCGCCGAGGACCAGGGCCTTGTCGATGCGCTCCGGCGGAGGGCGCAGCGGCGCGCCGGCGATTGTGAGGCTTCGTGTTCCTTTCGGAACCCTCACGGCGCAGACCGTGATCGGAAAGTCTTCTCCCGGCCGCGCGCGCGGCGTCATGGCGATGGCGCGGCCGTCGATCTCGGCGGCGGGGCAGGCGTCGCTCTGCGTTATGGCGCGCGCCTCCCATCCATCGGCGGCGGCCTGCAGCCAGCGATAGGAGTCCTCGGCGCGCGCCGGCCCGCAGAAGAACAGCGCGCCGAGCGCGAGCAAGCCCAGAGCGCGTGGGAGGAGAAATTCTCCTCTGTCATCTGCGTCGAAAGCGTGGGATTTATAGGGCGTTGCTTTGGTAGAGGTCATCTTTTCGCCGGTTTCGGAAAGTTGTCTCGGGCTCGGCCGCAGCGATCCCGCGTCGCATAGACGAAATCGCGGCCGCCGGGCGCCTCGCATGGGCTCATACGGAGGGAAGGATACTCCATGAAGAAGATTTTCGTGACGGCGGCGGCGCTGGCCATGGCCGCGTCGCTCGCAGGCTGCAATACGCCCGGCGAGCGCGCCGCTGGCGGCGCCCTCATCGGCGGCGCGGGCGGAGCGGCGATCGGCGCCGCGGCCTCCGGCGGCCGCGCGGGCGGCACGCTCGCAGGGGCGGCGATCGGTGCGGCGACCGGCGCCGTCGTCGGCGCGGCGACTGCCCCGCCGCAGCAATGCGCCCGCTGGGGCTGGGACTATTACGGCAATCGCGTTTGCGTCGCCTATTATAATTACTGAGATTGCCAAGGACGCGAAGCGCAGAGCTTCGCGTCCACGATTTTTTTGACGGTCAGTTGGCGCGGGCGAGACCCAGGGCATTGCGCAGCTCCGTCCGCGCGGCTTCTATGTCCTTGCGATAGGCGGGGTCGAGCTCCATGATCGCATGCACCGCATAGGCGACGAGCCGCGCCGCAGCGACGTCGCTGGGGAAATGCACGCCGCAGACGAGCCGATTGTGGCCGTAATCATCCGCCCGCGCGAGGATTTCGTCGCGACGCTCGGGCGCGATGTCGATCAGCGCCAGGCCCATGAGATAACCGACGGTCGTATGGCCGCTCGGATAGGAATCGTCCTTCGCCTTGGTCTTGCAGACGGGATGCAGCGTCTTGTCGACATTATAAGGCCGGATGCGATGGAAGGCGTCCTTGGCGGCGCCCGTATTGGCGGATTCGTCGGCCTTCAGCCGTGCGCCGAGAGCTTCGACCGCCGGCAGATTCTCCTTGGTGAATTTCTCGCCGAAGACCGTGTGATAGAGGAAGATGGTCTGATTCTCGTCGTCCGCCTTGGCGCGCGCGGCCTGCTCCGCGGTGCGCGCATCCTCGATGCGATGCAGCTCGGCGAGCTCGGCGTCGCTCTTCGGCGAGTGCGGTGCGGGCGGGGTCGCGAGAATTTCGAGCGGATGGCTCTGCTCGGGCGTCACAAAGCCCTCGCGCGCGGCTGCGGGCGCGCAGAGCAGAGCGAGAACCGAAAGGATCGCGGCGGTTTTCTTCATATGAGCTGGTTCCGGCGGCCGTCATTTTCGATTACGCGCAGTCCCCGGGCCGCCCGGCCGCGCGCTTCGGCGTACGGCTTTCTACCCGAAACTTCTTGTCCGTGCGATGACGGCGTCTCATGTGGGGCGCATTCATCGGATCGGCAGAAAGAGATCGGTGATCGTCTCATGCTCCGGGACATCGGGATAGAAGGCGATTCTCTGGCAGAACAGAGGAAAGTCGCGCGGCTCCTCGCCGCTCGCCGGCAGCCAGTCGCGATAGAGGAAGAGCGCCGGCCGCTCCAGATTTTCGCTGGAGCCGATGACGCGCAACACGGCGCAGCGGCCGCCCGGTATCAGCCCGGATGTCACGCCCGCCGCATTGGCGGCGATCGGCCGATCGCTCGCCGCGCAGAGATCGATGCGGAACGCCTCCGGCGCCGTGATGCGCGGATCGCAAGGAAAAATGGTGAAGGTCGCCGCGATATCGCGGGAGAGGCCCACCGACCGGCGCCATTCGATGAAACGCCGCACGCTCTCATAGACGCGCGCGGGATCGCCCCTATGGGTCAGAATGGCGACCGGCGTCGGGGGAAAGTCTCTCACGGTCACATCAGCGGGGGAGTAGGTCATATTCGCGCTCCGGGCTCGATCGAGCGGCTCCAAGGCCGCGAGCCACTGCTCCCAGTCGGGCGATTTGCGGAAGGCCGATGGCGTTTGCCCGACGCATTCCCGAAAGGCGCGCGCGAAAGCGTCCGGCGCCTCATAGCCGGAGTCGAGAGCGATCGCCGTCACATTGTCGTCCGCGTGAAAAGCCAGCCGATAGGATGCCCGCTTCATGCGGGCGAGCTGGACATAGCGGTGCGCCGAGACGCCGAAAGTCGCGCCGAACTGCCGGTGGAAGTGATGCTTCGAGAAAGCCGCCACGTCACTGAGAACATCGAGGCTGAGATCTTCGTCGAGATGCCGGTCGATATGATCCAGCACGCGCCGCATCCGGGCCTGATAATTCTCGAGCGCCGTTTTCCCCATTCCATCCTCCGTGGCGCTCTCATCTGAGCATTCGCCTCGGCGGCGCGCTCGGCCGATCTTGCGATCTCGCCGGGGGCGCGCGACTTTTTTCTGCGTGGGACGAAACGCGAGACATGCGATTCGCGAACGTCACTCATGCGCCGCATGGGCGCGGCGCGGTGGAGAAAGCTTCATGAAATTGCACAGATTCCTTCTGCTCTCGCTCTTCTGCCTGGTCGTTTCCGGGCTCGCGCGCGCCGAGACGGCGCCCGCGCCGCGCTTCAAAGCGGTGGCTTTCGACTATTTCGTGCTCTTCGACGCCAATTCAGTGATTCCGGCGGTCGAGGCCGCCTATCCGGGCAAAGGCGCGGAATTCACCAAGCTCTGGCGCGCCAAGCAGTTCGAATATTGCTTCCTGCGCTCGATCACCGGCCGCCATGCGGATTTTTTCGAGGTGACGGGCGACGCGCTCGCCTATGCCGCCCAGGCGATGAAGCTCGATCTGCCGCCGGCGACCCGCGAGCGTCTCATGAACGCCTATCTGACGCTCACCCCCTGGCCCGATACTCTGGATGCGCTGCGCCGGCTGAAGGCCGCCGGCGTGCGCGTCGTCACGATCGCGAATTTCAGTGGAAAGATGCTGTCGGCCAATGCGGTGCGTGCCGGCCTCACCTTCTATTTCGACGAATTGTTGAGCACGGAGGTCAATGCGACCTATAAGCCCGATCCCAAGGCCTATGCGCTGGGGATGGAGCGGCTGCATCTCGCTAAGGAGGAGATTCTCTTCGCCGCTTTCGGCAGCTGGGACGCCTATGGCGCCAAGGCCTTCGGCTATCCGACCATTTGGGTCAACCGCTTCGGCCTGCCGGCGGAAAAGCTCGGCGTCGTGCCGGATGTGGTCGCACCGGATATGAAAGGGCTGCTGGAGCTGGTTCTCGGCCGTTCGTGAGGTCAGGCGATCTTCGCATAGAGCGCTTTCCGATCGAACGGAATCGTTCGATCGATCAGAATTCGCTCCCGATAGAGAAATGAGAGCGTTATCCGATCCAATTGGATCGGATAACGCTCTAGACCGCGTCTATGCGCGCGCCCCGATCCGAGCCCGCGACGACGGCGAGCGTCAATCCGCTCGCCTCCGCCGCGCCGCGCGCCAGCGCCTCGAGGCGGCGCGCCTCCGCCTCATCGGGCGCGAAAGCGAAGCCGGTCGGCCCCCAGGAGGTTTGGCCGAGGCCAGTCGCGCCGGCCTGCGCCAGCCGTGCGAGCAGAGCTTCGACCGCCGCGCTGGTGAAGCGTCGCCCGCCCTGCGCCGGCGCGAAATAATCCCCGACGATCGCCTGAATGGCGGTGATTGCCGCGCCGAAGCCCGAGAAATCCGCCTCCGCCGCCGCCGGCAGCGCCTGCATCAGCACCAGCCGGCACAATTTCCCCGCATCCTCCTCCGAGAAGGGCGGCAGCTCGGCGAAGGCCTTGCGCTCCTCGGCGCCATGCAGGCCGATCGAGGCCGGGTCCGAGACGAGGAGAATGCGCCAATCTTCCGGAAAAGCGAGGCGCGAGACCACCGGCGGGGTCATCGTATCGGCGCCGCGGCCGCCGTCGACCACGAGCCCCCCACGCGTGAACAGCCCCGCCCCGAGCCCGGAGCGCGCGCCGCGTTGCAGCAGAGCGGCGTCCGCCTCCACATTCTGAGGCATGGCTTCGAGGCGGCGCAGCGCGGCGGCTATGGCCAGCGCCAGCTGCGTGCCCGAGCCGAGGCCCGAATGCGGCGGGATCGCCTCGCCAATGTCGAGCCGATAGCGCTTGCCCGGCGCGAGCGCGGCGGTCGCCTTTTCGAGCAGAGCGAGCGCGCGTTCGGCGTCCGGGCCGGAAGCCTCCATCTTTTCAGCTGGCTGCAGCGTCAACCGCGTCGCCGGCGCGTCTATGGAGAGGCCGAGCCCGCCGAATTTGCGGCCGAGCGCGCCGTTCATGTCCAAGAAGCCGAGATGCAATCTCGCCGCGGCGACGACGCTCACGCTGATCGGCATGGAGCCTCATTTTCGGACTTTATGCGGAATATCCGCTATATCTCGCTTCCCGGCGCGGTTTCACGCCGTTGTCGACGGGGCTCGCGCGCATTCGACTAGGCCGAGTAAGGCGCCGCGCGTGCGAAGGCAAGAGCTTGTGCAGTGAACAAGAGCTCGTGCAGTGAACGAGAGCTCGCCCGGTGAACAGGAGCTCGTCCGGGCGGACGCGCGAGAACGAACGAGCGAGAGAGGGGGACGCCATGGCCGCCGAGGAGCGCGCATATTCGCCAGAAGAGATAACCGCCCGCCTCGCCGCCGAGCTGCCGCATTGGCGGCTCGAGAACGGCTGGATTCGCCGCAAGTTCAAGACCCACGGCTGGAAGGGCACGCTGATGGTCGTCAACACGGTCGGCCATCTGGCCGAGGCCGCCTGGCACCATCCCGACATAGCCGCCTCCTACGCATGGGTCGAGGTGAAGCTGATGACCCATACGGCCAAGGGCGTGACCGACAAGGATTTCGAGCTGGCGCGCAAGATCGAGGACGTCGTGTCCTGGCGTCCCGGCAAGGAGGGCGGCGCGCTCGAGGGCACGCCCGAGACCGACCAGCGCTTCGCCTATATCAAATACGACTGACAGGCTCATCCCCGGAGACCAGAGTGACGACGACGATTGAATCGTCGCGCGAGCGATTCTTTTCGCTCGTCGCGGCGCGGCCGGTCATCATGGGCATCGTCAATGTGACGCCCGATTCCTTTTCCGACGGCGGCCGCTTCTTCGCGCCGCAGGCCGCGCTGGCGCAGGCGCAAAAGCTCGCCGCCGACGGCGCGGACATTGTCGATGTCGGCGCCGAATCGACCCGCCCGGGCCATACGCCGCTGACCGCCGACGAAGAGTGGACGCGCCTCGCGCCGCTGCTCGAGACGCTGGTCGCGCAATGCGGCGTTCCGGTCTCCATCGACACTTATAAGGCGCAGACGGCGCGCCGGGCGCTCGCGGCCGGCGTGACGATCATCAATGATATCTGGGGCCTGCAGCGCGACCCCGATATGGCTCCGGCGATCGCCGAGACGGGCGCTGGCGTCGTCGTCATGCATAATCGCGCCGAGGTCGCGCCCGATATCGACATCGTCTCGGACATGCTCGGCTTTTTCGAGCGTTCGCTGGAGATCGCCGCCGCCGCCGGCGTGCCGGAATCGCGCGTGATTCTCGATCCGGGCGTCGGCTTCGGCAAGACGCGCGAGCAGGATTTCGCAGCGCTGCGCGGCGTGCCGCAGCTCATGCGATTCGGGCGGCCGGTGCTCATCGGCGTGTCGCGAAAACGCTTGTTCGGCGCGTTGCTCGGCGCCGAGGTGGATGCGCGCCTCATCGCCACAGTGGCGGCGAATCTGATCGCGGCGCTGGAGGGCGCGCGGATTTTCCGCGTCCACGACGCCGCCGAGCACCGGGCGGCCTTCGCCGTGCTCGACACTCTGACACAGGGAAAAGGACGCATATGACGACGGCTGAGACGCGGGTCGGCTTTGGCTTCGGCAGCAATCTCGGGGACAAGCCCGCCAATATTCGGCGCGCGGTCGCGCTGGTCGGGGAGCGTGGGATCGCGCGCCTCGACGCTGTCTCGCGCATCTATCGGACGCCCCCTTGGGGCGATCTCGATCAGGGCGATTTCGCCAACGCCTGCGCGCTCGGCTGGACCCGTCTGTCGCCCTATGAGCTGCTCGCCGCGGTCAAGACGATAGAGGCCGATATGGGCCGCACGCCTACTCGCCGCTGGGGGCCGCGGCTGATCGACGTCGATATTCTCTTTCTCGGCGATCATACGATGGATGATCCTGAGCTCACCTTGCCGCATAAGGAGCTGTTTTCCCGTGCTTTTGTGCTGAAGCCACTGGCGGAGATCGGCCCCGACCTGACGCTCGACGGCGCCTCCATCGCGCGCGCGGCCGCCGAAGCGGCGGCGGAGGGGATCGGAATTTGGGAGGAAAAGTCCACCGACGCCCGATGAGCCATGACGCCACAGTTCTATAGGGTAGTGATGTCATCCGTCTGGGCAGGGCTCCGCTACAGGTCCGAATTAAAAACATAAATTGTTGATTTAAATAGATATAATGATTGATAGAAGAAATCTATCAATGTGCTTAAGGGTGGGTATATCGTCCGTTCAGGCAAGACATGTCCTGCCCAAAAACGTTTTCGATACCCCTCAATAGATTGCCATATACTACCCCATTGGATATTGTCATTACGAGGCGGAACGGAAATGGTTGCGGCTCGCCGAACGAGGGCGTTTTGGATGTTTTGGCGCTGGGAGGCGCC
>NZ_SOEJ01000028.1:0-19927 GCF_004366495.1 Methylosinus sp. sav-2
CAGAGATTCTGCGGATGTTCAACAGCGCCTTCGATCGCATAGGCGCGGCGGAAGGCGACTATTATCCCGCCGAGCTGCGCAGCGAGATCGACGCCGTCAACGAGCGCGTTTACGCCGGCCTCAACAACGGCGTCTACCGCGCCGGCTTCGCCGCGACGCAGGAAGCCTATGAGGCCGCCGTCGCGGATGTCTTCGAGACGCTGGACTGGCTCGAGCAGCGCCTCGAGACCCGCAGCTTCCTGGTCGGCGAACAATTGACCGGAGCCGATATCCGGCTGTTTACGACACTGGTGCGATTCGATGTGGTCTATTACGGTCACTTCAAGTGCAATTTGCGGGCGCTCGTCGATTATCCCGCTCTCTGGCGCTACACGAGGGCGCTCTACCAGCACCCGGCAATCCGCCCGACCGTCGATTTCGGTCACATCAAGGGTCATTACTACGGCAGCCATCCCTGGCTGAATCCGAGTGGGGTTGTTCCAATCGGCCCACGACGCGATTTCGATGCTCCGGTCGAGCCTCGCCATCATCATCAGGAAGTAGTCTCGTAACCGGCCTCGACGCCTCTCTCTCCAACGTTTCGAGATACTCCGTTCGCTCGGTTCGTCGCGCGATCATAAAATCGGAAGTCGGCTCTTCGCCCACCGTGCGGGATCTGGCTTGAACAAACACCCGGTTTTGCCCCCGCGGAGCGCAAAAATTCAACGGTTTAGAACGCCAATCAACGTCGAATCCCATCGGCGATTCATACATGCCAACCATCACACATGACTCCTGATGATGGCCATCCCTTCACACTTTCATATAACAGCCCAAGCCCTGTATCGCCTTCGTCCAGTCAACTCGCGAACGCGACGTTCGCGCCAATAGTTCGTCGATCTCGTCGAATTCCCCTGTCGAGGATCGCTCCACGGTCTCGAGCTCATGCTCCGCCGCGTCTGGGCGCGCGACCCGGCCGCGGTCGCCTCGAGGAGAATACCGTGTGGTCGCGACACGCCACGCAGACTAGCAAGTCCCTCGATCGTCAGCGGCCAACCCGGTTCGCGATCGGCGATGCGGCGCACGAGCAGAACGGCATGAGCCCGCACGAGCCGGTATGTCGGAGTATGCGCGTCCGTCCCGGCGTCATGAAGGATGAGATCCTCGAGCGGAACGAATTCGCCCGCGCGCCACAGAGCGGCTGTCGCGTTGCCTTTAACTCCGCGAATCCTGCGTTAGGAGCAACTGAATTGCCTTTAACGGGGTCATCCTCACTTTCCGTGCTGCCGACTTGCTGGGGCGGCCGGTCTCAGGATCGTGTCGTCACTCGTTGGAAGGCCGAGGCGCTTCATCAACCGTTCGGCCGGCCGGCCGCGGACGCCGTGTCCGAACAGCCGGATGAGCTCGACGACCCTCTCGGTCTGACGCGCGTAAGGCCTCGCAATATCGGATAGCTGCTCTGAGAATGTTTGGCGGTCACACTCGTCGTTCAGGCAGCGCCAACGGCTCGTATGGAGCTTTACGGTGACCAAAGATCCTTGGACCGGCAAATCCAGAAGGCTCCGGATATATCGGCTATGCCGGCGCGTCGACCGCATGTTGCAGCCAGGACATGCGCCGACTTCCGAAAAAGTGGGTCCTCGCGACCAATATGCAGCGCGTTCTCGCACGATTGGGACTCACGAAACGTGGCGCACGGTCGTCATCTTCTGTGCTCGCGCCAAAGCTCGCGAAAACGGAGCCAACGACAACAGGGGACGTCCTTGCCGAAACGCCAGCGACGCCTCGTGCTGTTGATCCCGCGACCGGGTGGCTGATCTCCCCGATTGTCGCGGCGGCGCTCCGCATGAAGCCGCGTGGTCAGCTGACGCCGGCTCAGACAACGAAGGCGGCAGCTCTGAAAGACGCTTCACCGGACTTCGTGATTATGCGCGGACTTGCCATGCGCTTTCGCGGCATTCTTCGCAGCAAGAACGTCAAGGGGCTCGAAACTTGGCTGAACGACGCGCAGCGCTGCGGCCTATTCGCAATCCAGCGTTTCGTCCGCACGTTGCGACGCGACATCGAAACCGTCAAGAATGGAGTGACAGAAACCTGGAGCAACGGACAAACAGAGGGACAAATCAATCGGCTGAAAACTCTCAAGCGCTCGATGTATGGCCGCGCAGGCGCCGAACTCCTGCGCGCGCGGATGTCGCCGCTTTCGTCAATCGCCGAGCACGGAAAGTGAGGATGACCCAATTCTTGTCATCGCCGCGCAGCGAAGAGCCTCCGAGCGGCGATAGTAGTTTATCGCCTACAACTATAGATATACTCTAGCGCCGTCGTCGTGTGACGGAGTTGTTGTTTCCATGAAAGATAAGTAACGTGTGCTCGACGAGCGCCTTTCGATTCCGCCACGAGGATTCGCCGGACAAATGACGGTTTTGGAAGGGGGCGGTCGAATTGGCGGAGGACGAATGACGTACGAAGAGCGGGCGCAGGTCGCCGATCCCAGAGCGCTCGATCCGGCGGTCCTGAGCGAACAGGTTCGGGTCCTTTATGGAAGCACGGCGGTATTGCCCGTCAATCTGCTCAATGCCGTCCTCACCGCCTGGGTAGCGCAGAGTTTGTATCCGAGATGGGTTTTGCTTCTCTGGGTGGGTTCGCTGACCGTCATCGTCTCCTTGCGGCTCTACAATTCATGGCTCTACAAGAGCGAGCCGCAGCCGGACGACGCCGCGCGCCGCTGGGCGCTGCGCTTCACTGCCGGGGCTACGGCGACGGGTTGCCTATGGGGGCTGTCCGCATCAATCCTCCTGCTCACCGACGATCCATCTTTTCACGTCTTCATCGCCTTCGTGCTGGGCGGCATGATCGCGGGCTCCGTGACGATCGACGCAGCGTTTCTGCCGGCTATGCTCGGCTTTGGGGCGCCGACGGCCATGCCGGCCATTTTGGCTTTTTTCGCCCGGCCGGAGCCGACGTCCGGCACGATGGGCCTCATGTCCGCGGCTTTTGTCATGGCGCTTCTGCTATTGGGCGTGCGCGCCAATCGTTGGATAGTATCGTTGGCGCGACGCGAGCTGGCGCAGGCCGCGCTCGCCGCCGACCTCGAAAAGCAGATCGAGGTTCGTGAAAAGGCCGAGCAGGAAATGGCGCGCGCGATGCGCACCGATCTCCTATCGGGCCTGCCCAATCGCGAGACCTTCAAGGAATGGGTGACGGAAGCGTTTCGTGGAGGCGAAAAAGACGGCGCGTCATTCGCTGTTCTGTATCTCGATCTGGATCGCTTCAAGGAAGTGAACGAGACGCTCGGTCATTCGTTCGGAGACGAGTTGCTACGGGCCGCCGCGGAGCGAATCGGCCAGGCTATACGTAATACAGCCTCGATCGCGCGCATCGGCGGAGACGAATTCGGGATTTTCATGAAGGACGCCGCGCGGCGAGAGGCGGTCGATGAGGTCGCGGAAAAAATAATCCGTTCTGTGGCGGCGCCGTTCACGATAATGGGAAAGCAAGTCCACGTCTCAGTGAGCATCGGTGTTTCGATATTCGGAGCGACTATCGTCGCGCCAGAAGAATTGCTGAGGCGCGCCGATCTCGCGCTCTATGAAGCAAAGTCTGCGGGATATAATCAGCGCCGCTTCTATTCGGAGGCGCACGACCGCGCTGTGCGTGAGCGCGTGACCCTGTTCGAGGAGCTCAACTCGGCGCTCGAAAGGGAGGAGTTCGAACTCCATTATCAGCCGGAGGTCGAGTGGCCGTCCGGACGGATCATCGGCGTTGAGGCGCTGCTCAGATGGAATCATCCCAGTCGCGGGCTGCTGGGACCGGGAGCTTTCATACCGCTCGCCGAACGGACGGGCCTCATCACGCCGATCGGCGCATGGGCGCTCGCGAATGTTTGTCGCCAGGCCCGACTCTGGCGCGATCTCGGAATCTGTCCGCCGATCGTCGGCGTCAATGTCTCGGCCGCCCAGCTCTTCACTGCGTCGCGATTTGAGTCCGATCTCGCACGTGAGCTCGACATGTGTGATCTCGATCCGAGCTCGATCGAGATCGAGCTGACAGAATCGGTTCTCATGCAATCCTCCCGCGGAGAGACGACGGCAATCGATCGAATTCGCGCCTTGGGCGTTCGCATCGCGATCGACGATTTCGGCACCGGGTACTCTTCGCTCGAATATCTGCTCACCTATCGCGTGAACCGAATCAAGATCGCACAGCAATTTGTGCGCGGACTGCCGCACGATCCGGGCAGCGCGACCATCGTTCGCGCCACGATCGGCCTCGTGCAAGAGTTCGGATGTGAAATGCTCGCCGAGGGCGTCGAAACCGTCGGGCAACTGGATTTCCTGGTTCAGGCGGGATGTCAGAGCGTTCAAGGTTTCTACTTCAGTCGTCCTGTGCCTGCCGAGGAGGCTACGCAACTGTTGCGACGAGGCGTTATCGCTCCCGAAGATCGAGCGTCGAATCACGCCGAAATGGTTCTGGTACAAACGGCATGAGCGGGACATAATCCTTCGGAGGGAGCTCGCTACCTGATCCTCAGGAATTGCCAGTTCCCTTCGTGCGGCCATCCCCAAAATTTGCTCCCCAAGGCCAGAAGTAACGCGGTCGCCGGAATGGGCTTCGATCCGGCCACGTTTTGAAGAGGCGCAACGGCTGGCCGCCGCGGACGGCGTCGAAGGTGTCATCGATATCGAGCGTGATGTGCGCCGAATCGATGCGCTGGCGCGGAAACAGAGTCCGATCGTTCGCGATGGGACTTCGGCTCACTTCTTCGAGGATTTCTCGCTCGTCTCGTCGAAGAAGCTCGAATCGAAGAGGCCGTCGACGCTCGGCGCCTTGTCCGCCACGCCCAGCTTCACCTGATAGGCGAGAAGCGCTTTGGTCGATTCTATGATCGATTTCGGATCGACCACGAAATGAACGGCTGGCGAGGATAGCGATTTTCGAATGGTCGCGCCGTCGACGATGCCCTTGGACAGCGCCGCTTCGACATGGGGCGCGGCGCGATCGGGATTTTTCTGCAGTTCCTCCACAGCGCGGACGAGCCCGTCGACCAGCGCTTGCGTCTGCTGCGGGTGCTTCTCGAGAAAATCCTTCGAGACCGCCGCCACCGTGCCCGGTTGACCCGGAAACAGCGCCGAGCCTCCGGCGATCAGCGCGATCTCTGGATTGGCCTTCTGCACGATCGTCAGCGTCGGCTCGCGGACCGTCGCGGCCTCCACGGCGTTCGCGAGCAGCGCTTGTTGCGTCGCGTCTATGCCGATGGAGATGATCTCGACGTCCGAGGGATCGGTATGCGTCGCCTCGCGGAGCCAATATTGGAGATTGGCCGCCGGCACCGAGCCGGGCGGCTGGGTGGCGATTCTGGCCGGGCGGCCATTGGCGGCGCGGAATGCCTTGAAAGCCGCCGCCGGCGCGACGCCTTTTTTGAAGAACGTTTTGAGCTTGGGGCCGCCGACGAGCACATTCTCATCGACGGCGAGGGCCGCCACGACGCGCAGGTCGATTCCTTTCGCTCGTCCCGCGGCGGCAGGCGCGACGCCTCCGATATAAATGTCGATGCCGCCGCTCGCCGCCGCCTGAACGATATTGGGGCCGCTCTCGAAGACCTTGGTCTGCAGATCGAGTCCGCTCTCGCGGAGCCAGCCTTCCTTCTCCGCCACGAACAGGGGGGCCGCGCCGATGACGGGGATGACCCCGACGCGCGCGGTCACCGTTTCGGCCGCGGTGCAACTGGCATGGAAGGCGATGGCGATGGCCATCGCGACGAGCTTCTTCGACACTGATTTTCCTCCGTCTCGAATTGTGACGGCGTGAGTTTGCGTCAGTATGATGATTTAGTCTATGGTTGATATAGAACAGAAGGAGCGCCGGATTGTCTGATGAGAAGGATCGGGCGCGGACCCAGCCATCGGGATCGCGACCCTCGGCGCCGGTCGCGCCGGAAGGGCTCAATGAGAAGATGAAGCGAGCACCGTTCGCCGGCCGGCTCGCTTGCAGTTTCGATGAAGCGGCGGAGGCCGGATCCTGGCGGGAAATCCTTCTGGACTATGAAGTGGGCGCGAGCGGCGTCGCCGATGGCGCGACCTTCAAGGTCACGTTCAAATTTTATTCGGACTGGGCGCTGTTTCAGACCGTCGATCCGAAAGGCGCCGATTATCTCAGCGTCGAATATCAGGCCGGCCCGCTGGCGCCCGGACAATCGCCGGCGAGCGTGCAGCATCTTTCGGTCCGCTTCGATCAAAAAGGACATGAGCGGCCTTATCAGAAGGCCGTGATCGTCGATGTGATCGACGGCTATCTCAACATGGGCGACCATATCGTCATCCGACTGGGCGATCGCCGGGCCGGCGGACCCGGCACGCGGGTCCAGACCTTCGTCGATGATGATTTTCGCTTTCGCGCCTATGTCGACCCGCTCGGCACGTCGCGTTATGTCGCCGTGCCGGGCGACGTCTCGCTGCGCATCGTCGCCGGCGCGCCGGCGCGGTTGTCGTTGGTCGGCCCGCGTTTCGCGCGTCCGGGCGCTCGCGCGGCATTCCGGCTCTCGGCGCTCGATCGCTGGGGGAATATCGTCAGCGATTTTCCCGGCCGCATTCGTCTTTCGATTCTCGCGGGCGCCGACACGATCGCCTCCCGCGCGCTCGTCTTTCCAGAAAAGGGCTGGGCGAGCGTCGCAATAGAGGATGTTCCGACCGATCGCGGAGATGTGACGCTGGCCGCCGAGCCGGAGGCGCACGCGATTCCCACGGCTCGGGCCTATCTCTCGGTCTTCGCGGACGCGCCGGCGCCGCGCAGCTTCTACGCCGATCTGCATGTTCATGCACATGACACGGTCGGCACCAACAGCCCCTCCTATAACGCCGCCTTCGCGCGCGAGGTCGGCGGCGTCGACGTGTTCGGCTACACGGCCAATGATTTTCAGATCACCGACGCCAATTGGCATGACGGCGTCGCCGCCGTGAACGCGCTCGACGCGCCCGGGCGCTTCGTGACCTATCCGGTGCAGGAATGGTGTGGAAGCTCGACGGCGGGAGGCGATCACAAGGTGATCTTCCTCGGCGAGGACGAGCCAGATTTTCCGTATGACGCGCAAGGGCGGCACAATCGCACCCTGTCCTGGAATGAGGACATGAAGTCTCCGAAGGTCGAGCTCGGCCGCTGGCCGGTGAACGAGCTGTGGGACGCTTATGGCCATTCGCCGGAGACCCATCTCGTCGTGCCGCATGTCGGCGGGCGGCGCTATATCGCCGATTGGCACCACCCCGAGCTCGAGCGGCTCGTCGAGATCGCTTCGGCCTGGGGGCATTTCCCCTGGCTCTATCAGGACGTGATCGCCCGCGGCTATCGGCTCGGAGTCTGCGCGAACAGCGACGAGCATCGCGGCCGGCCGGGCGGCGGCGCGCCCGGCGTACAAGTGTTCGGCGTGCGCGGCGGGCTGACCGGCGTTTTCGCCGAAAGCCTCGACCGCGTCACGATCGGCCGCGCCTTGCGCGCGCGTCATAGTTTCGCGACGACCGGCGAACATCTCGCGCTCATCGTCCGGTGCGGCGATCGCCTCCAAGGCGACGCCTTCGAGCATCAAGGGCCGGCCGAGATCGACTATCGCTTCCTCGGCGACGCCGGCTTCGACGAGATCGCCGCCTTCGACCATGAGGGGCTGCTCTGGCGCCGAAATCTCCATGCCGAGCTGGGCTTCTCGCGCAAGCGTGTGCGGCTGCGCTGGGGCGGCGCGCGAATAAAGGATCGCTATCGCTGGGCGAGCTGGAACGGCCGTCTGCGCGTGCAGGGCGCCGTCGTGCGCGGCTTCGCGAGCGTCGGCTTCGAGCATGACGAGGAGAGCGCCTGGCGCTCCGGGGCGACAGACATCGCTTTTCGCTCGGAGACCTATGGCGACTCCGACGCGCTGGAGCTCGAACTCGATGAGCTTTCCGCCGCGCGCTTTCTCGTCGAGGGAACGATCGGCGGCTTCGTGAAGGTCGGCGATCCCCGCTTTCCGGCGCCTTTCGTTCATGCGCCGGAGTTTCGCTTCGAGGCGACGGGCCGGGAGTTGCTCGAGAAGGGCGAACTGCGATGGGAACTCGGCGGGGCCGAGCTGTTCCTTGCTTTCGAGCGTCTCGCCGACGCGCCGCTTCCACGCGACATCGCGGGACGCTTCACGCTCGACCCGCGCAACGGCCCGTTCGGATTCCGCCCGATCTATCTGTTCGGCCGTCAGCGCGACGACGCGAAAGTGTGGTCGTCGGCGCTATTCATCGCCTTCGGCGACGCGCCGAACGCAGGAGAGGCGAAGTGAGACGGCGCCTCGCCTCCGTGCTGGGCCTCGCGCTATTCCTCGGCGCCTGGGAGCTGGTTCCGCTGTTCACGCCGGGAGCGCGCGCGCTTCTGCCCGTGCCCAGCCAATTGCCCGGCGCCTTCTGGCGCGAGCTGCAGAATGGCGTCTGGCTCGCCTGCGTCGGCGCGAGCCTCTCGCATTATCTCGCTGGGCTGCTCGTCGGCGTGACGCTCGGCGTCGCGGCGGGCGTGGCGGCCGGCGCGCATCCGCCGCTCGAATGGGCGACGGCATGGATTACGCGCATTCTTCGTCCCATCCCCGGACTCGCCTGGATTCCTTTCGCCATTCTCTGGTTCGGCGTCGAGGAGAAGGCGGCGATGTTCATCATCGCCGTCGGCGTGTTCTGGATCGTCTATTTCTCGGCTCATGGCGCCATTCGCAATGTCGATCGCGATCTCATCGAGGTGGCGGCCGCATTCGGCTTCAGAACCAGCTGGGAAAAGCTGGTGAAGGTGCAGTTTCCGGCGAGCCTGCCCGGCATTCTCGTCGGCGTGCGCACCTCGCTCGGCCAGGCCTGGATGGCCGTGGTCGCGGCCGAATTGTTCGGGGTCGCCGGCCTCGGGCAGCGCATGAATCAGGCCTCCAGCCTGCTCGCCACCGATATCGTCGTCGTCTACATGCTGACCATGGCGGCGCTCTATGGCCTGATCGACATGGCCTTCATCTTCGCGCAATCGAGGCTTCTCACATGGAAGGCGTAACGCCGCCGCCGTCGCCGCCGCTCATCGAGATCGAGGAGCTGGCGCTCGGCTATGAGCACGACGGCGCTCATGTCGCTGTGCTGGAACGGCTCGATCTTTCCATCGCGCGTGGGGAATTCATCGCGATTCTCGGCGCCTCTGGCGTTGGCAAATCGACCTTGCTGCGCGTTCTCATCGGCCTCGCGGCGCCTTCGGCCGGCGTGCTGCGTTTCGACTCGCGATCCGATTGCGCGATGGCGCTGGTGTTCCAGGATGCGCGTTTGCTTCCCTGGCGGCGCGTCGAGGCCAATGTGGCGCTCGGCCTCGAGAAGACGAAGCTCTCCAAAGAGGAACGCCGCGTCCGCGCGGTGGAAGCATTGCGCGGCGTCGGTCTCGAGGGTTTTGGCGAGCGCTTTCCGCATCAGCTCTCCGGCGGACAGAGGCAGCGCGTCGCCCTGGCGCGCGCGCTCGCGGTGCGGCCGGACGTGCTGCTGATGGACGAGCCTTTCTCCGCGCTCGACACGCCGACGCGGCAACGCTTGCAGGATGATCTGCTCATGCTCTGGCGTGAGACCGGCAAGACGATCCTCTTCGTGACGCACGACATCGACGAAGCCGTCTATCTCGCCGAGCGCGTGATAGCGCTCGGCGGCAAGCCGGGCGAGGTTCGCGCCTCCGTCGCAATCGACGTCGCGCGTCCGCGACGACGCGCCGATCCGCACCTTCGCGACATCGCTTCGCTCGTCGAGTCGAAGCTGCGCAGCGATTGACGGTTGTGTCGCAAATTTTATCTGCGGAGGTGACGCAGGCGTGTGAGAGTGACGCGGCTCACGCTGCGAGGGCATAGAACGGCTGCGCTGGGTTCTGGTGCAAACGGCGTGAGCGGGACATAATCCGTGAGAGCGGAACCGGACGCTGGGGTAATGGTTGATGCTGAGTGCGGACGAACTTTTCAAAGGCCGCCATTTCGACCGCGAGATCATCGTTCTGTGCGTGCGCTGATATCTGCGATACAAGCTCAGCTTTCGCGATCTCATGGAAATAATGGCCGAACGCGGCTTGTCTTTGGCTCACACGACCATCATGCGCTGGGTTCAGCGTTACGTTCCCGAATTCGATAAGCGGTGGAACCGCTTCGCGCGCCGGGTCGGCGGATCGTGGGCCGCGATCGTCATCGCTGGCGTCCAACTCGTGCATCGCATCAGGAAGGGTCAATTTGCGCTGAGCAAAATTTGGAGTGGTTGGGACAACCGCGCCCGAAATATGGCGTGCGGCGCTCGCGGCCTAATCCCAACGAATGTCGGCCCCCATCGCACGGCGAGCGGCAAAAAATTGCACCGCAACCCTTCGGCGAAGCCTATTCTCTCTTCGGCCTCGCCATGGCAGGACTATGACGCCCTTTTCATTGAGCAGCTCGACCTGCTGCTGAAGCTCCGCGACGAGATCCATGTCACATGGAAAGGACACTTCCGGCCGCCGCTGACGGGCCAGGGCGTTACCGCGCTCAATGCGGCGGCATCCAGATCCACAAGGGCGGAGCGCCTGGAAAGCGAACGTCGCGGAGAATTGTCTCATCCGCGACATCCTTCGGCTTGAGATAGACGAAATAATTATCGCTTCGTTGAAACAGCTCGTCCTTCGGCGTGCTTTCCGGGCTGACGAGCATGTCGTTGGTGAAGCGGACATGCATGTAATGCGGCAATAGCTCGGTGAACGTCTCGACGCGCGTTTCCAGCATGAAACGATAGAGCTGCCGGCCCGTTACCTTCAAAACCGCTGCCGTCGCATCGGCGACCGGCGAGAGCGTCGTCTCCTGCCATCCCGTTCCCACCTGAATGAACGCGCGCACGCTCGGCGACATGACATAGATCGGCGGCTCCCGCTTTATGTTCTCCAGATAGACCGTCACTTCATAGCGATCGCCGCCGAGGCTGGCGATCGAGGCGATATCGCTTCTCAAGGTCGACGTCGCCAATTCTTCGAGCGCCGCGAGACGCGTGCGGTGCGCCTCGATCTCGAATTGCTGATATCGCGCAATGCCTGCATTCGAGAGGAGAGCGACTCCGAAGAATAGGGCGGCGACGAGGCCTCCGCGTCCAACCATCCTCCAGAGATTTGCGCCGAGACGTTGCAAGGCCCGCGCGCCTTCGAAGACCGCGGTCGCCGGCGGCTCGTGTTTCGCTGGCGCAGGCAGAATGATCGGGCGAATAGGACGTGGAGCCTCCGCGCCCCGTGCATCGATGGGCGCAAGAACGCCCTGCCGCATTTCCAGGGTGCGGTCCGCCAGCGCCGCGAGATCCCGATTGTGCGTGACCATTACCATGCCGAAGCCTTCTTCGGCCCTGAGCGCCTCGAGCAGCGCGATGATCTCCTCTTCCGTCTCTTCGTCGAGATCACTCGTCGGCTCATCCGCGAGAAGCAGTCGCGGCGCGTTGACGAGCGCGCGCGCTATGGCGACGCGCCGCTGCTCGCCGCCGGACATTTGACAGGGAAAAGCGGAGGCGCGTCGCGCCAAGCCGACACGCGTCAGCAAATCATGCGCCCGCGCGTAAATCTCTTCCGGCGCGCTTTCGCCGCCGAGCAAAGCCGGAAGCGCGACATTATCGACTGCGCGAAGATTAGAGAGCATGCTCGAGAATTGGAAGATGAAGCCGATCTCTTTGCGGCGAATGTCTGCGAGCCTCTTCTCAGAAAGCTCCCAAACGCGCTCCCCGGCGATGGCTATGTCGCCGCTCGTCGGCTTCGTAAGCGCGCCGATCATAGCGAGCAAGGTCGACTTTCCAGATCCCGACCGACCAACGATCGAAATGAGCTCACCCGCCCGAACCATTAGATCAACGTCCGATACGGCGTCTATGCATCGGTCGCCATCCTGGTAGGATTTGTTCAGATGAGTGGCGCGGAGAATCATTAGGCGCCGTCCATTTGGATCATCTGCGCGGGCTCGAGGCGTATCGCCCGTCGTCCTGGGAAAAGCGCGCCGACGACGCCCAGCGCGAGCCCGAAGACAAGGCAGACAACGCCGGCTACGACGATGAATTCGTCCGGAGGTCCATCGAGAGGAACGCCGAGCGACTCGAAATAAAAGCCCATCGATCGCGCGGCGAAGAAAATCAGCAAGGCCCCGAAGGCGACGCCCGCGACGCCGCCTGCTCCCGTGATGAGAACGGATTCGAGTAGCGTGATGGCGATGATTTGGCCCGGACGCGCGCCCATGGCGCGCAACATTCCGATTTCGCGGTAGCGCTCTTGCACGATCGCCGAGAAGAGCAGTGTGACGACAAAGAGCAGCGCCAAGATCAGTAGCGCGGCGAAGGCGCCGACGCCCCAAAGCAGGCTGCCGAGCGACTGCCGAGCAGTCGTGAAAATCGGATTGCCGGAAACGACCTTGATCCCGGGAATTTGTCCGATCGCAAAGCGCGCCTGCTCCAGCGACGCTCCCGCAGAGAGCTGTAGCAGATAGGCGGACATTTTGTCCGGCGCGAGATCGGGAAGGCATGTGGCTGGAGACGCCGAGTGATGAGCGTGAAGGGGCTCGCGATGATGAAGCTCTTCGGCGTCGGGAGCTCGCGCGACCGCGGCTCGGGGCGCAGCTGCGATCAGCCCATCCAATCCGGCAAAAGTCAAAAAATAGGACTCGTCGACAGGCCCGACGCCTGTGTGGCGCAATCTGCCGACGACGGTAAGCGTTCGGCCACAGATCGAAATCGTTTCGCCGGGCTTTTGTGGAACACGTTCGCCGACCAGCAATTCTTCGGCGCCGAGCGAGCTCCGGAGGCCCTGTGGAAGCCATGGCTCGATCGTGAAATCGCGGCGCGGATCATAAGCGATGAGGCTGATCGACCTGCCCTCCACGCCGGCGCGCACCAGACGCTGCGGCGCTGCAACGACGACCCCGGGAGCGCGGCGGAGGGCTTCTCCGAGCGATTCGTCGAGCTCCAGCTCTGTTGGCTGAACGGTGAGGAGTGTGCTGGTGAGATTGATCAGCGCACCGTGCGGCACAATGACCAGATCGGCGCCCATGCGGGAGAAGCTCGTTAGAACGCCATTGTGCAGTGACCAGCCGAGCACCGCCCCAGCGAAGCCGACCCCGACCGCGATCATGATCGCGAGACCAAGAAAAAGGCTTCGGAGCAGCCGCCGTCCGACATTTTGCGCGGCAAGCCGAAGCAGCAGATGCACGCTGGATAGAAAGGACATTGCACACTCGCGAACGTCGCTAGTCAGACCGTGGTGCAGCGGCTGTGGATCAGCTCTCGATTGTTGCGTGGAACGATCACGCAATCATGGTGTCCGCCGAAATTCGGAATATAGCCGACCGGCTCCAATGTATCTTGCGTAAAGATGAACGTGCCGCCTTCGAGCCGCTGGAAGCCGCTGAAGATCGCCAGCACATATTTGCCGTCATAGGTGACATGCATCGTTTGCGTGTCGACGCCGACATTTTCGAAGCGCTTGATCGTGGTCCAGCTATTGGTGTCGACGACGACGATGGCGCTTTTCGCCGGCTTCTGGTGCAGCTCGGATACGAACATCTTCGATCCGTCCATCGAATAGGTGATATGGAACGGGCTCGGCGTCGAACCAATCCAATGCGGATCCTTGAAGTCTCCGATACGCTTCCATTTACGTGGGTCGCGATCTTCGCAATCGAACACGCCCATGCTGTTCTGCCGCGTGTTGTTGGTCAGGGTGAACCATTTGCCTTGCGGACCGAAGCCGCACTCATGGCCGGATGTGACAACATGATCGAGCGTGATCTCCCAAATGCCGTCGGCGATCTTCGTCACCGCGATCGCGTCCTTCGTCGTTCCCTCTGGCGAGGAAATGCAGGCGAGAGGCTCCATTGTCGTGCGGTCGAAAACGACGCCGACGGCGAACATGCGTAACGTGACCAGTGACAGCGGATGGATCGGGTGGTGGACGCAATTGTCGGCGCCGGTCAGAGACTTCACACCGTCCCCGGGAAGCTGGCCGGTGTAGGCGAGATATTCGCCCATCGGCACCATTTCCCAATCGAGCTTGTTGCCTTTCGTGCCCCGGCAATCATAGAGACCTGTCTCCGGCGCCTTGACGAGGCGGAAAATACGAATCTTGCCGCCCTTGAACCAATTATCCTCCAGAAGACCGTTGGGTTCGTTGCCGATCCAGTCGAATCGAAATGCATCGATCACCTCGGTCTTGCCGTTTCCGGTGGCGCGCTTGAAGAAAGCGACGACGTCCTTCTGGCCGTCAGATACGGAGAAGCCTGTGGCGTCCGGGAAAATCACCGTATGCACGCCGAGGCCGACGCCCGTGGTTTCGGCGATGTTCTCGAGCAAATTCATCTGCCGGCCGTCGAAGCCGACACGGTAGATCTGATTGCCCTGCCCCCACAACGGATCGAGCATGCCATGTTCGCGAATCTGCGTGGGAATGCCGTAGATCAGCACGTTTTGGCCGCCCTGCGTCGAATTGATGAATTCGAAACCCTTTCGTGGGTCCGCCGAAGGAAAGGCCGCGAGATGATGCGCGATTGGACAGCTGTCGCCATAATTCCAATATTCGATCCACGCCATCGTCTTGCCGCTGGCGAGATCCTGAGCTTGAGCGCCGCCGCCGAGCTTTGTCGGCGTGAGCCACACATAATCCCCCAGGGTGGCGAGGCGTGAAGCATTGGCTTCTGCTGCCGCGGCGGAAGGAACGAGAGGATCGGCGCCTCCCAGGAGTTTAGAAAGAAGTCCAGCCGCATCGGCGGAGCGTGCGCCGAGAATGGTTCCGACAATGCCAGTGGTCGCCGCGCGCAATAGATTGCGACGGTCTATGTGGGCCACATCACCGATCCGCCTCACATGAGGGGCGTTCGAGCCGGAAGAAGCATGAATGCGGGAGCAATCTTCTTCGTCAGCCGACATCGTACCCTCCTTCGCCATATGGTAGAGAAGCGCGCTGCCGCAGCTTTTTGCTCGATTTCGGAATCCGCGGGTGAGACGCGTGTCATGGCTCAGCTCCAGCCAAGGGAGCTGCCGATGATCGCGCATTCAATTCGGGCGGTTAGAGCCGAACATGCTGCCCTCGGGCCAGTCGTCAAGGAGCGTCGCACTTTTTTCGGTTCAAAAGCGCATGACCACATCCGATTATCGAGCGCAGGCTCAGCTTAGGATTCGCGTGGACGAGAAGTGATGTGCGTGGGCTGGTTCTGGGGTGCGAGCAGGCAAACTGCACCCGAAATCTGGAGCGCAGTGCTGACTGCCTGACCTTCATGAAACGCCAGCCCTTCGCGTGGCCATCCGCAAAACTTGCACCGCAACCGCACGTCTAAAGTTCCCTGCTGTCCGACGGCTACGCCGTGATCGAGGAGGCGGAACGATCCATCGCGACCGCCGACGCGGGGCGAGTATTGGACGGGCCTGACCTTCACCGTCGTCGATCAGCTCGCGCCAGAACAGGCCTCAGCAACGTCATGAGGGGGCCGCCGACACTGTCCGACAAACGTCGCCGGCTGCGGGCGTTTGTCCCGCGCCCGCTATCCGGCCATCGCGCGGTGCTCCCGAAAGGCCGCAGCCAATGTGCGAAGCGCGGCACGCGATTTGGGGTCGGTGAGCGTCGAGTGCAGCACGATCTCCGACGAAGGCAGGCGCGGCAGCCTGAGGCGTTCGCCGATTTCGATGGCGCCGGGCGGAGCAAGGCGACAGGAAAAGATGGCCATTGCGAATCCGGCGGAGACGGCCGCCGCCACTGCCGACGAGCCGCCACCGAGGAACACTTCCGTCCAGGCGATGCCAGCCTCGTCGAGGGCGCGGGTCGCAATATCGCGCACGCCACAGGAAGGCGACAAAGCCGCCAATCGCAGAGGTTCGCCCTGCCGATACTCGAAATTCGGCGCGGCGAACCATCCGAAATGTTCGGGGCCGAGGACCTCGCCATCACGCCGGTCGTCTTCGCGACGAATGATACAGGCGTCCAGTTCTCCGCGATCGAAGGCGTCGAGCAGCGTGCGCGAATTCTCCAGGCGGACTTCGATGCGCAGGCCCGGATCATGCGCGTTGAGTTGCGCCAGAAGGGTCGGAAGCTCCGGTCCGGCCACATGTGCGGCGATGCCGAGCCCGAAGCGGCGCGGGGTCGTGGACGCGAGCGCCGACAGCGCGGCTTCGTGCGCGGCAAGAAAGTCGCGAGCCCGGTCGAGAAAGAGGGCGCCATGCGCGGAGAGCCGGACGTGGCGCGGCGTGCGCTCGATCAGCCTTTGGCCAATCCGCTCTTCCAGGCGACGCAGCTTGACGCTGATCGCGCCTTGCGTGGAGCCGAGGGCCTCGGCTGCTCGCGTGAAACTTTGCAGGTCAGCGACGGCCACGAAAGCCTGTACCGACTCGACATCGAGGGATGCCATTTCAATCATCCAGATTTGTTGTCTCTAAAATACTCAGCCATACCATGCTTATATCGTCAAGTTTCGCCTACGATCAGGTTCATCAACAACAGTCGCTCGCAGGACTGCCGTGGCGCCCCGGCCTTAGCCGCTGTGGGTGAACGGCCGCGCGCGGGACGCCGAGCGATCTCGCGCTTGAAAGGCCTAATCATGTCTTTTACTTCCTCGCGGCAAGGCAACCTTGCCTTGGCCGCCATCTGCTTGTCGGCTTTGATGTTCGGCTTCGAAATATCAAGCGTTCCGGCGATCCTGCCGACGCTGGAGAAAGTTCTGCACGCCGACTTCCAGCAGCTCCAGTGGACGATGAATGCCTACACCATCGCCGTGGCGACGGTTCTCATGGCTGCGGGCACACTGGCGGATCGCTTCGGGCGCAAGCGTCTCCTCATCGTCGCCATTGTTGCGTTCGGCGGCACGTCCCTCCTGTGCGGCCTTGCCCCCGACATGACAATCCTCATCGTCGGGCGCGCGCTCCAAGGCGCGAGCGGCGGCGCCATGCTGATTTGTGGGATCGCAGTGCTCTCGCATCAGTTCAGCACGGCGGCCGATCGCGCCCGGGCTTTCGGCTGGTGGGGCATCGTTACTGGGTTTGGCCTCGGCTTCGGCCCGGTGATCGGCGCCGGGATCGCCGCCCTCATGGGCTGGGCCTGGGTGTTTCTGATCCACGGCTTCATCGCAGCGCCGACGGTCGTTCTGGCTTGGAGCGCTGTCCGGGAATCGAAAGACCCGAAGGCTCGGCGGCTGGATCTCGCTGGCGTCGCGACCTTGTCACTGGCCGTCTTTTGCGTCGCTTACGTCATCACCCAGGGCAGCGAACTCGGCCTCACCAGCCCGATCGCGCTGGCGATCGTCGCCACGGCCACCCTCAGCCTCATCGCTTTCGTCATTGTCGAGCAGATCACGCCGCACCCGATGTTCGATTTCTCGGTGTTTCGAATCCGACCCTTTTCCGGAGCGCTGTTCGGCTCGATAGGCATGAATTTTAGCTTCTGGCCGTTCATGATCTATCTGCCGATCTGGTTTCAGGCGGGGCTCGGACTCGATGGGCTGACCGCCGGCTTGGCGCTGCTCACCTACACCCTGCCGACGCTCGTTGTGCCGCCATTCGCCGAACGCCTTTCGCTGCGCCTTGGCTCTGGCGTCGTCATCCCGGCGGGACTGTTCGTGATCGGTCTCGGCTTTTTCATCATGAAGATCGGAGCAGGCGGTGGTTCGCTGGCCTTGGCGACGACATTGGTCGGCGCGTTGCTGGCCGGGATTGGCCTCGGGGCGACCAATACGCCGGTCACCAACACCACGACCGGATCCGTGTCGAGCGACAGAGCCGGCATGGCGTCCGGCATCGACATGAGCGCCCGGATGATCTCGCTCGCCATCAACATCGCGCTGATGGGCTTCGTCTTGCTCGGGGGCGTCCAGACGCGCCTGAGTGCGGCTTCAGGATCGTTCGACGCCACGCAACTCCGGCACGTCGCCGAACAGATCGCGGCCGGAAATGTCTCCGCTCTAGATCAAGCCGCCCTGGGAGCGTCGAAGGTGATCGGTCCTGCCGCACTGGCCGGCGGCTTTGGAGACGTGATGCTCTACGGCGCCATCGGCGTCTGGGTGCTGGCCGCACTCAGCTTCTTCACCTTCGGGAGGAGGAAAGATGTCGATGGCGCGTCATGAGGTTGGAGCCAGACGGCCAGCCCGTCCGAGTGTCTTGCGCTATGCCGAGGTCGGCGTGGTCGAGCGACGTGCCACCTCGACGAACAGGTTTCCGGCCCGGGAGAGCGGTCGCACTTGCGAAGCGACGAGTCCGAACTCGCGATGCAACGGCGAAGCGAGCTTCGAAACCCGGAAGCCGCGGTGCTGTTCCGGCAACGTGGATTCCGGCATGAGGCTGACACCCGCGCCCTCCCGCACCAGGGCAATCGCGCTCGACCAGTCGCGCACCTCGATCTCAACGTTCTGGAGCGTCAATCCAGCCGCGTCGGCAAGCGAGCGGGCGTTCGTATGGCACCCGCCGGTGGCGAGAACGAAGGGCGCGGCTGCCAGTTCGGCCAACGAGACCGAAGTACGTCGTGACAGGGGATGCGCCGCCGGTAGGATCGGAACCCAGGCATCCCGTCCGAGCGGAACGGCATTTCTGGCAGGAGACGGGTTGAGAACGACGCCGAGGTCGATCGATCCCGCCGCGAGCCATGCCTCCACTTCCAGGTCGTCGGTTTCGAGCGGCACGAGGTCGATGCCCGGATGGAGCGTGCGAAAACGCCGAAGCAAGGGCGGAAGGACGGTGGCGAAGACGCTCGGGAACCCCGCCAGACGGACGGCGCCGGTCTCCTCGCCGATCAGAGCCATTGCCTCCCTTTCGATTGCCTCCAGATGCGAAAAGGCTGTTCGCGCATGGTCGAGCGCGCGCTCTCCGAAGGCGGTCAACGCGACGCCCCGTGGCTGGCGGACGAGCAGTTTCACTCCCAGGCTCTCTTCGAGCGCGGCTAAGGCTTGGCTCATCCCCGATTGGGTGACGCCGAGCTTGTCCGCGGCTGCGGTGAAGCTGCCGGCCTCGGCGACGGCGATCAGGCTCTGGAGTTGGGTCAGGTTCATAGTAGGTGAACTTATACCAAGAAAATGTGCCAGTAATTTTTATTATATTACAAGGCCTGCCAATGTGGGCGGCGATCTATCCCCTCCGCGAGGCCCCGACGATGAAGCTCTATTTCGCCCCCGACACCTGTTCGCTCTCGCCGCACATCGTGCTTCAGGAACTCGGACTGCCCTACCAACTCGTCCGCGTGAACAACCGGACGAAACGCACATCCACGGGAGAGGACTTTCTCGCCATCAATCCGAAAGGCTATGTCGCGGCACTCGAACTCGATACCGGCGAGGTTTTGACCGAAGGACCGGCCATCGTTCAGTATTTGGCCGACCTGAAACCGGAGGCGGGATTGGCTCCAGCCGCCGGTACACTGGCGCGGGTTCGGCTCCAGGAATGGCTCAACTTCATCACCAGCGAGGTCCATGCCGGATCGAGCCCGCTGTTCAATCGAGCCTTGCCGGAGGAGGCGCTGGTGATCTTCCGGGACCGGCTGTTCCGGCGCCTCGACTTCATCGAGGTGAACCTCGCACCTCGGGATTATCTGGTGGGCGACGGCTTCACGGTCGCCGACGCCTATCTCTTCACCGTGCTCGGCTGGATGAAGGGGTTTTCGATCGATCTCGACCGTTGGCCGGCGATTGCGCTCTACATGCAGCGGATCGACGCGCGGGCGTCCGTCCGCGCTGCTTTGGCAAGGGAGGCAGAGATTCCTCCGGTCGAATGACGCGCAAGTTCGGCTTCGACCCGTTGATAGGAAGCCAATCGGCTGACGCGACGCGCAACAGAGAAGCTTGAGGGAGCGTCATCGCGTCGTTACTTTCCCGGCGCGGTGTCGAGCCGATTCACAGGCAAACTCTCAGAGTCGGTCCGCGAACTTCATGCTTGATTACAAAGCCTTCTGAGCATCAGGCGGATGGAGGCGAGGTGAAGAAACGCCAATGCCTTACGGTTGA
>NZ_SOEJ01000029.1:0-18595 GCF_004366495.1 Methylosinus sp. sav-2
TCAACCGTAAGGCATTGGCGTTTCTTCACCTCGCCTCCATCCGCCTGATGCTCAGAAGGCTTTGTAATCAAGCATGAAGTTCGCGGACCGACTCTAAGAACGGCGGATTGCCGACGATGGCATCGAAGCCGGGATTCTCACGCACGAAAACTTCTGGAAACTCGATGTCCCAATGAAACGGGCGCCAGCCCTGCTCGGCGCGAAAGACGTCGCCTTTGCGGCGAAGCTGCTCCCAATCGGGCGTGATCGATCCTGCGATCCAGCTTTCGACCTTTTGCCGCTCGGTCTCCCGCGCGCGCGGCTTGTCGGCGGAAAAGAAGGCGGCGATCACCGCGTCGCCGACGATGCGCGCCGGCTCGCTCGCATCAAGCACGCGCGAATAGCGCGCCGCCTGCGCCTCTATGCGCACATCGTCACCGGCGTTGCGGATCGCTTCGCGCCCTTGCAGCGCGCCTTCCACCGCCTTTTTGATCGCGTCGCGAAATAGCGGCAGGCCGGGCTTGGTTGCGTCCCAATGCGCCGCCGCGATTTCGTCGCGCGTGAGCCCGACGAGGCTGTCGCCGGATTTCAGCGCATGGTCGAGAAAGGTGAATTCATGATCGCGCGCCAGGGTCGCCAGCCAGAGCGACAGGCGCGCGAGATCGACGGCCATCGGATTGCGGTCGACGCCATAGAGGCATTTCTGCGCGACGAGCCGGCGCGCATGCAGCGCCTCGTCCTCGTCCGGCGGCACGACGGGCTTTTCGGCGCCATACATGTTCCAGGCCTGCTCGAGCCTTTGTCCGAGCTGGCGGCAGGCCTCGACCAGAAAGGCGCCGGAGCCGCAGGCCGGATCGAGGATTTTCAGGCCCAGCACCGCCTCGGGCGAGGCCCGCTCGCCGATCCGCTCGAAAGCCGGCTCCAGCGCATGGCGCACGATCGGCTCGGTGAGCGAGCGCGGCGTGTAATGCGAGCCGGAGCGGCGACGCTCCTCGGTCGGCTGGAGAAAGGGCGCGCCGGGCCCGATGGGCGTCGCCTTGGGCGAGGCGCGCTCGTCGACGAGAGTTCCGAAGGCTTCGACGAGGGCGGCGACATCGCCGGCCTCCTTCACCGCCTTGGCCTGTTTCGCCGAGAGCTTGATCGATTTGTCCTTGAGCCATTTCTGCCGGTCGGCGGGCTTTTGCGTCAGCAGCGTGTCGAGGCCGATGAAGGTCGGGAGCTTTTTTTCGTCCCTCAGCGCGATCATGCGCTCGCTCGCGCGATCGGTCGTGAAGCCCATGACGGTCTCATAGACCGAGCCGATCGATTCCACATCGAGCGAGCGATAGGAGAGGCGTTCCCGGATTTTCTCATTCGAGAGGCTGCGGCCCTCGATCGTCATCAGCCCATGCAGAATGCGCAGGATGCAGCCGTCCGAGACCGGGAGGACGGTCGCAGCCTCGCGGCCCTCGCCTTTCTCGCGGCCCTCGAGGAAGGGGAAGTTCTCCGGATCGAAGAGCTTGCCGCCGCGGCCGGTGACCCAGCCGGGATAGCCCGCGTGAATGAGGCGGAACACGGCGAGGAGTTGGCCCCAGCCGCCGCGCCGATCGTCCATCGTATCGGGATTGAGCGCCTCGTCGGTGAGGAGGCGCATGTAGAGGGTCTTGATCGAATAGCCCTTCTCCCAGAGCTGGCGGAGCGCCGGATCGGGTGACGAGGGCAGAAGATCGCGGTCCTCGGCATAGAGGAGGAACACCAGCCGCATGAGGCAGGTGAGCAGGCCTTCGTAGAGGTGCTGCGGGTTGTTCTCGGCGAGCGCCTCGATGCGCTCCGGCGCCGCCCGGTGCAGGCCGCGCAGCAGCTCGTGCAGCGCGCCGAGCACTTGGCCCGAAAGCTTTTCGGAGACTTCGTTCTGCGCGGCGCGCGAGGCCTCCAGCAGCGCCCGCAGGCGCGTCTCCGGCGCGCCGGCGAAAAAGGCGCTGCGGCCGAGGCAGAGCTTGAGGCCGGCGAGCATGGGGCGGCCCTCGACCCGGCCGAGCGGCGCGAGCGGCCAGGAGAGCCAGCCGGCCGTCTCGCCGCGCGGCGCATAGACGAGCCGCAGCGTGTTGCGCGCGACGAGCAGGCCGACGCCGACATTGGTCTCGCGCAGCAGGCGCTCCAGCCGCTGATGCGGGCTCGCCTCCCACTCGCTCGACGGGAACTGGTTACGGTCGTCCGCCTCGAGCGAGGGATGCAGCATCACCAGCGCCTGGGCGGGAACGCCCTCCGGCGCGTCGCCCTTCCATAGGACGACCATGTCCGGCGCTAGCAGCGTCTCATGCTCGGGAACGGTGATGGTGAGCTCCGACGGGATCGCCGGGCCGCCGGGGGCGCCGGCGACGAGCTTCGCCGACCACTCCAGCACGGTCTCGAAGAAGCGCCAGGCGTCGTGCAGCTCGAACAGCCGATCGTCCTCGCGCCGCGCATCGGTCGGAAGGCCGAGCGCCTGCGCAGCGTCTTCCGTGTCGAGCGGCGTCTGGCGGATGGGGTTGAGGCCCCGCTCGCGCAGAATATTGGGGCCGACGACCAGCCCCTCCGGCTGGAGATAATTCAGCCATTCGACGGTTTCGTCCATGCGCGCCTGATAGGTCATGGTCTCGTTCAGTTGGTCGCGGGCCAGAGGTATATGAGGGCGATCGGCTCGAGTCGACGCGCCTGCACCTCATAGCCCTTGCGCACTTTCTCGGGCTCAGTCGCCAGCTCGTCCTGAAGTCGGAGGAGCTTGCCGTCCCAGGAGCGGCGGTCGGCCTCGAACTGCCGCATCTCCCTTTCGAGCTGCTTCTTCATCTCTTCCGTCGAAGGACCGAAGAGATCGCCCTGCGCAGGCGGCGGCGGGGGCGCTTTTTCGCGAATGGCGTCGCGCACCTTGTCGATCTGCCGTTGCAGCAGGGTGGAAAGCGCATCGGCCTCGCGGCGGCCATTCTCGGCGAGTTCTCGGGCCGCCTCGGCCTCCGACGCCGCGGCGCGGGTCTCGAGATGCGGACGCAGATCGGCGATGTCGCGCTCCACGCCCTGTTGCAGGCGATGGATGACACCCTCGGTGGGGGAGCGGCCGTCGCGCAAGGCCTCGGCGAGATGTTTGATCGTCGCGCCTTCGCCGGCTTCGCCGAAAGGCGCGAGCGGGCCCTTTTCGCGTCCCGTGTCGCGCCAGGCGGCGGTGATCGGGATCATCTCCTCATGCAGCCGCCGCGCGCCGGGGCCAAAGAGCGAGAGCCGGCCGACCAGCACCACGCGCGGCGCGGCGTTGTCGCCGACGATCGCCGTCACCCTCCCGACGGAGGCGCGGAAGCCCTGGCTGACGAAGCGCGAGATCAGCCGCTTCACGAGGCGATGTTCGAGGTGGAGCTGCACCACGTCCTGCGGCTCCGGCTCCCCATCGGGGATGCGGGGCGGCTCGAAGACGAGGCTGCGCACCGGCGTCTGACGTCGCCATCGCGCTCGGTCCTTCGGATTGGAGGGACGCCCGGGCCGAAGCTCGTCGAAGAGCGAGGCCCAGCTCGCATCCTTCGAGAAGCTCGGCGCGTCCGGATCGAGCTTGACCGCCTCGGCGATGCTCGCGCGTCCCGGCTCGAAGACGGCGCCGACATCCTCCAGAGCCACCTCGACGACACGGCGAATGTCGGCGCCTTCGACGCCGACTCGGCGGCGCGCCTGCTCGAGCGCGCGCTGGAGCTTGTCCTGTTCGCTCTTCAGGCGTGCGATGCGACGCTCCGCCTCGTCTCCCAATTCACGTTCGGCGATGTTCACGCGCTCGGACTGCGCATCATCGAAGGACGCCGCCAAGCCGGCGGCGTCGCGCCGACGAATGCCTTCGCGCGTGAGCGTCTGCTCCATGCGCATTCGCAGCACTTCGCCCGCAGCTCCGAGTTGCCGTCGGATCACCTCGGTCTTGCGCACCAGGGCGTCCAGCACGCGGTCCTCCTCGCGCTGGTCATAGATGAAATATCGGCAGGACACGATCTTGGACGGTTGCAGCTTGCGGTCGATGCGTCCGTTGCGCTGTTCGAGGCGTGAGGGATTCCAAGGCAGATCGACATGGATCAGGTCATGACAGCGCGCCTGGAGGTTCAGGCCCTCGCGCGCGGCGTCGGTGCAGACGAGGATGCGCACGGGCTCGTGATCGAAGGGCGCGTTGAAGGCGATCTTGATGCGGTCCCGCTCCTCGAGGCTGGTCTGGCCGGTAAAGACGAGAATGCGCCCCTTGATGTCCACGCGGCCATGGCTGCGTTGTAGCAGACCCTCCTCGAGCCGAGCGACGAGCCAACGGCGCGTGTCGTCCCATTCGGTGAAAAGAATCAGCCGTCGATTACGCCAAGCGTGCGAGGCGTCCAGCATCTCGGCCTGCATCCAGTCGAGGATCGCGCCGATGCGGGCGTCCGGCGCGTCGCGCTCCGCGCCGCTGATCGCGAGCATCCGATCGACGTGGGCGATCGCGGCGTCGAGATCTTTCAGCTCTCCTTTGGCCTGAGCCGTCGCCTCCTCGATCAAGTCATTGTCGCTCGACAATTCCGGGGGCAGCTCGGATTCGTTCTCCTGTTGCGCCTCTCGTTTCCGGAGCAGCGTCTTGCGGTGCGTGCGCAAGGAGCGGTCGAACGCCCTGATGGAGGAGAATAACCGCTGCTGAAGGTTGGAGAAGAGGAAACGGGCCCTCGCGCCCCCGGCCGCCGCCTCGCGATATTCGTCGAGCATTGCGGCGAGACGCAATTCCGGCGCGTCCTTGGGAAGACCGTCGATTCGAATGGGCTCGACGCGCCTCTCCGGCAACAGATGTCCGAGGCGACGCAAATCCTCCTTCAGGCGCCGGACCATCACCGGCTCCAGCTCCTTCGCCTCGACGTCGATGCCGCGTGTGAAGCGCTGGGGATCGAGAATTTCGAGCAAGGTGGCGAAGGAGTTCGAGTGGCCGTTGTGCGGCGTCGCCGAAAGGAACAAGCGATGCTCGAAGAGACCGGCGATTTCTCGGACCGATCGCGTGAACTGGCTTTCCACGGCCCATGCCGCCCCCGATGCGGGCGCGGCGTGATGCGCCTCATCGAGGATGAGCAATGAGCCGGGACGGAAGCCTGACATGATGTCCCGCAGTCCATTGGTATAGGCGTCGTCGGAGAGGACGCTGTGCGAGACGATGAATCTCGACCCCACGCTCCACGGATTGGCCGAAAAGCCTCTGGTGCGACGCGTTTCGAGGAGATGCTCACGATCGACGATCGTGAAGTCCAATCCGAATTTCTGCGCGAGCTCGTCCTGCCATTGGAGCAGCATCGACGCCGGCGCTGCGACGACGATCAATTCGATGCGCCGCCGTAGCAAGAGTTCGCGAACGATGAGCCCGGCCTCCACCGTCTTGCCGAGCCCGACGTCATCCGCGATCAGCAAGTTCACACGCGGTAGCTCGAGCGCCTTCGCGAGCGGGAGGAGCTGGTAGGAGTCCAAACGGATCCCCGCGCGAAACGGCGCCTGAAAGAGCTTCCGGTCCGCGGCCGTAGCCGATCGCCATTCCGTCGCGCGAAGATATGCGCCGAGATGCCGGGGCCCTTCGAAGCCTGATGAGTGCAATGAAGACCAATCGTTCAGATCGACCACTCGAGCTTGAAGCTCGGCCGCCGGCGCCAACAGAAGCGTCTCGCCTTGGGAGTCGTCCTCGCAGGACACGAGGTGCAGAGTTGAGACAGATCCCGTGCGGTCATCATTCTCGACGAGCCACGACTTGCCGCGAGCGATGAGAAAGTCGCCAACCTTGGGAGCGGTCATGACAATATTCCATTCGTGAAAGTCATCGAGCCTGCCATGACGCCCCTTTAGGCCCCGAGGAGGACGAACTCAATCCCAGCGCTCGACTCGTATCGCCGGCTACGACGTCAGGCTAGCCCTCGGGAAATATCATAGCTTCCGAACTTTGATACCGATGCCGACCCCATCTTCGAACAAGAGTTCTGCCCCCCGCTCTTCGAGAGCATGCTGGATGTCGCGTAATGTTCGGTCATAGGGAACGGATGCTCCGCGTTCGAAATCGGCGATCGTTTTCACATTTACAGCGCACGTCTGCGCGAGCTCGCGCTGTGAGAGATTGAGCCAGCCGCGCGCGGCGCGAAGCTGGGCGGGTGTAAGTCGTGGTGGCGAATCATTTGTCATTGGTTAACTATAACTCCGGTGATTTGATGACGCATCGGATTTTTTATGGTCTTTAGAGCATGCCATCAGCCGAGAAGGAGAAGTGACATGCCCATCAAACCGCATCACCGCCCCCAGCAACAAAATCCGGTTCATTGCAGCGACGACCTCGTGCGCACGACACGCCAGGCCGTCGCAAATGCGTTCGCCGCGAGTTTCCCTTGCGACCCGTTGTTCGATCCGTCGCTCGCGAGATTGCTGTCGACGTGCGGATCGATAGTGAAGCGCCACGGCGGCCTCATCGAAGCTGCAATCGCCGAGGCGCTCGTCGAGAGCGGAATGGAAGTCTGGAGGAACGTCAGAATCCCGTTCATGCGCAGCGCTCTCACCATCGTCTCTTCTCCCGACTTCGCGCTCGACCGAATTCAGCGCATCACCTTTAGCCAAGACGATATCGGCGGCTATTTCGACGCCGATATTGTCGCCGTCGATGCACGTTGGGCCTGCGCGCTTCAGATACGCCGCGGAGGCGGAGAGACCGGGCCGGTAAAGCGTCGGCGCATGGAACGGGAAATTCGGGCAGTCGATCTGAGCTTGGTTTCCTGGCTGCGGCAGCTCGGCTTCGACACTGTAGAGACCGGCGGCGCGGCCTTGGTCGACTGGCTCGGCCTATCCGGATTTTCCGCGGATATCACGCTTCATGGCGACGCGCTGGACGTGGCGCTCGGAGCGCCGGCGACAGCTAAAATCGAAGCGATGAGCGCAACCCTACGGCAGACGCTCGACTGTCAAATCGCGACGCTTTTGCGGCCAGTCGTTGCGGCGGTGGACGTCGACAGAAGTCAGCACGCGAGGCGCGGGCGTCGAACCGTCCTCGATGCCGCCGGCCAGCCGATCGTCGCCCCGCGTTTGCGGCAGGAGCAGGCCCCGGATAACCCGCGACAACCGGAACGCGATCGGGCCACGTCGTTTCGCTTCCCGCGCCCGGAACGTGGGGATGGCGCCAAGCGCTTTCACTGAACCAGCGCTCTCTTTCTATGATCTGCGATCCAGTATGGAGTAATGCGTAATGAGTAATCCAGTTTTTCCGAGCGACGATCCTCACGAAATCATGCGTGAAACGCGCATGCTGTCCGACGACATCGTCCGCCTTCTCGCGGACGGCGAACCGTCGACCGAGGCGCTCGCGACCGCTCCTATCCTCGATCACTGGGCGATTGTAGCGCGAATGAGGTCGGCGCTCACACTTACGAGCATCGCGCACCCCGCAGTCGGCGATCACCGCCTGATCACTACGACCGAGGTGTTCCGCCCTCGATCCGCGCGGCGGTTACAGTCGTCGTTCTGATCTAGCTCCCCGATTCCCGAATTTCAACGCGCTCGCAGCGAGCGCGATCAGGAGATCTATGCATGCAGCCTTATCATAATATCGAATCTCATCGCACGTCTTCTCTCGTTTGGTGGAGAAGTTTTCCGGCCTGCGCCTTCACGAGCGCACATGAGGCGGTGCTGACACAGGAGTTGGCGTCTCTCTTCGGCGCCGATTGGCGCGCCGCCCGTGACGATGCGGCGGTCGCGATCGCTCGCGCTATTCGCACTCTTCACGACAAGCGCGCTCCGGCCGACGCTGTCGACGCCGTAATGAGCGTCGCGCTGCTCCACGTCCTTCGTGGCGATGCCGCCGCACGCGAAATCCTCATTTTTGGTCTGTGTCGCCAAAATTCGCTCGCCTGCGACCTCATCGCTGACGGATGGCGCCACGCGCCGGTGATCCAGAGGCTTTGTGCATCGAGTTTGCCGCGCCGTCGTCGGTTTCGCGTCGCGCAATGACAGCAAAGCGCACGCCGGAGGGCACCTTTTGTCGTCGGTGAATCACCGCGACGTCGACACGAGATTTTCTGGAGGGGTGTAAGTTATGCACGATAAGCTTTTTCTGGGTCATGATCCGGCCGAAATCATACGGCGAGCGAGACTTCTTGCAGGCGATATAGAGCGCCTCCTCGCAGAGGGACGCCCGTCGGACGATGATCTCGACAACGCTCCAATCCTCGATCGTTGGATAGTCGTCGCGCGCATAGCGCCCGCTCTCGCAGGAGCGGTTACTGGTCATCCCGTGCTCGACAACCGTAGCATTATCACCTCGGATCTTTTCGCGCTCGACGCCGACGCCGGCTGGGCGCGCACGGCGGGCCGCTTCTATCGCCTCGGTCGTCCCGGCGGCGCGGCGCGCGGGAGGGACCAATGAGCAAGCTCTCGGACCTGCAACGAAACGACGACGACGATCTCTTCGACCGCCCCGACGACGATGCGCCCGCGCCCGGCAACGTCGCCGACGCGCTCGCGGGGGCGTGCCTCGGGGCGGCCCTGCCGGCGGATCTGCGCCGGCGCATCCGTCGCGGCGCCACGGTGGCCGTGGTCGTCCATGCGCCCGGCGCCGACTGGTGCCCGGCCCTGGCGCGCGCCGTCCGCAAGGATCCGCAAAAGATCGTCTGCGTGTCTCGGGACGGCTCCAGCCGCCGCGACCACGATCCCGCGCACGGCAACGACGGCGTCGCCGCGGATCTCGCGGGCGGGCGTTCCGTGATCGGCGTCTCTCAGGATCCGCAGCGGTGCCTGCCGTCGACGCTGGTCGCCGTCGCCGACGCGCAGGTCCGCGTCTGCGCTCCCGACGCCAAAGTCCTGCGCTCGCTGCTGCGGAAGTATGCGAGCGGACGCGTTCCCGACGCGCTCCCCGACGTCTCGACGCTCGGCTTCCATGAGATCGTGGCCTGCTTCCGCTCGGGCGCGGCGGCGCGCGACGTCGTCGCCAATTTGCTGCGGATCGCCGACGCCAAGAAGGCGGTGACCGTCGGGGCGATCCGCGACGCGGACGACGTCCCGCCGCTCGACTGCCTGCCCGCCGATCTGCGCCGGCTGGCGCGGGACATCGCGTCGGGCGTCGCCGACTATCGCGCCGGTCGAATCCGCTGGCGCGACGTGCGGACGCCGGGCGTGCTGCTCGCCGGCCCGCCCGGCGCGGGAAAGACGACTTTTGCGGCGGCCCTCGCGAAGGGGATGGACGTCCCGCTGATCGTCGATTCCTGCGGGCGGATGTTCGCGCGCGGCGGCGACGCCGGCCACCTCGGCACCATCGCCCGCGCGATGCAGGACGTCTTCGATGCGGCGCGCGCCGCCGCCTCCGCCGCCGGCGCCTGTGTCCTCTGCATCGACGAGTGCGAGGCCGCATGCCCCGACAGGTCGTCGATGGATCGGCGCGGCCGCGACTTCTGGACGCCGGTCGTCACCCTGGTGCTGACCCTGCTCGAGGACCACGACGGCGTGATCGTGGTCGCCGCCTCCAATTGCGCCGATGCGGTGGACGCCGCCGCCGTCAGGCCGGGCCGGCTGACGCGCGTCGACGTCGCTCCGCCCGGAGCGGACACGCTCGCGCGTATCCTGCGCTGGCGGCTCGGCGACGCGCTTTCGGGCGTCGCCGACGCCGATCTCGTCGCGACGGTCCGTCTCGCCGGGCCCGGCGCGACGCCGGCGCAGGCGGCGCATTGGGCGCGCGACGTCCTCCACGCCGCCCGCAGCGCGCGCCGCGACGCCGGGCTCGACGACCTGCTGCGCGCGGTCGCTCCGCCCGATCATCGCTCGCCCGCCGACCGCCGCATCGCCGCCGTCCATGAGGCCGGGCACTGCGTCGCCTATCTCGACGCGGGCCTGACCATCGCCTCGACGTCGATCGTCGTGCGCGGGAACGCCGGCGGGGAGACCCGCGCCGCGGGGCACCGACCCGAGTTCCCGACTCGCGCCGACCTCGACGCCGGCGTCGCGCTGCTGCTCGCCGGGCGCGCCGCCGAGGAGGTCGTGCTCGGTGCCGCGTCCACGGGCGCCGTCATCGATCTCGCGATGGCGACGCGCGCGCTGGCCGACGGCCTCGGCGCCCACGGGCTGGGCGACACGCTGCTGCACCGCTCCGACCCGGCGGCGACGCTGACCTTCGACCACGCGCTGCGCGCCGCCGTGGAGGCCGATCTCGCCAGGCTCCACGCCCGCGCGCTCGACCTGATCCGCCGGCGCCGCGCCGACGTCGAGCGCATCGCCGACGCGCTGCTGACGCGACGGTTCCTGACCGGGGACGACATCGCCGTCCTGCTGGCGGCGCCGCCGGTCCGCAGCGGCGGCCCGAAGAGCGGGGCGAAGGACGCCAAGCCCGGCCCGAAGGTTCGCGGACCCAAAGTTCGCGGGCCGAAGATTCGCGGGAGGAATTCATGAGCGACGGCGATCTTCTCGACGACGTCGTCGCGCGCCTGTGGACGGTGCGCGCGGCTCGGGGCCGGCATCTACCGCGCCGCTGGGTTGGTCGCTCCGCGAGATCGAGAGTGCTGTTCTCGACGTGGCCGAACGTCGAGCCCGACTTCACAAAGAAAAAGACAGCGTGACCGAGTGTTTCCCACAGAGCCGCCAGAAATGTAATTCTTCTGACTCTGTGCTGTACTGTCTACCTTCCCCACATTGCAACCAGGAGCGATCGCTTTCTCGTTGGAAGCATACAGGAGGCGTGAAGCCAGACATGCACTATGCTTCTCGAACCAATTCCTCATTCGACGTTTCATCGCCCACGACACACATGAGAACGCCGGCCTGCATCGTCAGCACTCCTCCTTCGAGCGCCTCGTTGATCTGCTTTTGGATGACGTCTCGCACGTTCGCGCCGGTCGATCTGATGCCGAACATCCTGGAAACCGATTGCACGACCTGATCGGTGGTCGCACCGAAATTGCGCCGCACGACATCGACTACGGCTGAGCGGATTTCCGATGGCGGTAGCATTTCTGCTCGTCGCAGCGTCTGCGAGGTTGCGGAGCTTCGGTCTCGAATGCGGACAGGCGAATTCGGAGCCGACAGGAAATCGATTAACTTTTCGATCCGACCGGTCGTAACCGCGACGCCAATCGCCGCTTCGACTGCTTGCTGAATACGATTTCCCGCTCTTTTGAGACCGAAAGCGTCGCGAATACGACTGACGACTTCGTCAGAATGAACGGGACCTTCGATCCGCACCGCCTCTTCGACGAGCGCAATCAGGATCCCGATCGGCGCTTCGTGCAATTCACCGGCCCAAGCCGAGGGCCGGCTCAACACCGCTTCGATATAGGCGTCGCTCGAACTCTGAGACTCTTCGCCAACGGGAACTAGGCCGATCTCTGTGAAGTCCTCCCGCTCGATCGTGACAATGTCAACCGGCGCCGCGCGAGTCGCTCTCGTGGTCGTAGCGTCGTGCTCCTCCTTGGCCGTTTGTATTTTGGCGATGATGAGGTCGAGCTGCTCGGCCGGACGTTGGAACCAATCTGCGCTCCAGACTCGATGAATGGTCCAGCCATGACTTTCGAGCACCGATTGCCGCAGCCGGTCGCGGTCACGCGCCGAGCGGGAATCGTGATAAGCGACGCCATCGCACTCGATCCCTAGCAGATAACGGCCGGGCCGATCCTCGTCGGCGACGGCGAGATCGATGAAGAAGCCTGCGAGTCCGACCTGACGGTGAACCTGATAGCCGCGAGCCTGGAGAGCCTTGGCGACTTGCTCCTCGAACACGCTGTCATGGTCGCGACCGGTGCTCTCCGCCAAGGTCAGCCTCCCTGTCCGGGCATAATGCAGGAACAGGCGAAAGGCGAAGACGCCCTTGCGGGTCGACGCGAAATCGGGCTCGATATCCTCGTCGGTCAATGAGGCGAAGACTTCGCAGCGCTGCTTGGCGCGAGAAATCAGCACATTCAGGCGCCGTTCGCCGCCTTCCGCGCCGAGCGGTCCAAAGCGCATCGGAACACGACCTCCTGGCGTCGTGGGCCCGTATCCGACCGAGATGAAGATCACGTCGCGCTCGTCGCCTTGCACGTTTTCCAGGTTCTTGACGAAAAACGGTTCCGCATGATGCGCCTGAAAAAACGCCTCCGTCTCCGGCGGCAATGTGCGGCGGATGAGCTCCAACTGGTCGAGGATCGCGCGTCGCTGAGCGACCGAAAACGCGACGACGCCGAGTGATAGATTCGAATGCTCGCTCGCGTGAGCGGCTATCGCTTGCGCGACGATTTTGGCTTCGATCTGATTGGTGCGGGAGGCGCCGGCCTCGAACAATCCTTGCTCTATGTGATGGAAGCGCAATCCCATGCCGGCTTCGGATGTGTAGGGGCTCGGAACGATGAAGAGCTTGCCCTCATAGAACTGGCGGTTGCTGACCGCGATCAGTGACTGATGCCGGCTGCGATAATGCCATCGGAGCATTCGCGTCGGCAGGCCACGGGCCGTGAATAGACCGAGGATGCTCTCTATGTCCGCGACCCGGCCGCCGTCATCCTCATCGTCGTCGTCGACGGCGCCGGTCATTTTCGAGAAAAAGGCTGTCGGTGGCAGCTGTTTCGGATCGCCGACCACGACGACTTGCTTCGCGCGTGCGATGGCGCCGAGCGCGTCGACAGGTTGGATCTGGCTCGCCTCGTCCATCACCAATAGGTCGAAGTCGAACACGCCCGGAACGAGAAACTGGGCCACGGAGAGGGGGCTCATCATGAAGACCGGCTTGAGCGCCTGCACCGCCGGCCCGGCCTTCTCCATGAGCTTGCGGATCGGCATATGACCGCGCCTCTTCTGAATTTCAGCGCGAAGCGCGCCCAAAGGACCGACGGAGCCGCCGTCCCGAGGGGGAATCTGCTTGTGATGCGCGCGCACGACCTCGAGGCCGGCCATCGCCATCCGCTGACGGTCGAGATCGACGAACTCGCGCACCTTGCGGCCATGCAGAGTTCCGTCGAACCGACCGAGTTCCGGCGCCAGACGCACCTGATCCGCGTGGACGGCTTCGTAATAGGCCATCTCGAACGCTGGGATGACCTCGCCGGCCTTCAACCTGCCATCCTCCAGACGGCCGACGACCTCTGCGCAGCCGAGGGCTCGGCCTCGCTCCGCGCGATCTCGATAGGCGACCCATTTGGACAATTGCTCGCCGCCGGCAGCCCAATCGCCGAGCCGCTGTCGCAGACTTTCGAGCGACACGAGGCCGATGGTCGCCGACCCGAAACCTCTTGGGAGGTCGAAGGACATTGCCGTGAATGCGGCGTCGAGATCGGCGACGAGCGACGACTGGTCTCCTTCGATCGCATCGGCTCGATCGGCGAGCGCTCGCCGACCCTCGATCCGACTCGCCAAGAGCCGAATGTCGCCGTTGCTATCGATCCAGTCGGCGGCGCTCTTCAGCGTGTTCCACTCGGATGTATTGCCGCGCCAATCCACGCCGAAGGCCGAGCAGCCGAGCGTCTCTCTCGACGCCAGCGCCTCGGCGCATGTGCGCCCTTCTGCGATGAGAGCCAGCATATCCAGCCGAACAGCAAGAATGGTGAACGAGGCCTTCTCGAGCGCCGCCACAGCTCGGTCGGCGGCGTGGAATCCTCTCGCCGCATCGAGCATGGGAGCGAGTTCGGCCCTGTCCGCCGTCGGCGCTGCGCCGAACAATAGGGCGCGCTCCGGCAGCTCGTTCCAGAGCGCTTTGACGACCGGCGCCGCCTCGACGAGAAGCATCGCGGTCCGCTCCATGCAGGATGCGATCATCTCGCGGTCTGGATTATTCGCCGCGACACGTCGCGGCTCATCGCCCAACCCCTTCAGTGACCGCATCCATTCGACGAGCGCCGACAATGGCGCCGAAGCGGAACGGTCGCTCCTCCAGTCCGAGGCGAAGACTTTTCGTCCGAAATCGTCGTCGCTCTCGATCAGCCGCTTGGCGGCTTGCCCCCTGATGAGCGCATCGAGCTGCGCGAGCGTATCCGCCAATGGCTGATCCGGGCTACGGAGGACGGAACGAGCCAAGGCGTTGGCGTGTCGCCACTCGCCGCTCAGAATCTTGAAGAATCCGTCGCCGTGATAAGCGAGCGTCGTCCGCGCGCCCGACAAATCCATCGTCCAAGCCGCATCCGACAGGCTGGCGCCGATCTCCGCTCGCGCCTGCTCGAGCGAGCGAATGGCGTCGGCGAGATCGGCCGCGCGCTCGACGTTATCGTTCCAAAGATCATTCGCAAAGGCTTCGGCGCTCGCGACCGGCGCCGCTACGACACGCTCGCCGATCTGCATGAGACGTCGGACATCGGCGAGCGTGAGCGGCAGCGCAAAGGCCATTGTGTCCGCCAGCGCCTTCGCCTCGACGACGAGCCGCGGGAGAAGGGCGACCAGAGTCCCAAGGCGCTCGAAAGCCGCCGAAGAGAAGGCAGGCGGCAGCAGCGCCAGAGTCTCGCGAAGCGGCGCGGTCTCCGTTTCCCACGCCTCGTCATGGAAGACGCTCGCCAAATCGGTTCGGAGGCTCGCATAACGAGCGCCATTCACCAGCAGCGTTTGGATCGCCTCGCGATCGTCGACCCAGGCGGTCGCGCCGAGCGCCGCGCCGGAAAGGTCAGGCGCGGCCGCGATGCGTCGAGCGAGCTCGATGACCGGGGAAAGCTCGTCGAGCGTCGTCGCCGGCGCGCGCTCGAGAATCGATGCGAGGTCGACCTGCGATGCCTCGAGCGCGTGGAGCCGTTCACTGAGCGCTGCGAAACGCGTGGTCAGGCGATCCACTTCTAATGGCGTGACGGCGGCGAGCCCGACGCCGCGCCAGATGTGATCGTCAGGCGTGCCGATCGCCTCGACGCGCTCGACCAGCTCGGACAGCGCTGCATGGCGTTCCGAGAATCCATCGGCCGTCCATTCCGCAGGAGCTTGCAGCTCGATATCATTAGGCCTTTCGCCTGCGAGCCGCAGGCGGACGAGCTGTCCAATCACCTGATAGGGCGTCAACCCGGCCGCGGCATGGGGCTGGTGCATTCTCGCCGCGTGCGCGTTCAACCCGTCTCGCGCTTCCGACAAACGTGCGCACAATGAGCCTGCATCCGGTCCCCTCGGCGCCCCGAGCTCCCATGTGCGGCGCAGTTCTTCGAGCAAAGCGCGCTTATTGGCCTTGTTGCTATGCAGCTCCAGACAGGCGTCGCCCACGCCGGTGGCGTCGAGCCGGCGCTTCACCACATCCAGAGCCGCCATTTTCTCCGCGACGAACAGCACCGCTTTTCCGTCCGCCACGGCGGAAGCGATGATGTTGGCGATCGTCTGGCTCTTGCCGGTTCCGGGCGGCCCTTGGATCACCATGTCGCGTCCGCGCCGCACCTCGTGAATGGCGAGCGCCTGGCTGCTGTCGCTGTCGACGATGTGCACCATCTCGGCGGGCGGAATGAACGGATCGATCTTGGCGTCCTCGTGGATCATGCCATCCGAGCCGTCGAAGCCGTCGGTGAGCAGGCTGCGGATCAGCGGCCGATCGCTGATCCGCGCATGATCTGGCCAAGTCTCGGGGTCGAGGTCGCGATACATGAGGAATTTGGCGAAGGAGAAGAAGCCGAGACCCATGTCGTCATGTTGGACGGCCCAGCCCGGCTTTTCCGTGACCGCCTCCGCCACGCCGTCCATATAGGCGATCGGGTCAAAGCTATCGGACGCTTCGAAATCGGGCAGGCGGATGCTATGTTCCCGGGCGAGGAAGGCCTCGAGCGACAAATTCGACGCGAACTCCTCCGGCCGTGAGCGAAGCTTGAATTTCTCCCCGGCATTGCCGCGCTCGAGAGAAACCGGCACGAGCAGCAAGGGCGCGAAACGCGGGTTCGCCGACTTCGGATCGATCCACTTCAGCGCGCCGAGCGTGAGATAGAGGATGTTGACGCCCTGCTCCTCCTCAAGCGTGCGCGCGTCGTAATAGAGCTCGAGCAGTCGCTTCTGAAGCCCTTTCGGCGTCAGCCGGGTCTGGAGCCGCGTGTCGGAATGTCTGGTGAACACGCCGCGCTCATCCGCGACATCGTCTTCGGGCTGGGCGAGGTCCGATATTTCGTCGCTTTCCCCCTCCGGCTCGCCGTCGCTCGCGCGCGCCGCCTTTCCGGCGACGAAGGTGAAGACCTTGCCTTCTCGTATCAGCAGGCGAAAGACTTCGGCGCTCTTCTCATCCACGATTTCGAGCGATCGTCCCGCCTTGGCGGACCGCGGCATGTTGAGCAGCCGATTTCGCGCCGAGAGGTCCAGCAGTTCCTTGCGCGCGCGATCGAGCTTTTCGGCGATCGGGAGATTGCTTTGAAATACTGAGACATTTTGGTCTTCGGGATGAACAATGGCGTCCATCGAAATACACGTCCCTCATTCAGGATGAAATGAATTCTATTCAGAGCTCGATCGAGCTCCGACCGCCCTCGCAATGACCGGGCAGGCCGCTGCGCTATGGCTGGTGACGATATTCGGCAAAACGCGATCAGCCAAGCCAGCCTGCAAGAAAAACTCATAGCGTGTTTACCGGTTTTACCAGTTTCCAGCCGTCAGCGTTTTTTTCGGCGTCGCCGGCCACTCCTTTACCGGCGTTCGCTCCGATCGGAGGACGAGCGGGCGTAACTGCGTTTCGAGGTCGAAACCGAGGTGATGCGTTTGCGCCGCGCCACGCCACGTGCGCTCATGAGGGCCTACATTCCCAGGAGCATGCTGCCGCTTGATTGGCGATCACATCTAGAGCGAGGTGATGCGCGCGCCATTCGACGCCTTTTCGGCTCAACCCGAGAATGCGTCGCGAGCTCTCTCTTCAAGCTATTGATTTTAAGCCTATTTTTGAAACGAAGAGTTACGATGACGTCACGGCAACTCGTGGGCGAGGCGCCGTAACCCGCGAGAAAAATGCATAGCGTGTTACCAGTTTTACGAGTTACCAGCTGTCCGCGCTTTTTTCGGCGTCGCCGATCACTCCTTTACCCATTTCCCAACGTTCGCGCCGATGGTCGATTCGCGACGACCATGCGACCTCTTTCAGTCGTCTATCTTACGCGGCGATCGGACGCGATGATAGCGAGGCCTTGGACGGCTCCGTCGCGCCTGAGCCGGCGCCATTCGGCAAGAGGCAACGGATTGGCGGAAGCTTAATGGTACCCCTCCAGACAACGGCCGTTTCGGGCGAGGACCGCCTATCTTTGCAAGGTTTCTAACGAAAGTTGACCGATGAGACGATCAATTAGTCCGTAGAGAACGACATGTGAACTCTGAGCCCCGGGAATAGCTTCGAGGCTAAAAAGGTTAGTTTCATCGCAGAAAAATAATATACGCTATTGACAGAGCCAAAATCTCGAGTGACGCTTACACATCGATCTCCATTAACCCTTCGGTGCCGCCAATGATCATGCCAGATCCAGCCACTTTCGCCGCCGAGGCCGAGGCGCTCCATTCGTTGCATTCTGCGTCCTCCAAAGCCATCAATGCCATGTGGAGACGGACCGGCCGTGAGGCGCTCAAAGCTCATCTCGATCGACCGATCGGCGGCGTCACCGCTAAGATGATCTACGGGGCGATTGGAATCGCCGCGGAAATGCTGAACGATCCATCCCAACGCGCAGCGCTCGAGGCTCGCGGCGACGCTATGCCGACGGTCGATCCTCCGGCGATCGATACGACTCCCTGCGATCTCGTGCTCGTCCTGCCGCAGAAGCCCTCTCCAGCCCTCGCGCAAATGCTCATCGAGCTCGGCCTCACCTGCCACACGGACGCGAGACGCACGCATGGAATTGCCTGCTGCCTGTGGCAGGGGCGGGCCGCGCCGTCGATCGTGATCCCGCTCGTGGAGGCGGTCCGCGGGCAGGTGATCGCCATCAGCCTGCCGCCGTCGCCGAATGGCGCGGAGAGCGACACCTCCAGTGGCGAAGCCTCGGACGACGATTCTGATCGGCGCGAGCCCGAGGTCGAGGGCGAGGGCGAGGGCGAGCCCGCCCCGAGCGTCACGGTCGCCCGGCGACGTGGGCGGCCCAAGGCCGAGCAGAAATCCGCTGCGCAGAACGACGCGGCCACGTCCGCTCCGGTGACTTCCACCTCCGCGGATACCCCGGAAGGCGAGCGGCTCCAGCAGGACGACGCCCCGCCGATCATCGCGGATGACAATGTCGAGATCGACGGTGAATTGGCGCCCTCGCTGGCCCCGGCCCTCGAGGAGCACACCGAGCCGCCGTTCGCGATGCGAATGAACAGCGCGGCGCCCGCGATCGAGAGCCCGACACAGAGCAGCGATGCCAAAATCCCCGAGTTCCTGCGCGATGGATGAAAATCGTTCAAAATCCGACGAGATCGCAAATCTCGGCGGGAGTGAGGACCCGATCACCGTAACTCGGAGCTAGGCAGTGCACTTCGCGTCCGTCCGTCTCTTGCGTCTCAAGAATGGCAGGCAGGTCCAAGCGGCGAGCGACCATGCCAATCGCCTCGACGAGACCTCCAGACTTAGGGTCCGGCCTGACGCGGACAGCGACCGAAATTTTGCGTCGCATCCTTGGCGCGAGGATGGCGCCTGTGGCGGCCTGCGATTCGACTACTTGGCGGACCTGAGAGTCGGTCCGCGAACTTCATGCTTGATTACAAAGCCTTCTGAGCATCAGGCGGATGGAGGCGAGGTGAAGAAACGCCAATGCCTTACGGTTGA
>NZ_SOEJ01000030.1:0-12176 GCF_004366495.1 Methylosinus sp. sav-2
TTCATTCGTCCACATCGGCGGTCTCCGCGAGAATCAGACCGCCTCATTGAATCACAAGCGATTCATCCGATTCAACTTGTCTTCGGACCGACACTTAGGTGGCACGAATATTTCTGGCTCCTTGGGAGATCGATATCTGTCGTTTTTGAAGGAAAATTCAGAGGGTGCCGGGAATCGATCCGATCTTGTCTCATACTTTTTTCAGCGGACATTTTTCCTTTTGTCGTCGCGCGGGGCGGCAGGTCTTGTTGCAACAAATACAATCAGCCAAGGAGACACAAGAGAAGCTGGGCCATTGTATGTGTTGAGGCACGGAGGGATTATTTATCGTGCAATAAAGCGATTCTACTGGCCCGGTGAGGCAGCTGTTATTGCTTCAATCGTCCATTTTACTAAGGTTAAAAGCGATATAAAAAAATTTATCGACGATCGACGGTGCGATTATATAAATAGCTACCTTCTAAATTCGAGTCATGAAGGCTCTCCTCATCGCCTTGTACGAAATATAGATAAAACATATAAGGGGTTAGACATTTATGGTTCTGGATTCCTGTTTGACGATACCGATAGAACTGGCGCATCGAGCGGATTGGCTGAGATGAGTCGAATTTTATCGGCTCGACCAGAATCGCAATCTCGTATATTTCCATATATTGGAGGCCAGGAAGTCAATTCCGACCCCACACAAACTCCTCATCGTTTCGTTTTTGATATCAATGATCTGGATGAACAGCATGCATGGCAGCAGTTCCCGGAATTGATGGACATAGCTGAGCAAAAAGTCAAACCAGAGCGCGCGAAATTGAGAGACAACGTTGATGGGCGGCGTTTGCAAGCGAACTGGTGGCGCTTTAATAGAACAAGAAACGAGCTGTTCTCGAAAATTGCCTTTATGCAAAGAGTAGTGGTAACATGCCGCGTATCTCCGCAGTTTAGCATGGTGTTCATATCAAGCAAGTTAAAATTTGCTGATAGTATAGTTGTGTTTATATCTGACGATGATGGCTTTTTTGCAGTAGTTCAGTCCCGCGCTCACGAAGTCTGGGCTAGATTTTTTGCGTCTTCGTTGAAGGACGATCTGCGTTATACCCCGTCTGACTGCTTCGAGACCTTCCCCTTTCCGCAGGGCTATGAGACCGACGCCGCGCTCGAAGCGATCGGCCAAGCCTATCACGACCATCGCGCCGCGCTGATGATCGCGGCCGATGAGGGGATGACCAAGACCTATAACCGCTTCCACAAATCCGATGAGCGCGGCGAGCCGATCCGCCGCCTGCGCGAGCTGCATGACGAGATGGATCGCGCCGTGCTGCGCGCCTATGGCTGGGACGATCTCGCCGAGGAGCTGCGCCCTGAGTTCCTGACCGAGGAGACCGAGGACGACCACACCTATCAGAACCGCTATTTCTGGCCGGCCGAGCAGCGCGACCGCGTGCTCGCCCGCTTGCTGGCGCTGAACGCCGAGCGCCACGCCGAGGAGGTCGCTGCCGGCCGCGCGCCCGAGCGCGCCGCGCGCCGCTCCGCCGAGGAGGCGGACGAAGCGCAGGATGCTCTCGATCTGTCGTGATTCGCCAAGGTGTCGGCAATCTGGTGAAGGTTTTCTCAAGCCGAAGGGTGCGGAGGAGGCTTTGAACGAGAAAACCTTCTTCATGGGATTTGGAACTCGGGTCCTGTCCTTGACGGCGGCTCGCACGACTCCGATGTCTCGAAATGTTCATGCAAAAGCAGGGGGCGGATAGATGTCGGGAAAAGTTGCGGCTTTCGCACACTACGGCGTGATTTTGAGAAACGATCAATGGAGCTGGTCAGGACTGACCCCATCGGGTGAGGTCGTACTCGCTCTTTGGCAGGATGAATTTTGTTACAAAGATAGCCCAGTTTCATACAGTCCAGACTCTAAGACATTGCCTCTTTGGAGAGACCGCCCTGGCAATAGAGAGAGAATTTCCAATCTCATTTGTGCCCGCGACAATTGGGGAGGTCGGTTTAGGGTCGTTGTCTTGAAAGCTGTGAACATCACAGCCGACCCACGAAAAATCGAGGAAGCGTATCCTCGTCCAAACATGATAATGCGGTTGTCCGAACTGAACGAAGAAACTGGGGAGTTCCGAGCGCATTTGGTGGAAGGTATATAACGCTCCTAAAATGGATGTGCCCTGCAACGCATGACCGGGTTCGCCCTCACAGTCGTGTACCCGAGATAATTCGGTGCAAGCCATAAAACTCAAACTGAGACACCGCCGGAACTCGGGATTCGGAGACGGCGGCTACGTCCCTCGCATGAATGAGGGAGGTTGTTGTCTTCCGAGGGTTGTCCCGATGTCGCGCGCGCCATTTGCGCGCCCCCGGCCTGGTGATACAGTCCCGGCCGGTTCGGATTTATGAAATGAACGAAATCGCTTTCCCGTCTCCCGCCGCCTCCGAGATCGCGCCGAAAGATCGTCTTTCCGACCTGCCGAAGCCGGGCTCTCCGGTCGAGGCGCGCGATCGTCTCATCGAGCTTCTGCGCCGCGATCTCGTCGGCCCGCATCCCGATCTCGACCCCGATCTCGCGCGCGAAATTCTCTCTGGCGTCAATCCCTCGACCTGGTATCTCACCGGCTATCTCGGCCCCCGCCGCGACGCCCCCACGGCGAGAGCCCCAGAATCGGAGGCCGCGGAGGAGGAGAGCGCCGAATTGCGGCTCGAGGCCCAACGCGGCAGCGAGAGCATGGAGCTTGGCGCGCCCGGAGGCGCCGGCTCCGAGGACGGCGCCGCCTCCGAGCGGCCGCCGGTGCGCTCCTTCGCCGCCTCTTCGCTCGGCCTCACCGTGCTGCTGCCGCGCGACGCGAAAGAATTGCAGGTCCGCGTGACCTGGGGCGACTATGTGACCGAGCCGCGGCTCGACGACGCCGTCTTCCTCCCCGCCGCGCGGGAAAGCGCCGAGGCGAAGGGCGAGAAGCCGAAATTTCCCGCCGCCAATGAGGTCGATTGGCGGCGCATCCCCCGCGAGGAGCGGCTGACGCTGCCGATCCGCGCCGGCGACGAGGCGGTGAGCGTGATCGTGCCGGACAGCGCTGCGCCCATGGCGCCGGGCGGCGGTCTCGAGCTCGTCGTCTCCGTCCGCGAGACAGCGACGGCCGGCATAGACGGGGTGAGGCGCGAGCTGCTGGCCGTATCGGTGTTCCTCGTCAACAAGCGCGCGCGGACGCTGAGCCGTTTCGGCGATGTGGCCTTCTGCTTCCAGGCGAGATTGCAGCTCGATTTCACCGGCGGCTTCGCGCCGCGCGACGACCGCGCCTCCTATGATGCACGGGACCCCGACGAGCGGCTCGCCGATCTCCATTATTGCGACGTCTATTCCTACGCCGTCGGCCACAATAGCTCGGGCGATTGGGCGCCGGCCGTCGAGGGGCGCGTCACCAGCGTCTTCACCAATCCGCTACCGGCGCAGGAGGTGGAGAAGCTCGGCTCGGACATTCCCCTCGCCGGCGTCGAGCGCAGCATGGAGAGATTGGCCGAGGCCGCCGAAGATGTCGCGGCCCTCAATGCCGCGCTCGCCGCTCTGCCGGTCGAATATGCGCTCTGGGCGAAGAGCCAAGCGACGCTCGTCGATCCACTCGACGGCGTGCGGCGGCGCGAGACGGCGCAGACCTGCCTCGCCGGCATAGAGACGGCGCGCCGGCGCATCGAGGCCGGCATTGCGCTGCTGAAAAAAGACGCGATGAGCCGCGAGGCCTTCGGCGTCATGAATCGCGCCATGGCGCTCTCCAATCGGCGCCGCGCCATCGCCGAAGGCAAGCCGCCGAAAGAACCGAGCTGGCGCCTGTTCCAGCTCGCCTTCATCCTGCTCAATCTCGACGGGCTGGTCGATCCGACTCATGAAGATCGCGCGATCGTCGATCTCCTGTTCTTTCCGACGGGCGGCGGCAAGACCGAGGCCTATCTCGGCCTCGCCGCCTTCGCCATCGCCCGCCGCCGGCTCGCCAATCCCGGCTATGAAGGAGCCGGACTGTCGGTGGTCATGCGCTATACGCTGCGGCTGCTGACGCTCGATCAGCTCCAGCGCGCCGCCGGCCTCGTCTGCGCGCTGGAATTGGAGCGCAAGGAACGCAAGCGGCTCGGCGATTGGGAGATCGAGATCGGTCTGTGGGTCGGCTCCGCCGCGACGCCGAACCGTCTCGGCGCGGCCAGGAACCGAAAGCCCGGCACGGCGGTGTTCTGGCTCGACGAGCATCGCAAAGGGCGCGGCCCGGCGCCGGCGCCCCTGAAATCCTGCCCCTGGTGCGGAACGGATTTCGTCAAGGACAGCTTCCGGTTTCATCCCAACGCCTCGACGCCGCACCGGCTCGACATCTACTGCTATGGCGAGGATTGCGCATTTTCCGATACGCGCCTGCCGATCGTCGTCGTCGATGAGGAAATCTACCGCCGCCTGCCGGCCTTCATGATCGCGACAGTCGACAAATTCGCCAATGTGCCCTGGGAGGGCCGCACCGGTGCGTTCTTCGGCCATGTCGAGCGGCGCGACGAGCTCGGCTTCTACGGCGCCGACGAGCCCCGCGGCGGTCGGCCGATCGGCTGCGAATTGCGTCCGATCGATCTCATCATCCAGGACGAGCTGCATCTCATTTCGGGTCCGCTCGGCACCATCGCCGGGCTCTATGAAACGGCCTTCGATCTGCTCGCCTCGCGGCAGATCAATGGCGAAAGGCGCGGGCCAAAAATCGTCGCATCGACCGCGACGGTCCGCCGCGCCGAAGCGCAAATTCGCAATCTCTTCGGCCGCGACCGAACGGCGATCTTTCCGCCGCCGGGCGTCCAGCGCAGCGATTCCTTCTTCGCCAAAGCGGATCGGGAAACGCCGTCGCGCCTCTATCTCGGCGTCGCTTCGCCGGGGCGCGGCCCCAAGCTCGTCTTTCTGCGCAGCTTGCAAACTCTGCTCGCCGGCGCCGCGGCTCTGTCTTCAGGCGGCGTCGACGATCCGGCCGATCCCTATCTGACGGCGCTGTGCTATTTCAACGCCCTGCGGGAGCTCGGCGGCGCGCGCCGCATCGTCGACGACGAGGTGCGCGCGCATCTCACCTCCTATGGCCGCAGCCGCATCCGCCGCGAGCCGATCGGCGCGCCTTTCGCGGACCGCACTCTGCGCGAGATTCAGGAGCTCACCTCGCGCTACAGCACGGACCAAGTGTCCGAAGCCCGCAAGCGCCTCGGCTATCCGGCGCGCGACAAGAACGCCGTTGATGTGGCGCTCGCGACCAATATGATCTCGGTCGGTCTCGATATCGGCCGGCTCGGTCTGATGGTCGTCCAGGGACAGCCGAAGACGGCGGCGGAGTATATTCAGGCCACCTCGCGCGTTGGGCGCGAATTCCTGAAGCCGGGCCTCGTCGTCACGCTGCTGAACATCCACAAGCCGCGCGACCGAACGCATTACGAACAGTTCCGCTCCTTCCACATGAGCTTCTATCGCGCCGTGGAGGCGACGAGCGTCACGCCCTTCGCGCCACGCGCGCTCGATCGCGCTTTGGCCGCGATGCTCGTCGCGGCCGCGCGGCATGTCGAGCCCGATCTCACCCCCAATGACGCCGCCGCGCGCATCGCCGCCAACGCCGGCGCCTATCAACGCGTTCGCGATGCGCTCGAGGCAAAGATGCGAACGGCCGGACAGGATGAGAACGCGCTGCAAATATGCCTCGCGCGCCTCGATGAGCTCCGCGACACATGGGCGCGCTTCGCCGATCGACTGACCGCGAACGGCGGCGATTTCGCCTATGCGAATGAGGAAGCGGTCCGCCGTCTGCTGCAAGCGCCGTTCGAGCGGCAACCCAATATGGAGCCCGAGCGCGAATGGTTCGTCGCCGCGCGCTCGATGCGCGACACCGAGCCTGTTTCCCTAATGAAGCTGAGATCGCCGGACGGCTCTCCCTTTATGACCGCGAACGCAAAATGACAGATGTTACGCAGACGTTCAGCCAGCTCCTGCTGACCTATGGTCCCGGCGCCATGCTCGACCTTCCCGAGCATGCGGTCGTGGTGGGAGGCCTACAGGATTGGCGTTTCGGGCCGAGTTGGCGTCCGATCGAGGAGGAGCGTCTCGTCGCGCTCTTGCGGCAACAGCTCGGCGGAAAGCTGAGCTCAAGCTTTCAGGGTTTGCGCCAGCCTCCGGTGTTCGACGAGGAACGACGCGACGCCAATGCGCCCGGCGTCGAGGTACGGCTGTTTCCGACATGGTTCGTCGTCGACGACGCCGATGGCGACAAGGGCGACGGCCAAGCGCCGACGACGGAAAAGCGCAGGCGAATCGTCGAGTTCGCAGACCTGACCGTGAACAGCCTCGGCAAGCTGAGCTACAGGGGCGACTCCCAGAAATCCCAGGTCAACCCGATCCGCTTCGTTGGCGCCTGCGCGAGGGGGCATCTCCAGGATATCGACTGGCGCCGGCTGGCGCATCGCAACGGCGACCACAGTTGCCGCAAGCCAATGTTCTGGGTCGAACGGGGAGTCAGCTCCGATCCCTCTGACATTTCGGTGCGCTGCACTTGCGGCGCCTCGGTAACGCTGGCCGATCTCTATAAGCCGAAATTTCTCGGCGGCTGCACTTGCCAGAGCCCCTGGCTGACGCCGCGCCGCACCGCCGAAGAAAAGTGCGACGAAAGCCTGCATCTACTGCCTCGATCTGCGACCAATACTTATTTCGCGCAGACCGTGAACCTGATCTCGTTGATAAAATCCGACGACCGCGTGCGGCAGACGATCGCCGAACATCGATCGACGATCGACGGCATTCGGGTCCTGCCGAATTTCTTGCAGGTCTTGCGGATGATCCCGCAGACGAAGGAGGCGTTCAAAGACTTTTCCGACGCCGAGATCATGAGTGCCCTCGAAGCCGGAGACGCAGTCGAGGCGGGACACGTCGACAATCCCAAGATCCCCGAATTCGATCTTCTCGCCTCGGGCGCTCCCGTGCTCGGTCGACCGGAGGCCGGCTCGCATCTCTATGCCGAGACGCTTCCGCGCGACAGCCTCGGCCTCACAGCCCCTTGGGACGCGTTCCTTCAGAATGTCGTCAAGGTGCATCGGCTGCGCGAGGTGATCTGCCTCTATGGTTTCACGCGCCTCGACCCGCCGCCGACGGCCGGCGAATGCGAGCTCGAGGAAATTCAGCTCAACGTCGATTGCGCGGATCTCGCCAGAAGCGTCGAATGGCTCCCGGCCGTCGAGCAATTCGGCGAAGGGATTTTCCTTCATATTTCCGCCCCGTTCGTCAACGAGTGGCGGGAACGCTCCGAGACGAAAGACATCTCGGATCAGTTCTGCCACCGCGAGGACAAAGACGCTCAGCGCTTCGGCCGGCCGCCAAAGCATCTCGGCGTGGCCTATTGGGCGCTTCACTCGCTTTCGCATGCGTTCATGGCGGAACTCGCGCTCGAATGCGGCTACCCGCTCTCCTCTCTCAAGGAGAGGGTCTATTCCAGCAGCGCAGCCCAACCCGATCGCTTCGGCATTCTCATCTATACGTCCGCCGCGGGCGGTCAGGGCACTTTAGGCGGCCTGAGCGAACGTGCGCACGACATCGGTGCGCTCCTCGCTAGAGCGGCAAGCCGCCTTTCGCTGTGCTCCAACGACCCAGTCTGCGCGGAACAGGCCCGTGGAAACGAGGACTACCCGCTACAAGGCGCGGCATGCCACGCGTGTTTGCTGGTGCCGGAAACCTCCTGCGAGGCCCGAAACGGACGCCTGGATCGCAGCCTGCTCGTCCATACCGTTCTGGGGCAAGGCTCTCCATTACTGGGTTCCAATAAGGTGCAGGCCTAACAATTTGAATACTACCGACTTCGCTCACCCAGCCGGGCCACGGCCCCTGACGCGCCGCTCGGCGAGACAAAGGGTCGGGCCGCGCAGCTCCGCATCGTCGATCCGCTGACGCGAAGGAGAAGCGCCCGTTTTTAGCTCGGAAAGCCGCCGCTCTTCAGTCGGGGCTTCGCCCCTCCTTTCAAGCGGCGCTCGCGGACGCCCTAACCGGCCAAGATAATTGTCGGAGAACCGGCCAACTTAATTGTCGCTGCGCAGGTGGAAGTCCTTCACGGGGTAAGGCTATTCATTGCGACGCCCAAGACGCTGCTGGGGAGCTGGCTAATCACCGAAGCCTCGTTTTAAATGTTTTCCTCGGCGTTCTGCTCGGCGGTCGCGGCGTCGATGAAATCGCACCACTCCCTCATGATCGCCCATGCCTTCTTGCCCACGGTGGAAAACGCATAGAATTCTGCCGTGATATCCTCGCCATCCATATCCTCGCGCTTTCCGTGATCGAGGATAAGACCGACGTCGCCCGTGGTGTATCCCGCGGCTTTCCGGAAGGTCGTCCCGAGCGCACGGCGCATGTCGTGCGGGGACGCCTCGCAGCCGGGGACTTCCGCGAAAAAATGCGATAGCGACGATTCATGGAGCGTCGTCACCTCTGATCCTGCTCGTCGGGATCGCGCCCCCGGAAACAGATAGGGAGAGTCGTCCGATAGGGCCATCGCCCGTTTGACGACGGCCCACGCGGAAGGCGGCAGCGGCACGATATGGACGCCGACGTCGTGGCCTCGGCGCGCCGCCATCGACGCCGATTTCCGGTGCGCCGGTCCAATCCTCCACAGCGCTGTGCCATCCTTCAAATCCTCGAAATCCACGCACCGCGCGTGGGCGACGGCGCGGACGCGCTGGACGGTATATATGACCAGCATGGACGCCAACCGGTCTCGCTCGGCTACAACGGCAGCTGCGAGATCTCGTTTCGTTGCGTCCTTCGCCGGCTGTGGAACCGGGCGAGAAAACCATCGTGCAAGCCGTCCGATCTCATCCCGGTCGGGGACATGTGTGGACGCCTCGGCGTCGTCGTCCTCGACGAGCGATCTCTCCGGCGTCGAGAGGTCGCGCATTTCGTGGGGATCGACGCCCGTCTTGGACCGCATGTCGTCGCGTGCCAAAAATTTCCACATGCCTCTCACCGCCGTGGCGACAGTCTCCGCTTGGCGTTCGTGAGATTTGTGGATTTTTGCAATAGTTCCAGCCATTTCTGTGCGTTTAATGTCGCGCACCGGCCTGTCCAAAAGCTTTTGGAAATCCCGGCGCCGAAGGCTGTTTACATAGTCCGCCGCCGTTTTTTCGCGCCGCGTCCGCCGCAGCTCGGCACCGTATTCCTCGATTGCCGCTCGATAGGAAATGGACGGCGGCGCCGGGCGGTTTTCCATAGTGCGACGCACGTACTTTACACCGGCGCGATTTAGTCTCCACGTTTTAAAAAACGCATTGAATTCGTTGTCTATATAGTCTGGGGTGTAGCCATCAAAGGCTCGAACGATGGCTCGAAATTTATCTGCGACATGCCGCGCTTCATCGAGCGTCAAATCGTTCCCGAGATCGCGCCTACGATGCGAGAACGCCCGTCCTGGTGACCAACGGATCTCCCAACGCCACGACGACTTTCTGACACGAAGAATGAGGCCGGGGCAGGCGTCGTCGCGGTATTCTTTGTCCGCAGCCGCCTTTATGAGGCCTTCAACGATTTTGACTGTCAGCTTCATGGGAGCCAAATAGCACCGGGGCAACAATGGGGCAACACGTCTTAGAGCAAGTCAGGCCGCGCCGGATAAGCCGTTCCATGGTAAATATTGAGAAATAATGAACTTTTTAACCATAAATCTGGAACATTTGCCCCGGAAATGCAGTAGAGCAACTGATTTGTAATCAGTAGGTCGCGGGTTCGAATCCTGCAACCGCACCAATTAAATCAATAACTTGTGTGACGGAAGGTGGTTGATGAAAATTATACCGGACCCGTAGCGGACCTGCTGGTCGAGCTTCCACCTACCCTCACTTTTCCTACGGGGCGAATTCGGCGTCCATCGTTTGGAACGGAGGCTTTGTTCGCTGGTTGGCACGTGTTTATTGGTCGCTTACGATACGAAGTGACCACATCGGGCTAAGCCTCTCTCATTTGTTGACTTATATGGCAACGATCCCTACCTTATGCCTTCGAGGAGCGCTGCAGAAGGTAACCGTCGACCTCGGTCGACGGGAGATTCCCGTCCGGGCCTTCTATGCCTTTCCGCATGTCATCGAGTGGCTCGAAAAAATGCTTCCGACGCTTGAATCTGTCCTAGACGAAGGCAGGCAAAGCCCAGCTGAGCAGGTCGACTTCCTCCTCTACGATTTCATCAGAGGAGCCGACCTTTGCCATTATAAGCGTGCTCACATTATGGTGCCTAGCGAATGCGGAGTCTTCGAAATCAAGACAGCGGATATAAGGTTTTTCGGCTGGTTTCCTGCAGTGGACAACTTCATTGCGGCGGACGTGGTCACGGCTGTTTTCTGCAAGGAACGCGGCCTTTACGACGGTTACCGGGATCAGGTTCGACGACGAAGGGACCTCTTAGATCTCGATGTGCCCAAGTTTCTGAGCGGGGGGATTTTCGATGTCCTTTCTTCTTAAGCTCGACCCGCGCCAACGGAAGGCTGGCCGCTTCATCGGCAGGGTGCGAGACGAAATAATCAAGGCTTTCACGAGCGAAAAGCAAGCGCGTGGTTTGACTCAAGAGCAAGTTGCGCAGGCTCTCGGGATCCATCGCTCACAAGTGAATCGCATTTTAAAAGGCGAAGAAAACCTGACTCTGAGAACGATCTCTGATCTGGCGTGGGCTCTGGACCGGGAAATTGTCTTCCGACTCGAAAAGCCTGAGTCGGTCCCAGGCCAGAACCACGGTGCGGAGCAGCCCGTTGTCGAAAAGCGCCATGTCGGAATTCACTGGCCGCGTACCACCGTAACTCACGTGCAGTCAACCGGACCGACGAGTGTTGTAGAGTCGGCGCTTTAGGAAGTCAGAAATGGAACCAACTGGTTATACCATTTTTTGTGACGACATTCGGTCGGAAGTGGGCGGAAAAATTTCGTTAATTGGCTGCTATAGTGGGGTCATGCTGGTTAGTGGTCATTTTCCAATAATAATTCCAAAATTCGGTCTCTCAATTACCTGTATTTCAGCTATGGAAAAACTAAGGCAGTTCGAGATTAAAGTCTTTTTGCCTTTGGATCCGGATGACAAGCCGTCCATAGCGGAGAATATTGCATTGCCTCCTGATGGAGTGGATGCGTTTGAGCCGTTTGTTCCCGACAGTGATCCAGATGTGTTGAGGCTTGCATTCGTAACGCGTAACTTCATTCTATCTCCACTTGAAATACGAGCGGAAGGAAACATCAAAGTTCGCATTGTTCATAATGAAAGATTGGTCAAGGCTGGAGCGCTGCGAGTTCTCTTAGCGCCTTCCGCCGAACAGCTGAATCCTACCAAAATGTAATTCTTTTCCACTTCTCGCAGGCGCTGCATCCGGCGTCGGGGAGGCGGACAAGGCTTCTCGACGTCAACGCCATGCCGGCTCCGGCACCTAACTCGGTCTCTATGCGGTTGAACGCCTCGATATATTTCAGCTTCCAGCGAAGCGCCTTCTCGCCGGTGTTCGCTCAGGTGCTCGAGGTTTCTCGGTTAGCTACGGCCCCTTCAGCTCGCTGCACCAAGAGTCGACCCAAGTCCCTTTCCCGGTCAGCATCCGCGCCCGATCGGACTCGGCCTGGTCATAGCCGCAGCGGTAGGCGCGCCCCGCCGCTATCCTGACGTTCATCGGGAACATGTCCTGCTCGACCTGCTCATAGACCTCGCGCTCCCACTGCACGCCATGGCGATGACCTGCGTGCCAAGCCGTAGCGAAAAGTACCGCCCATAGCGCGGCTTTTCCAATCCTCTTCCACATGATTCCGATCCTTCAAGAAAAGCAGCCTGTGAAACGAAGGCCTCTCACTTCCTAGGCCGAAATGGAGTGACCTCGGCCGTGAATGACCGCTTGTGGCCTCATTGACGTCGTATAAGCTGTAACTGTAGCATTTAGGTTGATTAATGGTTGTGTTTCAGAGAGGGCGCATGTCGATCTGTGCAATCATCCGCGCTGCAGCGTTTGCCGCGCCGGCTTGCTTCCTCGTCGCCTGTCACACGGGCGGGCGAGAGACGGGCGGTTTGGAGCCGGTCTATGTCGCGATCATCGATGCGGCCTATTCACCCCGTATCCCTACGCCGTGGGCCGCCTTTTCAAAATCGAGGGAATAGAGCGAAGCTGCGCAGCTAAGTCGGCTTTATGAGCGAGGCAAGCTGCACAGC
>NZ_SOEJ01000031.1:0-11316 GCF_004366495.1 Methylosinus sp. sav-2
GCTCCGGCGTCGTCGCTTCGCTCAACGCAGGCGTCGACTTGCTGCTGGTTTCGTATGACGGTCGCCAATACTATCCGCTGATGGAATGCGTGCTCACCGCCGCCGCCAAAGGCCAAATCGATCGCCAGATGCTGGTTGTCAGCGACGCCCGACTTCGCACGCGCCGGAATTGATCGTCCTCGCGAATCATGACCTATGACGCGCGAGCGGCGGATCTGCGACGGCGCAACACTGCTGATTGTTCTGGCGCAAGCGCATCATGAGGTACAACCACCGGCCCGCCCGAGTAGCCTCGGCTACGCTGCGAATGCGACATTCTGGATGCCAGACCCGCGATACTTTTTAATCCCGAGCTTGCCGAGAATTTGAACTGACCTTTCCGGATCCAATGCATGAGATCAATGCCGGCGATAGTGATCGAGGCGGTTCGGATCCGTTTCAATCCGAGCGTTCGGCCCAAGAAAAGTTTGATCGCTAGATGTTCGTGAACGAGATTGTTGAGACATGTCCGCGATCCGATATTGGTCCGAACGCCGCCGCAATGCTGGGGGAGGACGTACCTCGCGCCGCGCTATGCGACGCCTGATAGCCGTCGAGTACAATTTGTTAGGCACGCGACCTCGGTTCACGAATTCTCGACAAGAAACGGTAGGCGACGTCTCGCTCGTCACGCAGCAGAAAATCAACGGTCTTTCCTGCCTTGTCGCCAGCTCGGTAGAGATATTCGTCAATCATTTCCAGGAGATCTCCGAAACTGAGCGTGTGCCGCAGATAACAACGTGTCCGGAAAGCTTTGATCTCCCGATCGAAATGACGGCCATCGACTCACTCTCCACCCGCCTTCTTGAGCAGACCGGACGAAGGCCATACGTCGGCTGCCATATGCGAACGCTTCTGGCGATTCCGGTCGGGTAGGGGAGATATGCCGCGGCCGGCGCCGGAAAGTCCGCCAACATGGTGGATCTCGAACGGCGCGAAATCGCCGACGTGCTTGTTGATCACTACGCCGAACGGCAAGCCGTGTGACCTAGTGGACGCGGCGACGTCGAGGTCGCTTCCGATCAATGCGGCCTTTATGCGCGAGCCCCAGGGAAGACGCGCCCGCGAAACGACAAATCGTCAACGGCTTCCATCTGTAACAGAATTTGCGGCAGACGATCGAGAAGCATCGCCCCGATAGAGGGATCGCTTACCCGGTATTGCCGATGCCGGAATGGATTGCTCTCGAAACATTACGGCTGACGGCTCTTCTGCAAGCCCGACTAAAGTGGATCTCAATCTTCACAATCCGGTAAACTCCTTAGTCTATGCACCTAGGTATGCTCGATTTAATTCATCCAATGACTCATTGGCAGGCAATAGGCCGCTACGCCCGCTGGGCGCCCAGTCCGCACAACACGCAGCCTTTTCGGCTGCGTGTTATCGATCGAGAACGCGCCGAGATTGTTTTCCTGCCGCGCCGCGGATTGTGGATCGGCGATCCGCTGGGACGGTTCACTTGGTTAACCGCGGGGATCTTCGCGGAAATCTGCTCGATCGCCGCGCATGGGCGTGGTCTGGAACTGCAGACGAGCTTCGAGCACGCTCCCATGTATCGAAATGGCGATTTCGAAACGCCGCAAACGGTGGCGCGCCTTCATCTCACAACGCCGTCGGCCCCTGTGGCCGATCTCGACGCGGATCTTGTTTTGAAGCGGCGCACGTCGCGCCTCCCCTATGATGGTTCCTCCTGCCCCAAGGAAATTCTGCGAGACCTCGAGGACGAGGCGGCGCGTCATGGTCACAAGTTCGAAACGCGAAGCGACGCGGATGCGATCGGCTGGGTAGTAGAACTCAACAAGCAGGCCTTGTTCAACGATCTCGACGACGACGCGCTCAGAACCGAGCTCGTCAAATGGCTGCGGTTCGACGCGCGTGAAGAAGACTTGCTGAAAGATGGTCTCTCAGCTCGGTGCCTCACTTTCAATGGGACCCTTCTGCGAAGCTTCTTCCTCCAGCATCGTTTCTGGACGCTCCCTGGCGTTCGCGACCTCGTTCGCGCGATCTATGGCCAGACCATGAAAGGAATCGGGACGATCGGCTGGCTGAGAGGTCCCTATGCCGACAGCGAGGACTGGGTAGTCGCCGGAAGGACGATGATCCGCCTTTGGCTAACACTGACGCGGCACGGATATTATTGGCATCCTTACGGCTCGGTGATCACCAGCGAGAATGCGCGCCTGAACATGATCGAGTATCTGGGCTTGCCGGGCGAGGCGAATGGGGAGGATAGCGTATGGTTGCTGTTGCGTCTCGGGCGGAGCTCGGAACCTCCGCAAAGTCGGCGGGCGCCGATCGAGGATGTGCTTTTGTGCGGCTCCTGAAGCCTTTCCTCCGACCGGCCGCCTTCGCCGCGGTCGTCGCGGTCGACGTTGTCGAATTGCTTCTGGCGTCATCGGTGTCGTTCTACCGGCTGTTACTCACGCCCGGCTTCGAACAACTGAGGTGGCGCATCGGCGTCTGGCGTGCGTGGCGCAGTTACTACCAAGCGTATCGGCTTGTTCCGGCCTACAGAGATTACATCGGGTCGCGCGGCGGAAGGCCCGATATCTGCCTCGATGACGAATTCGTCCCAGATCTGTCCGTCATTCCCGAAACGGATAAGACGAGCTATGTCAAAGCCTATCCCGTCGAGCAGAGAGTGAAGCACGGACGCCTCCCGACGCGAGGCGTGACCGTCGACGAATCCTCTGGCAGCAGCGGTCGCCCCACAAGCTGGGTGCGAGGCCCGATCGAACGCCGGATCGTTAGCCAAATGATACGGATGAGCTACGCCGATAGTGTTGATCGAGGCCAGCGCATGTTCATCCTCAACGCCTTCGCGCTCGGCGCGTGGGCGACCGGCATGAATGTATCCTTGTCGCTCACGCCGACCTCGATCCTAAAATCCACAGGCCCCAATATCGACAAGATCGTCGACACGATGATCGAGTTCGGACCCGATTTTCATTATGTCGTCATGGGGTATCCGCCTTTTCTGAAAAGTCTCGCCGACGATCCGCGCATCGACTGGTCTCGTTTCACGGTCGATGCAGGATATGGCGGCGAAGGCATTTCCGAAAGCCTTCGCACCACATTGCAGCGCAAGTTTCAACGAGTCGTCGGAAGCTATGGCGCGTCCGACCTCGAAGTGAACATGGCGATCGAAACGGAAGTCTGCATCCGTTTGCGCCGCGCCATGGTGGAGGACGCGCGGGTGCGCGAGGCGCTCATCCGCCCTGAATATGGCGTCACACCCATGGTCTTCCAATATAATCCTTTAGCCTATCACATCGAGACCAACGCGGTCGGCGAGCTGATCGTGACAATGTCACGCCCCTTTCATCTCGCGCCGAAGATCCGCTACAACATCCATGACCGTGGCCACGTGCTGCGCTTTCCGGAATTGCGTCGCCACCTGAAAGAGAACGGACGAGAGGACGTCCTCCACGGGCTCAATCGGTCGACGGATCTACCGTTGCTCCTGGTCTATGGTCGCTCCGACATGTCAATCGATTATTTCGGCGCGAACGTCACCCCGGAAAGCGTCAGCGAAATTCTGTTTGGTATAGACAGTCTAGCGACGAGCACCTTTCGGCTGATATCCTACGAAGATAAGGAAAGTAACAAGAGAATGGAAGTCGCGGTCGAGCTCGTCGAGGGAGTGGTAGCGCCCGCGGACTCTACCGTGATCGCGGAAGAGCTTTTCAGCAGGCTCGCGGCCATCAACGGCGACTTCTATAATGCACTCTACCGAACCGCGCCGCCCGACAATCGGCCACAGTTGTCACTACATGCTTTCGGGACCGGGCCTTTTCACGGCGGCCAGCGCAAGTTGAAGAACGAGTATCTCGTCTCAGACATCGAATTTGACAAATTGTGAGATTGTCTTCGTGTTGCTCATTTTTTCGAGGTTTTGCTGAAGCCGCGGAAGCACGCGGCTTTGGCCTCTCGATTTCATGCGCGCCAGCGAGACGGGAGGAAAGACATGTCGTGGTGACGATGTGCAGCCATCGCGAATCGCGACTGACGGAGGGAGCGCAGCCGGCGATGCCTGTGCCGTCGCTCCGTCGAGTTCTTTTAGCTCTGATCATCGCGCCTGCGGTTCCTGGCCTGTCTTTGATCCTGCCGCCGGCGATCGCTTTCGCGGCTTTCTTTGGCTATGGCGTCGCATGGCCATTTTTCGCGCCGCAATACTTCGCTCTGAGGCGCCAGATCCCATTCACTTTGGGCACTTCTCTCTTAATGGGCGTTGCCGCTTGGGCATTGGCTGTAACCGATGAGCTTATCGTGGAGCACGCGATCGAGCTGCGGGCAATGTCGATAGGCTCAGTCCTTTCGTTTTTTATGGCACGGTTCCGCGAGTGGGATTCGATGCTGCCCTTCAGCGCGATCGGCGCCGCCGTTTTCTGGCTCATCGTCAGGGACCGATCGCATCCGACGAGGCTAAGCGAGACATTCCGAGGATTCATCGCCCCGTTGGGCCTTAGGCGCTTTTGGATGTTGATCCTCTGCTACACCATCCTCTTCGGGAGCCACTACTATTGGACTCTGCGTAACGTCGACCTAGCCGATCGGGCCGACGATGGATCCACTCGTTCGGACGTCCACGATGCCGACAACGGCGTCACTCACTTGTATGAGCGCTCGAACGACGACGAATCGTCGAACTCGATCACCCTCGTTGTCCCGCTGGGGTTTCGCTATCAGAGCCGGACGCAGCGAATCGGCGAATGGAGCTACCGAACGCATGACAACGTCTCGTTGACGACCTTCTATCCAGATATGAGCAGCCCCCGTGATAGCGCGAACCTCGCGGCAGGCTTGTATCGCTGTTATGGGAAAGCGACGCAGTGCGGAGGGCAGTTCGAAGTGACGATCCAGAATGTTGCCCGAATCGAGAGGGATGGGAAGCGCCTAACCTATGCCGATGCGACCGCAGACCAGATCTCCGGTTATTTGGCGCGTTGGCGAGGAGGTAAGATCTCGCGCGCTCCCCAATACGGATTTGACGAGGAGTTCAACGCGAATGGGCTGATTGCAGACAAGTATTTCTTCGAGCGGGCACATGGGCGAGATTCCTACCGTCTCGTCGTGGAATGCGATACCAAATCGCCCGTGCGTTTCTGCAAACTATATTTTTCGCTCGGCTGCGACCCGCGCATCGGAGTAAAGGTGGAACATTGGCCGTACGAAAAAATGCAAGACGCGAAGGATTTGCATCGGCGGCTCGAGGAATTCGTGACGCCGATGGTCAAAGAGCCGGCCTGCCAGGGAAAGAGAACCGTCGAGGAGTGAAGTCGTGGCGTCACGATGGAGACCACATGCGCCACCGCCTCCTATCCAATCAGGACGCGCCAATTGCCGTTTCCAAGGTCCGTCGCCGTAATTTTCTCGCCGAGAAACGCCTGGATGATCGCGATATTCGTCAGCATATGTGGCGACGGCGCGCAGGTGACGAAAGCGCCGCCCGCGCCGAGCGCCAGGGGCAGAAGCAGCTGATCGGCGAGATGGGGGCCGACCGGATGGTCGCCGAGAAGATATGATCTGACCTGCGTGGCGCATTCCTCGGCGATCGCCTCGGCGCTCGCGCCGAGGCGGCCGAAACCGATGCAGACCTCTGTCACATGCTCGTACGCGAGCGTCGCCACGAGAATATTGCCCGGACCTTTGGCGCGTCGCTCGATGAGCGGCTTCACGACGTCCTTCGGCCAATTCATGAGCGTGCACAGAGTCTCCGCCTCCCGGCAGGCGATCGATATGTCGAGATTGGCGACGACCGCCTCGCCCTTACGCCCGATCGCCGCGCCGCGCGTCAGCATGTCGAGCTGATGCAACTGCGTCGACACGCCGATTTCGACGATGATCTCGCCGCCTCCCGCGGGGTAGAATCCGGGTCGAGTCAACGCCGCCGCGACGGCATAACCTGCGCGTCGAAGCTGCGGCAGGAAGGCGCGGTCGATAAATTCAAAAGGTGGCGCAGCGAGATTATTGGTCCCGCCGCGAATCGTCACGCGCGACGGCTCGCCGGCGTGCGCCAACGGAACGAGCACAGTCTGAAGCACGAGACTGGTCGAGCCCGCCGAACCTATGTCGAAGACATACTCGCCGGCGCGCACGGCGCCGGGCTCGAAGGCGAGGCGTGTCGACCCCACCTCGTCGCCTGTCGTTTTAGCGCCGCAAATGTCCTTTGCCGCCTTCACTGCGGAGAGATGCTGGCGCATCAAGCCCGGCTTCGGGCGACCGGCGCGAACCCTGTCGATGACGAAGGGTTTCCCCGTCGCCATCGACAGGCTCAAAGCGGAACGCAGGATCTGCCCGCCGCCCTCGCCGAGGGCGCCATCGATCATGATCATTTCGGCACGCTCACCCTTTCACACAAACGAGCTGACGCAGAGTATGGACGATTTCGACGAGATCGGCCTGCGCAGCCATCACGGCGTCGATATCCTTGTAAGCCTTCGGTGTCTCGTCGATCACATCGGCGTCCTTACGACACTCGACGCCCGCAGTCGCAGCCGCATGATCCTCGACCGTGAAGCGACGTTTGGCTTCGGTGCGCGACATCACGCGTCCGGCGCCATGCGAGCAGGAGCAAAAGCTCTCCACATTGCCCTTGCCGCGCACGATGAAGGACTTCGCCCCCATGGAGCCGGGGATAATGCCCATCACGCCCTCGGCCGCACGCACTGCGCCCTTGCGGGTGATCAGCACATTCTCGCCGAAGTGATGTTCACGCGCGACATAATTGTGATGACAGTTCACCGCCTCGAGATGCGCCTCGAAGGGCTTTGCGATCACCTCGCGCGCGGCGTCGACGGCATGGCGCATCATCACTTCGCGATTGGCCATGGCGAAAGACTGCGCCCATTCCACGGCCTCGACATAATCGTCGAAGCCTTCGGTTCCTTCTGGCAGATAAGCGAGATCCTTGTCGGGAATATTGATGAAGTAGCGGAGCATGTCCTCCCTGGCGCGCTCGATGAAATAAGAGCCGATGGCGTTGCCGACGCCGCGCGAACCCGAATGAAGCATGAACCACACGCGATCCTCTTCATCGAGACAGAGCTCGATGAAATGATTTCCCGTGCCGAGCGTGCCGAGATGGTTCGCAGTGTTGGCCTTGGCGAGCTTGGGATGCTTGTCGACGATGCGCGTGAATCCAAGTTCCAGCGCAGACCAAGCCTCGGCCGTCGCCGCCGGCAAATCGCTCCAGGAGCCCTTGTCCCGGCCGAGAGTGCGTCCATGCGGCACGGCTTTTTCTAACGCCAGCCGCAGAGGCGCAAGCGTGTCGGGGAGATCCGACGCCGAGAGCGAGGTCCGGACCGCCATCATGCCGCAGCCGAGATCGACGCCGACCGCCGCCGGAATGATCGCGCCCTTGGTCGGGATCACCGAGCCGATGGTCGAGCCCTTGCCATAATGAACGTCGGGCATAACCGCGAGCCATTTGTAGATGAACGGCATGCGAGCGGTGTTGAGGAGCTGCTCCTTGGAGGCCTCGTCCACCGGCACCCCGCGCGTCCACATTTTTACCGGCGCCGCCTTGCTCGCCTTGGCGGCGTCGAAGGCCTCGCTGAGAAAGTCATAAGAGCGATCCGCAATCGTCCCCATCGGCCTATTCCTCATTTTCAAAACGCTCGACGTAGAACGTCACGCCTATCGACGTTTCAGCGCGTGAGCGACATGTTCCAAGGGCGTGGCGACAAAACGGCGCAGGACATGAGCTTCGACGCATCCTTACGATGCGCGGGCGGGATCGAACCGCCGACCTCCCGGTCAAGGGCGCTCTACCAATGTAGTCCCGCAGGCATTCGCCGCGTTTTCATTTCGACGTCATGGCGACAAGAGTGGCGAGAGGTGGGCTCCCGATAACGGTGAGTCGGGGGCGGTTTCCAGCCGCCGCGCCCAGGTGGCGGATGTACTCCCACCGGCATTCGCCATGACGTTTCGCGTTTTCCTTCTCTTTCGTTGGAAGAAGGCCGCGACGACGAGTTTGAACGAAACTCAGCCTCTCGAAAGCGGCTCGCGCCGCAATCTTCGAGCCCTGCTCTACCACTGAGCTACAGGCTTGCGCCTGGCGGGGGTCGAACCCGCGACACGATGTAGTTTCGTTCGGCATTCGTCGCGACCTTTTCGTTTCGTGGCGGACCATGGCGACGAGTGGCTCGTGCCGATCGCCGGGAGGCGGTTTGCGTGACAGGCAATGTACTCCCGACTGCATTCGCCATGGCCCAATTCGTCTATCCGAGATCGAGCTTCTCGATCTCGCCGACCCAATGCTCCGCGTCGAGCTCGCCCTTCGCGAAAGCCGATATCATCTCGAACACAGCGTCGGAGAAGCCGCCGACATTCAAGATATCGTCGCGCTCCGCCGCCTGCGTGGTGGCGTAGGGCTGAATATCGATGCAGACTAGCTTGGCGTCGGGGTTCCGTCGCTTGAGCTCTTGCCACATCTCCATCGTCGCCGTTCCACGCCCACCCTGTCGCGCATCGACCCAGGACTCATTGTCCGAGACGAGAATCACGAGATCGACATCGGCGCGCTCGGCGACGAGCTTACGCAGAGGCGCCGAGCAATTGGTTCCGCCGCCGCCGATCGAAGCGAGCTTCTGCGCATTCGTCATCACGCTGTCGCGCGCGTTCAAGCGCACATCCACGACGTCGAAGTCGAACGGCAGCACGAGCGTCTGCCGATTGCTCCGCAGGAACGCGGCCGCCACCAGTCCGGCGACATCGATGCAGCGCACCTTCGATGTCGCGCCTTTGCGGTACCCCGTCACGGGCGACGACATCGAGCCGGACACGTCAGGGCAGACGACCACTCGTCCCTTCACCCGCGGAACATTGGCGACCGCGATCTCCATCGCATCCTGCAACGCCTCCAGCACCATGCGCGGAACCTTGTCGTCCGCGGCGGCGTAAGCCGCCATCAGTTGATAAGGGAACACGCGCGCCCGCTCGATCTCTTTGCGGTCACGCAGCCGCTCGGCCGCGTTGCGCGGGAACCACGGCACATCGAACGCGCCATGGCGAGCGAAAGTGTTGAGGTTCATGCGCAACATCTGCCAGCCTGCCTTGGAGCCGATCGACGCCCAATGCTCCCCGGTGAGAGGAAGCGCGGTCAGCATTTGGAAAGGGACGTTCGGCGGCGTCTGTGACGGATTCCGCTTGAACGCTTCGAACTCCCGCGCAATCTGCGGCAGAGCCGAAACGTCGTAGGGCTTTCCGATCAAATAACCGTAGAGCGCTTGGCGTTCTTTCGACTTCGGCTTCGGGTGGACCATCTTGATCACATCCGCGAGCGAGGGGTCCCGGCCTACCGCGGCGCGCATGATCTCGATGTCCGATGCATCCTCGAGCCAATTGGCGATATGACGCTTGGGCCGTGAGCCGAGCGACTTGCGCCCCACCGCGCCCGAACGCATGATCTGCACGAAGCTTCGTAGCATCTTGCCATTGTCGATCACGCGCCGGAACGCCTTGGAGAAATCGTCCGTCTGCAGGGTCGACAAAAACGCGACGAGCAACGCCGGCATGTCCTTCATATGCCCTTTGTGACGCGTATAAACGGCCGCCTTGGCGACGAAGGCCGGATCGATGTCGAGCGCCGTCAGCAGAACATCGTCGAGCTGACTCTGCGCATCCGCGTAGAAGGTGTGGTTCAGCGTTCCCGTCGCGGCGAGCTGCGCGAGTCTATGGCGCGGGGTCCGCGCATAGGCGGGGCCGCCCGCTTCATTCCGCGCATTCGCCCGCGGAAGCAGCTTTCCGACGATGGATGCGAACAGGATTTTGCTCGCCATGGCTCCGTTCCTTCTCATTGTGACGGAGCCTTTATTGCGACCAGCGTGCCAGAGGAGTCGCGCCAGCGATCTGTTGCAACAACATATTGTTATTGAATGATTATAAAATCCGCCGACGATGAGCTGCGTGCTTGCGGCTTCCAGCTGAGCGAGCTATAATTATCGTATCTTATCTTTATGGATAAACATGATGGCGCGGCCGCGAGTGGTCATCGGTTTTCTCGGCACGACGATGGACGCCGGCAAGGACAATCGCTGGGAGCGATGGCGCCCGACTGTGGCGCTCTGCCAGCATGAAGATTTTCTGGTCGCCCGGCTGGAGCTCATTCACGACAATCACGCCATTGCGCTCGCAGAGCGCGTCACCCGCGACATCGCGCAGGTCTCGCCGGAGACGACGGTCAATCGGCGAATTTTGAATTTGACCGACCCGTGGGATTTCCAGGAGGTCTATGGCGCCATGCGCGACTTCGCCGACGCCTATTCCTTCGACACGGAAAAGGAGGACTATCTGGTCAACATCACGACTGGGACGCATGTCGCGCAGATCTGCTGGTTTCTGCTCGTCGAGGCGCATTATGTTCCGGCGAAGATTTTGCAGCTGACGCCGCCCAAGCGCTGGCGCGACGGCGGGACAGGGACCTATGGCGTCATCGATCTCGATCTCGCGCGATACGATAAGATCGCTACACGCTTCGCTGCCGAGAAGGCGCAGGCGACGTCTTTCCTCAAATCGGGCATCGCCACCCGCAACGATGCGTTCAATCGAATGATCGAGCGCATCGAGCAAGTGGCGGCGCTGTCGAAGGCGCCGCTGCTGCTCATGGGGCCGACCGGAGCCGGAAAATCACAGCTCGCGAGCCGCATCTATGAATTGAAGAAGATGCGCCATCGCCTCAAGGGTCCCTTTATCGAGGTGAATTGCGCAACTTTACGGGGCGACGGCGCGATGTCGGCGCTCTTCGGCCACGCCAAGGGCGCCTTCACGGGCGCGCTCGCGGATCGGCCGGGCCTGCTGCGCAAGGCGGACTGCGGCATTCTCTTTCTCGACGAGATCGGCGAGCTGGGTCCCGACGAGCAGGCGGTGATCCTACGCGCCATAGAGGAGAAGCGCTTTCTGCCGCTCGGCTCGGACAAGGAGACGATGAGCGACTTCCAATTGATCGCCGGCACGAATCGCGACCTTTCGGTTGACGTCGCCAAGGGGAAATTCCGTGAAGATTTGCTCGCGCGTCTCGATCTATGGACCTTCGAGCTGCCGGCGCTGAAGGACCGACGCGAGGACATAGAGCCCAATCTCGATTTCGAGCTCGTGCGCTTCGCCGAGCGCGAAGGCGTGCGGGCGATGTTCAATCGCGAGGCGCGCGAGCGCTATCTCGCATTCGCGCGTTCCGACCGCGGTAAGCATCCGGCGTGGGCCGCAGGCGATGGGCTGAAGCGTCAGGCGCCAGCGCGCGACTTCAGGTCTTTGTGGATTTCGATGAGCTCGACGAGA
>NZ_SOEJ01000032.1:0-7722 GCF_004366495.1 Methylosinus sp. sav-2
CTCCCGCAAAATCCCGATGATCTGCTCTTCCGTGAACCGTTTCTTCTTCATCGTGTCCGTCCTGCAATCGGCCGGACTCTAATCGATGCTGGTGGGATTTTTCAGGGGCACGTCACCTCGTGGACGGAGCCGCGCGCCGTTTCGCCAATGACAAGACCGGCCGAAAGGCCTTGATCAAATGGATGGGCGCCGCGCCGGTGAAGCGTGTCGTGTTCGAGCCCACCGGCCCTTACCATCGCGCGCGTGAACGCGCGCTCGACATAGCCGGTCTGCCGATAGCCAAAGTCAATTCGGGCCACGCGCGCCGCTTCGCCGAGGCCGCCGGCAAGCTCGTCAAAACCGATCGTGCCGACGCCGCCATGCTGGCGCGCATGGGAGAGGCTCTCGACCTCGAGCCTCGCCCTTGCGTCAGCCAGACCATCGCCGAGCTGAAAGAATTGCATCTGGCGAGAGCCGCGCTCATCAAAGACCGCACCGCCGCCACGAACCGCGCGAAGGCGATCACGCTTTCGCTGCTCGAAAGGCGGAACAAAAAGCGCATCGCCGAAATCGACGCGAAAATCGTGGAGATAGACGCCGCAGTCGAACAGCGCATCGAAGGCGATCCGCTCCTCACTCGCCGGTTCGAAATTCTCCTCTCCGTCCCCGGAGTCTCGAAATTCACGGCTTTCGCCCTGCTCATCGAAATGCCAGAACTCGGCCGCCTCGAAGGAGGACAGGCGTCGAGCCTCGCTGGCCTCGCGGCTGTCCGACGACAGTCCGCAGATGAAGGCCGGCTTTGCCAGGCTCCTCAAGGGGAAGCCAGGCAAGGTCGCCATCACCGCCCTTATGCGCAGAATGATCGTCCTCGCCAGCGCCTTGTTGCGCGATGATCGCACTTGGGCTGAAAAAGCCCCTTGTCCATAACGGATACTCTAGCGGCCCCCGACATCGATTTTGGCGGCGCTTTTCGAATTTCGATCGCTGCGCAACAGCAAGCGAGGCGAGGCGTGACCGGGCAAGAGATTGCTTTCGAGAATTACGTTGCGCGGCTGAGCATGGACCAGCGCTAATTGTCTACGACAGCGCTTATCGCGCGAGCCGCGTCGCAGGCCGCGAGTGGATCGCCCAGGCAGGCTCGGCCGGCCCATTCAGGAACGACGACATGACCGACCCCGTCGCCGCCGCGAAGCAGGCGCTGGCCGAATATTACGCCGCCGCCGCCGCCGATTACGATGCGCTTCACATCGATCCGAGAGACGAGCACGCCAAGGCTCTCGGTTGGCTCGCCGCGATGATCGGCCAATATGCTTTCACGAGTGTGCTGGATGTCGGCTCGGGAACGGGCCGCGCGCTGTTCTATCTGAAAGATCGGCCCGGTCTCGAATTGAAGGGCGTCGAGCCGTCTCAGGCGCTTCGCGAAATCGCCTATGCAAAGGGACTGGCGGAGACCCAGCTCGTCGCGGGCGATGCGTTGGCGTTGGAGTTCGTTGATAATTCCATCGACGTCGTTTGCGCTTTCGGGATACTCCATCATATCGAAGATCATCGGCGCGCGGTCGCCGAAATGTGCAGGGTGGCGCGTAGAGCCGTATTTATCTCCGACGCAAATAATTTCGGGCAGGGCAGTTTTAAAAGTCGGGCGATGAAACAGATTTTGAATGCGCTCGGCCTCTGGAGGATTTGTGACTATATTCGTACCGGCTTCCGGGGGTATCATTTCAGCGAAGGAGATGGGGTGTATTACTCCTATTCCATCCATGACGATGTTCTGAGCTTACGCTCGAAATTTCCTGACGTCTATTATATGAGCACGAGGCCGAGCGGGCCCGACCTCTACCGGGCGGCGCAAACACTGGCGGTGTTCGCGACCCGCGAAGACAAACACGGATAGAGCATCGTCTGTCGGCCATGCTCAAACGGCTGCAACGGAGCGCCAAAGGGTTTCAAATGAGCCGACTGCAATATCTTCTGCGAAGCGCGTTACGCTTTGCTGATCCGGCGGGATGGATCTGTCCCAACTGCGGTTCTGCGGCCGCGCAAGAAATAGACAGGAAGTTCTTAGTGACGCGGCTCATGCGCTGCGACGAGTGTCGTCTCCAGTTCCGCGGCCCGACGGACACGGAAGAGTTCAACAAGATATTTTACAATTTCCATTACCAGGAAGGGACTGCCATGATTTGTCCCTCCGACACGGAAATCGCAGCGTTGACCGCCGCGAACTTCGCCGGCTCGGAGCGGGATTTTTCCCGCTATGTCGGACTTTTGAAGCGACACGGCGTCGCGGAAGGCGACAAGGTTTTCGACTTCGGCTGTTCCTGGGGCTACGGCAGCTATCAATTCGCCCGCGCTGGATATGACGTCGAGTCCTATGAAATCGCCGAGGATCGCCGCAATTACGGCATCGCGAAGCTAGGCGTTCGCCACGTCGACGACCCCTTTGCGATCGACGAAGAGCATCCGCTGTACAACAGCTTCGACTGTTTTTTTTCGGCCCATGTCCTCGAACATGTTCCAGCGCCGTCGAAGGTCTTCGATCTGGCATGGAAATGCCTGCGGCTGGGCGGTGTATTCATTGCTGTGGCGCCGAACGGCTCCGCACGCCATCGAGAGCGATTTCCGCAGTCGTGGCGCACGATGTGGGGCGGCGTCCACCCGAATTTTCTCGACGATGTGTTTTATGACGCCCAATTTTCCAGATCGCGGCGCCGCTATGAATCTCCGAGCGGCGGCGATCCATGGGAAAATTATGAACTAGGCTTTATCGCCTTCAAAGGCCCAGATCAGGACCGATTTTGATTGCGGGACAGGTTGAACACAATGCAGTCCGCGCAGTCGCGTGGAGGCGGAATCATGGAACAGTAAGCGAGCACATTCAATGAGCGAACCAGCAACGGCGCGTCCGACAGTATCAGCGCATTACGATGCAGCCTATTTCGAGTGGCAGAAGGATGGAGGGCAATTTGGCGGATGGGCCAATATCGACAAATTTCGCAAATCGATCGAGCCTGCATCGAGGGTGCTGGATTTGGGTTGCGGCGGGGGATTCCTGCTCGCCAATCTCGAATGCGCCGAGCGATTCGCCATCGAACCCAACGCCACGGCGCGCGAGACCGCAGTGAGCAATGGCGTGCGGGCTTTCGCCAACGCGGCAGAAGCGCTCGCGGCGATCGGGCAGGAGAGCATCGACGTCGTCATTTCCGACAATGCGTTGGAGCATGCGCTCGAGCCCTGGCAGGAGTTGCGGGCCTTGAAACCGCTGTTGAAACCCGGTGGCAAGCTGCACATCGTGGTTCCCTGCGAAAACATCAGCTGGGTCTATAAGACGAAGGACATCAATCAGCATGTCTATTCCTGGAGCCCGCAGAGCATTGGCAATCTGCTCAAGGCGGCTGGCTATGAGGTCGAATATTCCCGGCCCTATATCCACAAATGGCCGCCCAGGATGAGCAGGCAGCTCGCACGACTCGGACGCCCCGTGTTTAATTTCTGTTGCCGGGTCTGGGGGCAACTCGATCGCCGCTGGTTTCAGATCGAGGCGATGGCCACGAAGCCCATGAGCGATCATGACTGAACGGCGAGTCATGATGATCCAGCAGGGCGCGCGACGAAACTTCGTCTATGCGCGACATTTGGAAGCCGCGAATTTGCTGCATAGTCTCGTGACCGACGCCGCCTGGCCGGAGGGCGATGCTGGCTCATTGGCGCAATTCGCCGCTCGGTTCGCGCCGCGGCTTCGCGGGGCCATCGCGCGCCGGACGGTTCGCGGTGTGCCTAGCGCACGCTTGCACGCTAGCGTGCTGCCCAACCTCGTCTCGACGTCGATGTCCTTTCTGCATGCGGAACGCGCCTACCCGCTGATCGACGAGGCGCTCGCTTGGCCCAATCGCCTGCGCGGCCTCGAGGGCGCTGACATTGTCGTCAATTATCACGGCAATGGCGGCTCGTTCCTGGCGTTTGCCAAGCGCCGCGGCGCGCGGATTGTCTCCGATTTTGTCGTCACGCCCAAATATCTCGAGATCGAACACGAGGAACGCTCGCGATGGCCGGGTTGGGAAAGCGACAGCACTTCCCCGTCAGTAATCGAATTCTACCGCAAACGAATGAGCCGCCTCGTCGCCATATCCGATCTCTACCTTTGCCCCTCGCGGGCCGTGGCGCGCGATCTCGGAGATTTGCCCGGCTTCGATCCGGCGCGGGTGAGGCTCGTTCCCTACGGCGCCAGCGGCGTCCTGCTGCGCGAGGCCCGGCCGGAGCCGGGGCGAGTGTTGTTCGCCGGCGCGGCGGGCCTGCGCAAGGGCATTCCGTATCTCGCCGAGGCGGCGCGCATCTTGAACCAGCGGGGAATGAACATCGCACTCATTGTCGCCGGTCGGGTGTCGCCGATTGTCCGAGCGCGGCCGGAGACACAAGACCTCGTCTTCCTCGGCGCGCTCGACCGCGAACGGATGGCGGAGGAGTTCGCGCGCACGGATGTATTCTGTCTGCCCTCGCTCGCCGAAGGGTCCGCGACATCGATTTATGAGGCCCTGGCCAACGGCCTTCCGGTGGTCACGACAGAATCGAGTGGTTCGGTCGTTCAGGACGGCGTCGAAGGCCTGATCGTTCCCGAACGCGACGGAACAGCCATAGCCGATGGAATCGCGCGCATCGTAACCGATCGGCGATTGCGGGCCGCCATGTCGGCGGCGGCGCTGGCGACCGCGCAACGATACAGCGACGAGGCCTGCGGTCGCGCTTTTGTCGCAGTCATCCGAAAGCTGGCAGGTTTGAGCGACGTCCGCCTCGCTGAGCCGAAGGCATGACTCCTGATCTCAATCAGGGTCGAACCGGGATTGCTCACTCTCTTTCCGATCTTAGAGCAATTTCCGATCTGATTGGATCGAAAACGGGCCTGCTGAATTTGGCGTTGCTGGCGATCGCCAATTTCGTCTCGGTGCAGTCATTCAAGCTCGGCGCAATTTCTCTGCCGTGCATGCTGTTGATGACCAGCTTCGTTTACTTCTACCTCATGCCAGGACTGTCCTCCGCCGACGGCCAAGTGACGCCGCGGTATGCGGGCGGGTATTCCCTCGCAAATCCCACAAGGCGCCAATAGCGAGATTCCTCGGTGGTTACGCCGCTCTTCGTCGGCGGAGGTGAGCAGGTGGTGACTGCATTTTGTCATCGACCAAACGCCGCACGTCGAGCGCCCCTTGATTTTCGCCTGCAAGACCCACACTCCAACCGGCTCTCCCAAGGTTTCTGGAATGAAAGTTCTCGTAGATTGCACGCCGCTCGCCTGGGGGGGAGGGGTTCAAGGAGCTATCGCCCTCCTCGTCAATTTGCGACAACAGTCCGATATCGATTGGCAGGCGGTTGTGCCCATCCCACTCCAGTCTTTCCTTCCGCCGGAAGTCGCTTTCGATGCTCGTGTGTTCTTCGTGCAGAAAAGACACAATTTTGACCGCGTGTGGCTTCGCTATAAGCTGCCCCATATCGAAGCCGCATTTGCGCCGGATATCGTATTCACGGTTAGCGGGCCGGCATACTTTCGCGCGCGCGCCTACCATGTCGTCGGCTTTGCGCTTCCCACTCTCATTTATAAACCCGACGGCCCGCTCACATCGCCGACGCTCCTCGGGAAGCTCACCGATTGGTTACGGTGTATCGCGCTTCGCCAAGCCGATCATTTTGCAGTCCAAACGCAAGTGGTTGCCGACAGGTTGGCACGCCGCCTCCAAATTGATCCAGACCGAATTTCCGTGATCGGAAACTGCGTCAATCCGCTTCTCGCGCAGCACAGTCCCGGAGAGGATCCGCCCATTGGATGTTTCGGAATCTTGATTCCAACGGCATATTATCTCCACAAGAATCTTGAGATTACGCCCCCAGTCGCGGCGGCGATGCGACGGCTCGATCCTGAGTTGGACTTTGAGTTCCGATTCACGCTGGAGCCGTCGAGTCCCCACTGGCGCGCGATTGCCGCCGAGGCGAAGCGGCTTGGGATCGCGGATCGCCTCGTTGCCGTGGGCACGTTGCGGCTCAACGAGCTGGCGCTCGCCTATCGAGCCGCTTCCGCAGTATTCCTGCCGACATTGCGCGAGGCCTCGACCGCCGTCTATCCTGAAAGCTTTTTCTTCGAGCGACCATTGGTGACGTCCGATATGGATTTTGCGCGCGAGCTGTGCGGAGACGCGGCGATCTTCGTGCCACCACAGGATGTCGACCAAATCGCTGCCCGCTTGATCGAGCTCGCTCGCTCTGCGGAACTGCGCTCGCGCCTCATCACGGCCGGACGACGACAATTGCCGCGCGCGTACCCAAGTTCCAGTGAAAAGTTCAAACTTCAGGTGGAACTGCTCCACAGAGTGATCGCCACGCGCAATATCGACGCACGCAGACAGCGATGATCTCGCGAACGAGATCCCGGCCTTTGTGAAAAGAACGTCAAAGGTCGACATCATACTCACCCCGCTCCTCGCATCGAGCGGCCGTGCCCATCGCCCGTCGTTTGCACCAGAGTTGTAACTTGACCGGCAGTGATCGCCGCTGACAGAGGACACGATGAGAAATTCTGAAGGCCTTGTTTTTTCTAGCCAGCAACCGGCGGAAGCCGCCCCCTGCCAAGAGGCTGTGGCGGGGCATTTTGAACGATTGGCGGAAAGTTACGCGACCAACTTTGACCCCCACACACACACTGGTGCCGCGGTTCAATTTCAACTGCGACGCCAACTCACTGTCGAATTGTTGTCTGGAGAGAAACCGCGTGCGCTCCTCGACATTGCGGCGGGCTCAGGCGAGATTACCCATGCAGTTGCCTCATTCCTCGCATTCGACGAGTTGCTCGTGAATGACATCAGCCCGGGAATGCTGCAGTTGGCTCAGCGAGGTTTCAAGCAGCGGCCACCGGCCGGCAGTATTACATGGACTAATGAAGACGGATTCGAACTGCTGACGAAGGCGGGCGCTGACCGATTTGACGTGATCCTTTGCCTTGGTTTGATTGCGCACACTGGTCGCCTCCCAGAACTCCTGGCGCGCGCCTTCACCAGCCTCCGGCGTGGTGGCGTGCTCATCTTGCAGTCCACTCTGACAGACCATCCAGGCGCCTGGATCAGCACCCTCTACGCGCGGTCGCCGTTGCGACGCGTGATCTACAAGGTCGAAGCTTTCTCCAAGGACGAGATACTTGCCGCTGGATCCGCGGCCGGGTTCGAGTTGGCTGAGATGCGTCGTTACGGAATCTGCCTGCCGTTCGGCGACCGCATTCTGCATCAGATCAATTATCTCCTCGAGGCGGCCTACGCCGGTAAGTTGAGCAAGCGTGGCGGAGAAGCTTTGTTCAAGTTGAGGAAGCCGATTTGAGCCCGGCTTAGACGTTCTGCGGACGGATGCATGCATCCGGCTCGGCTGCGGCGTGAGCGCGATGAAGTCGGCGCTTCATTTGCGCGAACCAGCCCATTCACGATGATGCGGCGTCGTAACAGCCCGTTGACGAAGTCGCGCCTGGCTGATTCGGTTTCCAAGTGAGATTCGGCTGAGGTTGGCTTGATGGCGATGCGGCGTGAGACGGGGACGCAGGGGGGATCTGGTTGTCGGCTGGGCCGAGCTACCGCGCTCTCCGGGGCACGCATTTTACGACGAGCTGACCTGCCCCTGAAAAACTCCACCAGCATCGATTAGAGTCCGGCCGATTGCAGGACGGACACGATGAAGAAGAAACGGTTCACGGAAGAGCAGATCATCGGGATTTTGCGGGAG
>NZ_SOEJ01000033.1:0-5715 GCF_004366495.1 Methylosinus sp. sav-2
CTGCGGGGTAGTGGTGTCGATGGGATCGGCGAGTGATTTGAAATGCGCGCCCTTGGCGTCGAGCTCGGCGATCACGGCGAGGAGATGCGACAGTGAGCGGGCCAATCGGTCGAGCCGCGCGACGACCAGCACGTCGCCGCGGCGCACCCGCGCCAGCGCCTTTGCCAGCTCCGGCCGCGAGGCCTTGGCGCCCGACATATGCTCGCGAAAAATCTCGACGCAGCCGGCCGCCTTCAGCACATCGGTCTGCGCGTCCGTGACCTGGTCCTCGGTCGAGACGCGGGCGTAGCCGATCAGCCGTCCCTTGATGTTCGAATCCGTCATCGGGAGGCGACTTCCGATCCGCCGCGGTCGGAGAGAAGCGACAGCAGGGCAGGGTTCGTGTAAATTTTCTCCCTGCCTGCCTCAATTTCCTGGAGGAGCCCGAGGGACACGAGGGCTTTCAGATAAACGGAAGCGGATTGGCGCTTGGCGATGCCCGCGCCGACCAGATCGGCGATTCGGCAATAGGGATTGACGAATATGATCTCGGCCAATTCGCGAGAATAGATCTTTGGCAAGTCGCGCCGAATTCGTTCGGCGGTCCCGTCGAGCAGGTTACGGATCGCCCATATTTTTGCGGTCGACCATGTCGCGGTTTCGCGTATGGCGGCGAGCATGAACAAGATCCATGGCTCCCACGCGTCGCCCGTCGTGACGGCGAGCAGTCCATCGTAGTAGGACTTTTTATTATCAATGATATAGCGGCTCAAATACAGGACGGGAATATCGAGCAGCCCTTGTTCGACGAGGAACAGCAGATTGAGAACTCGGCCCGTGCGACCATTGCCGTCTGTGAACGGATGGATCGCTTCGAACTGGTAATGCACGATGGCGAGCCGGATCAGCGGATCGACGCCGTCATCCGTGTGGATGTAGCGCTCCCAATTGGCGAGTTTGTCGCGCAGCAGTCCGGCTCCTTCGGGCGGGGTGTAGACCACTCGGCCGGTCGCCTCGTTCAGCAGCGCCGTGCCCGGGGTTGCGCGGATATCGAGGTCCACTCCTTTGATGGTCCGACATATCTCGATGGCGCTCCGCGTCGAAAGCGGGCGGTCCTTCAGACTCTCGAAGCCCTGATAAAGCGCCGTGCGATAGCGGAGCGCCTCCTTGGTCGCAGGGTCGACGCCGGTTTCCGGCCGGTTGGCGAAGCGGAAGAGCCTGTCCGTGGTCGTGACGATGTTTTCGATCTCGGAGCTTGCTTGCGCTTCGAGGAGCGGAATCGAATTGATCAGAACCGACGGGTTGGGGATTAGCTGGCCCGAGATCTTGAGTTCCGCCAGCGCCGCGCGGCCCCCGACGCAGGCCTTGAGAATGGCCTTGGTCTCGACGTCGTGGCGCGGCGGCAGAGCCGGAAGGTCATTGTAAGGGCGGGCAGGGTCGAACAACATGTCGAAGAAGCCTGTGTCGATCGACAGATTGCTCCCGACATGTCGATGAGATCGACAAATGCCGGAAACGTGTCGATGATTCGAGTTTCTATCGACATGCAAGCTCCAGCGCAATAGGCAAATACATAATTGTATGTGACAACAAATCGGTCGTTTGAAACCGCATCCGAATGCCGAAGTTCGCCGCCGCGACATAGTGGTGAGCAGAAGAAAGGCCCGAAAAACAGCCCATTTCGCCGATCTGTGGGCCGAAAGCTCGCCTCTGGAGCCGTTCCGAGGCTTGCTTTCGGCTGCTACGGCGACGCATTTCGATCCGGCCGACGAAAGAGAAAAAGTATCTTCTATCACTAAAGTTAAATTCGAGATAAGTTGATACGTGTCTTGATTCACACGGAATTAAAATGAGATTTTATCTCCCAGGCTCTGTTTCATTCGAGCGCCTGCAAGCCCTTCGCTAGTCTGCGGGGCGCGTGTCGCGACCTCACGGCATTCTCCTCACGGCGACCGCTGCCGGCGCGGGCGCCCTCGAGGACGAAGACGCGGCGGTGGATGAGCTCGAGACCGTGGAGCGATCCTCGTCGGGGAGTTCGACGAAATCGACGAACTACTGGCGCGAACGTCGCGTTTGGCAGAGTGCAGTCACGCTGCCAAACGCGACCGCTGGTCGTGCCAGTCTGGATTTCGTCTGGGACCAGATTCGACGATCCCGTCGAGAAACGCTTCGACCTGCCTTTGATGCTGGCGATTTCGCGCGAATAGGCGAGCGCGTCGCATTCGGCGTTGTCCATGAAGGCGGCGAGCCTTGGGAGCGTCGGCCGGAGCTGATCGGCGACGTGGCCGCCAATCGTCTTAGCGGCGCCTTCGTCCATCCACAGAGGCGTGGGCCTTTATGTCCGCACTCCATCTTGACAACCGACGTCGCGAGCGATGATATTTAATGAAATGATTAAATGTTCTGAGGCGACGCTCGACACGGTCTTTCACGCTCTGGCCGACCCGCACCGCAGGGCGATCCTGCGTATGCTGACCGAACACGAGCGCAGCATTGGAGAAATCGTTCCCTCGTTTCCGATCTCCTTCGTCGCTGTCTCCAACCACTTGAAGGTGTTGGAACAGGCGGGTCTCGTCATCCGACGCAAGCAGGGCCGTCATCAGATGTGCAGCCTCGACCGCCGTGGTCTCGACGCCGCCCGGAACTGGCTCGATGCGCATGAACGCTTCTGGAGCGAGCGGCTCGACGCCCTGGACGCCGTGGTCGCTCAGATGAAGGCGGAGGACACGGGCCGTTAGAGTCCGGCGCCAACCGGTAGAAACAAGATGGAGGAAGCGCTTGACCCAGAATGCCCTCTCGAGCGAACGGGCTACAACGTCCGTGCCCGCGCCCGCCGCCGACCAGGCGGCCGATCCCGGTAGCCTGCGCCGGGTGGTGGTGGCCTCCTCTCTCGGAGCCATCTTCGAAGCTTATGACCTCGTGCTCTACGGGCCGATGGCCGCGATCGTCGCCGCCGAGTTCTTCTCCGGGCTCGATCCCGCCTATGCCTATATCTTCACCTTGCTCTCCGCCGCCGTGACCTATGTCGCCCGCCCATTCGGCGGGCTGGTGTTCGGCCCCCTCGGCGACCGGGCCGGGCGCAAATTCACCTTTCTGCTCACCATCCTGATCATGGGCCTGTCGACCGTGCTCATCGGCTTGCTGCCGAGCTACGCGGCCATAGGGGTCGCCTCTCCGCTGCTGTTCATGGCGCTGCGCATCCTGCAGGGCCTCGCCTATGGCGGCGAGTTCGGCGGCGCAGTCACCTATATCGCCGAATATGCCCCCGCCCACCGGCGCGGCTTCGCCACCAGCGCGATCGCTGTCACCGCGGCGAGCGGCCTGGCTCTGGCGATCCTGGTCGTGCTCGCCTGCGAGCTGGCGCTCGGAAAGACGGCGTTCGAGGCCTGGGGCTGGCGCATTCCATTCCTACTTTCCGCCGTGCTCATGCTGGTCTCGGTCTATATCCGGCTGCGCCTACAGGAATCTCCGGTGTTCCTGGCCATGAAGCGGTCGGGCGGCGGCTCGCGGACGCCGCTACGCGAGGCGTTCGGCCGCTGGGACCATCTGCGCGTGGCGCTGCTCGTCCTGTTCGGCGCCGCCGCTGGCCAGTCGGTCGCGATCGCGACCGGCTCCTATCCGATCTACCTCCTGGCGTTGAACCTGAAGATCGATCCCTTCCTGCTGCACTACACCATCCTCGGCTACAGCGTGGTCTTCATCGGCGCGATGATCCTGGCGGGCTGGCTTTCGGACCAAATCGGCCGCAAGCCGGTGGTGCTCGCCGGCTTCATCGGCACGGCGCTCGCCGCCTATCCGGTGTTCCTCGGCGTCACCCACTATGCGCATCCGCGCCTCGCGGCGGCGATGACCACGCATCCGGTGACGGTGGCGGCCGATCCGGCGACGTGCAGCCGCCAGTTCGATCCGTTCGGCCTCGCCGAGTTCCGCAGCCCCTGCGACATCGCCCGGCGCGCCGTCGCCAAGCTCGGCGTGCCCTACACGAATCGCGCCGAGTCACCGGGCCACGTCGCCCAGGTGGAGATCGGCGCCGCGGTGGTTCCCGCCTTCGAGGGCGCCGGGCTCGACCGGGCGGTCTTCACGCAGCAGGCCAAGGCCTTCGACGTCGCCCTCGCGGCGGCATTGGCCGATACGGGATATCCTGCCCGCGCCGCGCCGGAGTTGACCAATGTGTCGATGCTGATCACGCTCATGGCCGCCCTCAGCGTCTTCGTCGCGATGGCGTCCGCCCCGCTCTCGGCCTGGATGGTGGAGATGTTCCCGACCCGCATCCGCACCACGGCCTTCGCGATGTCCTACAATATCGGCGGCTGGTTCGGCGGCTTCCTGCCAGCAATCTCATTCGCCGCCTTCACCGCCACGGGCGATCTCTATGCGGGTCTGTGGTACGCAGTCGGCGTCCTGCTGGTCGCGCTCGTGGTCGGAGGACTGTTCCTGCCCGAGACGCGCGGCCGCGCCCTGGACCGCGTGACGTTGGAGCGCGTGACATGACCGGCGCCGCGGGTCGTTCGGTCTCGCTCGTCCTGGTCCGCCGCATCAATGCGCCGGCGAGACAGATATTCACCGCCTGGACGGACCCGAAATGGCTGGTCCGCTGGCTGATTCCCGGAGCCGGAGCGCTGCGGGAGGCGGTTATCGACCCGCGTCCGGGCGGCGCCTACCGGCTGGAGGGCCTCGATCCGGATGGAACGCGCTATCGCCTCTGTGGCCGTTACATCGACGTCGCGACGGAGCGGCGGATCGCCTTGAGCTGGGAATATGAGGGCGCCGCAGCCGGCCTATGCGGGCCGCCGACGCGGGTCGACGTCGATCTGCGCCCACTGGGCGCCGATGCTTGCGAGCTGACGCTCACCCACGGCGAGCTCCGGGGGGAGGAAGCAGCCGCGACGCACCGCATATTGTGGACGATCTGCCTCGACCGGCTCGTCTGGTCGCTCGTTCCGCCGCCGGACGAGCCCGCCTTTCGCCCGTCGCTCGGGGCGATCGCCGAGCTCTATGGCGAGTCGCACCGCTTGCTGCAGGACGCCTTCGACAGCCGGCCGTTGGCCAACACCTTGCGCAAGATGATGGTGACGAGCACGCTGACGACCGAGCACAAGGCCTTCATCGCCGGGCGGGACATGGTGTTCCTCGCCACCGTCGACCATCGCGGCTTTCCGACCTGTTCCTACAAGGGCGGGGCGCCGGGCTTCGTGCGGGCGCTCGACGACCAGACCCTCGCATTGCCGAGCTACGATGGCAACGGCATGTATCTCTCCGCGGGCAATGTCGCCGCCAATGCGAAGGTCGGACTGCTGTTCATCGATTTCGAGCAGCCGCACCGGCTGCGCATCCACGGCGCCGCGCGCCTCGTGCGCGACGAGGCGGAGCTCGCAGCATTTCCCGGCGCGGAGCTTTTGCTGGTGGTGAAGGTCTATGAGGCCTTCGTGAACTGCCCGCGCTATGTGCATCGCTATCAGCGCGCGGAAACATCCCCCTTCGTGCCGGGCGAGCCGCGCGGGGACGAAATGGCGCCCTGGAAGAATCTGGACGTCCTCCGTGACGCCCTCCCGGGCCGGGATCGGGTTCGGCGCGAGGAGGCGGGATCAAGGTCCATGACGCGCGAGGAGTATCTGGCGCGCCTGAAGCGCGGGGAGACCTGAGTGTCGGTCCGAAGACAAGTTGAATCGGATGAATCGCTTGTGATTCAATGAGGCGGTCTGATTCTCGCGGAGACCGCCGATGTGGACGAATGAA
>NZ_SOEJ01000034.1:1283-3783 GCF_004366495.1 Methylosinus sp. sav-2
CCAGAGATGGCTTTCTTCCCGCAAGGGGCCGGTGCACAGGTGCTGCATGGCTGTCGTCAGCTCGTGTCGTGAGATGTTGGGTTAAGTCCCGCAACGAGCGCAACCCTCGCCCTTAGTTGCCATCATTCAGTTGGGCACTCTAGGGGGACTGCCGGTGATAAGCCGCGAGGAAGGTGGGGATGACGTCAAGTCCTCATGGCCCTTACAGGCTGGGCTACACACGTGCTACAATGGCGGTGACAATGGGACGCGAAGGGGCGACCCTTAGCAAATCTCAAAAAACCGTCTCAGTTCGGATTGCACTCTGCAACTCGAGTGCATGAAGGTGGAATCGCTAGTAATCGCAGATCAGCACGCTGCGGTGAATACGTTCCCGGGCCTTGTACACACCGCCCGTCACACCATGGGAGTTGGCTTTACCCGAAGGCGTTTCGCTAACCGCAAGGAGGCAGACGACCACGGTAGGGTCAGCGACTGGGGTGAAGTCGTAACAAGGTAGCCGTAGGGGAACCTGCGGCTGGATCACCTCCTTTCTAAGGATGATCCCTTATGATCATTTGGCATCTCGCCTTTTGATCTGTCGGATCACTTGGAACACAACGGCCAGTCAGGCCGATCTGGCGGGATAGCCGCCGTCTTCGTTTCTCTTTCTTCACAAGGACGAGCCCGCCAGGCGCGAAAGCTGAGGCGTGCGACAGTTTGGGCTTGTAGCTCAGTTGGTTAGAGCGCGCGCTTGATAAGCGTGAGGTCGGAAGTTCAAGTCTTCCCAGGCCCACCAGCTCTAGCGAATAGGGAGTAGCGAATAGCGAATAGTTCCGCTTTTCGCCTTTCTACTCGCTATTTGCTACTCGCTATTCGCTCTAAAGGGGCCATAGCTCAGTTGGGAGAGCGCGTGCTTTGCAAGCATGAGGTCGTCGGTTCGATCCCGTCTGGCTCCACCAGATGCGCGGATCGCCGAAGACGGCGTCGCAAACGTCCTTGAAACAAGTTCCGCATTTCGACGCGCTGTCGAAATGCGTGTTGTCTGTCATCGTGAAAAGGAAATGCATCCGATCTCTTCGATCGAACGGGAACGTTCGAAATGAAGACGAGCAACCAGCAAGTGGGCGCCGCGTGACCGCAGCGCTCTCGGATGTGTTTGAAGCAAACTGGTCTTTCTATCGATGCAAACCTGATCTCGAAAGGGAAAAGGGCCGCTGCCGAGCGGTGGGCATCGATAATGAGAGCGATCAAGTGCCTTAAGGGTATTCGGTGGATGCCTTGGCGCTGAGAGGCGATGAAGGACGTGGTACGCTGCGATAAGCCGTGGGGAGCTGCGAACAAGCTTTGATCCGCGGATTTCCGAATGGGGAAACCCACCTTCGATCTCTGTTATTCCGAGGAAATCTCTAGCCTGCACAAAGGCTCTGAGGTTTTCGTGCGGTTTTGGAATGTCTGAAGACGCATGTCCTCGGACTAACAGAGATCATGAGAAGGTATTTGTATCTGAATACATAGGATACAAAAGCAAACCCGGGGAACTGAAACATCTAAGTACCCGGAGGAAAGGACATCAACGAGACTCCGTTAGTAGTGGCGAGCGAACGCGGACCAGGCCAGTTCTTGTGTGTTTCTAATCAGAACCGATTGGAAAGTCGGGCCGTAGTGGGTGATAGCCCCGTATGGATTTCGAAGCACATGAGACATGAGTAGGGCGGGACACGTGCAATCCTGTCTGAAGATGGGGAGACCACTCTCCAAGCCTAAGTACTCCTCAGCGACCGATAGTGAACCAGTACCGTGAGGGAAAGGTGAAAAGCACCCCGACGAGGGGAGTGAAACAGTTCCTGAAACCGGATACCTACAAACAGTAGGAGCCCAAGGTTCGTCCTGGGTGACTGCGTACCTTTTGTATAATGGGTCAGCGACTTAAAGTAACGAGCAAGCTTAAGCCGATAGGCGTAGGCGCAGCGAAAGCGAGTCTGAACAGGGCGTTCAGTTCGTTGCTTTAGACCCGAAACCGAGTGATCTAGCCATGAGCAGGTTGAAGGTGCAGTAACATGCACTGGAGGACCGAACCGGTGTCTGTTGAAATAGACTCGGATGACTTGTGGTTAGGGGTGAAAGGCCAAACAAACTCGGAAATAGCTGGTTCTCCGCGAAAGCTATTTAGGTAGCGCCTCGCACGAATACTCCAGGGGGTAGAGCACTGGATGGGCTAGGGGGTCCCACAGACTTACCAAACCTAACCAAACTCCGAATACCTGGAAGTAGTATGCGGGAGACACACAGTGGGTGCTAACGTCCATTGTGGAGAGGGAAACAACCCAGACCAACAGCTAAGGCCCCCAATTCGTGGCTAAGTGGGAAAGGATGTAGAAATCCCAAAACAACCAGGAGGTTGGCTTAGAAGCAGCCATCCTTTAAAGAAAGCGTAACAGCTCACTGGTCTAAATAAGGGTTTCCGCGCCGAAGATGTACCGGGGCTCAAGCCACGAGCCGAAGCTTTGGGCTCACCGCA
>NZ_SOEJ01000035.1:0-5397 GCF_004366495.1 Methylosinus sp. sav-2
CGATGATCTGCTCTTCCGTGAACCGTTTCTTCTTCATCGTGTCCGTCCTGCAATCGGCCGGACTCTAATCGATGCTGGTGGAGTTTTTCAGGGGCGCGTTACCACCGGCGCAAATAGCCCTTCGCCGGCGAAGACTCGGCGATTCGGCTCTTCCACTCGCCGTCGTCGAGAGCTTTCAAAACCTCGCGCGAATGATAGCCAAGTCCGCGATGATTTCGCAGGATCGTCCTACGTCGACACGAGGCCGACAGCCGAAAGATTGTTCTTCGCCGTCTTCAGCGTTTCGCCGAGCGTCGTCGTATCGCCCTCGTCGGCTTCTTAGATCGGCGCAGCGACGATGACGCCCGTTTCGAGATCGACCGCGTGTTCCGGCTTGTAGGCGAGATGCGTCGTCCCGTCCTTCATCCTGGCGATCTTCGCCGCAGCGTCCGTCTTGTTCGTCCAGTCCTCGTTCGACAGCTTCTCTCCTTTGCTCTTGCGGGTCGAGTCGAACGAGGACGTCGATAATCGGCGTCTCGACGCCGCTTTCCTTCGCCATGCACTCGAGCATCGCACGATAGGTCTCGCCATTGTCGCGCCGCACGATGCTGCGCAACGCCGCGTTTGAGTCGGCGACGCCGATGCGCTTACTCTTGACAAGACCCTGCTCGGCGACAAGCTTCAAGACAACGCCGAAAACCTTCTCGTGGACTTCGTGCTGGAGACGCGAGTGCGTCTTCGACAGTCAGAAGTGATCGGGAATTTTGTCCCGTGTCGAAAGCCGCAGGAAATCGCGCAGCGAAAAGGAATTGGCGCAGCGCCACACGATGCCCCGTTCGCTGTCGCGCCTTTCGAAATAGCCGACCATGCGCATACGGAAATACCGGCCCGGTGGCAACGACGGCGCGCCTATCCGCGCTGCGTAATAGGGCTTGCATGCGTCCACGACGAAGGCATCGAAATCGGCGTCGAGCAGCACCTTTTTGAAGCTTGTCGTAAAATGCGTGCCCCAGAGAACGCGGCAGATCGATCCATGTCACGATCAAATCGCCCTGCGCCCCCGTCTCTCGCTGCATCGCCGTCACGATAGCCGCATTCGTCTCTCTTCAACGAACAGAATCAGGTGAGCCTCACTTCGTCAACGGGCTAATATGCCGTCTGCCTCTCGCCGCGACATCACCCACTTTCGTCGATAGCTCCCGTCTTTCGTCGTTTGCGCCAGAGTCTCCCAGCGGGGTCGCCCCCGACGTCCGGTCGAGGAAGGCAAGAGGCGAGAACGGAAGATCGCCTCCCTGCGGCCCTAGCTGCGACTGTCAGAGGCCACCCTTGAAATCGATCATCGCGTTGTTCCACCTGCTCGGCTGAAGCCGAGTATCGCCGATCACTCCGTCAAAGCGGGGCTCTTGTTTGAGCCCTGCCCGACCAAGCGTGTTTGCACCTCTGAAAAATCGCGGAAAAGGCTGATGATCCTCCAAATGCCGGGCGCAATGACGGCGATTGAATATCCAATACTGGTCGCTATGACCGCGCCAGCGCTGCCAATCTTCGGAATGAGAATAATCGCTAGAGGCAGATTGATGACCACCATCCCAAGCTGGCCGAACAGCACCATGCGGTGGATCGTCGCCATGTAGAAAAAACCAGTGAACCCATGCGCGACCGCTGAGACGGCCCCGTAAACCGCCATGCTGGTGACCAGCAAAGGCGACGGATCGATTGCTTCTCCCATCCAGGCGGCAAGAATTTTATCCAACACAGCAACGATGACGCATGACACAAACGCGTTAAACGTTATTATAATAATATTTGAGATTATAAAATGGCGGCGCACCCAACGAAAATCTCCTCTCGCGAAAGCCTCGCCATAAGCTGGCATTTGGGCAAGCAAATACATATCTGTCACCAATGAAGGAGCAGTTAGTATTTTCTGAACTATAGAGTAGTCTGTTACGGATTCAATGTTTAGCAGATGCGCTACAAGTATTTGATCAGATTGAACTGCGAGGGCCTGTAGCGATATAAATGTTAGATAAATCGATCCTGAAAAGTATAGGCGTTGGCACACACGCCATTCGACAAATTTCCAATGCGGACGGATATCAATCCCATCATTCTTGAAAAAATATAGTGAGGCAACACTATTTATGATAGGACGAATCCCTAGTGTTGCAAATACAACTATTACCATACTTGACTGCGTATATATAGAGATAACCTGCGCGCATATTGTTAATATAGTAGATATAAATTCCCACTGTTTTGCGACGTCGCCTTGTTGAAGCGCCGTGCGAGCCTGAATTGCAACTGCTGTTGGAAATGACATTGCCCCTAGATATAGAATTACATTTGCAACATCGCGCGCTTCCATTTGAAGTTGTGGGCTTGATATATTCAACGCCCAGCCAAAATCGATATGTGGACTTGCATAAAGTGCAATAAGTGCAATAATACAACTTGCGCTAGAAGCGGCGGCGTATGTCGTGGAAAGAAGTTTTCGGACTCCGATTCTGTCATCTGCGCCGTGGGCGTGAGCGATTAGCGCCGTAGCACCGGCGGTAACCCCGCCGTCGGCAAGAGAGAACCAAATCATTAGAGAACTGAGAGTGGCCCAAACACCGTAACGATCGGGTCCGAGATAACTTACCATGAACGGTAGGATGAAAAAATTTGCTAGGGTTCCAGTTCCCCGGGTGAAAATCGACATCAGCGTGTATCTAAGCATGCGAAAGCCGCGTGTATCTCTGGAACGCACCGCTTTCAATACCTCAATAATGCGTTTCATCGAACCTCGAAGAGTTTCTGTCAAGCGATCTTGGTAAATCCCGACCATGACTTGGTCCCTGATCAGCTTCCGTTGGGGCGCAAATTTTTTGGGTGTGTCGCGCATGTGAGAATGTGACTGCTCACGCTGCGAGGACATAGATCAGCTGTAATGAACGCGATCAGAGGCGACCTCGGAAATTCGGACAGTGGCTTGATTGGATTTTCTGCCTGACAGCGGCGAGGATTCTCGCTGCGAATCAGGAGCCTTCGATGACGAAGAAGAGCCGCCAGACGCATTGGATCACCTCTCATTCGAAATTGCTGCCCTCGAAATTGACTGTTTCTCTATTCGTCCTCCGCCTCCGCCTTCGATCATGGCCCATATAGTCTCCCGATCAGATATTGTGACCAACGTCGATCCGGGCTCCGAGAGAGTGTTGACATTTCAGAACTTCCGGCTATATGGCTAGACAGGCTAGCTAGGAGCGAGCTCGTGGAATGGTCGCTGCAGGACGCTAAGAACCAGTTCTCCAAGGTAGTGCAGAAGGCGCGCGAGGAAGGCCCGCAGACCGTCACTTTGCGCGGTGAACGCGCGGTCGTCGTGCTGTCGGCGCGCGACTATGATGCGTTGCGCCCCGGCAGGCCGTCGTTTGTCGACGACCTGTTCACTGGCCCGAGCTGGGACGGCGAGTTCGCCGAGGCAGTCATGCAACGCGCAAAGACGCCGAGCCGTAGTCCTGCTTTCTGATGTATCTGGTCGACACAAATGTCGTTTCCGAGGCCCGGCGCGGCGCGCCACAGGCGATCTCGTGGCTACGCTCCGTCGATCCGCTCGGCGTATATCTGAGTGTCCTGACGCTTGGTGAGATCATGCGGGGGATTGCGCTGAAGCAGAAGTTGGACCCCAAAGCCGCCGGACATCTCGCCGAATGGCTACGCAAGCTGCGAAGCGACCATGCAGATCGCATCCTGCCGATCACCGACCAGATCGCCGTCGAATGGGGCCGGATCGCGGCAATTCGGCCGCGGGGCGATGTAGACGGGTTGATTGCTGCGACGGCGATCGTTCACGATCTCATCGTCGTTACCCGGAATATCGCCGACTTCAACGACACCGGGGCGACGATAATCAATCCGTGGGACCTAGCATGATCCGTCGGCCGACACTCAGCATCCCGTTCGGCTGGATAATGTTACGGTAAGCCGCTCTGGCGCAAACGGCGCGAGACTTACATGGTTGCTCGATACGAGGAGCGATATTGCCGGGATGAGCACGACTTCGCGTGTCGACGATCTTTGCAAAGGCCGGGATCTCGGCTGCAAGATCATCACTTTCTGCGTGTGTGGTCGCGGCGGCATGAGTTCAGTTTTCGTTCATGGACGAACTCTTATTGAGCAGTATCAGAGAGTAAGCTATCAATTTGAAACTTGCAGAGTTCCATCAACTTCGCCGCGCTAGCATTCAGGCCATACGAAACAACGAAGCGATCACCCTTCCGAGCGAGCCCGGCGCAGAATTCAAGACCCCTTTTTTCAAAAAAGAAATCTCCGGATTCCGAGACGATCTCCCACGATCTATCAAAATGAATAAAGCGGTGTACATAGAATATCCCAGATACACTATTTTGCCTTGAGCGAAAGCTTCTTCGTGTCACATTAATGCGACGATGAAGCAGGCACAGCCAGCCTTCGCCGAATGGCACAAGCTGTGACGATCCATTATACACACGCAAATGTGGCTTACCCGTGCTTTCGATGACGACCTTAGCCTCGCCTTCCAATCGCAATAGACAGAATGGGCTGACGCGATAGATCGCATTCATAACGCCATCAATATCTACGGGCATCCAATTTTTTTCTTGCGCACATTGGAACGGGGACCTGAGGAATGTCACATCCGCCAGTCGATCTCCGACGACGCGCGCCCTTGTCATTGTGCAGCGCCCAGTTACTGTATTATAAGCGCTTCCTGTTACATAGATATCTCCGTCTATTTCGCTTAACCGAGCATCCTCAATGCCATTTCGCGCGGGATGCTCATCAGTTGTTGTTGTATAATCGGATAAATCACAAAGTTTTAGCCGCTCGATGACTTCTAAATCGTTATTAAGAGTTAACAGCCAGTTTTCATTGTGCAAATCCGATCCATGAAATCCGATAAACCGACCGCAACAACTTGTTATCCAATTATGTGCCCTTACAATTGCCATCCATCCTGACGCAGTAGGAATTATACTTGGGTTGTCCGCCGATAAGGATGAGGGGATTCGTAAATCAATCGATTTTACGCCAAACAGGCGTGATAAAACAATAACGTTAGGAGTTTGCGCCCAATATAGAGGGTAATCAATAATACCGACCAGGCGACTTAAAATTATTGTGTGCCAAGTTGTCTTAGAAAGCATCGCTGGTCAAGCCTCCGTTGGTCACTACTTTCACCTATAGCTGAGAGCGTTTTTCGATCCCGAGTCGCAGCGACAGACGCATTCGAAGCCATCGGGCGAACCATGAGGTAGGCGTGGCGCTGCTCGTCGCCAAATCGACGAGTTCTATGTTTGTTCTAAGTGTCGGTCCGAAGACAAGTTGAATCGGATGAATCGCTTGTGATTCAATGAGGCGGTCTGATTCTCGCGGAGACCGCCGATGTGGACGAAT
>NZ_SOEJ01000036.1:0-4864 GCF_004366495.1 Methylosinus sp. sav-2
TTCATTCGTCCACATCGGCGGTCTCCGCGAGAATCAGACCGCCTCATTGAATCACAAGCGATTCATCCGATTCAACTTGTCTTCGGACCGACACTGAGATGCATGCAGGCCGCCACAGGCGCCATCCAACGCGGGAACACGGCGCCGGTCGGGCATCTGATTTGCGTCGTAAGTGTTGGATGGCTGATGGAAACCGGCGACCAGCACGATCCGCAGAATCCGCGCAATCGCCTGCTATTCGACGCCGCTATCGCATGGGCGCAGAAGACTTTCGGAGAGACGTCGCTATTGAGCGCCAGAATGGATCTCGATGAAAAAGGCGCCGGGGTGGTCGACGTATTGGTGGCGCCGATGACGACGAGCAAGACCGGAAAGAAATTCTTGTCTGTCAGTCCTGCCCTGACGAAATTACAGGCGCAATACAAGACAAGAAATACATTCGCTGCTCTACAGGATAGTTGGACGGAATTCGTCCGAGCGAACCTCGACCCGACTATCGAGCGCGGCCGCGAAAAGGAGGCGCGTGGCCCCGACCGTTTGTCGCCGGAAGCCTACGCCGCCAAGGCAGAGACCGAAAAGGCCCGCGAGTTCATCCGCTCGGAGAGCGACGAACTGGATCGGCTGCGATCGGAGCTGATGATCGCGGACAATGCACGCATTGCCGCCGAGCAGGCAGTGGCCGAACGCGAGCGGCGATGCGCAGCGACCGAGGCAGCGCTCGAGCAGCGGCGATTAGCGCTAGAGACGGCCGCCGCAAAAAAATTGACGAAAGCCGGCAAAAGGCTCGTCGAGTCTTTCCAGCTCGGCATGCTCGCCTGGCTCGACGGACGGATCACTCTCGTCCCGGTGGATCGAGGAGAACGGTATCGCGTGTCCTTGACGGACGCGGTGAACGACGCCGACGTCCGAGACATTGAACGATCGCTGCGCCCCGCTGTAGAATTGGGCCTCGCGCGGCTGCTCGCGGCATGGCAGCTCGTGACGGACGAATTGGGAGTCGAGGCGGACGAGGTCAAGAACAGGATCGGGCGGCGGTCTGGTCTCCTATGACCTGCGCGGTCTGGCTACCCGTGGCCAAATCGATCGCAGATGCTGGCTGGCAGCGACGCCCGATTTCGAGCTCCCGAAAATTGAACCCTCGACGAGTCGGCTGTTCTGAAAAGGTACAAGGTCCGCGACGGCGCCACCCTGCGAACGTGAAAGTTTGACCCTTCTGAGACATTCGAGAGGTGAGCGGTAAACTTCGCAGATCGAGGAACTACAGTTCCACAGCGAGTTTCAATCTGTGGAGCTGCATCCTTACGATAGGCAAGCGCTCGCGCGGGTTTTAGCGCTGCATTCTCTTAGCGATCCTCAACGTGTAGGCTGCGGCGTCGGTCTTGATAATTTCCACGGTATCGCGCGCAGTCGCTCCAGAGAGCCCGAGAAATCTGCGGACCGCTCCGCGTTCACGTAAAATCTTTTTGCTCCCATCGATGTCAGTCGTGATTGTCTCGCCGGGAGCAAAAGTGATCCGTAACAACATGCGAGCGCGATGCTTGGCACTGGCACCGCCAACAGCGTCCGCCGGGAAGAAGTCCATTACGTCAGTCAGTCTAATATAGTCGTTTTCAAGCCCCCCTTCGGTCACAGGCACGCTACGACAGATTCCCGCTGGTAATGCAAGATTCATTTCAACCTCGCTGGGCGTGGACGTAGGAAAGCTTTGATTGCTCGCTTTTTCTTCTGGTTTGCTATTCGCTAGAGCCCTGCAAACCTCTCGCCGGCTCTCCGCGAGCGACGACGTGTCGTCGAGCAACCACTCTTGCCGGTGACTTGTCGCCAAAGGCGACGGGTGAATGACGTGAACGAACGTCACGTCCTCTGTCCGGTACGCCAGCTCGCTCACTCGGTTGATCGACTTGTGCAGTTGCTTCATCCGCTCAAAAAGCGCCCCAACATACGGGCGGTCGAGTCCGAGGAAGACTACAACGCGGACGCTCTCGGGCAGGTGCTTGAGGAATTGCTCTGTGCAGCCGTCGAAGAAACGACGAACAGGGCTACTGGGGGCGATGGCGCTGCGGACCACCTTGCCCGAGGTCGTGTACTTGCCTGCCTCGACCTGCATGCCGAGCCCGCACCGGACAACCGACGCAAATCCAATCCGCGTCTCCGCCGATGTGAAGCACGCGTCTATGTCGGCACCCGCGACAATGAACCCAAGCGCGGTGAGGATCTCCTTGAGGTTCCCGCGCGCGTTGTTGAACGCGATTTGATCGAATGGCATGCCGCCACGTTGGTTGGCGCCCTTGCTGAATCCGAGAACGAGCACCTCGGGGCTCGCTGCGCCCCAGTATCCGGGGTTGTTGTCGACCCGCCATCCGTCAGCCTCATAGGCGACGCCCAACTCGTGCCCTGGTGGGAAGCACGCGACGCAGGAGATTTGGCCGTGTCTGAGGGGTGCGACGGTAGTGAATGACGAATCCATTTCGTTCAATCTCTGAAAGAGGTCGCTGCGAGCAGTCGCGTATGCGCAGCGGCGGAGTTGGACTGATAATGCATCGCTCTCGCGAGCAAGCGGCGAAAGCACCACGATTCTCGTAGGATTTCAAATGGCATCTATAGGAGCTTTCGCGCCAGGCGTTGCATGGCGAACCTTGGGCCTACAGGGCACGCAGCTAGGTGTGAATGATCGGTCGATGGCTGCGCCTCAGCGGCAGCTCCTGACGCCACCAAGCCTTTCGGGGGCGGAGCGAGGAATTCTGACCCGTTGCGGCCCCGTCGCGCCGATAGGCCCAACGGCGGGTTACGCCGAAAGGCGACATTCCCGGGCCGGGCGTCCAGCAGCGGCTGCGGGATCGTGTCGCTCAAGAGAAAATGCTTTTGCTTACGCTGATGCCATTCGAGGCCTCGCGCCAAGTACTCGAACGGGCCGGCGAACCAAAGAAATTTGCGACGCTACCCTGCGGTCAATTCGCTCCTTACTGCGAGAGCTTCGCCCAATCCTGTCCGGCGGCGCGCGACTGGTTCGTCGCGCATTTCTAATGGCCCACGTCTCCACGCGACCCTCGTCCGGCGCGACCGGCTCAAAGCGGTCTTTCAGAAGCTGGAAGGCTTCGGGAGCGATTTCGAGAGTTTCGTCACCGGAGAGGAGAGAATGTCTCGGGGGTGAGCAATATCGTCTCCACGCAGGAGAGCCAGGCGATGTCGAAACCCGCCATGTCCGCCTTGAACAGATCGCTGGCCATATAGCGATCAGAGGCCGCCTCGGGATCGACACCTTCGGGATAGCCGACGAGTGCGGCGACTTTCGCCGGATCGCTCGCAACGGTAAACACGCCATGTGTGACGATCCCGAATGCTTTCAGGCTTTCGATATGCTTGATCCAGATCTTGCGATAGGCCGTGGCGGCCTCGACGGATTTCAGCGTGTAGATGCGCATTTCATAGGTCGTCATGGATTTTCTCCGCTCGATGACGCGTGATCGGACGCTCGCTACGACATCGGTCCGGGCCATGGAGGCAACGCCTCGTCGCTCGACGGGCGGCGGTAACGCCGACTCGTCTCCCCGGACGCTCGTTTGCGGAGCAGTTCGAACTTGCCCAGTTCACGTTGCTCGAGGCGCGACCCTCGAATAGCCGGCGATCAATTCCTGCATGATGACGCTCGCAGGCAAAATGGCGTCGAGCAGCCCGAGGTTCTGGCCGACGACGAGGCTGCCGTTCTCGACGTCGCCGTCGATGGCCGCCGCGCGCAAGACGCCACGACCGATCTCGCGGATGCGCTCCGCGGCCTCTTCGGGCGGCAGTTCCCGTTCGAGGCGCAGCAATTCATCCGTCAGCCGGTTTTTGACGCCACGCACCCCGTCGCCGGCGCTGACGCCGGTCAGAACGGTGTCGCCCTCCCCGGCGGCGACGATGGCGTTCTTGTAGTTGGCGTGGATCGGGCATTCCTCGGCGACCAGGAAGCGGCTTCCGACCTCGACGCCGGCTGCGCCGAGCATGAGCGAAGCAGCGACGCCGCGTCCATCGGCGACGCCGCTCGAATTGATCACGGGGATGGAAACGGCGTCCACGACCTGGGGTATCAGCGAGAATGTGCCGGTGAGGCCGAAGATGTGACCGCCGCCGTCGTACCCCTTGACCGAGATGAAATCGACCCCCGCCGCTTCGAACACTTTGGCCTCCGACACCGAGGACGCCTTGCCGATCGTCGCGGCGCCGTGGCTCCTGAGCGCTTCGACGTAACGCGGAAGCGTGTCGAAATAGGCGGGGAACGTCTCGATCTCGACAACCCTGATCCCTTGGCGCAGGGTGATTTCCAGCAGCTTGTCTGCGTCGGGCAGGCAGGTGATGATGTTGAGGCCGAAAGGCGCCTCCGTCAGGGCTCGGGCCGCGCGGATCTCGGCCTCGAAGATGGCCGGCGGGCAAAAGCCGAGCCCCATGATTCCCAGCCCGCCGGCGTTGGAAACGCTCGCGGCGAGCTTGCTGTCCGACGCCCAGGCCATCGGCCCTTGCAGGATCGGGTAGCGAATGCCGAGCTTGTCGCAGACAATGTTGGTCATGATCCCCTCTCGCCTACCCTGACGGCGACGGCGTCCTTTGTGGGATTGGACGGGCGGTCGCAGCGCCGCGACCATCTCTTTCGAAACATCGCGCCCCGTTCAAATGAACGGGTAGGTTTTGTATTTGCACCGCAAAAGGCTATCAATAGCGAAGCCGACCGTCAACTATTGAACGATGTCGTTCAGTTACGGATATCGAATGAGGATCGCAATGGCGGAGCCCGACAGGCCGAAAGTAAGGACGAGAGGGCCGCGAACGGTCGAGCGCATCGTCGAGGCGGCTCACCGGTTGTTTCTCAGCCGAGGCTTCGCCGAAACAT
>NZ_SOEJ01000037.1:0-4439 GCF_004366495.1 Methylosinus sp. sav-2
AACCGTAAGGCATTGGCGTTTCTTCACCTCGCCTCCATCCGCCTGATGCTCAGAAGGCTTTGTAATCAAGCATGAAGTTCGCGGACCGACTCTAATACGCAAAGCCTAGTTGAAAGCTCGATAATTCCGAACAAGGAGGGGCGAGAAACTGTCTCGGGTGCATTCAGTCCACGTATTGACGAACTTGCTTTTCAGCAATCACGGGGGCCGCGCCGCCGCACGAAGACCCGCCCATAATGAGCATTCGCTCAATGGTTTTTGGCGACGGGCGGTGACCCTGTTTAAAAAGCTGATAGTTGGCCGGGACGAAAATATCGTCAATATTTTTTGGAGCCTCTGGGAAATACGATAGATATTCATCCCGAACAAAAAATGCGTTAGCCCCCGTCGCCGCATTGCAACATAATAATGTATAAGAGAAACACGATAACAGATCTGATAGCAGTTGTAAAGACGCGCCTGAATAGTCGCTATGGTCCCATAAATGATTTGCGTCGTAATCAATAGTCCATTTAATTGGCGGAGGGAATTTTGCATTATATTCAACTATAAAAAGCTTAGGAGATATGCCGCTCTCTAGTATATCATTTACAAAATAGTAATCGTTGCCATCTAAATCGATACTTATAATGTCTGCAGTAATAATCGTCAACTTTTCGAAGCCCTGCCGCATGAGTGGTATGACATTTTCCAGCGTTACAAAAGCCTTTAAGAAAGCGAATCGTTGTGGGTTCAACTTATGATTGAAGCACAAATCTTCGCCGCCGATCCAGAACCCGCGCCAACCCATCGCTAGAAGAATTAGAGTGTTATTTTCTAGTCCATCGCCTACACCAAGCTCAACAAATGTTCCATTCGCAATACCAAGACGTTTAACAATTTCGAGTGTGATTCCATCCTCATCTGTTTGAGAGAAATACTTAGCCCCGAAGCGACTAAGTGGGTTTTTCGTTGCGCTCACTGATTGAGTCCATTGTGTTCTCACAATATAGTCATGCAGCGTATCTTGTTTCTTATAAATTGGCGCAAGTAGCCAATCCCGGACGAGACGGAGAAATTTGAACATCTCCGTTTGCTGCATGCGATAGGCAAATTTGAACATCTCCGTCTTCCTCCATAAGCCGGCGAAGGCCCCGGTCAACGTCGATGCCGACGTATGAACGCGGATTCACCGGAAAAACGCGCTTTCGAGAACGCTCCCACCGACAAAACCATCTATCGGTTCACGGGAGCCGGGAGAGTTCTGGTATTCAGTCACGTCTGAGTAGAACGGTGACATTGGGGTCGAGCGCGATGGCGATTCCGTAGACCTTGGCTAGGGTCCATTCGACACCCCGGCGCGTGGCGTAGCGCAAGCGCATTCCGATTCGCTTCAGCGCGCTGTCAGCATCGACCACCGTGAAGGGGTTTTCGGCGCGTACCATTGTCCAAGGCTTGCCGACCAGAAGCTGCATCAGCACTTGCCCGGAGAGCGCGGAGCGATGTGTCCAATCGCCGTTTTGGGTCACGCAACCAAGTGGGCTTTGGGCATTGGGGAAGCGCGCTAATACATGTCCGCCGGATTTCAGCAGCTTCGCCAAGGACTCGAACAAGACGAGAAGCTGCTCGCGCGTCAAGTGCTCCATGACGTCGAATGCGACAACGATGTCAAAATTGCCTGTGTCCTCCGTCAAGGCGTCGGACAAATCGAGCGCATAGACGCGCACGCCGCGTTCCGCTGCGCTTGCTCGCGCCTCGGCGAGCAGTTCCGTGCCGGATATTCTGGCTCCCTGGTCCGTTGCATAACGGAGGAAGCCGCCATTGCCGAATCCCAATTCGAGTATTCTCCGGCCAGACAAGTCTAGCCCTCGGAACTCACCCTTATAATAGCGCCTCTCATAGGGGCCGCAGACCATGAACTGCGAAGGATTCCACTGCTTCCATACGGAATATCCCGCATAGTCGTCCGTCATGAGTCGTCCTTGTTTTCGAGGCTGAAGGAAGTTCTGGCACCAACGTTTCATGAAGCGCGAGAAGCGGCGCCACTACCGGCTGGGCTAAGCAGCGAGCGTGGCATTCCAGATATCAAGCACATGGTTCCACCAAATTGCATCACTCGGTCTTCGGCCGTAGCGGGCGCTCGCTGATGTGCTTGGCCCATATCAGCCCGTCAGCTATACGGGCGTGCGGCGTAAGCGCTGAGGAGAGTGGCGAGCCGGTCGCAGAACCGATCCCAACGATATTCGGCGGCGCGCGCATGCCCCCGCTTGATAAGCGTGTCGCGCAGATTGGCGTCACGCCGGAGTTCCACGGCCTCGGCGAGGTCAGTCGCGGAATCGGCATCGATCATCAAGCCCGCTTCACCAATGATTTCGGGCAACGCGCCTCCCCCCCTATTCGCCACGACGGGAACGCCCGCTGCCATGGCCTCAAGTCCTGGGATGCCAAACCCCTCGTAATTCGAGAGGGAGACAAGGGCAATGGCTCCACGGATCCAGCGGCCCATCGACAGGTCGTCGATGCCGCCGTCGATGAGCATCACATTCCGCGCCGCAGAGGCGTCACTTCTAAATTCCTGCTCTACTGGACCGATCACCACGAGCCGGATCTCCGACGCCTGGATTGCGAGCTGCTCGGCAAAGCGCAATAAGTTGTGGCCGCCTTTTTTCCGGGAGATGCCGCCCACTGCAATGAAGTATTTCACTCCGCTCAAGGGCGACGCCACGTCGGGATCCATACGCGATATATCGAAGAAGTGCTGCTCGATGCCGTTGCCGAGAACCTGGACGCGTGCCCGATCGGCTCCGAACACTTCACAAATGCGGCTTTTCGAAAATTCCGACACTGTCAGGACGACCGAGGCCCGCGATACGATCCGTGACCACATTGCAAACCGCATGAGTGTTCGTGGATCGAAGCGCTTTTTGCGGCCGGGCTCGAAATGATAGACATCGTGTATCGTTACCGCCGTGTTCGCATGGCGCGCGCTGACGAGGACCTCCCGCGGGCTGTAGATCCAATCCACCTCGCCGGAGTACAAGTCGAGAGAGGGCCAGTTCAAGCTCAGGGTTGCAGCGGCATAAGCGCGTCGTGATATCGGCAAACGGCAACTCTGGACATGGGCGAGTGGTGCCATCGAAGGTGCCGATTGGTCTAGGGCCCAGTAGTCCTTTGGCACCCAGAATGTCAGGTCGACGTCTTTCCTTCTGGCAAGTTCCCCGACCATGTTGACAGCGTGCTTCCCGACCCCGGTCGCATAGCCGTGGTAGCGTTCGCTGGCGTTGAACACAGCGACGCGCAACGGTTTCGTGCGTCCGTTGACCATTCCGCGGTGCTCAAGCATCGCCATTGTCTCCCGGCTCGACACCAAGCCAAGCCTCGCCCACCTCAGTCATTTTGCCGACCCGCAGTCCGACGAGAGCACGCTCCGGTTCGCGCCGCTTCTCGTGGTCGCGCCGTAGCTCTCGGAAATTGTAGCTCTCGTCGTTGTAAACGATGATCTTACGGCCGTCCGGGGACCGCGTGGGCTGCTTACCTGCCGGCGACATGTCGATGATGGCGAGCTGAGTATGTCTGAGCGCGATCGTCTCATCGACGAAGCTGTCCTGATTGTCCTGGCCGCGATGGGCGGCGGCCACAACCTTCGCGCTGATGCTTGCTAGAAAGCGCACATTTCGCTGTTGGTCCAGGGATTAGGTGTGTGTGGTCTATGCCGGGATGCAGCTTGCTTTATGAGCACGGGACGAGAGTTGCCTCAAGTTACCAGCGCGGTGACGAAGTCGCGGCTTGATTAATCGAGTTCCGGAGCGGCGATGACGGCGAGCATGGCCGGCGCGCTGCCGATGTCAACGATGATGACGATGCCCGTGGCGCTATCCGTCCGAATAACGAACAAAAAGACGTTTCTGGCCGCCTCGGCGCGTTCTCTTGGCGTCCCGCAACCGACGAGGGCGCGCATCAGGACGCCGAGATTGAAGCCTGCGACCTGGATCAGGTTGCGTTTGGCGATATTTTCGCGCCCTTGCAGCCATGTGCAGCGCATACCGCCGCGATCGAGCACATGGGCGAAGCTGCGTTCGACCAGTTCGCGGCGCTTGCCGCATAGCGGCGCGGCCGACGCTGGATTTCAGCCGCGCGCGATTGGCGTAGACGGCGTCGCGCGCCGCTTCGTCGTCCCACTGACGTGCCCCCGAAGTTTCATCCAGCGGCGATTTGAGTCCCGGCGGTTGATACGCCCGCAGGCGTGGGGTGAGCAACAGGCGATCAGCGGAGCTGGTCCGGATTGCGCAGCCGATCGCCTGTTGCGGTGAGCGCGGCTGCATAGTCCGCTGGCGTCGCATAGCCGAGGGAAGAGTGCGGGCCCCGGTGGTTATAATCGTGAACCCAAGAGCGAACTTTCTCTCTCGCATGGTCGAGGCCGAAGAACAGCGTCTCGTTGAGCAGCTCGTCCCGCATGCAGC
>NZ_SOEJ01000038.1:0-4209 GCF_004366495.1 Methylosinus sp. sav-2
CAGAGATTCTGCGGATGTTCAACAGCGCCTTCGATCGCATAGGCGCGGCGGAAGGCGACTATTATCCCGCCGAGCTGCGCAGCGAGATCGACGCCCACGACGCTGGTGCGGTTCGATGTGGTCTATTACGGCCACTTCAAATGCAATTTGCGGGCGCTGGTCGATTATCCCGCTCTCTGGCGCTACACGCGGGCGCTCTACCAGCACCCGGCGATCCGCCCGACCGTCGATTTCGGTCACATCAAGGGCCATTATTATAGCAGCCATCCCTGGCTGAATCCGAGTGGAGTCGTTCCAATCGGCCCACGACGCGATTTCGATGCTCCGGTCGAGCCTCGCCATCATCATCAGGCAGGCGTCTCATGACCAGTCTCGACACCTCTTTCGAACTGTTCGCAATACTCCGCTCGAGCGGTTCGCCGCGCATTCAAAAAATCGGAAGTCCGCTCTTTGCCCACCGTGCGGAATTTGGCTTGAACAAGCACCCGGCTTTGTCCCCCGCGGAGCGCAAATTTCAGCGGTTTAAAACGCCGATCGGCGTCGAAACCCATCGGCAATTCATACATGCCCAACCATCACACATTTGCCATCGCTTCACACTTTTATATAACAGCCCAAGCCCTGTATCGTCTTCGTCCAGTCAACTCGCGAAGGTTCGACGAGAGTTCGTCTATCATCGTGGTCGCTGCTTGCTGCGACATTCGGAGTTCTTTGGCGACGAAAGGGACGGTGACGACCGGCGACTCCAGACACAGGTCGACAAACCGCGGCAGCCTTGAATTCGTTCTACGGTCTTTGCATTTTCTGAGTAGGAGCTCACGCGCGAGCGTCAATCTGTCGAGTTCCTTCGAATCCGCCTTTGCCATGAGTTCGACCGCCCGCGCAAAGGCTATCATTCGAGATTCGAGATCACTTTGCCGACTCCTCCGATATTTGGCGTGCCGAAATCCTGCTTGTAGCGCCGATAGATGATGCAGCGTTTTTCCCCGGCGCCGTAGCAAGTCCGCGACGAGCAAGGATCCGAGCCATGGGCTGTGTTGCAGGGGCTCTATCTCTTCCCGAGCGTCGAGCGCGGCGCCTGCAGTCATCAAGGGCGGAAGATTGGTCATGTCGCCCAGACGCTCCCGCCATTCGGCGAGGCGGCCCTCCTCGTCCCAATCCTCATCGTAAACCAAACCCGAGTCGTCCCGCTTCCGCTGGACCGGCGCGATGCGCTCTGCCAAACGCGACGTTCGCGCCAGTAGTTCGTCGATTTCGTCGAATTCCCCCGACGAGGATCGCCACACGGTCTCAAGCTCATCCTCCACCGCGTCTTCGTCCTCGAGGGCTCCCGACCCGGCCGCGGTCGCCTCGAGGAGAATACCCTGTGGTCGCGACACGCCCCGCAGACCAGCGAGTCCCTCGATCGTCAGCGCCCAACCCGGTTCGCGATCAGCTATGCGACGACGCGTGAGCAGCACAGCATGGGCTCGCACGAGTTCGTGCGTCGGCGTGCGCACGTCCGTTCCGGCGTCATGAAGGACGAGGTCTTCGAGCTGCACGAATTCGCCGGCGCACCACAAAGCGGCGCAGGCGTCATGGAAATGCGCGCGGAGAACGAATGCTTCGGCGACGGGACTCGAGCGAAGCCGCTCGTCGAAACGCGCGAGGGCGTCGGACGCGCTCTCGAAGGGCGCTTGCAGGCGCTCGAATGAAACAGAGGCGGGAAGAGCTAATCCCATTTTAATCCTGTACGAATCAAGACGACTATCAACTTATCGCCAATTTAGCTTTAGTGATAGACGATGCCATTTTCGCCTTCGCTGACCGGATCGAAATGCGTCGCCGTAGCAGCCGAAAGCAAGCCTCGGAACGGCTCTGGAGACGAGCTTTCGGCCCGCAAATCGACGAAAGGAGCTGTTTTGCGGGCCTTTCTTCTGCTCACCACTATGTCGCGGCGGCGAACTTCTGCCGTCGGATGCGGTTTCAAACGACCGATTATTGATATTCATCACAATTGAAATTATGCCTATTGATCACATCATAGGCGATATGATATCGTCACAGCAATGAGATTGGTTCTGGATACGAACGCCCTGATCGCAGCACTCCGAAGCCCAAGCGGAGCCTCCGCCGAGCTTCTCAGACTTGCGCGTCGAGGACAGATCCAGCTTCTGGCCAGCGCCGCCCTCGCAATCGAATATGAGGCCGTGTGTCTGCGCGACGAACACCGCAAAGCGGCCGGCCTGTCGACGAAAGAGGTCTGTCAGTTTCTCGACGCGATCATAGATCTGATCGAACCGGTCGAAATTTGGTTCCTTTGGAGGCCGCAATTGCGAGATCCGGGCGACGAATTGGTGCTCGAGGCGGCTGTGAATGGGCAGGCCGCAACGATCGTTACGTTCAATTTACGTGACTTCGGACTGGTGCGAGAGCGCTTTGGCATCGAGGTTCTCACGCCGAGAGATACGCTGATGAGGAAAGTGCAATGAAAACCAAAACTGCCGCTTATGCTCTTCGGCTCCCCGCTTCGATGAAGGCCGAAGCCGAAAAGATTGCAGCCGAGGATGGCACGAGCCTCAACCAGTTCGTCGCTTCGGCGGTGGCCGAAAAGGTTTCGGCGTTACGGACCGCTCGCTATTTCGCGGAAAAGAAAGGCCGGACCGATTGGAGCGCCTTCGACCAGATCATGCGCCGCGAGGGCGGCGCGCCGCCGGTTACGGACGACGAGATTCCTGAAGCTTATCGAACGGCTCGCAAATAGTCCGTTGCTGATTTCGTCGGAAGGAAACCAGGGCGAATGGCCCTGATCGGCTACGCCCGCGTCTCGACCGAGGATCAGGTCACGGACGCGCAGACCGATGTGCTGAAGGCGGCCGGATGTGTCGAGATTTTTCGCGAGCATATGTCCGGGGGCAAGGCGCTGGCGCGAGTGCGCCGCGGCGACGTGCTGGTCGTCGCGCGGCTCGACCGATTGGCCCGCTCACTGTCGCATCTCCTGGCCGTGATCGCCGAGCTCGACGCCAAGGGCGCGCATTTCAAATCACTCGCCGATCCCATCGACACCACTACCCCGCAGGGCCGTTTCGCCCTGCAGGTTCTCGGCGCCGTGGCCGAGTTGGAGCGCGCGCTGATCCAGGAGCGCACCAAAGACGGCTTGCGCGCCGCCAAAAAGCGCGGCCGCATCGGCGGCAATCCAAAACTCCGCGCCGGCGACCGCGACGCCATCCAGCGCATCGTCGACGCGAAGGCGGTGAACTATTTCGAGCGCGTCAATCGCACAGCCGAACATTGGCTGCCGGTCGTCCGGCAAATGCGCCCGGATCACCGCTGGCAGGATGTCGTGCGCGTGCTCAACGCCAAGCGCGATAGCTCCAGCGGCGCTCCCCTGCCCCAATGGACCGTCGAGCGCCTGAAGCGCGCGGTCAAATGCTTCGTCGCCGAGGGTTTGATCGAGCCCCGCCTCCTTCATCAAGCCGCCAGCCGAAAGGTCAGCAGCGAACGCCTCGTCACGCTCGTCGCCGGGATCAAACGGGCCAATCCCGATTTGACGCTCGCACAAATCGGCGCGCAGCTCGAAGCCATGTATGAGCGCACGCCGCGCGGCGGAGCCCGCTGGGCGCCCTCCTCCGTCAAAAGCCTGCTCGACCGCGCGGAAAAACTTCGGTTGCTCGGCGCCGAAACACTGTGATCGAGCGGACTGCCGAGGCTCGTTCGGAAATCCATTCCGACATCACCCCGCCCTCTTGCGATCTCTCGCCGCCTTCCCAGCCTTGCCGCGCAACAGCGCCATCAGCACGGGTCCGAGCGAGAATTCCCCTGCCCTCGCCTTTTCGGTCAGAACGCGGAGATAACCACCGGCGCTTTTGATTTCATCGCCGCGTTGCAGGATCGCAGCGATGACGATCGCGGCGTCATGCTCGCCCAAGACGTCCAAGGCTTGCGACCAGGCGTCTGGCGAAACGCCGAGCGCCGAGCGCACCGTCGCCGCCGCAGCCGCCAGGTCTTGCCATGAGGAAATTTCGCCGCCTCTGCCGTAATCGACGATGTCTGGACAGGCCTCCAGCACCATGCCGAGCGGATAGGCTCGAAGCGCCGGCTTGGAATCGACAGTTTGAGAGCGTTCCGAGGATACTTCCGGCGCTCGAACGATCGGCCCCCTGCTCTGTTCGAGGTTTGGCTGGAATGGCTCGGCCCTGCCTTCTTGAAGGCTAGGTTCAAGATCAGAAA
>NZ_SOEJ01000039.1:0-3012 GCF_004366495.1 Methylosinus sp. sav-2
CCCAGAACCAATTGCTGGCGAGCGCGAGTGGAACGCAGCACCAAAGCGCGATGAGGAGGCGCCCCTCGCGCAGAACTCCCTCGTCGCGCCGCATGGCGAAAACCGACGCGGGGACGCCTGCGATCGACGCGCCGATGATCGCCGCCAATGCCCAGTTCCGATACGGAAGGAACAAAGGATCTTCTAGGCTGACGGCGATAGCGATCGCGCCGGCGGCGGTCGCCCATAGGAGTACGAACATCGCGCGCGAAAACGTGGGCTTCGCGCCCGGTTCCGCCCTGGGATCGCAGGCCGCCGCCACAGCGACGCCGATGGCGTAGGCGAGAATGTTCCACATTGAGAAGATGCGGCCGAGGAGCAGCGCGCCCGGCAGCGTCAGGCGAAAAGCGTCGAGCCAGGGCGCATGATAGAGCCGGAAGGCCTCCACCGCGATCGCGATCGACATCGAGGCCGCTCCGATCCGCCATCGCGGCCAGTCGCATTGACCGGCGGCGACGAGGAAATAGACCATCACCGCCCACAGGACGGAGCCGCCGTATTTCACCAGGAAAGCCGGCAGGCCGAGCCCAGGTCCGAAGGCGCGCAGGGATAGGCCGGCGAGAATGATCGCCGCGCAGATGGCCAAGCGCATTTTCATGACTGCGGCCGATCCCGTTCCGCGAGCGGGATGGTCAAAACGAACGCTGCGCCGGGCGGCGCGTCCTCGCCATCCCCGGCCAGAGTAATGCTTCCGTCATGCGCTCTCAGCATGGCGCGCACGATCGCGAGACCCATGCCGGTGCCGCCGCTGTTGCGCCGCGTCGTGAAGAAACTGTCGAAGACCTTGTCGCGGTTGGCGCGCGATACGCCCGAACCATTGTCCCAAACCACGATACGCAGGTCCTCGCCTTGCACCGCGGCCGCGATCGTCAATTGCGTGGCGCCATGGCGCGCGGCATTGTCAGCGAGATGCGAGAGGACGATACGCACGCTTTCCGCCGAAATCCGGATCGCGCGGTCGAGATCGCCATTCGCCTCTATGCCCAGAGTTTCGAAGCCCGATCGTAAATCGACGACGGCGTCGGCCGCCGTCGTCGATCCCGAGGTCGGCGTGGTTTCCGCCCGGGCGAGCTCGCGCAGCCTCTGCACCACCGCCGTCAATCGGCCCGCGTCCGAAATGATATTGTCGAGAAAGCGGCGCCGATCCTCTGTGCTCATCCCTTGGGCGGATGGATCGAGATCGTCGCGCAGCAGCTCCGCCGCGCCCTGTATCGACGTCAATGGCGATTTCAGCTCGTGCGAAACATGGGCGGCGAAGGTCGCGATGAAGTCCGACCGATTTTGGAGATTGGCGGCCATGTCGAGAAAGCTCTGCGACAATTGCGCAATTTCCATTGCGCCATGATGGGCGAGCGGCCGCAGCGCGCTACGATCGCCGCGACCGATCGCTGCTGTTCGGCGCATCAGCTCGCGCATCGGCCGCGTGATCGTACGCTGGAACACAAAGCCGATCAGCAGAGCGAGACTCACAATGGTCAGGGCGGCGAGCGCCACCTTGCCGCGCTCGTCGTAGAAATTCTTGAAAATATTACTCGGCGTGCGCGAGGCGTAGACGACGCCGGCGACGCGGCCGCGCAGGACGATAGGCATGGCGGTGAAGACGCGCACGGCCGTCCCGCGGCTCCAGGAATAGAGCGGCGGCGGCTCGTGCTTCGAAATCCGCGAACGCATGACGCTGCGAAACCGCCCCTCGAGGGCCTCGGCGACCTCCTCGACATGCGCGAGCGATAGGCCGATCTCCTCGCGGCCGGCGATCACGACGCCTTTGGGATCGAGCAGTCGAAAGCCGGCCAGCGTGACCTGCTGGATTTCGACGAGGTCGGGCGCGAGGCGCGCCCCGAGCGCGATGAATTCGGCGTCGGCCGGCGCTGCGGCGGGCCGCGCGTCAGGCCTTCGTCCCAGCATGTCGTCGGTGGTCAGGTCGAGCGTTGGCATGATCGGCGTGTAGGGCTCCGCAGGATCGGTTTTCGGCGTCGGGACCTCCGCGCCTAGACGAATATTCGCCGGCGCGCGCGTTTCGAGCTCGCGCCGCATGACGGCGGCGATGGCCGCACTCTGTCCGATCAGCTCGGATTCCGTCTGGTGTATGAGCTGGTTCTCGTAAATGCGGAAGAAGAACAGGCCGGCGAGCGGCAGCGCCAGCGCGGTCGCCATGACGAGCGATACGATCAAGCCGACGCTCGGCCGCCATTTGCGCGGGACTTCTATATTCGGTGGTCGGTCGATCAAGTCTTCGCCTCGCAACGACCGATCCTGAAGCCGACGCCATGCACCGTCTCGATCGCATTGTCGCAAGCGAGAGCGCCGAATTTCGCGCGAATGTTGCGGATGTGGCTGTCGATCGTGCGATCGGCGACATGGATTGCGCCGCCATAGGCCGCATCAAGAATCTGGTCGCGCGTGAACACCATGCCGGGGCGCGCGAGCAGGGTCTTCAAGATTGCGAATTCGATCGCCGTCAAGGCGACCGGCTGCGCGCCGAAGGTCGCGGCATGGGCGTTCGGATCGAGGATCAGATCGCCGCGCGACAGCGACGCGGCTTCCGGCGCAGGGCGAGCCTGCGCGCGTTTCAGAATAGCGTTGACGCGCGCCACCAGCTCGCGCGGGCTGAAGGGCTTGGTGACATAATCGTCACCGCCGATCTCGAGGCCGATCACCCGGTCGATCTCCTCGTCGCGCGCGGACAGGAACAGAATCGGCGCATCCGAGGTCTTGCGAATTCGACGACAAACCTCGAGGCCGTCCATCTCCGGCATGCCGACGTCGAGCACGACGAGATCGGGCGCCGCCTCGGAGAAGCGGCGCAGCGCCTCGGCGCCGTCGCAGGCGGAGACCGTCTTCATACCGGCCTTCTCCAGCGCGAAGCAGATGATGTCGCGAATGTGGGAATCGTCGTCGGCGACGAGAATGCGGTGGGCCACGGAAGCGCGCCTATCATTTGCCGGAGGCGTCGTCGCTCGTCGGCGTCGCGCC
>NZ_SOEJ01000040.1:0-2786 GCF_004366495.1 Methylosinus sp. sav-2
TCCGGACCAGCTCCGCTGATCGCCTGTTGCTCACCCCACGCCTGCGGGCGTATCAACCGCCGGGACTCAAATCGCCGCTGGATGAAACTTCGGGGCACATCAATCGAGCGTTCCGTCGTAGGTCCAAAGATCGAAATAGCCGTAGACCGTGCTCTTGAGCGGCAAATCCTTCGGGACGCGCGCCACTGGCCGCCGGTCGAGAGCACAAACATCAAGCCATTCACGACCGCGCGCATCTCGATTGTGCGCTTCCCGCCACCGCGTTTCGCAGGCGGGATCGGCGGCTCGACAAACGCCCATTCCGCGTCCGTCATGTCGCTCGGGTAGCGCAATTTGCTACGATCGTATCGTGCGCGGTTTTCATTCGTCCACATCGGCGGTCTCCGCGAGAATCAGACCGCCTCTATTGAATCACAAGCGATTCATCCGATTCACCTTGTCTTCGGACCGACACTCAGAGGCGCCCAATGAACGTGAATGTTCTTGAAGCGGGGGCGATTGGCCGACCGAGGGACCGCTTGTCCCATAAATGCATAAGGAACAATGGGCCGAAAGTAAACAGCCCGTCCGCCAGAATCTGGAAGAAATATCCCCGTGTCTGCATGTAGAAGCCGAAGAATACCGGCACGAGCGCGCACCCGGCGATGCGGGCTTCTCGTCCCAGGTGGTTGAGGCGACGGACGAGATGGATGGCGAGACAGAAATACAAAAATGCCAATATGGGCAGTCCAACCCAGCCGAACTGCAGCAACATTTCCACATGCTGCGGCGCGGAGACGCCGGCCTGTTCGACACCCTCGGTGCTGAATCCGCCCAAATAGTGGGCTAGATAATCCGGCCCAGGCTTGTCCTTCCAGATGAAGCTCGGAATGAGACGCGCCATTCCCACGATCCACGGCTTGCCGAAAATGAGCTCGGGCAACGGGTTGGAGGCGGTAAATGAAAACGCATAAAGCGACCCGACCTCTCCGCCAAACGAAAACAGGATGTCCGTCCAGGTCATGCCATCGAGCTTAGCGAGGTCGACGCCTTGGCCGTAGGTCCTGGCCTGGCCCATGGCGTTGCCGCCGAGGATCCCGACAATTGTCCCGACGACAATGTAACTCACCCTGATCTTGATACGGCGCATGAGCAGGAAGCTCGCGGCCACGGTGTAGCCCATGAAGATCAACCGGGTCCGGAAACCCGTTGTCAGCAGTATCAGGCATACGACTACCAGGACTACAAGTGACCGCGCGTTGAAATTCTCCCGAATAAGAACGACGAGTGTGAGCGGTAACAGCATCGTGAAGGACATATTGAGAAAGGAAAAATCGCTCACATCCGCCGTGATGGACGCCGAATAATTCTCGTCCGCCATGAGGTTGAGGCGCCCCAAGGCCACGGTGACTGCAATCCCTGCAGCTGCCGACGCTGCGAGAAACCAGAAAACCGCATCACTCGACCGACGCTCGACCAACCGAGGCCGCGCCGGATCGACGGCTAGGTCGCGGCGTCCAGCTACGCAGGCAGCGTAAGCTCCCAACGCATACAATAGGACTGCGAAATGCGGCCATTCAAGCGTTGTGAGAACCATCCCGAAGTGGGCTTCGTTGTTGCCCGAGAGTGAGATAGCGGGCATGACGAAGAAATAGGTAATGGCGGTCAGCGCCATCATGCTCGGTAGGCACATTGCTCCTAGTACGAACCTTCCCGCGGAAACGACAAAGATTGCTATGAGCAGGACGACCGTCACGATGCCTATTCCTGATGTAACGAGTCCCATACCTACCTCCCACGACTGCCGCACGAGCGGGACCGTCTATCGGCTCCGAGCTGTTCCTTGGCGACGATGACGAGGCGCTCCCTCGGCCTCGTCACTGTAGCGGCCGCCGTGGCTGGCGCTACTCTCCGGAACGATACGCTAACGCGGATGACACAGGGTTCACATCGATCTAGTGTCCGTCTTTGCCACGCTGCCGCAGTATGGTTGAGTAAGCACTCCGCCCACGGAGGATCGAAAGGCGTACCTTCGGCACGGGGGGTGACATAGCGCTTGGAGTGTCGACAAATCTATCCGTTCGTATCCATAGGGCTCCCTGGGGTTCCGGTGCAAACGGCGTGACCGGGACATAATCCGGCTCTGTCGCGAATTTTTCTCACGGGTCGGTTGGGGCTATGATCGCGGGGCTGGGGCAAGGCCGAGCTGATCTGGCGAAAGGGGCCGTGGCGAAGCTTCGAGGCGGTCGAGTTCGCCACGCTCGAATGGATCGACTGGTTCAACAACCGCAGACTGCTCGAGCCGATCGGAAACATTCCGCCGGTAGAAGCCGAAGCGCGCTACTATGCGCAACTCGAGGAGCCCGCCATCGCGGCGTGACTCAGACGAAATGGCCTCCGGCGATCCCGGCGCGGTTCATCTCGTCGGCGCGATCCTGCTCGAGACAAACGATGAATGGGCCGTGCAGCGCGGTCGCTATATGACGCTGGAAACCATCGCGTCTTTGAGCGATGATCCCATCGTCAGGCTGTCCGCTGTGACCGCCTGATCCTGCCGGCCAAAGCCGGAAATCCCAGTGTCCGCCTCGATCCAGCTACACCACGCTCTGGGACACGATCGCTGCCGCGACACTCCCCACGCTCAGCACCGCCCATAACCCCGGCGTCCGGTTCCGCCCTCGGAACGATTATGTCCCGGTCACGCCGTTTGCACCGTATCCCTCCGGCGGCGGCCGCCTGGCGTTGATTGCGGTTTTTGAGATAGCTGCCTGACAGGTGGCGCGATGATCGTGTCCGCTTCTATTACA
>NZ_SOEJ01000041.1:0-2345 GCF_004366495.1 Methylosinus sp. sav-2
GCATCGATAGCGTCGAGATAGGAGGCGGCGAGGCCGCCGATCTGCGTGGCGGTGAGGCCGCGCACCTGCGTCGAGGTGAGGTCGGTGACCTGCGTCGTGGAGAGGTTCGAGATCGCCGTGGTGGTGAGCTTGCCGATCTGCGTCGCGGTGAGGCCGGCGAGCTGGGTGGAGGTGAAGGCCTGCACCTCGGTCGAGGTCAGCGCGCCGAAGGCGGTGGCCGAGAGCGATCCGATCTGGGTGGCGGTGAGATTGCCGACCTGGGTCGTCGAGAGATCGCCGACGCTGGTCGAGTTGAAGGCCGCGATCTGGCTGGTCGAGAAGTCGGCCGCATCGATGGCGTCGAGATAGGAGGCGGCGAGGCCGCCGATCTGCGTGGCGGTGAGGCCGCGAACCTGCGTCGAGGTGAGGTCGGTGACCTGCGTGGTGGAGAGGTTCGAGATTGCTGTGGTGGTCAGCTTGCCGAGCTGCGTTGCGGTGAGGCCGGCGAGCTGTGTGGAGGTGAAGGCCTGCACTTCCGTGGAGGTCAGCGCGCCGAAGGCTGTGGCCGAGAGCGATCCGATCTGGGTGGAGGTGAGGTTGGCGACCTGGGTCGTCGAGAGATCGCCGACGCTGGTCGAGCTGAAGGCCGCGATCTGGCTGGTGGAGAAGTCGGCCGCATCGATGGCGTCGAGATAGGAGGCGGAGAGGCCGCCGATCTGCGTGGCGGTGAGGCCGCGCACCTGCGTCGAGGTGAGGTCGGTGACCTGCGTCGTCGAGAGGTTCGAGATCGCCGTGGTGGTGAGCTTGCCGAGCTGCGTTGCGGTGAGGCCGGCGAGCTGTGTGGAGGTGAAGGCCTGCACCTCGGTCGAGGTCAGCGCGCCGAAGGCTGTGGCCGAGAGCGATCCGATCTGGGTGGAGGTGAGGTTGGCGACCTGGGTCGTCGAGAGATCGCCGACGCTTGTCGCGCTGAAGGCCGCGATCTGGCTGGTCGAGAAGTCGGCCGCGTCGATGGTGTCGAGATAGGAGGCGGAGAGGCCGCCGATCTGCGTTGCGGTGAGGCCGCGTACCTGCGTCGAGGTCAGATCAGTGACCTGCGTCGTGGAGAGGTTCGAGATCGCCGTGGTGGTGAGCTTGCCGAGCTGCGTCGCGGTGAGGCCGGCGAGCTGCGTGGAGGTGAAGGCCTGCACTTCCGTCGAGGTCAGCGCGCCGAAGGCTGTGGCCGAGAGCGATCCGATCTGGGTTGAGGTGAGGTTGGCGACCTGGGTCGTCGAGAGATCGCCGACGCTTGTCGCGCTGAAGGCCACGATCTGGCTTGTCGAGAAGTCGGCCGCGTCGATAGCGTCGAGATAGGAGGCGGCGAGGCCGCCGATCTGCGTGGCGGTGAGGCCGCGCACCTGCGTCGAGGTCAGATCAGTGACCTGCGTGGTGGAGAGGTTCGAGATCGCCGTTGTGGTGAGCTTGCCGAGCTGCGTCGCGGTGAGGCCGGCGAGCTGAGTGGATGTGAAGGCCTGCACTTCCGTGGAAGTCAGCGCGCCGAAGGCCGTGGCGGACAGCGCGCCGATTTGGGTTCCGGACAGCGAGGCCACCTGCGTGGTGGTGAGGTTTGAGATCGTGGTTGCATCGAGCGCTGCGATCTGGGTCGTCGAGAAATCGGCTGCGTTGATCGCATCGAGGTATGGGGTGGTGAGTGAAGGGAATGCGGAGAACGCCGAGAGCTGGGCAACAGTGATGCCTCGCACCTGTGTCGAGGTGAGATTGGCGATCTGGGTGGTCGAGAAGTTGGGAATGGTTGTGACGGGGAACTTGCCGATCTGCGTCGCGGTCAATCCGGCGAGTTGCGTCGAGGTGAAGGCCTGCACTTCCGTCGAGGTCAGCGCGCCGAAGGCTGTGGCCGAGAGCGATCCGATCTGGGTGGAGGTGAGGTTGGCGACCTGGGTCGTCGAGAGATCGCCGACCGTCGCCGCGCCGAAGGCCGCGATCTGGCTTGTCGAGAAGTCGGCCGTGTCGATAGCGTCGAGATAGGAGGCGGAGAGGCCGCCGATCTGCGTTGCGGTGAGGCCGCGAACCTGCGTCGAGGTGAGGTCGGTGACCTGCGTCGTCGAGAGGTTCGAGATTGCCGTGGTGGTCAGCTTGCCGAGCTGCGTTGCGGTGAGGCCGGCGAGCTGGGTGGAGGTGAATGCCTGCACCTCGGTCGAGGTCAGCGCGCCGAAGGCTGTGGCCGAGAGCGATCCGATCTGGGTGGAGGTGAGATTGCCGACCTGGGTGGTGGAGAGATCGCCGACGCTGGTCGCGCTGAAGGCCGCGATCTGGCTTGTCGAGAAGTCGGCCGCGTCGATAGCGTCGAGATAGGAGGCGGCGAGGCCGCC
>NZ_SOEJ01000042.1:0-2263 GCF_004366495.1 Methylosinus sp. sav-2
CCAGATATACGGGCAGAAATCGGAGCGGTCGGCGCGTCTTCTCGAGCAATTGGCGCTCATGTTCGAAGAGCTGGAAGCGAGCGCGACGGAAGACGAGATCGCCGCGGAACAGGCGGTCGCGAAAACGACGGCGGTCGCCGGCTTCACGCGCAAACGGCCGGATCGCAATACATTCCCGGAACATCTACCGCGCGAGCGCGTCATGATCGAGACGCCGACGAGCTGCGCCTGCTGTGGCGGCCAGCGCCTGCGCAAGCTCGGCGAAGACGTGACGCAGACATTGGAAACGACGCCGCGTCAGTGGAAAGTGATCGAGACCGTGCGGGAGAAGTTCTCCTGCCGGGACTGCGAGAAGATCACGCAGCCGCCCGCGCCATTCCATGTCGTTCCGCGCGGCTGGGCGGGGCCGAGCCTTTTGGCGATGATCGCTTTCGAGAAGTTCGGCCAGCATCAGCCTTTGAACCGTCAGGCGGAGCGTTATGCGCTCGAAGGTGCGCCGATCGCTTTGTCGACCATGGCTGATGCGATCGGCTCCATTTGCGCCGCGCTCGAGCCTCTGCGCCTTCTCATAGAAGAGCATGTTCTCTCTGCCGAGCGCCTGCATGGCGACGATACGATCGTGCCCGTGCTGGCGAAGGGCAAAACCGACACCGGCCGCTGCTGGGTCTATGTGCGCGACGATGCGCCCTTCGGCGGCGCCGGACCGCCCGCTGCGATTTTCTATTACTCGCGTGATCGCAAAGGCGAACATCCGCAGACCCATTTGGCGAACTACTTCGGCATTCTGCAAGCGGACGCCTATGACGGCTACAACAAGCTGTATGCAGCGGAGCGCAAGCCTGGTCCGATTCTCGAAGCGGCGTGTTGGGCGCACGCGCGGCGCCCGTTCTTCGTCATGGCCGATATCGATGCGAACGTTCGTCGTAAGGCGGCGGGAAAAAAGGAGATTCCACTGTCGCCGATCGCCATGGAGATCGTGCGCCGCATCGACGCGCTGTTCGAGATCGAGAGGTCGATCAACAGCAAGAGCGCGCAAGAACGCCTCGCCGTTCGCCGGGCGTCGAGCCGACCTCTCGTCGACGCGCTGGAAAGCTATATGCGCGAACAGCTCGCCAAGCTCTCGCGTGGACATGACCTCGCCAAAGCGATGCAATATATGCTGAAGCGATGGCCGGCCTTCACGCTGTTCCTCGACGACGGGCGCGTTTGCGTGTCGAACAATGCCGCCGAGCGTGGACTGCGCGGAATTGCTCTGGGACGAAAATCATGGCTGTTCTGCGGGTCTGATCGCGGAGGCGAGCGCGCCGCCGCCATGTATGGGCTCATCGTCACAGCGAAGATGAACGGCCTCGATCCGCAGGCCTGGCTCGCCGACGTCCTCGCGCGCATCGCCGCGCATCCGGCGCATCGGCTCGATGAATTGCTGCCGTGGAACTGGAGCCAGAAGGATAAAGCCGCGCCGGCGCTGGCGGCCTGACCATGCACGTCAACAAGGTCTCTCACGTCACGACCATCGATCGCATCGCTGCGCAGCTCGGCGAAAGCGTCGACTTCCTCCATGACGTCGCCAATGAAATGGAGCCCGAGGATGGCGTGATCTGGGTCTATGGCCTCGGCGACCTCGAGATCCTGGCCTTCACCGACTTCGGTGTCGAGAACCTCGTCGAGCTCATCAAAATCCACAAAGAGATGAAGTCGCACCTTGAGCGCTGACGCGAGGATCCTGCGTCCACGATGAGCGCTTGCTTTACGATTGCCTGTTCGGCAATTGCAGCAATCTCGCGAGCGCCTCGGAATCCATGTCGGGATCGACGCTGAAGCCGAGATATGATTTGGCGGCGTCCACGAAGAGTCCTTCGTGCTCGCCCGCCGCCGAGATTTCGGCGACCAAGTAAGGCACGACGCGGTCGTCGCGCCTGCGAGCCAAGCCATGGAGCGCCTCGGCTCTTACGAAGACGTCAGCGTCATTTACCCGTCGCAGCAGCGCATCCCGAATCTCGGGGCCGTCAATCGAAACGGTCTGGCCGATACTTGTGGCGGCCCAATCTCGCGCCCTTTCATATGGATCGTCCATCAACTCCAGCAGAGCGCCTACCGCCGCATCCGAAGTCGCACCACAGAGGGAGAACGCCACGCCGTGGCGGACGTCGTCGTCAGAATGGTTGCGCAGCCCGATCAGAGCACCCTCGCAACGACGGTTTCCGAGATGGCCAAAGGCGAACACCGTCGCTATCAAGACATCTCTGTCCTGTTCGCGGTGAAT
>NZ_SOEJ01000043.1:0-1868 GCF_004366495.1 Methylosinus sp. sav-2
TTGTTCGGGTAGAACAGCAGACCCCAGCCCAGGGCGCCGACCACAGCCGTGATCACATAGGAGCCCGACAGCAGCAGGATGATGTCCAGCCACAGGGCCGGAACGACCAGAGCCGACGGGAACACCAGGCTGATCGGGAAGTAGGTCCAGCCCCAGAAGTTCACATAGCGGTTGATCCACTCGCCGATGAGCAGACCCAGAACCGCGAAGGTCGCGCCGAACGGGAGACGGAAGTTCTCCCACAGGAACGCCTGAGCGGCGGCCGCGAAGGTCACGCCCAGGATCGGGATGACGGTCGGCCACATACGACGGTCTTTCCAGTCGACCCAGAAGTCCCAGTCGCCAGCCGTCAGCATGAAGTGAATATGATAGCCGCCCAGCACTGCCAGAAACAGCAGCGTCAGAATCAGCCAATCGGAGGTCTTAACGCATCCCGCCGCTTCCGCGACAGAATGGAAAGGCCCGATTGCCCCCCCGCTCTTCGATGTAGACATCACTCTTCTCCTTGGTGTCTGTCCGCCCGGCGTCTTCGCGCCGGCGTCTCGAGACCTGCCTCCGGCTCTCTCGCGCCGGATTGTCCTTTGGAATTCGCCCCGCCGATCTCCCGCCGATCCCTCTCCGAAACCCCGTCCGAACCGCCGCCGCGCGGCCGTCCGGACGAAGCCTCGTTCCGGGAGCATTCGGAAAAATTCGCCGGAGGCGGCCGTCCGCGACACTGCGCGGGCGGCCGATATTCAGGCCGCTATCAGCCGATCAGCGCCGCAACGCCGTCCTTGCCGAGCAGGCGCTTCACGCCAGCCAGGATCTGCAGGACGACGCCGAACACGCCCAGAGCCATCCAGCCGAAGAACACGAAGCCCCAATGCAGCGGAGCGACGAACAGCTCTTCCATGAACCAGAAGGTGTGGCCCCACTCGTTCAGGCCGACGTTCGGGATGATCATGAACGGGCCGATGGCCACGATCAGGAACGCCAGCGAATAGCCGTGCGCGAAGAACGGAATGCGGGTCTTGGCGTAGAAGAACGAGCCCACGCCCATGATCGAGTAGATCGGGTAGCTGAGATAGAACTCGATGATGTGCGACGGGGTGAAGTCCGTGTCGCGAATCACGGTCATGTGCCAGGTGCCGTCCTGCTCCGTGAAGAAGCTGGCGCCCCAGTAGATGGCCACCGAGTAGACCGTCAGCCACTGCAGCAGCACGACGTGACGACGAAGCTCCTCACGCGGAGAAACCGCGTCGACATTGCGGTCGCGGGTCTTCCACAGATAGCCGGCGAGGCCGAGACCGGCGACGAGCTCCAGCGGAATCTCCGTCCACAGCATCGTCAGCCAATACGTCTGGAACTCCGGAGCGAACGAGTCGAGACCCGCGCGCCAGCCGAAGATCTGCTCATAGATACGGATGAACAGGTAGAAAATGTTGAGGACGGCGATGCCGATCCACATGGTCTTCAGGTCCACGATGGCATCTGAGCCGGCGGCTGCGCCGGCCGATGTCTCTGTCGTTACGCTCATCTCAATTCCTCCTAAGTGCTCCCAGGGATTCTCGAAGCGTTTTCGCCGCGTCCCGCCTCCCTGCTCGGCACGCGCCTTCGTCTCCAACGGTTGATTGTCGTCGCTGCGGCCTCGTGCTCGACGAGCCGCTGTCCCGACCTCCCGCTCTCACCGCCCAGCGACCCCTCTCAAAAGGACCCGCCGACGGCATTTTTCTTCTTTGCTCGGAGACGAATTTTCTCGAAACCGCCGCGCGAAACGAAAGCCCCAGACCCCCCGGCGCCTCCCAGCGCCAAAACATCCAAAACGCCCTCGTTCGGCGAGCCGCAACCATTTCCGTTCCGCCTCGTAATGACAATATCCAATGGGGTAG
>NZ_SOEJ01000044.1:0-1827 GCF_004366495.1 Methylosinus sp. sav-2
CCGGTCAGACGCTCGACGGCGTCATAGGAGAAGGTCTTGGTTCCCGAGAGCTCGGCGAGGGCGGAGAGATTGCCGCGCAGATCATAGGCGTGGTCAAATTTCAGAAGGGGATTGCCGGCCGGCGTCGGCCGATGCGCGAGGCTCGCGAGCCGCCCCGTCTGCGCCTCGAAGGAGAGATCGGTTTCGAGCCCGTTGGGGAAGCGTCTTCGCGGAACAGGGGCGCTGTCAAGGCAGCTTACCTTTGGGGCCGCACTTCATCGGCCGATGGTAAGCGTCCTTGAGAGCGATACGATATTCTTCATCGGACATTTTCGACGCCAACGGATCGCTCTCGACCTTGTAATACCACGCGATGCTTTCAAGGTGTTTCTTTGCAAGGATTCGCGGAGGATCGACTACGGTACGCTTGCTTGGAAGCCAAAACCTCGCTGCAAACAGTTTTTTGGCAGGTAAATCAACAGCTAAGACACTAAAAATATATTCCAGAATATCGAGTTCGCGTATATTAGTTGTCAATCCGAGGGCGTCTCTTGCGTATGCTGCATATTTTTCAGCCGGCCAGAATGGAACGGCACTACGAACTTTGCCTCGCTCATCTTCAATTTTGAACTCTATTAATGTGTCGTTCTTTTCTAAAGCCAAAACTTTTCCAAATCTTAGCATTTCGCCAGTAAATTTCTCGCTTCGCCGCTCAGCGTTAGCTAAGTTGATCAAGGCAACGAATTCTTTTGAACTAGGCTCTGCCGGCTCAGAGAAAACTATTTTGCCGGAGGAAATCGCCTGGGCAAGACGCTCGCCGTCCAAGCCCGCTGCGCTGAGAACGCGATTCGAATGTCTGCGATCTATCGCCATAGCGGGTTCCTTCCGGTAAGGCGCTGGACGCGCTCTATTACCGGCGGCCCACTCAAGGCGTGACCGCGGGTCATGGGCGCCTCTGTTCGAAGGGTAGTGACCACAATCCATTCCGGGCGGGTTTCTTATTCGTGACCAATCCCCTTTCGTTCTCGCTAGTTCCGTTTGAATCCACCCCTTTATAGAATTGGGTGTGTTCGTGTTGTTCAACACATTTTTCCAGAACCATCCTGGCGCATTATGCGCTTCTGCGCCCTCGTCTCCGACGAAATAATTATGGTCCTGAGCGACCTCGAAATTATAGACGAGCGTCGAACGCTCTTCCAGTGACACATCCGCCACAGCGAGCGTCGCTTCGCGCTCGGAGACGATGCGGTCGCCTCGTTCGAGCCGACGCACCTCTACCCAGCCCTTGTCCGCCACGAAGAACGGATGCTCGCTCGTCACATTGAGCGTCTCGCGTCGTCCATCCGGCCCGTCGAGCGTCAGATGAACGATGCTCGGCGCCGTGCGGCGGAACAGCTCGCGCACCGGACGCCAGCCTACCTCCCCGGTGAAGCCGTCCCGCGCCGCGACCAGATCGCCGATCGCTATCTCCTCGATCGGCCGGCGGCCCTGCGCCGTCTCGATCGGCGTCCCCGCCTCGAAGGACGAGAAGCCCGAGATCGAGCAACCCGGAGACGGCGAGGACTTGCGCGTCGGAGGCTGCGGTTTCTTCACCGCCTTCACCGCGCAGGACGACATGTCGGTCACGAGGTCATAGGCGCCGACTAGCGACGGATCGTTGGCGAAGGAGAGCGCGGCGGCCAGCACGAAGAAAGTGCAAGCGATGCGCGCGCCGATCTTCTGAACTGCGCTGCCGCTGCGCGCGGCCACAAAGGCCGCATCCGCGCCTGTAGCGAGCGCGGTGGTTCCCTCCGCCGTCGTCACAATGCCGTCGCCGAGAATGGCCCCGACCGCCGCCTGGTCGATCGT
>NZ_SOEJ01000045.1:0-1788 GCF_004366495.1 Methylosinus sp. sav-2
GATCGCCTGTTGCTCACCCCACGCCTGCGGGCGTATCAACCGCCGGGACTCAAATCGCCGCTGGATGAAACTTCGGGGGCACGTCAGTGGGACGAAGAAGCGGCGCGCGACGCCGTCTACGCCAATCGCGCGCGGCTGAAATCCGGCGTCGGCCGCGCCGCTATGCGGCAAGCGCCGCGAACTGGTCGAACGCAGCTTCGCCCATGTGCTCGATCGCGGCGGTATGCGCTGCACACGGCTGCAAGGGCGCGAAAATATCGCCAAACGCAACCTGATCCAGGTCGCAGGCTTCAACCTCGGCGTGCTGATGCGCGCCCTGACTGGCTGCGGATCGTCGAAGGAACTCATCGACCTCGCCAAAAAGGCCAAGCTGTTCGTCTTCAAACGGACGTCGTGATCGCCATTGTCGTCATCGCCGAATTCAACGGCGTACTGGCCATGCTCGCTGTCACCGGGCTGATAAGGGGTTAGTGTGCAACAGACGCTCCCAGAAGGAGCGTTACGCTGTCGCCTTCCATCAGAAAGACGAAATTGGCGCGCCCCGATTGAAACGGATCCGAACCGCTTCGATCACCATCGCCGGAGTTGCGCTCCTGCACAGGATCCCGAAAGGCAAGTTCAGACTCGGAAGTCTCGGCATCAACGAGAGCTGCGCCCTCGCTATCTGGAATGCCGGCTCGGTGGATAACCCAGCCGATACTGGCGCCGTTTCTCGCGCTTCATGAAATATTTGCACGAGAATATGGTAGAGATGGAAGACGCGCGATGCAAATGAAACATCCGACAAAGTCGCGTATAAGAGAGATGATCTCGTACTATCTGTCGAAAGTTCGCAGCGTGTCAAATCTTACCCAGAGCGCCGAACACGGAGCGCATTTGAGCGATCGCGACGAAAGCGAACTTATGAATGCGGTGAGCTTCCACGACGATCTCGCTGATGCCTGGGACGACAAATATCTTTCGGGAGGCTTCCAGCGACGCGTGGACTTCTTTCGACGAAAGATCGCGCCGGCGATTGCGCGGCCGGGCCGTTGGCTGGATGCTGGCTGCGGCAGCGGCTTTTTCTCGCGCCTCTTGGCTGATCGAGAGAGGCATTTTACAGGTCTCGACGCATCGACGCCAATGATAAACTCCGCCCGGCACCTCGCTAAGCGATACGGCCTTTCCGATTTGACGCAATTCGAAACGGTGGCGGACCTCGATCGACTCTCCTATGCAGATGGATATTTCGCGGGTTGCATATGCCTTAGCGTGATCGAATATCTCGATCGGCCATATCAGTGCCTGGATGAATTGGCGCGGGTCATCGAACCAGGTGGCTTTTTAATCGTTTCCGTGCCGCATGCGAATTCTCCGCTTCGATTCGCGCAACGCCTCGCGGATCGACGATTCCGATGGAGTGGCTCTGGAGCATGGAGCTATCTGTCCGTTTCGAAATTCGAGACCACCCCATCCGCACTCGACCAGGCCTTCTTTGAACGCGGCTTCAATGTCACAGAAATGTTCGAATTCGATCCTTTGATTCCGGCGCCACTGCTGCGTGTTTTCCCGCCGAGCCTCATATTCGCCATAGCAGTCAAGAATGGCGTGGCCATCTCAGAGCAAACCGTCGAGGGCGCCGGTCAGATGGAAACTCGGAGGGGGGGGCCGTTCCCCGAAGGTAGCCGCCTGCGTGAAACGGTTCTGGTGCAAAGTAAGCATCCGGCGTGGGCCGCAGGCGATGGGCTGAAGCGTCAGGCGCCAGCGCGCGACTTCAGGTCTTTGTGGATTTCGATGAGCTCGACGAGA
>NZ_SOEJ01000046.1:0-1779 GCF_004366495.1 Methylosinus sp. sav-2
AAGCTCCAGATCGCCAAATTGCAGCGGCAGATCTATGGGCAGAAGTCGGAGCGCTCGGCGCGGCTGCTCGATCAGTTGTCGCTGGAGCTCGAAGAGCTGGAAGCGAACGCGACGGAAGACGAGCTCGCCGCAGAACAAGCGGTCGCCAGAACGACCACGGTCGCCGGCTTCCAGCGCAAGCGGCCGGAGCGCAACACCTTTCCTGACCACCTGCCGCGCGAGCGCGTGGTGACCGAGGCGCCGAAGGCCTGCGGCTGCTGCGGCGGTTCGCGCCTGCGCAAGCTCGGCGAGGATGTGACGCGGACGCTGGAGACGACGCCGCGCCAATGGAAGGTCATCGAGACCGTGCGGGAGAAGTTCACCTGCCGGGACTGCGAGAAGATCACCCAGGCGCCGGCGCCGTTCCATGTCGTCGCGCGCGGCTGGGCGGGGCCGAGCCTGCTGGCGATGATCGCTTTCGAGAAGTTCGGCCAGCATCAGCCGCTCAACCGCCAGTCCGAGCGCTATGCTCTCGAAGGCGCGCCGATCGCCTTGTCGACCATGGCCGACGCCGTCGGCTCCATCTGCGCCGCACTCGATCCGCTGCGGCGTCTCGTCGAGGCGCATGTCCTCGCAGCCGAGCGGCTGCACGGGGACGACACCACGGTTCCCGTGCTGGCCAAGGGCAAGACCGACACAGGCCGCTGCTGGGTCTATGTGCGCGACGACGCGCCCTTCGGCGGCGCCGGGCCGCCGGCGGCGATGTTCTATTACTCGCGCGATCGGCGCGGCGAACATCCGCAGGGCCATCTGGCGAACTGGTCCGGCATCCTGCAAGCGGACGCCTATGACGGCTACGGCAAGCTGTATCTGCCGGGGCGCGAGCCCGGCGCGATCTGCGAGGCCGCGTGCTGGGTCCATGCGCGGCGCCCGTTCTTCGCAATGGCGGACATCGACGAGAATGCGCGGCGCAAGGCGGCGGGGAAGAAAGAGATTCCGCTCTCGCCCATCGCCATCGAAATCGTTCGCCGGATCGACGCGCTGTTTGCGATCGAGCGGTCGATCAACGGCAAGAGCGCAAAAGAACGTCTCGCCGTCCGGCAGGCGTCGAGCCGCCCGCTCGTCGACGCGCTGGAAAACTATCTGCGCGAACAGCTCGCCAAACTCTCGCGTGGGCACGATCTCGCCAAGGCGATCCATTACATGCTGAAGAGGTGGCCGGCCTTCACGCTGTTCCTCGAGGATGGGCGCGTGTGCCTGTCGAACAATGCCGCCGAGCGCGGACTGCGCGGCATCGCCCTTGGCAGAAAAAGCTGGTTGTTCTGCGGCTCCGACCGCGGCGGCCAGCGTGCCGCAGCGATGTACAGCCTGATCGTGAGCGCGAAGATGAACGGCGTCGATCCGCAGGCCTGGCTCGCCGACGTTCTCGCCCGCATCGCCGCCCACCCCGCGCATCGGCTCGATGAATTGCTGCCGTGGAACTGGCGAGCGTCGGCTCCGCGCGCATCGGCGCTGGCGGCCTGAGCATGCACGTCAACAAGGTCGATCATGTCACGACCGTCGAACGCGTCGCAGAGCGCCTCGGCGAGAGCGTCGACTTCATCCACGACGTCGCTCTCGAAATGGACACCGAGGACGGCGTCATCTGGGTCTACGGCATCGGAGACGACGGCGTTCTCGCATTCACCGACTTCGGCATCGAAACTCTCGTCGAGCTCATCGAAATCCACAAAGACCTGAAGTCGCGCGCTGGCGCCTGACGCTTCAGCCCATCGCCTGCGGCCCACGCCGGATGCTTAC
>NZ_SOEJ01000047.1:0-1644 GCF_004366495.1 Methylosinus sp. sav-2
ATCAACTCACCCATGGAGCTTCTCCTTCGTCGCAGCGCGGATCATAGGCGCGACCTTTGCTCCGAGAAGCTCGATCGAGCGGCTCATCGCATCGGCGTCCAGCATCGCCGCGCTCATTTGAAAGGTGAGCCGCGAAACGCCGCCCAGAGCCTCGCTCGCTGCGAGCGCACGCCGGGCGACGGTCTCCGGGTCGCCGATCAGAAACGCGCCATGGGGCGAGCACATCGCCTCGAAACCGGCGCGCGTGACGGGCGACCAACCTCGTTCACGGCCGATCTCTGTGAACATGTAAGCCCATCCTGGGAAGAAAGCGTCCCTGGCGGCCTGGTCGGTGTCGCCGACGAAGCCCATTGCGTGAACGCCGACCTGGAGCATCTCGTCCGCATGGCCGGCGCGACGGCCCGCCTGCCGATAGAGATCGACGAGCGGGCGGAACCGCCGGAAGTCGCCGCCGATGATCGCGACCATGAGAGGCAAGCCCAGCGCTCCGGCGCGGATGAAGGATTGCGGCGTGCCGCCGACGCCGAGCCAGATCGGCAAGCGGGCCTGATGCGGTCTGGGGAAGACGCCCTGGCCGGTCAGCGGCGGCCGGAAGCGTCCTTTCCATGTGACATGGATCTCGTCGCGGAGCCTCAGGAGCAGGTCGAGCTTCTCGGCGAAAAGAGCGTCATAGTCCTGCATGGCGAGGCCGAACAGCGGATAGGCCTCGCCGAAGGATCCTCGCCCGACCACGATCTCGGCGCGTCCTTTCGCGATGAGGTCGAGCGTCGCGAATTCCTGAAAGACGCGGACCGGATCGGCGGCGCTGAGCACGGTGACGGCGCTGGTCAGGCGGATTCGCCGCGTCCGCGCAGCGGCGGCGGCCAGGATAACAGCGGGCGCCGCGTCGAGAAATTCCTCGCGATGATGTTCGCCGACGCCGAACACATCGAGCCCGACGCGGTCGGCGATCGCCACTTCGTCGAGCAGACGCTCCATCCGTTCGGCGGCCGAAATGATTTTCTCCGTCGCAGGATCGGGGATGATCGCCGCGAAGCTGTCGACGCCGATTTCCATGCCGCTTCCTCTAGAATCAGACAGGAGAGCGCGTCACGTGCTCGCGGCGCACTTCGACGGCGTCGAGTAGGAGAGAAGCCTTCTCGACGCCGAGGGCATGATCAGGCGCGGAGGCGGCGGCCGTCCAGGCTGAACGAGCCCGCGCCGAAGGCTGCGATCTGAAGAAGGCCGCCGACGATCGCGACGTTCTTCAGAAAGTGGATCATCTGGTTTTGATCGGCGAAGTTCCTGTGGAATATCGCGGCCAAAATGAGCGTGAAGGCCGCCAGGACTAGGCTGACGAGTCGCGCCCTGTATCCGATGAGCAGAAGGAGGCCGCCACCGGCCTCGACGATGACCGCGACTGCCAGACCGAGAAGCGGGGCAGGCAATCCGACCGAGGCGATATAGCCTTGCGTGGCCTCGGGGGCCGCGAGCTTGCCGAGACCGCCGAGGATGAAGAGCGCGGCGATCAGCAGGCGGCCGACGAAGGCAAAGAGGTTGGTCGGATTGGAGGCGTTGGTCTGATTCATGTCGATAGAGCTCCAGAGGTTCGGCGATAGGGGGAGGGTGTCGTCGCGGGTCAGGCGGCGAGCGATGCGATTTGGG
>NZ_SOEJ01000048.1:0-1497 GCF_004366495.1 Methylosinus sp. sav-2
CCCAAATCGCATCGCTCGCCGCCTGACCCGCGACGACACCCTCCCCCTATCGCCGAACCTCTGGAGCTCTATCGACATGAATCAGACCAACGCCTTCGCCTTTGTCGGCCGCCTGCTGATCGCCGCGCTCTTCATCCTTGGCGGTCTCGGCAAGCTCGCGGCCCCCGAGGCCACGCAAGGCTATATCGCCTCGGTCGGATTGCCGGCCCCGCTTCTCGGTCTGGCAGTCGCGGTCATCGTCGAGGCCGGCGGCGGCCTCCTTCTGCTCGTCGGATATAGAGCGCGACTCGTCAGCCTGGTCCTGGCGGCCTTCACGCTTATTTTGGCTGTGCTCTTCCACAGGAACTTCGCCGATCAAAACCAGATGATCCACTTTCTGAAGAACGTCGCGATCGTCGGCGGCCTTCTTCAGATCGCCGCCTTCGGCGCCGGCTCGTTCAGCCTGGACGGCCGCCGCCTCCGAGCCTGATCATGCGCTCGGCGTCGAGAAGGCTTCTCTCCTACTCGACGCCATCGACGGCCTTGAGCGGCGCGAGCACGCGACGTGCTCTCTGGAGCGCCTGATTTTCGAGGAAGCGACATGGAAATCGGCGTCGACAGCTTCGCGGCCATTATCCCCGATCCTGCGACGGGGAAAATCATTTCGGCCGCCGAACGGATGGAGCGTCTGCTCGACGAAGTGGAGATCGCCGACCGCGTCGGGCTCGATGTGTTCGGCGTCGGCGAACATCATCGCGAGGAATTTCTCGACGCGGCGCCCGCTGTGATCCTGGCCGCCGCCGCCGCGCGGACGCGGCAAATCCGCCTGACCAGCGCTGTCACCGTGCTCAGCGCCGCCGATCCAGTCCGCGTCTTTCAGGAATTCGCGACGCTCGACCTCATCGCGAAAGGACGCGCCGAGATCATCGTCGGACGCGGATCTTTCGGCGAAGCCTATCCGCTGTTCGGCCTCGCCATGCAGGACTATGACGCACTTTTTGCCGAGAAGCTCGACCTGCTCCTGAAGCTCCGCGACGAGATCCATGTCACATGGCAAGGACGCTTCCGGCCGCCGCTGACCGGCCAGGGCGTCTTCCCCAGACCGCATCAGGCCCGCCTGCCGATCTGGCTCGGCGTCGGCGGCACGTCGCAATCCTTCATCCGCGCCGGCGCGCTGGGCCTGCCACTCATGGTCGCGATCATCAGCGGCGACTTCCGGCGCTTCCGCCCGCTCGTCGATCTCTATCGGCAGGCGGGCCGCCGCGCCGGCCATGCGGAGGAGACGCTCCAGGTCGGCGTTCACGCAATGGGCTTCGTCGGCGACACCGACCAAGCCGCCAAGGACGCTTTCTTCCCAGGGTGGGCCTATATGTTCACGCAGATCGGCCGTGAACGAGGTTGGTCGCCCGTCACGCGCGCCGGCTTCGAGGCGATGTGCTCGCCCCATGGCGCGTTTCTGATCGGCGACCCGGAGACCGTCGCCCGGCGTGCGCTCGCAGCGAGCGAGGCTCTGGGCGG
>NZ_SOEJ01000049.1:0-1359 GCF_004366495.1 Methylosinus sp. sav-2
CAAGCGCACGTGGGTCAGGCGCTCGGCGACGAGCCCGCCAGGCAGCATGGGCAAGGGTCCCGCGATGCCGAAGCTCGCGCGTCCGTCGATCACCGGCTCCACCGACGCCCCGAGCGCCTCGACATAGAGCCGTAGCGGCGTGCGGGGAAACTGCTCGCGGAATTGGGTCGCCGCCCCGGCCAGAGCCTCGATCGGAAAGAAGACGTCGACCGCGATCGCCAGCTCGGCCTCGAGCCCGGCGGCCATTCCTTTGGCGCGCGCCTTCAGGCCATCGACGCCGGATAGGACCTGCCGCGCATCGGCGACGAGGACAGCGCCTTCACTCGTCAGCCGGGGATAGCGCCCGCTGCGATCGAACAAAGAGACACCCAGATGCGTCTCCAAGCTGCCGATCGCTTCGCTGATGGCCGATTGTGTGCGCGACAGCCGCCGCCCCGCGGCGGAAAAGCTGCCCTCGTCCACAGCGGCGAGGAAAGCGCGCAATTGATCCAGAGAGACCCCGTCCAGCATAGCTGTCTCCAATCCATCGGATTCTCCGATGGTAAGTATAAAGATATGCCGGCTTCTCCTGTTCGCACAACCATGCGACTTACTCACTCGATGTTTCGCGCTCTGAAAAACCTCTTCGCTCGCAAAGCTATGACGCCTCACGCAGGCGGCTCGGAGGAGTTCCCAATGACGACGATCCTGCACATCGATTCCAGCATCCTCGGCGGATATTCGGTCAGCCGCGCGCTCACCGCGGAGGTCGTGGCGAAAGAGCTGGCCCTTCATCCGGGCGCGCGGGTGATCCGCCGCGACCTCGTCGCCGAGTCCGCCCTCCATCTCTCGGATGCGCATATTGCGGTCTTCCAGGGCGGCGAGGTGACGAGCGCGGCCCTCGGCCAGGATCTCGCGCTCGGCGGCGCCTATATCGACGATCTCTTCGCCGCCGACATCATCGTGATCGGCGCGCCCATGTATAATTTCTCGGTCCCCTCACAGCTCAAGGGCTGGATCGACCGTGTCTGCGTCGCCGGCCGCACCTTCCAATACGGCCCCAATGGCCCGCAAGGGTTGCTGCCCGAGGGCAAGAAGGTCGTCATCGCCTCAACGCGGGGCGGCGTCTACACCGGCGACAGCCCGGCCGCCGAGCTCGAACATCACGAGAGCTATCTGCGCGGCGTTCTCGGCTTCATCGGCCTGATCGACGTCACCATCATCCGCGCCGAAGGCCTCAATCTCGGCGAAGAGCCGAAGGCGGCAGCCATCGCCGGGGCGAAAGCCCAAATCGCATCGCTCGCCGCCTGACCCGCGACGACACCCTCCCCCTATCGCCGAACCTCTGGAGCTCTATCGACATGAATCAGACCAACGCCT
>NZ_SOEJ01000050.1:0-1214 GCF_004366495.1 Methylosinus sp. sav-2
CTCGTCGCGCGCTCGAGCGAAATCGAGAACCTCGCCGAGGAGGTGCGGGCCGAGAACCGCGCGATCGCGCTGCTGCGGGAGAAGATCACGCTCACCCGCCGAGACATCGTCAAGATGATCGAGACCGGATTGGAAGAGCGCGTTTCGGGCGACTGGGACGGCGCGCACCAACAGTATGCGACGCTCTCGGGGCGCTACGGGCGGGGACTTTCCCGCACCGATCTGGAGGCTTTGGCCGGCGAGCTCGCCGCGCTGGCGACGGAAATACACAAGCTGCTGGAAACGCACATAAAAGCTCAAAATATGAGCGGCAATGAGTCTCAAACTGAGCGTCACATACAGAATCAAACCACAAACTCTTCTGATCTTGAACCTAGCCTTCAAGAAGGCAGGGCCGATCCATTCCAGCCAAATCTCGAACAGGGCAGGGAACCGATCGAGCGAGCACCGGAAACCTCCCCGGGACGCTCTCGGACTGCCGATCCCAAGCCAGCGCATCGAGCCTATCCGCTCGGAATGGTGCTGGAGGCCTGTCCCGATATCCTCGATTACGGTCCGGTTGGCGAGATTTCCTCATGGCGAGACTTGGCTGCTGCGGCGGCGACGGTGCGCTCGGCGCTCGGCGTGTCGCCAGACGCCTGGTCGCAAGCCTTGGAGGTCTTGGGCGAGCATGACGCCTCCATCGTCATCGCCGCGATCCTGCAACGCGGTGATGAAATCAAAAGCGCCGGCGGCTATCTCCGCGTCCTGACCGAAAAAGCGAGGGCAGGGGAGTTCTCGCTCGGACCCGTGCTGATGGCGCTGTTGCGCGGCAAGGCTGGGAAGGCAGCGCGAGAGCGCAAGAGGACGGGGTGACGCGAGGGGTGTTTCCGGACGAGCCTCGGCGGTCTGCTCGCTCACAGCGTTTCGGCGTCGAGCAATTGGAGCTTTTCGGCGCGATCGAGCAGGCTTTTGACGGAGGAGGGCGCCCAGCGCGTTCCTCCGCGCGGCGTGCGCTCATACATGGCCTCGAGCTGCGCGCCGATTTGCGCGAGCGTCAGATCTGGATTGGCCCGTTTGATCCCTGCGACGAGCGTGACGAGGCGCTCGCTGCTGACTTTCCGGCTGGCAGCTTGATGGAGGAGTCTGGGCTCGATCAAACCCTCGGCGACGAAGCATTTGACTGCGCGCTTCAGGCGCTCGACGGTCCATTGGGGCAGGGGAGCGCCGCTGAC
>NZ_SOEJ01000051.1:0-1193 GCF_004366495.1 Methylosinus sp. sav-2
TGCCGAAGGACGCAGAGCAGTCGTCATGGCGCTGATTCCCTGTGAAACCAGCGCCACCCGGCGCCGCAAGTGCATCAGAAGTGAGTCAGAGCCAATTTTCGATGCCGATTGACAGACCAGAGCTGCGACAAAATCGACGGCGACGTTCGTGCGGCCATCGCTGTTTCCTTTTCGTCGAAGTCGGCCTCGTCGGGCGTATGCCCGTCAAGCGACGAATGGGGGCACCCCTCGTTGTAGACGGCCAGATACCGGCCGATCGAAGCGCGCGCTTCGGACACGCTGTCGTAGACTTTCAGATAGACCTCCTCATCTCCCGCCATCTGCCGCTCCGCGTCGGTCAATGCCACTGGTTCGACCGATATGACGAACAAGTCCAGTTGCGTGTGCGACAACCTTTTCATGGCCGACCCCTCCGGAATCTTCGATCCCGGGAAATTAGCCATGAGCTGATCGGCGAAGCGGCGCAAGAGGATCAGTTGGCCGACGGGAAGCCGCGGAATGGCTACGATCGCAAGAGCGCTAGCCTCCTGAGCGAACATCCATTCGGGAATTTGATAGGTGCTGCCATGGGCCTGACGAATCAGGAAATAACGAACACCGTCATGCACGAGGTCTCCGACGACCACGACACTCTGACCAACCAGCGGGTGAAACGGATATTTGACCTCCGCTTCGAATGTCAGAAACCCAGCACTATGATCCCGGCTCCGATGAAGGTAGGCGTTCCTGGACACGTCTCGCTTCGCTTCTTGCGGCATGCAAGTTGAACAGCGTCGATCCCTATGCCTGGATGAAGGCGACGCTCGAGGCAATCACCGATGGCCATCCGCAGTCGCGCATCGACGAGCTGATGCCCTGGGCCGTCAAATCCTCGTCGCCGACGCCAGCCGCACGGCCGGCAAGATAGCGCCGGAGATCTGGACCTCGGTGCTTGCCGCCTGAACCAAAGAACGCCCGAACCCAAATTCATGCCATTCGTGAAATTTGCACCACAGCCTTATAGCCGGATGAGAAGGCCGCCGCCGCAGATCGGTTTTTCAAGTCGCGAATCGAAAATCAGGCGATCACGTCCTCGTCGCCCATCTGCTTTGGACACATCGCGAGACGCTCGATCATCCAGCGGCCCGCCGGTCCCGGCGGGTCGGACGCCCGATAGACGACGGACATGGGTAAGGCGAGCCCGCCAGAAGGTA